>DASZQN010000048.1:0-22986 GCA_035549635.1 Opitutaceae bacterium
GGCGGGCCCGCGCAGCGAGTGCCACAGGTAGATCACCACGCCCACGCAGATGCCGGAGTCGGCGATGTTGAAGGTCGGGTAGATGTAGCTGCCGAAATGCAGGTCGATGAAATCGATCACGTGGCCGTGCCGGATCCGGTCGAGCAGGTTGCCGGCGATGCCGCCGCAGAGGAGGCCGAAGCTCACCTGCACGACCGGCGTGCGCAGGCCAAGGGCGCGCCGCCAGAGGAAGATCGCGCCGAGCGTGCCGACGGCGAGCAGCGCGAGCAGCATGCTTTGGCCGGTCAGCACGCTCCAGGCCGCGCCGGTGTTGCCGACGTGGATGAGGTAGAAGAAGTCCGGGACCACGGCGATCGCCCCGGGCCCGGCATAGGTGCCGTAGGGCAGGCGCGCGGCGATCCAGGCCTTGGTCGCCTGGTCGAGGGCGAAGGTCAGCGCCGCCAGTCCGAGCAGCAGGCGGTACGCGCGGAGGCGCTGCCAGCCGGTGGCGGGCGTGAGGGCCGGGGCCGGAGCGGGAACGGATTCCATGGAAAGGAAGGCGGCCAGCCTGCCGGCGGCGGCCTTATTCCTCGCCGCCGCCGCGGTCGTCCTCGAGCTTCGCGCCCTCCTCGCCGAGCTCCCCGAAGAGGCCGGCCTGGGTGCGGGCGCGATGCTGGTTGCGCTCGAGCTCCTTCTGCGCCCCGGCGGAATATCGCGTGAAGGGCACGGCCAGGAGCCGTTCCTTCGCGATCGGCTTCTGGGTGATTTCGCAGATTCCATAGGTGCCGTCGTGCACGCGCTTGATCGCGGCATCGATCTCGGAGAGGGCCTCCTGCTCGCTGGAGACGAGGCTGAGGGCGAAGTCGCGGTCGAAGGTGTCGGTGCCGGCGTCGGCCATGTGCTGCCCGTAGGCGGAAAGGTCGCCGGAGTCGTCCTTGGAGGAGCGCTTGAGCGTTTCCTCGGAGTGCAGCTCGATCCCGGCGGTGAGGTGCTTGCGCAGGTCGACCAGCAGCTTGTAGTAGCGCTTGAATTTCTCGGGCACGTCGCGCTCCTCGAGCACCTCGGCGGACCGGGCCTTGCGGGGATTGAAGCCGAGGATGTCGGCGAGCGACGCGGCCTTGACGTGGGTGGGATTCGCGGGACGCACGAGCTTGCCGTGCGGGTCGCTCTTCTTGGCGGGCGCCGCGATGCCGGGCTTGGCCGACTTGGCGGCCTGGGCCTTGGCTTCCTTGGCGGAGACCGTCTTGGCGATGGCGCGGACCTCGTCGAGGCTGAAGGCGATGGGCTTGGCGGGCTTCTTCTTCGCGCCGAGGATGCGGCTGCGGAGAGCGTCGCGCGTGGCGGCCGCCTTGCTGGCGGCGGGTTCGGATTTGGTTTTCTTCACGGGTTCGGCCGCCGGTTTGGCCGGCGGGCTCTTTTTGGAAACGGTTTTGCCGGCTTTCGCGGCCGGCTTTTTCGCGGGGGCGGGTTGCTTCTTTTTGGTGGGCATGACGGGGAGGTAAGAAAGAAGGATCAGGCCGTCTGCAGGGCCTCGGCGCAGCGGGGGCACACTTCACCGTGGCCGCTCGCCTCCAGCGCCGGCACCCAGCGCCAGCAGCGCGGGCAGCGGACATACTGGAGTTCGCTGCAGGGACGGACGCTGGGTTCGGGCGCGCCGCCGGAAGCGGGCGTCAAGGTGACATGCGAGACGATGAAAAGTTCGGGGAGAAAATCGCGGTGTTTTTCCAGCACGCGGAACCCGGGATCGGCAGCGGCGCCGGCGAGGGTGACCGCGGCGTCGAGCGACTTGCCCAGCTTGCCGGCGGCGCGCAGCGGCTCGATCGCCTCGTTCACCTGCGCGCGCACCTTCAGCAGCGCGGCGATGTCGGCCTCGACCTCCGCGTCCGTCCAGGCGGCGGGGGCCACCGGCCAGTCCTGGAGGTGGATGGAGTCATCGGCGTATTCCGTCCGGGCGGTGGCGAAGGCCCAGGCCTCGTCGGTCGTGAAGGTCAGGATCGGGGCGAGCACCCGCACCAGGGTCTGGAAGATGTGATGGATCGCCGTCTGCGACGAGCGCCGCAGCGGCGAGTGCGTGCCGAGCGTGTACAGGCGGTCCTTGAGGATGTCGTGATAGGTCGCCGACAGCGTCACCGCGCAGAACTGGTTGCAGAGCTGGTAGACCCGGTGGAACTCGAACGCGTCGTAGGCCGCCCCGCAGTCGCGCAGCAGCGCCGCGGTCTGGTGCAGCGCCCAGCGGTCGAGGGTGTCGAGTTGTTCGACCGGCACCGCATGCTGCGCGGCGTCGAAGTCGTGCAGCACCGAAAGCTGGTAGCGAAAGGTGTTCCGGATCAGCCGGTAGGTTTCGCTGACGTGGGAGAGGATCTCCTTCGAGATCGGGATGTCGTCGCGGAAGTCCTGCGAGGCGATCCAGAGCCGGATCACATCCGCGCCGTATTCGGCGACGTACGCGTCGCTCGTCTGCGGCTTCTCATAGGTGCTGCTCTTCGAGATCTTGTTGCGCTCCTGGTCGACGATGAAACCGTGGGTCAGGACCGCGCGATAGGGCGCGGCGCCGGTGGCGATCACGCTGGTCCAGAGGGACGACTGGAACCAGCCGCGGTGCTGGTCGCTGCCCTCGAGATAGAGGTCGGCCGGGCAGCGGGTGCCGCCCTGGTGCCGGCGGAGGACGGCGGCGTGCGATGAACCCGAGTCGATCCAGACGTCGAGGGTGTCGCGTCCGCAGCTCAGCCCGGACGGCGCCGGCCAATGGGACGGCAGCGGGATGCCCTCGAGGATCTTCTCCGGGGTGGCGTCGTACCAGAGGTTGGTGCCGGTGCGAGCAAACTTGTCGGCGATCGCCCGCGCGACGCCGGCGTCGAGGTAGGCGTTCTTCTTCGCGTCGTAGAACGCCGGGATCGGCACGCCCCACGCGCGCTGGCGGCTGATGCACCAGTCGGGCCGCGACTCGACCGCGCCGCGGATGCGGGCCTCGCCCCAGGCGGGGATCCAGCCCTGCTGGTCGGCGATGCGGCTGATCTCGGCGAGCGCCGTGGCTCGCGTGCGGTTCTGGTCGAGGGCGACGAACCACTGGTCGACGGCGCGGAAAATGATCGGCGTCTTCGAACGCCAGCAGTGCGGATAGCTGTGCGTGAGATTCTGCTTCGCGAGCAGGGCTCCGGTGCTGGCGAGCCTCTTCAGCACGGCGATGTTGGCGGGAGAGGTTTTCTTCGCCGCGAGATCCTCGACGGTCTCCAGCGTCGTCAGGCCCACGAGCTCGGCCGGCACGCGGCCGTCATCGAGGTAGCGGCCGTCGTCGCCGACGGGGCAGTAGATCTCCAGCTTGTACTTCAGGCCGGTCTGGTAGTCCTCCGCGCCGTGGCCCGGCGCCGTGTGCACACAGCCGGTGCCGCTGTCCGTCGTGACGTAGTCGGCGAGCACGACCGGCGCGGGGCGATCGATGAAGGGATGGCGGGCGCCGAGTTTTTCCAGCGAGCGGCCGGGGACCGTATGGACGATCGCGGGCGTCGTGGGGAGCTTGGCCGCGGCCGCCACGGCGCCGAGGAGCGCCTCCGCCACGATGATCCGGTCCGCACCGAGGTCGGCGACGACATACGACACGTCAGGATGCATCGCGATCGCGAGGTTGGCCGGCAGCGTCCACGGCGTGGTCGTCCAGATGACGACGAAGAGGGGCTTGTCCGCCGGCAGGCCGAATTTCTTCGCCTCTTCCGCCGGCACCGCGAATTTCACCCAGATCGAGGGGCTGACGTGGTCCTTGTACTCGATCTCTGCCTCGGCGAGCGCGGTTTCGAACGGGATGGACCAATAGACGGGCTTCTTGCTGCGGTAGACCAGGCCCTTCTCGACGAAGGCGGCGAAGGTCCGGACGATGTCCGCCTCGTAGGCCGGAGCCTTCGTCTTGTATTCGTGCGGCCAGTCGGCGAGCACGCCGAGGCGCTTGAACTGGGAGGTCTGCTTCGCGATCCAGCCCTCGGAAAACGCGTCGCACCGGGCGCGCAGCTCGGCCGTCGTCACCGTCTGCTTTTTCTCCTGCAGCTCGCGGGAGACCTTCTGCTCGATCGGCAGCCCGTGGCAGTCCCAGCCGGGAACGTAGGGTGTCCGGAAACCCTGCATCGACTTGTAGCGGTTGATCAGGTCCTTGAGGACCTTGTTCAGGGCGGTGCCGATGTGGACGTCGCCATTGGTGAACGGCGGCCCGTCGTGCAGCACGAAGACCTTGTCGCTGCCGGCGCGGCGGCGCTGGAGGGCGTCGTAGAGGCCCATTTTCTCCCAGTGCGCGACCCGCGAAGGCTCGCGCTGGGCCAGTCCCGCGCGCATCGGAAAATCGGTCTTTGGGAGCTGCAGCGTGTCTTTGAAATCGTGCGCCATGCCTGAGAAAAGTGGGCGAGGCTATGCCGCCTCCCCCGTGAGTCAAGGGGGGAGCCCGGCGCCCATTTCGCAGCGGAACGGCCGCAGTTTTCCCGGGTGGATTTCCCGGCTGGATCGGATCTCCCGGGCAGCGGTGCCGAGACGAGGATGCCGGACATATTCCGGTATTTTTCGCGGACGGGCTGAAGCCGCCGCGTAACCTAATGGGTTACACAACGGCTTCGCCGGGGAAGGGGAAAGGGACGGGGACCTACGGTTTGCGGGTGGCGGCGCGGTCGAGGACGCGCTCGGCGAGGCGGCGGCCGGCGAGCAGGCAGCCGGGAAGGGCGATGCCGTCGCGGGCGTTGCCGCCGATGTAGAAGCCGGCGTGCAGGTTCTCGCAGGCGAGCATCGTCGCGAGGTGGCGCTCGTAGCCGAGATGGTACTGCGGGATGGCCTCGGACCACGAGGCATGGCGGCGGAAGACCGGTTCGCCGACGACTCCGAGCAGTTCCCGCAGGTCGCCGCGCACGGCGGCCCACAGTTTCTCCGGGGGCAGGGCGGCGAGTTCGGGCTGGAGCGCGCCGCCGGCCATCACGGTGAGGGCGACATGGCCGTCGGGCGCACGGCCGGGAAAAAGCGTCGAGGAGAACAGCGCGCCGAGGAGGGAGCGCTTCTCGACCGACGGCACGAGGACGCCGAAGCCGTCGAGCGGATGGGCCACCTGCTCGCGGCGGAAACCGAGGAAGAGCGACGCGACCGAGGCGGATTCCACGGTGGCGAGGCTGGACAGCGAATCCTCGCCGAACGCACCGAGGGTCAACCGCGAGAGCGCGGGGGCCGGCAGCGCGGAGATGACCGCGTCGAAGGCCTCGGAATGCGTGCGCTGACCGTCGGTCCACGTGACCGTCCATTTGGCGCCCTGAACGACCTTCTCGACCCGGGCGCGCAGGGCGATCGAGCCCGCGGGCAGGCGGGACGCCAGCGCGTCGGGCAGGGCCTGCATCCCGCGGCGGAAGGAGAGGAGCCGAGGAGCCGCCGGCAGGCCCTGCGCGCGCCGCGCGCGGGCGGCGGCGACCTGCCCCCGCAGCAGCGAACCGTGTGTCCGCTCGAACTGCCAGAGCCGGGGAAAGCCATGGCGGGTGGAGAGCTTCTCCGGGTCGCCCGCGTAGATGCCGCTGACAAAAGGCTGCACCACCTGCTCGACCATTTCCTGGCCGAAGTGCGCTCGGATGAACGCGGCCAGGCCGAGATCGCCGATCCGGTTGCGACGTCCGGCTGTCAGCTCCCGCGCGATCCGCACCTTGGTGCCGAGCGACAGCAGCGGCGAGCGGAGCAGGGCGCCCGGGGAGGTCGGCACCGCCACGAGCTTCCCGCGGCGAACGAGGTAGCGGTTGCGCGCGGCGGGGCCCGCGGCCACGATCTCCGGCTGCAAACCGAGCTCCTGGAGGACCGCCGTGATTTCCGGGCTGCTTTCCTGCAGGGTGTTGGGGCCGGCGTCGAACAGCCAGTCCTCGGCGGTTTCCGTCCGGATGGCTCCGCCCAGCCGCGGGCCCTGCTCGAACAGGCGGACGCGCTGCCCGAGCGCATTCAGACGCTCGGCCGCGGCGAGGCCGGTGATGCCGCCGCCCAGCACGGCGACGGACCTCGGAGGGGTGGGGGCGGAGGACACGAAGGGAAAAGGCTACACGACTTTGGCCGTTTGTCATTGCGGCGGCGTCCGATTGACGGGCGGCCGCTTCGCGGTTGCAGCGCCGCTTATACCTCCGCGGCGCCGCCCCGCCAGCCTGTCACCGTGGCGACGAGGGCCTCGACGCACTCGATTTTCGCCTGCGGCTGGATGCCGTGGCCGAGATTGAAGATGTGTCCCGGCGCGCCGCGCATCGACTCGAGGAGGCGGGTGGCCTCGCGCCGGACGATCTCCGGCGTGGTGTTGAGCAGCACGGGGTCGAGATTGCCCTGCACCGCGACGTTCGCCGGCAGGGAGCGACGCACGACGGCGAGATCGCTCGTCCAGTCGACACTCAGCACCTTCGCGCCGCTGAACGCCTGGTCGGTGACATGCGACGCCGTGCCCTTCGCGTAGAGCACGACGGGAAAATCGCGGGGCAGCGCGGCGATGATCCGCCGGATCCATTGCAGGGAGGCGGCCTCGTAGTCCGGGCCGGCGATGATTCCGCCCCACGAGTCGAAGATCTGGATCGCGTCCGCCCCGGCGCGGATCTGCATCTGGAAATAGGCGATGAGCGCCGCCGTGAGCTTCTCAAGCAGGGCTTCGAAGAGGGCGCGGTCGGTGTAGAACAGGAGCTTCACGCGCTCGAAGTCCTCGGAACTCCCGCCCTCGACCATGTAGGTGGCGAGCGTCCAGGGAGAGCCGCCGAAGCCGAGCAGCGCCTGCCTGCCGGCCAGTTCCTTCTTCAGGAGGGAGAGGGTTTCGGCGACGTAGCCCAGCCGCTCCGGCACCGCCTCGGGCGCGGCGAGGGCTTCGACCTGGGCGCGGGTCTCGAGGCGGAACGCCATGGCGATGCCGCCTTCATCCCGGAAACGGTACGCCTGGCCGAGCGCCTCGGGGATGACGAGGATGTCCGAGAACAGGATCGCCGCGTCGAGGGCGAACCGCCGGAGCGGCTGCAGGGTGACCTCGGCGGCGAGCGCCGGCGTCCGGACCATCTCGAGGAAGGACGACTTCGCCTTGAGCGCCCGGTACTCCGGCAGGTAGCGGCCGGCCTGCCGCATGACCCACAGCGGCGGCCGGTCCAGCGGCTGGCAGGCGCAGGCGGCGAGGAAGCGGGAGCGGGAAGTCATGAGGGATTACGATTTGCGAATTACGAAGGACGATTTCTTCAGCCATTTCACGGCGGAGTCTTCAATCGCAAGTCGCCCATCGTAATTCGTAATTTTACTTGGTTTCACCGGCCCAGTCGCGCGGCTTCAGGAACACGTCATGCAGCCGCGCCTCGGGCGAGCCCGGTTCGGGGTGGCGGTCGTAGTCCCAGCGGACAAGGGGCGGGAGGCTCATGAGGATCGATTCGGTGCGGCCGCCGCTCTGCAGGCCGAAGAGGGTGCCGCGGTCCCAGACGAGGTTGAACTCCACGTACCGGCCGCGGCGGTGAAGCTGGAACTGTCGCTCGCGGTCGCCGTGCGGCGTTGCCTTGCGCCGCGCGACGATGGGGCGGTAGGCGCCGATGAAGGCATCGCCGACGCTGCGCGTGAGCGCGAAACTCCGGTCGAAGCCGAGCTCGTTGAAGTCGTCGTAGAACAGTCCGCCGATCCCGCGCGGCTCGTTCCGGTGCTTCAGGAAGAAATAATCGTCGCAGGCCTTCTTCATGCGCTCGTGGAGCATGAGGCCGTAGGGCGCGACGGCGCTGCGGGCGACCCGGTGCCAGTGGACGGCGTCCTCCTCGAAACCGTAGTACGGCGTGAGATCGAAGCCGCCGCCGAACCACCACAACGGCGATGCCGCTGTGGCGGAGGTGTGAGGCTCGAGGTCTGAGGCTTGAGGCTGGGCAGCAAAGAAGCGGACGTTCGCGTGGGCGGTCGGTACGTAGGGATTGCGCGGGTGAATCACCAGGGAAACGCCGAGCGCTTCCCAGGCCCGGCCGGCGAGTTCCGGGCGGTGGGCGGTGGCCGAGGGCGGCAGCTTCGTGCCGTGCACGTGCGAGAAGGCCACGCCGGCCTTCTCGAAGACGGCGCCCTCGGCGAGGATGCGCGTGCGTCCGCCGCCGCCTTCCGGACGCGTCCAAGCGTCCTCCCGGAAGCGTCCGCCGCCGTCCTCGGCCTCGAGCGCCGCGCAGATGCCGTCCTGCAGGCCGAGGAGGTAGGCCTTGACGGCGGAGGCATTGGGGGCGGTGGACATGAAGACGGCGGTAGGAGAACGGGGAACGGGAGCGAGAACGAGAACGATTTTCGCCGCGATCTCGGATGGGCACGAAGATGCAACGGGCCGCAAGGATTCGTCGGAAGACGCGGCCAGCTTTTGTCTTTCTTCCTCTCTTCGTGATTTTGGTTTTTCCGCGAGCCGACACACCCCGCCCGTTGGGCACCCCTCTTTTTAGAGGGGTGCTCGGACGTCCTGCTCTCCTCTATCAAGAGGGGGGGCGCAAAGCGCCGGGGTGTGCCGGCGCCGCGGTCCATTGACGTGTTTGCTAGATTTGGCGTTCGACAGGCCCCCGGCGCGCACCGTTGATGCCTGTTCCGCCAGCACCATGAATTCCACCGTCCTCGCCTCCGTGGCCGCCACCGGGTTCACCGTGGCGTTCTTCCATGCGGCGATTCCGACGCACTGGCTGCCCTTCGTGCTGGTGGCGCGCGCGCGGGGCTGGACGCGGGCCCGGGCGCTGGGCGTCGTGGCGCTGGCGGGCGTGGGCCACGTCCTCCTCACGAGCCTGCTCGGCCTGGCGATCGCGTGGTGCGGCTTCCAGCTGGACGCGCGCGTCGGCGCGGCCTTCCCCTGGATCGCCGCCGGCCTGCTGGGCGCGATGGGGCTTTTCTATTTCTGGCGGCAATGGACCGGCGCGGGAATCTGTCACCATCATCCGCCCGGCGGGCATCATCACGCCGACGAGCACTGCGGTCGTGAGGAAGGCCACAGCCATTGGGAGCACGAGCTGAAGGACAGCCCCCTTGTTTCCAGCCGGCAGGACGACCGGGCGGCGGTGGGAGGCCTGTTCATCATGCTGACCCTGTCGCCCTGCGAGGGCTTCCTGCCGGTTTATCTTTCGGGGGTTAAATTCGGCTGGGCGGGTTTTTTCACGCTCAGCCTGATCCTCGCCGTGGCCGCGCTCGGGGCGATGCTGCTCTTCACCTGGCTCGCGCTCCGCGGCATCGAGCGGCTGCGGGTGAAAAATTATGAGCGCTACGAGGCCGGCCTGCTCGGCGGGCTGTTCCTGGTGCTGGCGGCGCTGGTCGTGCTGCTCGAGCGGTAGGAATGGAGGGGCGTCCCTTGCGGACACCCGGCTCCCGACGAACGGGCGTCCGCAAGGGAGGCCCTACTTTAGTGCGCTGATGATCGCGTCGATGTTGGCGCGGAGCATGCCGATGCAGGTGGCGGTGGGGGAACCGGCGGGGCCGAGGTCGTCGGAGCGAAGCGTGGTGATCACCTTGGTGCGGGTTTCGTCGGCGATGCGCTTCACGGTGCGGACGTTGGCGGTCGACTCGAAGAACACGGCGGGGACGTGAAGCTGGGTGATGCCGACCAGCATGTGCTCGAGGACGGCCGGACGGAGCTCCTGGCCGGAGGCGAGTCCCGGAATCGGCACGATCTGCAGGCCGTACGCCGCCGCCAGGTAGTTGAAGGCGGTGAGGGAGGTCGCCATGCGGCGGCGGTCGCGAGGCAGGGCGGCGAACTGGGAGCGGGCGTAGTCCTGCAGGGACCGGAGTTCGCGGCCCAGCGCGGCGATCCGGATCTGGAACGCGCCGGCGCGCGCGGGCAGCAGGCTGGTGAGCGCGCCGCCGATGTTGCCGACGTAGCGGACAAGATTCTGCGGGTCCTGCCAGGCATACGGATCGAGATCGACCTGGCTGGCCGCGGTTTCGTCGGCGGGCTCGTGCCACTGGCCATCGGCATCGAGCAGCGCGAGGCCCTGGGTCGCCACGATCACGGGGCCCTCGTAACCGGATTGCTTGAGCAGATCGTTCAGCCAGGGCTCGTAGCCGGCGCCGTTGACCACCAGCAGCTGGGCCTCGGCGAGCCGGCGGGCGGCTTCCGGCGTGGGCTCGAAATCGGGGGAGCGCGTGCCGGCGGGGACGAGGCATTCCGCGCGCACGCTGTCAGCGCCGACCTGCTGCACGAGATCGAGGAGGATCGGGCTGCTGGTGAGGACCAGCGGCTGCGCCGCGACCGAATGGGCGAAGACCAGTCCGAGCGGAAGAAGAAGGGAGCGGATCATCCTTCAGCTATGACGCGTCCGGGACCGGGGAGGAAACGGACGAATGAAAGATGGCGGGCCAGCTCGATGAGTCGGGCGACCCAACGGACAAGCGAATTTCGCGTGGAGGCGCCAAACGCGAAGACGGGAGGATGGATCTTTCTCTGCGTCCTCGGTGTGAAACCTCCCGGAGTCCGACCAGAAAGCCGATTTTCACCCGGAGGCGCGGAGCACACGGAGGATGAGCCGGAATTATTTCCGGCCGGGCACAGTGATCTTTATCGAGGAGGCGTCCCCGGGTGTGGTCGGGGCGGGGGCGGCAGGGGGCTGCGCGGAAGCGGACATCGGCACGAGCGTCACGGGCACCTCGCCTCCGGCCTTGCCCGCCGGGGCGGACGGCGCGAAGGGCGGGCTGCCGGGCGGCAGCAGGCTGAAGCCGCGCTCGAGCAATTCGATCACCTTGCGGTCGCGGTTTTGCGCGGTGTCCCCGCCCATCGCGACCACGATGACGCGGCGGCCGTTGCGCTGGGCGGTGGCGGCGAGGCAGAAGCCCGCGCCGTTGGTGTAGCCGGTCTTGAGGCCGTCGACGCCCGCGACCTTTCCGAGCAGGTTGTCGTGGTTGACCATGTCGATCGGCTTGGGGCGGGGCGGACTGCCAAAAGGGCGTTGGCGCACCGAGGTGTATTTCAGCACGTCGGTCTTGAGCAGCAGATAGCGGCAGAGGAGGGCGAAGTCGCGGGGAGTGGTGAGATCGCCGTCGGCGATCTTGCGATTGCCGGGCGGAAGCCCGTGGGGCGAGCGGAAGGTCGTGTGCAGCATGCCGAGTTCACGGGCCTTGGCGTTCATGAGCTCGACAAACGCCTCCGTGGATCCCGCCCCCGCGTGGGCGAGCGCGTGGGCCGCGTCGTTGGCGGACTGGATCATCATCGCATAGATCAGTTCCTCGACGGGGAAGGTCTCCCGGGCGTCGAGGTAGACCTCGGTCCCCCCCATCGCCGCGTCTTCCGGCGTGATGCGGACCGGTGTCTGCAGCGTGAGGGAACCGGTGTTGAGCTTGTCGACCAGCACCGCGAAGGTCATCAGCTTCGTCATGCTGGCGGGCGGGTTGACCAGGTCGGCGTTGTCCTCGAACAGCACGTTGCCGGTGGCGGCGTCCATGATGATCGCGCCCTTGTAGCCGCCGGGATTGGCGGGCGCGGGGCGGGTGGGGCGGGAGCGGGTCGCCGCCGCCGCGCCCAGGGCGGCGGCCGGCAGGAACGCCGGCAGGCACGGAAGAAAGCCGAAAAGGAAAAGGCGCGAAAAACGCATCGGCCTAAGAGGAAAATTAATGCCCGGGGCGCGAGCAGAAACGTGCGCCGGTCCTTGACCGCCGGACGCGTGGATACCAAGACTTCATCGTTCCGCCGAGCGCTCCGCGCGGCTCCGGCGGAAAGACGAACAACCCCCGGCGCGGCCGTTCAGCCACGAAAACCACGGAGATCCGCACCATGCTCGAACCCATGCTTTCCCGCCGCCGCTTCCTCGGCACGTCCGCCCTCGGTGCGCTTGCCGGCGCCACCGCCCTGAGCGATCCCGCCCGCGCCGCCGCGCAGGCGGTGGGCGCGAGGTCGTCCGACCTGCCGGACCTCACGATCAAGGAGGTCAAGGTCTACGTGCTCGACCGGAGCAAGGTCGCCGGCAGCCCGGCGACGATCGACGCCAACAGCGCGCGCAACCAGGGCGTGGCCGCCGCGCTCTACGGCGGGTTTGTCCGGATCGCCTCCATCGTCACCAACAGCGGCATCGAGGGAAACTACACCCTCGCGGACAAATATTTTCACCCCAACTGGAGCAACCTCGGCTGGCTGGAATACGCGAAAACCGCCGTGGTCGGGCGGAGCGTGCTCGACCTGCCGGCGCTGACCTCGCAGTGGATCCCGGAAAAGCGCCGGGTGGGCCAGAGCTCGTACGCCTCGGCGATCGACAACTGCTGCTGGGACATCCTCGGCAAGGCCGTCGGGCTGCCGGTTTACCGGATCCTCGGCGCGTACCGCAACAAGGTGCTGGCCTACGCGAGCACCCAGCATCACCTGACGGTCGACCAGTTCGTCGAGGAGGCGAAGCAGATCCGTGCGCAGGGCTTCAAGGCCTACAAGATCCACCCGCCGTCACCGAACGGCGGCCACGACTACAAACTCGACATTGCCGTGGCCAAGGCGGTGCGCGAGACCCTCGGCCCGGACTTCACCCTCATGATGGACCCGGTCGGCGTCTACACCCGCGAGGAGGCGATCAAGGTCGGCCGCGCGATCCAGGAAATGGGCTACATCTTCTACGAGGACCCGCTCCCGACCAAGGACATCGAGGGGCTGGTGGAACTCTGCCGCGACCTGGACATCCCGATCCACATGGGCGAGTTCCTGACCTCGATCTACGAATATCCCGAGTACCTGGTGCGCGGGGCGACCGACGCGGTCCGTTTCATCGTCGACAACGTCGGCGGCATCACCGGCGGCCTGAAGCTGGCGCACATGGCCGAGTGCTTCGGGATGGAGTGCGTGCCGCACAACTGGGGCGAGGCCTTCGACCACGCGGTGCATTTCCACCTCGAGCTGGCGATGCCGAACAACCGCTGGTTCGAGATGACCGTGCCGCAGGGATCGTCCGACCGCCCGTACATGCTGGACAAGTTCCGGATCGATGCGGACGGCTACGTGCCGGCCCCGACGAAGCCGGGCCTCGGCTACGAGCTGGATCGGGCTGTCGTCGACAAGATGCTGGCCCGCATCGAGCGGTGACGCGGGGCCGGCCGCCGGTCATCGACGACCGATCGGCCGGGCTGCAGTGAACGACTCTGGCCTCCCGCAGGAGGGAGCAGGCCGCGCTTTTCACGAATGTTACGAGACGGTCCCGTCCGATCGTCGCCGTTGAGTTGAATCGGGCGAGGGCCACGATGCAGCCATGAGCGAACAGTCAACCCAGCCGGAGATCCCAAGTCTCGGTGCCCTGGTCGGGCACCGGGAGCAGGTCCAGGCGGATGACACCTTGGAGAGCGTGCACCGCCGGTTTGCGTCCAGCCGCCACGATTTTCTCGCGGTGCTGGAGGGAGGCGAACTGCTGGGTCTTTGCGCCCGGCGCGACATCGGCACGTTGCTGGGCGCGCGCTTCGGCTTCGCCCTCTACGCCCGCACGCCGGTGCGGGGGCATCTGACGTCCGACGCCGTCCGGGTCCGGATCGACCAGCCGTTGACCGAGGTGCTCCAGGCGATCTCCGGGCGACGCGACGAGCACTTCTACGACGACGTGCTGCTGGTGGACGGCACGGGTCGCTTCGCCGGCCTGATTTTTGTGCACGACCTGGTGCGCCTGCAGACCGGCCTGCTGCTCGAGAACATCGCCGAGCTGAAAACCACGCAGGCGGAAATCGCCGCCAAGAACCGGCAGATGGAGGACGACCTGAAGATGGCGCGCGAGGTGCAGCTCGCGATGCTCCCCCAGAGTTTTCCCGCCTGCCGCGAGGAGAACGGCCGTTCGCTGCAGTTTGCCAGCCTCTACGAACCGGCCGGTGGAGTGGGCGGGGATGTTTTCGACGTGCTGCCGCTCGCGGGCGCGGCGGCCGGCATCGTGATCTGCGACGTGATGGGCCACGGGGTGCGTTCCGCCCTGATCACCTCGATGGTGCGGACCATGATCGAGGAGCTGCGCGTCCATGCGCCCGAGCCCGCGGCCCTGCTGACCGAGCTGAATGCGCACCTGACCAAGCTGCTGCAGCGCACGGGGGACATGATTTTTGTGACGGCGGCGTACGGGGTGATCGATCCCGGCACCCGCCGCCTGAGCTATGCGCAGGCGGGTCATCCGACCCCGTTGCGCTGGAATGCGCAAACAGGTCGCGCCGCCGCGCTGCCCGAAGCCCTCCGGATCGGCGGGCCGGCGCTGGGACTGATGGACGCCTTCGTCTATGAGGCGATGGAGGTGACTCTCGCCGACGGAGACCGGCTGCTGTTTTTCACCGACGGGATTTTCGAGGCCGACAACGGGCAGGGCGAGGAGTTCGGCCAGGAGCGCCTGGCGGAGGCGCTGGAGGCTCAGGCCGGGATGAAACTGGGACCGGCGCTGCAGGGCATCAAATCCGCCGCGGCGAATTTTGCCGGCGGAAGACCTTTTGCCGACGATGTCTGCCTCGTCGCCTGCGAGCTGATGGCCTGAGCAGAGGCCGCACGATGCGCTCTTACGCTTTGCTGTCGGCGGCCTCCAGCGGCAGGTCGTGAAGTTTCAACTCGGGATTTTTCTCCACGAAATAACGCATCGTCCAGTCGTTGGGGAAGAGCGCGACGGGCTGGTCGAATTTGTCGGTGCCGAAGCTGACCCCGGTCGCGACGACGATGGCGGAGGGATTTTTCAACGCGGGATGGGGCTCCAGCCATTTCAGCAACGTCCACGGCGTGGGGGTCAGCCGTGACTCGGCATTGTACTCGCTCTGGAGGCGCCACTGGACGACCTCGAACTGGAGCGGACCGACGGCCGCGAGCAGGGTGGCGCCGGGCGGGGCATTGCGCGCGGTGAAGGACTGGACGACGCCCTCCTGCAGGAGCTGCTCGAGGCCGGCGCGGTATTTCTTCGCGTCGGCGGAGTTCGGATTCGAGATGTAGGTGAAGACCTCGGGCGGGAAGCGCGGGATCTCGTCGTACACGATGCCCTTGTCCTCGGTCAGCGTGTCCCCGATGCCGAACTCGCTGTGGCCGACCAGCCCGATGACATCGCCCGGCCACGCCTCGTTCACCGTCTCACGTTCCTGGCCGAAGAGCTTGTGCGACGAGGACAGCCGGACCGTCTTTCCGGTGCGCTGGTGCGTGACCATCATGTCCCGCGTGAACTTGCCGGAGCATACGCGGACGAACGCGATGCGGTCGCGGTGCTTCGGATCCATGTTGGCCTGGATCTTGAAGACGAAGGCGGAAAATTTCTCGTACCCGACGGGCACGATCGAATTTTGGACGGCGGATTGCGGATTGCGGATTTCTGAATCCACCGCGGCAGAGCCGCCGCTCTCCGTTTGGAACTTGGCACCTGGCACTTGGACCTTGCCGCCGCCTGCGACGGCTGCGGCGGCGTTGCGATGCGGCTGCGGCGGCACCGAATCGTGGAGGAAGCCGTCCAGAAGGAGCTGGATCCCGAAGTTGTTCACGGCGCTGCCGAAATAGACCGGCGTCTGCTTCCCGGCGCGGGTGGCGGAGAGATCGAACGGATGGCCCGCGCCGTCGAGCATCGCGAGCTGGTCGGTCACCTCGGCGTAGGTGTGGTCGTCGAGTTTCTCG
Source organism: Opitutaceae bacterium (assembly GCA_035549635.1). Lineage (GTDB taxonomy): Bacteria > Verrucomicrobiota > Verrucomicrobiia > Opitutales > Opitutaceae > CAIUWA01. The sequence goes on from DASZQN010000048.1 coordinate 15,491, forward strand.
CGGACGATCGGATCGCCGAGCGAGGCGACGCTGACGGGGGCCTGGAACTTGCCGCCCGGGACGCGCTCGAACAGGTGGACCTGGCGGGAGCGGCGATCGAACACGCCGCGGAACGAGGGCCCGTTGCCGAGCGGCCAGATGACGGGCGACGACTGCAGGCCGAGCACGTTCTCGAGCTCGTCGAGGAGCTCGATCGGACTGCGCGTGGGCCGGTCGCACTTGTTCATGAAGGTGAAGATCGGCACGCCGCGGCGGCGGCAGATCTCGAACAGCTTCCGGGTCTGCGCCTCGACGCCCTTGGCGGCGTCGATCACCATCACGACGGCGTCGACCGCGGTGAGGACGCGGTAGGTGTCCTCGGAGAAATCCTTGTGGCCGGGGGTGTCGAGCAGGTTGACGGCATATCCCGCGTAGTCGAACTGCAGCACGGTGGAGCTGATCGAGATGCCGCGCTGCTTCTCGAGCTCCATCCAGTCCGAGGCGGTGGCCCGCTGGTTCTTGCGCGCGGTGACGGCGCCGGCGAGATGGATCGCGTTGCCGTAAAGCAGGAACTTCTCGGTCAGCGTGGTCTTGCCCGCGTCCGGATGGGAGATGATCGCGAAGGTGCGGCGACGGGCGATTTCGGCGGCGGGAGACATGAGCGGGGGTCGAGGGAAAACGGCGCGGGGCGGGGGGGGAAGCTTTTATTGGAGGATTGAACACTAACCGGCAGAACCCGTTTCACGCAGAGCGCGCGGAGGACGCGGAGAAAATCCCGGCTATCCCTTTGCGTTCTCGGCGTCCTTTGCGTGAAATTCCGGGGTCACCGGCGCAGCGAAGACTTGCCAGCGGGAATCAATTTTGGCTCCAAGGGCGATGCCCCGCTTCCTGAGATTCGCCGTTTATGCCCTCGTCGGGCTCGTGGTCCTGGTCGGAGTCATCGGTGTCGTGGTTTACGCCGTGAGCGGATCGAAGCTCGGCAAGCTCTATCCGGTGGCCGTGCGGCCGGTCGCGATCCCGACCGATGCCGCGGCGGTCGCGCGCGGGCAGCACATCGCCCAGACGCGCGGATGCATGGAGTGCCACGGCAAGGATCTCGGCGGCGCCATGGTGATCGACGACGGCGCGATGGGGCGGATGTATGCGCCGAACCTGACGAAGGGCGCGGGCAGCCGGACCGCGGCCTTCAAGGACGAGGACTGGGTGCGCGCCATCCGGCACGGCGTCCGGCCGGACGGACACGGGCTGTTCCTGATGCCGTCGGACGAGTACTCGCACTTTTCGGACGAGGACCTCGGCGCGGTGATCGCCTTCGTGAAGACGGTTCCGCCGGTGGCCCGCGATCGAGTGGAGATCAAGCTCGGCCCGGTGTCGCGCGTGCTCGTCGCCATCGGCAAGATGAAGCTCGCGGCGGAGACCATCGACCACGCGAACCTGAAGCCGCCCTCGGTGATGCCGGGAATCACGGCCGAGTACGGCAAGTACCTCGCGGCGGGCTGCACGGGCTGTCACGGGTCCAATTACTCCGGCGGCAAGATCGAGATCGGGCCGCCCGACTGGCCGCCCGCCGCCAACCTGACGCCGCATTCCGACGGCCATTTGTCCAAATGGAGCGAAGCGGATTTCGTCGCGACCCTGCGCACCGCGCGGCGTCCGGACGGCACCGAGCTGAACCCGGTGATGCCGCGCGCCTTCGGCCAGATGAACGACACCGAGCTTAAGGCGCTGTTCGCGTTCCTGAAGACGCTGCCGCCGACGGCGACGGGCGCGCGCTGAGAAGGCAGCGCGGCATTGGCTTGCATCCTGGTTGCAGGCCAGGTCGATGACCTGGCGGCCACCTCGTCGAGGTGGCCGGCAACGGCCGCAATTAGTTTGGCTCGGAGAATAAAAGCCGGTCAGGTGGCGGGATGGCCGTTCCCTCCCTGAAACTGAAAGCCAATGCCAAGCCGCGCGTGCTGGCGGGACACCCGTGGGTGTTCGCGAACGAGGTGGAGGCGCTGCTGCCGTCGGAGCATGACGGGGAGGTCGTCGAGTGCCGCGATCGCTCGGACCGGTTCATCGGGAGCGGAATCTACAATTCGAAATCGCAGATTGTCTGGCGGCGATTCAGCCGCGAGCGCGCGGCGCTGGACGCGGCGTTCCTGAAGAGCGCGCTGGCTCGCGCCCTGGGAAGACGAGAGACAGGGGGCAGGGGACAGGAGACGGGAGACGGGTGCGGGCGGGTGGTTTGGTCCGAGTCGGACGATCTGCCGGGACTGGTGGTGGATCGGTTCGGCGAGACCGTGGTGGTCCAGATCCAGACCGCGGCGATGGAGAAACGAGCGGGGCAGGTCGGGGACCTGCTGGCCGAGCTGCTGCGGCCGGCGGAGATCATCTTCCGCAACGACGCCTCGATTCGCCGGCTCGAGGGACTGCCGCTCGAGGTGCACACACGCTCGGGGCGGACATGGGAGCCGCGGTGGGTGCGGATCGCGGGCTTCGACTACTGGCTCGACCTGCAGAACGGCCAGAAGACGGGATTTTACCTCGACCAGCGCGCGCAGCATCCGCTGGTGGCGCGCTACTGCGCGGGCAAGCGGGTGCTCGATGCCTTTTGCAACCAGGGATCCTTCGCGCTGCACGCCGCGCGGGCGGGGGCGGCGGCGGTGCTCGGGCTCGACAGCGCGGAGGACGCGGTGGCGGCGGCGCGGAAGAACGCGGAGCGCAACGGTGTGACGGCCGAGTTCGCGGTCGCCAACGTCTTCGACTGGTTCAACGATCCCGCGCGGACGAAGGAGCTCCCGTGGGACGTCATCGTGCTCGATCCGCCGCCCTTCGCGAAATCGAAGAGCGCGATGGAGGGAGCGCTGCGCGGCTACAAGGAAATCAACCTGCGCGCGCTGCAACGGCTGGCGCCCGGAGGCATCCTGGCGACTTACACCTGTTCGCACCACATGCAGGACGCCGACCTGCGCGCCGTCCTGGCCGGAGCGGCCGCCGATGTGAAGCGCAAGGTCCGCGTGCTGGAATTCTGCCACCAGCCCCCGGATCACCCGGTGCTGGTGACGATGATGGAGAGCGAGTACCTGCGGGGCTACATCGTGCAGGCGGAATAAGGCGAACGGGTGGGGCACGGACTCCGTTCCGTGCCGGGCGGATGAGCTGGCCCAGCCGGAGCAAGGTCTCTGCGTCTCAACCCCGTCCCTGGATTCGGCGCGGAGCGGAGCGCGCGTCCTACCGGATGGTCAGCGATCCTTCGGTGACTGCAGGCCGCCGCGCTCGAGGTTGCGGCGCATGTCGCGGATTTCGTTGGCCTGCTTCTGCAGGTCGTCGCGCTCGGCCTTGGTCTTCACCCGGTCCATCATCTCGAGCAGGCCGAGCTCGGTTTCCATCAGGCTGAGGCGCTCCCTGGCGACCTCGGCGCGCGCTTCGCTGGAGGATCCGCCGAAGATCGAGAGGGCGGAGGACACCTTCTCATTGTTGAGCGCCTTGTCGGATTCGGTCGGCTTGGTTTTCTTCTTCTCGCGCTCGATCTCCTCCTGCAGGTCGAGGATCTGGCGGTCGTGCTCGATGAGGCGGTTGCGCTTCACCTCGACGGGCGGGAGAACGGTGGGCGCGTCCGCCTTCGCGGAGGCGTCCTTTGCCGGAGGGGGATTCGACTGGGACGGAGGTGCGGACTTGTCCGTGGGCGGTGCGGGCCTGGGGGCGTCCTGCTGCGGTGCGGCCTTCTGGTCGGAGCCATCCGCAGCGGAGGCGGCGGCGGCGAGGAAGGGAAGGGCGAGCAAAAGAAACTGCAGGCGAAGCGTCATGGAGAAGAGGGAAAGCTGGCGGAAGGCTACGGGCGGCCGGAAGGGAGTCGAGGGGCGATTCGGTCCATGGACGCGGGACAGGAGGCGGCGGTTCCCGTGCAGGCACGAAAAAGCCGGGCCTGGCGGCCCGGCTTGAGAGGGAGGCAGCGGCTCAGAGGCCGTGCATCTTGCCGCCGTAGATCGCGCTGGCGCCAAGCTCCTCCTCGATGCGGAGGAGCTGGTTGTACTTCGCGACGCGATCGGTGCGGCAGAGCGAACCCGTCTTGATCTGGCCGGCGTTGGTGGCGACGGCGATGTCGGCGATGGTGACATCCTCCGTCTCGCCCGAGCGATGGCTGATGACGGCGGTGTAGTTCGCCTCCTTGGCCATCTCGACGGCGTCGAACGTCTCGGTGAGCGAGCCGATCTGGTTCACCTTGACGAGAATCGAGTTCGCCGTGCCGGTCTCGATGCCCTTCTTCAGGAATTCCGTGTTGGTGACGAAGAGATCGTCGCCGACGAGCTGGGTCTTGCCGCCGATCGCGTCGGTCAGCTTCTTCCAGGTCGCCCAGTCGCCCTCGGCGCAGCCGTCCTCGATCGAGACGATCGGGTACCTGGCGACGAGCGCCTTGTAGAAGGCCACCATCTGGTCGCCGCTGAGGGAGCGGCCGTCGGACTTCTTGAAGACGTAGCGGCCCTTTTCCTTCACGTAGAACTCGGATGCGGCGACATCGAGGGCGAGGTTGATCTCCCGGCCGAGCTTGTAGCCGGCGCTCTTGACCGCGAGGGCGATGACATCGAGCGCGGCCTCCGCGGAGGCGAGCTTGGGCGCGAAGCCGCCCTCGTCGCCGACGGCGGTGGCGAGGCCCTGTTCCTTGAGGACCTTCTTGAGCGAGTGAAACACTTCGCAGCCCATGCGCAGCGCCTCGGAGAAGGACTTCGCGCCGGTGGGCATGATCATGAACTCCTGGAAGTCGATCGGGGCGTCGGAATGCGCGCCGCCGTTCATGATGTTCATCATCGGCACGGGCAGGACCTTGGCGTTCGGGCCGCCCAGGTACTTGTAGAGCGGCTGGTCCAGCGCGGCGGCAGCGGCCTTGGCCGTGGCGAGCGAGACGCCGAGGATCGCGTTGGCGCCGAGGCGCGACTTGGTCTTGGTGCCGTCGAGCTTCAGCATGGCGCGGTCGACGCCGAGCTGGTCGCAGGCGTCGAAGCCGATCAGGGCGGGCGCGAGCTTCGCCTTCACGTTGCCCACCGCCTTCTGCACGCCTTTTCCGCCGTAGCGGTGCTTGTCGCCGTCGCGGAGCTCGATGGCCTCGTGCTCGCCGGTGCTGGCGCCCGAGGGCACGGCCGCGCGCCCGAGGTGGCCGGAGGCGAGGCGGACATCGACTTCGATCGTGGGATTTCCCCGGGAGTCGATGATTTCGCGGGCAGTGATGGCGGTGATGGTGGTGTTCATGAAGGCGGATGTAAGGAGAGGAAGGTCGATGGAAGCAAACGCCCCGCCAAGTGGAAGACGAAATTTAACCCGGCCGAAACACAGCGGATCTCGCACAGAGGCGCGAAGGATCGCCCTAATGTGGCAGTGGATAGAAGGCGCTGACCCCAACGCGTTCCACCCTTCGATCAGAACGGCGCGCGGGAATCCCCGAGACGGGCGAAGAAGCGCTTGATCGGCCCGGCGGCCTTGGGCCGGCAGGAGAGGGGAATCTGCTCGGTGAAGCCCCGCTCGAGCGCGGTGCGGCCGACGGTGATCCCGTCGTAGTTGCGGACATTGAGCGTCTCCGTCGTCAGCAGCGCGGGCGGGACCTGGTCGAGATGTCCCTCGTAAGCCGCGGCGTGCAGCGGCGTGTCGCCGTTGTCGTTGCGCGTGAGGAGGAGGTCGGACGTGAGGACGGCGGCCGGGATCTTGGCGAGCTGGCCCGTCTCGGCGGCGGCGTGGATGGCGGTGAAGCCGGAATTGCTCGCAACCACCAAATTCGCGCGCGTCAGGAATTCCGCCGGGATCTGCTCGAGGTGCCCGGCGATCGCCGCGGCGTGGATGGCGGTGTCGCCGGCGTTGGTCTTTTCGGCGAAGGCCGCGGCGGTGATCAGCTCCCGCGGAATCTGGTCAAAATGGCCGTTGAGGGCGGCGACGTGAAAGACCGTCTCGCCGCTGATGTTCTTCTCGAGGAGGCGCCCGGCGGTGATCACGCCCGCGGGCAGCCGGTCGAGCGCGCCGTGCTCCGCGGCCTCGTGCAGCAGCGTGTTGCCGAGATGGGTGCGGAGGCTGATGACCTCCGCGGTGAGGAGCTCCGCCGGCAGCTGATCGAGATGGCCGTGCCCGGCGGCGCTGTGGAAAACGGTGTAGCCGGCGTTGCTGGCCTGCCCGAGCGAATCCGCGGTCAGGAACTCGCGCGGGACCTGGTCGAGATGCCCGCCGAGCGCGGCCTGATGGAGCGGGGTGTAGCCCGAGTCATTGCGCAGCGTCAGCAGCGCGACATTGAGGATTCCCGGGGGCAGATCGCGCAGGCAGCCATGGCGGGCGGCGGCGTGAAGCGGAGTGTGCCCCGACGCGTTCCGCTCCATCAATCGTTCGACCGTAATGACTGCCGCCGGCAAGCTGGCGAGCGAGCCGGCACGGGCCGCGGCATGCAGATCGATCTTGTCCATCCGAGAGGGCGCCAGCGCAAACCCGCCGCGGAACTGACGCAAACCGAAAAACTTCCGTAAAGGGGGCTCGGCGCCGCTCGCGGCGCCCGCTCTCCGGTTTGGATTTGCCAACGACTGGCCAAAAGGCAGCGTTCAACGCGATGAACGCACAGGAGTCCAAGCCCGGCGCCCCCACCTCTCTCCCCAAGAAACCTGCGGTGCTCGTGATCGACGACGAGCCGGCCCTCCTGGAAGTTTTCGCCGCCGCATTGTCCACGCACTTCGACGTGACGACCGCAGGCTCCGTCCGCGAGGCGGAGTTCATCCTACACAAGAATCCCTTCAAGGTCGTGATCGCCGACCACCTGATGCCCGGTGGCAACGGCATGAGCTTTCTCGTCCGCGCGCGGGAGGAATATCCGCACATGCAACGCATCCTGGTCACCGGCTACATGAAGCCCGAGATGCTGCTGCGCAGCGTGAACGAGGCCGCGCTTTTCCGCTATCTCCTGAAGCCGGTGGCGGTGGTCGAGCTGATCAAGGTCGTCCAGGAAGCCGCCAAGCTGCACGACCAGAGCGTGCTGGCCGCCAAAGCCTGATGGCTGCGTCCCCGTCAGCCCCGGCGCCGCGGCCCGCGGTCCTGATCGTGGACGACGAACCCGGCCTGCTCGAGGCGATGCGCCAGGGCCTCGCGGCGGAGTTCGACATCGACGTCGCGGGCACGGCCGAGGAGGCGACGCTGCTCGCCGGCACCCGGAGCTACGATGCGATCGTCTGCGACCAGTTGCTGCCGGGCGAACAGGGGCTGGAGTTCCTGATGCGGCTTTCCAAGCAGCAGCCGGCGGCGCGCCGGATCCTGCTGACCGGGTACATCAATCCCGACCTGATCTCGCGCAGCGTCGCGCTCGCGGGTTTGTCCTCGTGCCTCCTCAAGCCGGTCTCGACGGCGGAGCTGGCGAAGGTGATCCGGCGGGCGCTCGCAGGTTAAGGGCGACGAGCGGAGGCCTTGAGCCGGGTGCGGAGGTAGGGAGCCGTCGGGCTGCCTTTCACTTTCAGCAAGCCGGCCAATTCGCCCTGGTAAAGGAGCTCGCCGCCGGCGGGCCCGCCGGCGGGCCCGAG
>DASZQN010000049.1:0-30857 GCA_035549635.1 Opitutaceae bacterium
CCCTTTATCGGGAGCACGGATTGTTCGCCGGTCTTCACGTTTTCGACGCGCAGGCCGGAGACGGCGCCCTGCTCTATGCCTTCGACGGCGAGCGGAATGCTGTTCCAGACCAGCTGGATCTTTTCGTGCGACATCGCGCGATCGGCCATGATCTTCGAGGCGCGCAATGTGTCGCGCCGATGGACGAGGTAGACCTTGCTCGCGAAACGCGTGAGAAACAGCGCCTCCTCCGCCGCGCTGTCGCCGCCGCCGATCACGGCGACGTCCATCTTGCGGTAGAAGGCGCCGTCGCAGGTCGCGCAGGTCGTCACGCCCTTGCCGCCGTAGAGTTCCTTCTCGCCCGGGATGCCGGTCATGCGCGGGGAGGCGCCGGTGGCGATGATGACGCTGCGCGCCAGGATGGTGCGGTCGCCGATGATGAGCTTGCGCGGCATCGCGCTGAAATCCACGCGGTCGACCAGCGCCTGCTCGAAGCGCGTGCCGAACTTCGTCGCCTGCTTGCGCAGGTTGTCCATCAGCTGGAAGCCGTCGACGCCCTCGGGAAACCCGGGAAAGTTCTCCACCTCGCTCGTCGTCGTCAGCTGCCCGCCGGGCAGCGGCCCCTCCAGCACCAGCGGGTTGAGGTTGGCCCGGCCGGTGTAGATGGCCGCGGTCAGGCCGGCGCAGCCGGTGCCAATGATGACGACGTTTTCAACGGTGGAGCTGGACATGTTGAGGCAAGTTCAGCGGCAAGATAGCACAGTTGGGAAGGGGAAAGTAGTAACAGCGCGTGTTTTACAAGCTTACGGAGACGGACGGTCTCGCGCAGAGACTCGGAGCCGCAGAGGTCGGAGAAACGGAAGCGGGAACTGCAGTTTGAAGGAGGCAAGGGGCGGCACACGGTTTACCGATGTCGTGGTGGCGCCCGGCCATTACCGGCTTTTCGGTCTCTGTGTCTCCGTGTCTCTGCGCGAACCTGCCGGAAATTTTTTGTCCAGTTTTCCCCGGGGCGGGTGTAAGAATGAAACCGTGATCGATGATGCCGAACTGCTCCGCCGCTACGCCGAGGACGCCTCCGAAGAGGCGTTCGCGGAGCTGGTGCGGCGCCATCTCCCGCTCGTGTATGCGGCAGCGTGGCGGCAGGTGGGCGAACCGCATCGGGCCGAGGACGTGACGCAGATGGTCTTCACGGATCTGGCGCGCAAGGCGTCTTCCCTTCGACATCGATCGGTCCTCATCAGCTGGCTCTACACCGCCACCCATCATGCCGCCGCGAAAGTCCGTCGCACGGAACAGCGCCGCCAAGCCCGGGAGCAGGAGGCCCATGTCGTGGAGCAATTGCTCTCCGACGTGACGCCTCCCGCCGATTGGGAGCGGATTCGTCCGGTTCTCGACGAGGCGATGAACCGGCTGCCCGAGGATGATCGCGCCGCGCTGCTGCTGCGGTTTTTCCAGGGCGAATCCTTTGCCGGCATCGGCGCCGCGCTGCGCCTGACGGAGGAGGCGGCCAGGAAGCGCGTCGAGCGAGCGCTCGACAAGCTGCATGGACTGCTTGCGGCGCACGGGATCACCTCGACCGCGGCGGCCCTGACCGTCGTGCTCGCGAACCAGCCGGCGGTGGCGGTGCCGGCAGGACTTGCGACCTCCGCGATCGCGGCGGCATTCTCTGCCGCGACCGCGAAAGGCGGCGCCCTCACTCTTTTACGCATCATGAGCATGACCAAATTCAACCTCGGGCTTGCCGGCCTCGTGCTGGCGGCGGGCGCCACCGGCCTCGTCCTGCAGCAGCGGACCACCACCCAGCTACGCGGCGAAATCGAGGAGCTGCGCCAGCAGACCCGCGAAAATCCCGCCCTGCGGGCCGAGAACCAGCGGCTGACGCAGGCCGTGGCGGAACTGCCCGCGCTCCAGGCGGAGCATGCCGAACTTGTGCAGCTGCGGGCCGAACTCGCGGCGCTCAAGGCGCAGAAACCTTCCACGGTGCCGGCGTCCGCGCGCAGCGGCGGCGGCCCGGCGGGCGGCGGATCCGCCACACCGGCGGCCTCGGCCATGGTTCCGGTGGAGGCGATGGGAAATGCCGGCCGGGCCACGCCGCGCGCCGCCGGCCAGACGGAGGCCTGGGCGGTGCAGCACGGCGACGTCGAGACGGCCGCGAGCCTGATCACCTTCAATCCCGCCGAGCGTGCGAAGATGGAGGCGGTGGTGGCGGCGCTGCCGGACAATCTGCGCGAGCAGTACGGCACGCCCGAGAAGCTGATGGCGATGGTCATGGCCGGCACGCCGCGCCCGATTGCCGCCGTGCAGGTGCTGGATGAGAAGGAGCAGGGGCCCGACGATTACGTGCAGCACATCGAGCTGAAGTACGCCGACGGCCGGACGCGCACCGACGAGCTGACCTTCCATCGCGACGCCGACGGCTGGAAGCGCGTCGTCTCGCCCGCGACCGTCGACCGCGTGATCACGGCCTTGAAGAACGGCCCGCCGCCCCGCGCCGCGGGCCAGTGAGCCATTCCAGCCTGTCCCGGCCCGAAAAGTCTCGATGCGATTTCACGCGGAGTACGCAGAGAACGCGAAGTTCTCCGAACCCGGGCCGGGTCGTGGATCTATTTTGGTGATCGTGGACGGCCAAGCTGCCCCCCCCCATCTTGCGAGCGTCCTTCGCGCGCTTCGCGCCTTCGCGTGAAATCTCGCGATCAGTTGGCGGGATCGTGATACGGCTGCTTCTGCTGGTACAGGGCGAGGCGCTGGCGGGCGCCGTCGGCGTCGCTCTTCGACGGGTTGGATTCGAGATACTTGTTCTCCCACTTCACGGCATTCGCAAAGTCGCCCGCTTCAGCGTACGCTGCGGCAAGGGTGTCGAGGTAATCGGGATTCTTCCAGTCCGTCAGCTCGCACGCCTTGGTGGCGTATTCCACGGCCTTGGCGCCGTTGCGGAATTTGGCGTCGGGACAAACCGCCATCAGCCACGCGAGATTGTTGCAGGGAGCGGGCTGGCGGGGATCGTCCTCGATGGCGGCGGTGAAATCGGCGGCGGCCCGGGCGTAGTCGTGCTGGTCGCTGTAGGCGTTGCCCCGGGAGTTGCGGGTTTCCGAGGATTTGGGGCTGAGGCGGAGCGCGGCGCTGTAGTCGGCGATCGCCTGGTCCAGCTCGCCTTTTTTTGCATGGGCGAGGCCGCGGTCCTGATAGGCGTCGGCGTTGTCGGGACTGAGGAGAATCGCGGAGCTGAAGTCGGCGATCGCCTTGTCGTAGGCGCGGGTGTGAAGATAGATCAGGCCGCGGGGGATGTAGCTCTTGACGAGCTTGGGGTCGAGGCGAAGGGCCTCGCTGTAATCGGCCGCGGCCTTGTCGTACTGGGCCTTTTTGATATAGCCGAGGGCGCGGTTGTCGTAGCCGTCGGGGTCATTGGGACTGATGCGGATCGCTTCGCTGAAGTCGGCGATGGCTTTGTCGTAGTCGCCGGTCTTCAGATAGGAATTGCCCCGATTGAAGTGCGCCTTGCCGTCGTTGGGCTTCAGCTGAAGGACGGCGCTGTAGTCCGCGGCCGCCTTGGCGTAGTCACGCTGATCGCTGTGAGTGTTGCCCCGATTGAAATAGGCGTCGGCGTACTTGGGGTTGAGCCGGATGGCCTCGTCGAAGTTGGCGATGGCGCGATCGTAGTCGTGCTGGCCGTAGTAGGTGGTGCCCCGGTTGTAGTAGGCCACGGCGTCGTTTGGATTCAAACGGATGGCCTCGCTGAAGTCGGCGATGGCCTTGTCCAAATTGCCCTGGTGGAGCAGGGAGGTGCCCCGGTTGCTGTAGGCGACCCCGTCATCAGGCTTGAGGCGGAGGGCCTCGTCGCAATCCGCGATGGCCTTGGCGTACTCATGCTTGTCGTCGTAGGCGATCGCCCGGTTGTTGTAGCCGTTGGGATCGTTCGGGCGGAGCCGGATATAGGCGTTGAAGTCGGCGATCGCCAGGTCGGTGTCCCCCTTTTCGTAGGCCACCACGCCCTGGTGGAAGACGTCGGTCGCTTCATCCGCCCGGAGTGCGGGCGAAACAAACATGCCGATCATTGCGAGAAGGAGAGCAGTTCCACCCGCCCGGCGGGAAAACCGTCGGGGAGCACGTGCAATCGCCGGGAGCGGTGGGCCGTCGCGAAGTGGCAGCTTCATGGCGCGGCAGCCTGCCGGCGAGCGGCGCCCGCCACAACGCGATAAATGGGGCGGGCTGCGGACCGCCGCCGGGCCATCGCCATTCCCGCTGGAGCGGGGAGCCGCGCTCGCGGGCGGTGTCACGTAATACGTGACACTCCCGGCGAGCCCAGGAGGAGATTTTCCTTCGGTGGCCTTCCGCCGTGGATTTGGACGCAGCCGACGGCGGGTTTGACTGGTAGGCTGCGTGCGCCGGGCTAAGGTGAATGCCGCGCTTATGAACCCCTCGCTTACGCTGGGCCGCGGATGGATCGGTGGCATCGCCCTTTCCCTGTTTGTCCTTCCTTTGGCTTGGGCGGCGGAGATCGCCGTTTCCCCCTCGCCGGAAAGGGATCGGAGCGCCGCGCTGCTCGCGGTCGCGCCCCGGACCGGTCTTCCGCCGGAAGCGGACGATCCGGCGCGTCCGCCCCAGGTTCGCCTGCTCAAGCCCGGGGTCTGGACCGACGACGTCGGCATCGACGACAACGGCAACATCTACAACCAGTACAAGCGCTCACCCGTTGGCACGTGGAGCAACTATGAGGAGGGACGGGCCAATCCCTATCCCGTGCTGCCCGATCCGTTGACCTTGAAAAACGGCCAGCCGGTGAAGGACGCCGCCACCTGGTGGAACCAGCGGCGCCCGGAGATCCTCGCGGATTTTTATGCCGAGATTTACGGCGGGATTCCGGCGAACCTGCCCAAGATCACCTGGGAGGTCACCGCCGTGACCGACGAGGGTGCCATGCGGACGAAGACGATCGCGGGACACATCGACAACTCGGCCTATCCTGCGGCGACGCCCGCCATCAACCTCACGCTGACGCTCCCGGCCCATGCGGCCGGCCCGGTGCCGGTGATGGTGGTGATCTCCGCCTTTTCCGGAGCCGCGCGGCGTGGCGGCCCGCCCGCCAATCCGTCTGCGCCGGCCGCGGGATCCGCCCGGACGCCGACAGCGGTGCCGCGGCCGCCGGCCGGTCCGAGCGCAAAAGAGCAGATCCTCGCGCGCGGCTGGGGCTACGCGGTCTACAACACCGCCAGCGTGCAGCAGGACAACGCGAACGGCCTGACCGAGGGGATCATCGGCCTGATGAACCAGGGCCGGCCGCGGAGCCGGCCGGATGACTGGGGCGCGTTGACGGCTTGGACCTGGGGCCTGAGCCGGGCGATCGATTACTTCGAGACGGACCGCGACGTGGACGCGAAGCGGCTCGGGATCGAGGGCCACTCGCGCTGGGGCAAGACCGCGCTCTGGGCCGCGGCGCAGGATCCGCGCTGGGCGATCGTCTACGCGAGCTGCTCGGGCGAGGGCGGCGCGAAGCTGCTGCGCCGCAACTTCGGCGAAACGACCGACAACATCGCCGGCTCCCACTGGATGGCGCTCAATTTCAAAAAATACGCCGGTCACTGGGGCGACCTGCCCGTGGACTCCCACGAGTTGATCGCGCTGGTCGCGCCGCGTCCCGTGTTTGTGACCGGCGCCACGCAGGATCCCTGGTCCGATCCGCGCGGCGAATTCCTGGCTGAGGTCGGCGCCGGCCCTGTTTACCGGCTGCTTGGCAAAAAGGACCTGGGTGCCGCGCAGATGCCTGCGCCGGACGCGGCGCTCGTCGCCGGCGACCTCGCGTTCCGCAAGCACGTCGGCGCGCACACGGACGGGCCCGACTGGCCGGTGTTCCTCGAGTATGCCGCGAGATATTTTTCTCCGGCGCCTGCGGCGCGCTAGGCGGGAAAATTCTTGGCGCCCTCGCTGATGATGGCGCGGGGATCCCGCCGATACCGCCGGCGGTTCAGCCAGGCCGCGGCCGCGTGCGGCCAGGACTTGTGCACCTTGATCACGGCGAGAAAGCCGATGGGATTGTCGGCGGGAAAGCGTTCGGCCGAGTCGACCAGCTCCCAGTCGAAACGGTCGGGGAATCGGCGATGAAGCGTGGAGATGAGCTCGATGACGGACGCCGGCTCGAAGACGTGAAAGTGGATGTTGATCTCGATCCCCTGCTGCGCGGCGTTGTGGTAGCCGGCCTTGGCCTCCGCCTTTTTCGCCGGGACGAGGTCGGGCGGCGTGGAGGGGCTGAAGGTCGTCCAGTCGACGTTGTCGACGAAGTCGTCGATGTGCGTGGCGTCGGCCGCAGTCGTCTTCCGCTCGTAGTCCTCGAGCAGGTGTGCGACCGGCGTGGTGGCGCGGGCGTGGTCCCAGGTGTACCGCTTGTCGGGCACGACGAAGTAGATGATGCCGCCGGGCCGCAGGACGCGGCACCATTCCTCCAGCGCCAGCACCGGATTCGCCACGTGCTCCAGCACATGCGAGGACGCGACGTAGTTGAGCGAGTCGTCCCGGAACGGCAGCGCGATCGCCTCGCCCTCGTAGTCCGCGAGGCACTTCTCGTGCGCGAACTCGGCGAACTTGTCCACGTAGACGGGCTTGATGCCGGGAATCGGCGTCTTGAACGCGCCGATTTCGACGCCCGGGTCCCGGAGCCAGAGGCTAACCTTGTCGATGTGATTCATGCCGGGACGGAGAAGGAGCGGCGCATGGGGACGAAGTCCGTCACTGTGACCCGGCGCGGGCGGTGAGGAAAAGGGGAAACTTTGGACTGGTTTGAAAGCGATGGAGGGGCGCGAGGTTGCTCGCCGCGCTTGGGGCGGAACGGCGCGAGCAAGCTCGCGCCCAGCCGGGCGGCCAGACCAGGTCGGCGACCTGGCCTACAGCGGAGGTGGCGGGCCACGGCGGCCGCCGGGTCCGCCGGGAGGCGGCTCGCGGCGATCGAAACTCTTGTCGGGGACGCCGCGAAAGAACCGGGGAACGAACGGATAGTCCGCCGTCAGCACGTAATAGTAGGTGCCCTCGGGAAATTCCGGGGTGACGCCGAACCGCCCGCTGCATTCGTCGAGGTCACCGCTGCCGGCCGCATATTCGAAATCCTCGACGAAGCTGCCGTCGTACGCGCCTCCGGGCTGGCCGTTGGCGGTCGGCCGATTGCCTTTCTTGAGACGGTAGCTCGTGCGCAGCACCACGAGTTCGCTGGCGGCGTCCGGGCCCGAGCGGTGGCCCCACACGCCGTAGATCGGAAACCCGTCCGCGGCCCAGCCGAGCAGCGCCATGGCGGGCTTGCCCTTGGAGAGGCGGGCGAGGAGGGCGGTGGGAATTCCGTGATAGTGGTACGCGCCGTTGGGCTGGACGTGGGCGTTGTTGGCGTCGAGCCCGAGTGAGAAGGCATCGCCCTTGGCGTCGTAGTGCCAGCCCGAGCCGCGGTCGTTCTGCCAGTATTCGGCGGTGCCGGGATCGAACAGCACGCCGTTCACGGCGATGCCGAACGGCTGCATCCGCAGCGGCGTCGCGCGGGTTTCGGCCACGGGCTTGGCCGGGATGGTGAAGCGGTAGCTCTGCGCGGTGATCCGGTTCGGATTGTCGGCATTGGGAAAACGGCCGGTCGTGTGATCGGGCAGGCCGTTCGAGACGATGACGCGCTTTTCGCCCTCGATGGTGATGCTGACCTTGTTCGGCCCGGGCGCGGACTCGGTGGCGGGAATGACGTCGACCTCGGTCCGATGGGTGGCGTTGTAGTCGGGGTGGGCGGCGAGGGGAACCACCGCAAGGGCGGCCGCGGCGAGGACGGTGAGGAATCGCGGGAGAATTCTCATGAAGCGGGAGACGTGCCGGCCGGCGCGGCGATTACAGTCACTTCGCGGCGAGCCGCGCGGTGAGGTGGCTCTCGAAATCCTTCATCGTCGCGTCGAGTCCGATGAAATAGCGGGCGACCGCCCGGAAAAGGGGCGGCTTGATGAAGCCGTCCTCCGTCAACGTCACGCGCGTGCCGCCGCCTTTTTCCTCCGCGAGCTCATAGGTCCAGGTGCCGCCCCACGGCAGGTCGTCGCCCACGATCTCGCGCACGAGGCGGACGGGCGCTTTTTCCTCCTTGGTGCGGAAGCCGATTTCCCGGCCGTGGCTGTCCTGGTTCCACGCGACGGTTTCGCCGTTGGGGCGTTTTTCCATCCGCACGGCCTTCACCGCAGGCCACCACTGCGGCATCGCGGCATAGTCCGTGAGCACGCCCCAGACGGCGGCGGGCGACTGCGGCACGGTGAAGGAGCGGCGGGCCGTGTGGCGTTCCGGCTGCGCACGGCCGAGGAGATAAAGGACGAGGCCGGCGATGAAAATCAGGCCGACGAGGACGGCGAGGATCAGCAGGACGTTTTTCATGGGGAATCTGTCGCGGGGGATATCGGGGCAGGGGCAGGCTGCGATTTGAACTCCGCGGCTGAGGCCCCCGATCTTTGGGATCGGGGTTATCGGCGGTAAACGGGAAATGGACTTTTGCCCGCTCCAATTTCACAGACGCCTCGCCAACTAAGAGTTGACAATGGACGGGGCCATCCGAGGAGGGGGGGAGTTGAGGCTGCGCAACGTCCAACGTTCGATGCCGGCGGAATTCTCATCCGACGTTGAACGTTGCACCTTCGTCCGTCCTTCGGATTTTTAAGGAAACTCCTCCGCGTCCCCTGCGTCCTTCGCGTGACAAGCCCCCTCATTTCCCATGCTGACCTACGTCTATGAAACCCTGCCGCGCCCCGGGAAAGCCGTGAAGCGCTACGAGATTCTCCAGTCGATCAAGGACGCGCCGCTGAAGAAGCACCCCGAAACCGGGGAGGCGATCCGCCGCGTGATCGTCCTCGGGGCCGATCCCTTCGTGCGGGCGGCGACGATCGAACTCCCCGAGCCCAAGCGTCCGAAGCTCTCGCGCCGCCAGCAGCGGGAGCATGACCACCATCACGAGCACGACCACCATCATTGAGGTGCGAGGCCTGAGGCTTGAGGCGTGAGGCCTGCACCGCCGGAAAAGGTGGAAAACTCTGATCCGTGCCTCACGCCTCAATTGGCCGGATCGTGATACGGCTTGTTCTGCTGGAAGAGCGCGAGGTGCTGGCGGGCCTCGTCCGCGAACTCCTTGGGCGGATTGGACTCGAGATATTTGTTTTCCCACTTCACCGCGTCTGCAAACCGGCCGGCTTCCGCGCAAGCCGCGGCGAGAGTGTCGATGTAATCGGCATTCTTCCAATCCGTCAGGTCGCACGCCTTGGTTGCGTTCTCCACCGCCTTGGCGCCATCCCGGAAACGCCCGTCCGGGCAGACCGCCTGCAGCCAGGCTAGGTCGTTCCAGCCAGAGGCGTAGCGGAGATCGATGCCGACGACCGTGTTGAAGTCGGCGCGGGCCTTGGCGTAGTCGTGCTGGTCGTTGTGCACGTTGCCGCGGACGCTGTAGGCCTCGAGGAGCTTGGGATTCAGGCCGATTGCCGCGTCCAGGTCGGTGAGGGCCTTTTCGAATTCCCCTTTCTTGCGCCAGGCCATTCCCAGGTCGTAGTAGCCGTTGGCACTGTCGGGCTGGAGGCGAATGGCTTCGCTGAAGTCGGCGATGGCCCGGTCGTAGTCGTCCTTGTGGAGCCAGGCGCTGCCGCGATTGATGTGGGCGGTGGAATCGCTGGCGTCGAGACGGAGGGCTGCATCGCAGTCGGCGATGGCCTTGTCGTACTCGTGCCGGTTATCGAGGGCGACGCTCCGGTTCTCGTAAGCCGAGACGAAGCTGGGATTCAACTGGAGGGCCTGATTGTAATCAGCGATGGCCTTGTCGTCATCGCCTTTGGCCAGGTACGCATTGCCCCGGTTGTAATAGGCGTCCGGCAGCTTCGGCTTGAGGCGCATGGCGGCGTTGAAGTCGGCGATGGCCCGGTCGTAGTCGTGCTGGCCGTCGTAGGCATCGCCGCGGTTGAGATAGGCCTCGGCATCGTCAGGCTTGAGGCGGATGGCTTCGCTGAAGTCGGCGACGGCCCTTTCGTAGTCGGCGGCCTTCAAGGCCTTCATCCCCTCCGCGAACACCGCGGTGTCGGCATCCGCCCCGGCCAGGCGAGCGGCGAGGAGAAGGAGGACGGCCACAGCCGCTCTGCCGGGAGGACGGAGAATCGGACGGGAGACGTGACGCGCAAACAGAGCGGACTCCATGGTGCGGCAGGCTGCCGCTTTGGGATACTGGCGCAACGCGATAAATGGGATCGGGCGCGTGGCTGCCCGTTCGCCGAGGTACAGCGCTGAACCGTCCCTGGCGCCGTTCACCACCCGTAGCTGCGCTTGATTTTCAGCTGCTGGTAGAGGTCGGGATCCAGCTCTGTCAGGAAGCGGCTCGGCGTTTGGAGCATGGTGGGGCCGCCCTTGGTGTTCACCTTGGGGAAGCAGAGGTAGAGCTCGTCGCGGGCGCGGGTGACGGCGACGTAGAAGAGGCGGCGCTCCTCCTCGATGTCGCCGGACTCGATCGCGCGGCGCAGCGGGAAGCCGCCGTCGGCGAGGCCGATCAGGAAGACCACGGCGTATTCGAGGCCCTTTGCCTGGTGGACCGTCGTGAGCCGCAGCGCATCGGCGTCGGGGTCGACGGAGCGGTCGCTCGTCTCGCTGTTCAGGAGCATGATCTGGGCGAGCATCTCCTGCATCTCGTCGTAGCGGCTGGCGAAGCCGATGAGCGACTTCAGGTCGTCGAGGCGGGAGACGTAGTTGGCGTAGGCGCCCTTGAGGTAGTCGCCGTACCAGCCGTCGATCGCGAGCTCGACGGCGTTGTGCGGCTTGAGCGTGCGCATGGCCTCGGCGACCTGGACGAGCGAGGCGGTGAATTTCGGCCACTCCTCCTTGGCGTCCTTCGGCACCTTCGAGCGGATGTCGTCGGTGTCGAGCACGTCGAGGAAGTTTTTCTGCAGCAGCCTCGCATGGTCGAGCGCGGCGGAATGGAGCTTCTGCGCGTTCTTGTCGCCGACCTTCGGCAGGAGCACCGCGATGCGGTTCCACGCGGCGGTGTCGGACGGATTGTAGACGAACCGGAGCAGCGCCACGAGGTCGCGCACGTGGGCCTGCTCGAAGAAGCGCACGCCGCTCGTGATCTGGTAGGGGATCTGGAGCCGGGACAGCTCGAGCTGAACGTCGAGCGCCTGGAAGTGCGCGCGGTAGAGGATGCCGATGTCCTTGAGCGCGCAGCCTTCCTCCATCAGCCCGCGCAGGCGCTGCACGATGAACTGGGCCTGCTCGCGGCCGTCCATCGACTGGACGAAGTACGGCCGCTCGCTGTTGGCGCGGTGGGCCTTGAGCACCTTCTCGAAGTGGCGCCCCTTCGGCTGCGCCTCGAGGACGCCGTTGGCGAGCGCGAGGATCTGCGGGGTGGAGCGGTAGTTGGTCTCGATCCGGTGGATCGCCGTGCCGGGATGGCGGTCGGGAAAGGTGAGGATGTTCTCCACGTTGGCGCCGCGCCAGGTGTAGATGCACTGGGCGTCGTCGCCGACGGCCATCACCTGGTGGTGCGAGCCGATGAGGTCGACGATCTGCGACTGCAGCGTGTTCGTGTCCTGGTACTCGTCCACCAGCACGTGCCGGAAGCGGTGGGCGAAATAGGCGGCGGTGTCGGGCGATTTCTGGAGCAGCTCGAGCCAGAATTCGAGGAGGTCGTCGTAGTCGAGGACGTTGGCCGCGCGCTTGGCCTCGGCGTATTTCTTCGCGAAGAGCGGGACGCGCTCGACGATGGATTCGTGCTGCGGGAAAAAGCGGGTGATGGTCTCCGCGAGCGGGAGCTGGGTGTTCCGCGCCATGGAGATCAGGGAATGCAGCGGACCGGGGCGCGGGTGGGTCTTGTCCTTGAAGAACGTCTTGTCCGCGGCCTCGACGGCGTCGCGCAGCACCCCCTCGGACTCCTCCGCGTCGAGGATGGTGAACGTCCGCGGCAGCCCGATCGCCTCGCCGTGCATCCGCAGCGCCCGGTGGCCGATCGAGTGGAACGTGCCGCCCCAGAAGCGCGCCGGCTCGATGCCGGTGAGGTCCTGCACGCGGTGGAGCATCTCCTTGGCCGCCTTGTTGGTGAACGTGAGCAGGAGGATCTCGCCGGGGCGGACTCCCTGCGACAGGAGGTAGGCGACCCGGTAGGTGAGCGTGCGGGTCTTGCCCGAGCCGGCGCCGGCGAGCACGAGGAGCGGCCCGGGCGGGGCGGTCACCGCGGCGAACTGCTCGTCGTTCAGGGACGCGCGGAAATCGATCGGCGGGACGTGGCCCGAGGGCGCGTGCGGGGAGTCGAGGGCAAAATCCATGGAGCCCGATGAACCTCACGCAAAGGCGCCGGGACGCAAAGAAGAATTCCGTTGGAAATCCGCCGCCCGGGTGCGCGGGAGCCTACGGCGGCGGCGGGGCCGGCGGGCTGGGCGGGGTCGCGGGCGTCGGCGGACTCTTGGGATACCAGAAGTCGATATTGTCCCACGCAAACCGCATCGGGAGATCCATGCGTTCATCCGGGTGGACCTCGTAGTTGGCGCGGACCGTGTCCATGTCGCAGAGGTAGCACCACCGGTCCTGGGTCATGATGACGTCGACCCGGTGGTTGATGACGTCGTCCTTGATGGCATCGAGGCTCTCGGCATAACGCTGGTTGAGGGCATCGACCGACTTCGTGCGGCCGAGCAGCCCGCCGCCGAAGGCGCACGGGACGAAGATGGTGAAGCCGTCGTTGTGCACGGCCTTCCCCTGGCGGGCGAGGATCTCGGTGGTGGAGGCGATCCCGAGGACATTCTGGTAGGGCTCAAGTTTCTTGGCCAGTTGCGTGTAGGCGGGCGAGGAGTCGGGAGCTCCGTCCAGCTCGAAGTTGAGCTGGGTGCAGACGGCCAGCAGCACGACGGCGATGACATCGCGGCGCGGCGTGGTGGCGTAGGCGGCGAGCGCCAGCATGAACAGCGGATAAAGCAGGTGAATGTGATAGGTGAAGGTCGCGCCTCCGTTGCGGCCCATGACGGCCTGCATGAGCACGAGGTGGACGATCAGGACGAGGCCGAGCACCGGGAGGGGCTGGGCGGTGAGGGGGGTGCGCAGATCGCGCCAGTGGGCCCGGGCGAAGGCGAGGTTGGCCTTCCAGTCGTAGCGGGCGGCAAAGTGGGCGCAGGCGAAACTCAGGATCAGCAGGTAGGGCCAGGCGCGTTCGACCAGCATGGCCGTGTGCATGTACAGGATGTCGCTGTTGGAGTTCACCACGACCGTGCCGGACTGCATGACGAACACCTCCGCGTAGTAGAGCGGATAGAAATACATGAAGATCCCGATGGTGGCGAAGATCGCCGCGAAGAACCCGGCGCCCATCGCCAGCGCCTCGCCCTTCGAGCGGTGGCAGGCCACGCCCAGGAGCGTCGCGGTGCCGGAGAGGGCGAAGTACGCCTTGCAGTGGAAGGCGAGGACCGCGCACGCCAGCCCGATCACCACCGGCCACCGGCGATAGCCGCGTTCCCAGGGGATGATGATGCCGGCGACGAAGAACAGCATCCCCAGCGCGTCCGGCCGGGCGGTGATCAGGATGTTTTGGTTGAAGATCCAGTAGAGCAGCGCGCCGGCGACCAGGGCGAGCGTCCGGCTGGCGCCGAGCCGCACCATCCGGGAGCACAGCAGCCAGAGCGTCAGCAGGATGCAGACGAAGTTCAGGATGCGGTGCGCGGGGTAGTCGATGCCCAGGACCGGCTTCAGCGCGAGGACAACGTAGCTGTAGAGCGGCCCGAAGAACTGCGCGGAGCCGGGCATCTCCTGGACCGAGTAGGGATTGCGGCCCTGGTCGAGCAGCCAGGTGGCATACCAGGCGGCCGGCTCGTTGAGCTCCTGCGGGCCCGGCTGCATCATCATCATGAAGTGCTGCCTGGCCAGCGCCAGGATCCAGCCGAGCGAGAGCGCGGCGGCCACGAGATAGAGGAGGGGACGGCCGGCCTTGCCCAGCAGGGAGCGGATGCCGCGGCCCAGGGCCATCAGCAGCGTCGAGGGCTTCATGGCGCGGGTCCGGCCAACAGGCGGACGGCGCTGACGTGATCCGGTTGATCGGCCAGGGGCTCCATGCGACGACGCGAAAACTTGGGCAACCGCCTTGGGACGCAAAGAAATTCCCCCGACAAATGGCCCTGGCGGCCCCCGGCGGAATGGCCGGGCCGCCCGGCCATCGTCGCGGGAAGGGATTTTCCCGGCTAACAAATTCCCCGCTCGCCCGTTTGAATCCTCATCCCAATTCTTCCCGATCATGCAACCTCTCCGCCTTTCCCTCCTCGTTGCCATCCTGGCCGGGCTGCTGCCGGCCGCGGGCGCCCAGCCGGCGCTGACCATCTACAACCAAGATTTCGCCGTCGTCCGGGAGCATGTGATGCTGGACCTCAAGGCGGGCGACAACACCGTCAACTGCTCCGGCGTGACCATGCGCCTCGAGCCGGATTCAGTGGTGCTGCGCGACCCGACCGGCAAGGTGCCGCTTCGCGTGCTCGAGCAGAACTACCGCTCCGACACCATCTCCCAGGGGCTGCTCCTCTCGCTCTACGAGGGCAAGGTTCTCGACTTCATCGTGCGTGACCAGACGGGCCGCGAATCGACGGTACACGGGAAGGTGATCCGCAGCGGTTACGTGCCGAATTCCAACGGCGGCGCGGGCCCCGGCCAGGTCTATTTTCAGCAGCCGGCGATGCCACCGCAGGGCGTCGGGCAGCCGATCATCGAGGTGGACGGCCGGGTGCGTTTCTCGCTGCCGGGCGAACCGGTCTTCCCCGCGCTGTCCGACGACGCCGTGCTCAAGCCGATGCTGACCTGGCGCTTCAATATCGACCAGCCGGTAAAAGTGGACGCCGAGCTGAGCTACATCACTGCCGGCATGCGCTGGGAGGCGGCCTACAACCTGGTCGCGCCCGAGAAGGGGGATACGCTCGACGTGATCGGGTGGGTGACGATCGACAATCAGACCGGCAAGGATTTCGAGAGCGCGACGATCAAGCTGATGGCGGGCGACGTGAGCAAGTTGCAGCCCGAACAGCAGGGAGTGTCCGACGTGTTCCTGTATGAAGCGGCAGCCAAGGCGGGCGGGCCGGCGGTCACCGAAAAGGCCTTCGACGAGTTCCATCTCTATTCGCTCGCGCGGCCGGCGACCTTGCACGACCGCGAGACGAAGCAGATCGAATTCATCCGGGCGACGGCGGTGAAGGCGCGGATGTTCTACGTTTACAATGGTGCGGCGATCTCGGCGCAGTACCGCGGCTGGAACCCGGAGGCGATCCGCAACAACCGCGACTACGGCACACAGTCGAACCCGAAGGTCTGGGTGATGCGGGAATTCGACAACACCGAGGCGAACGGGCTGGGCCAGCCGCTGCCGAAGGGACGCACCCGCTTTTATCGCCGCGACGACGCGGACGGCCGCCTGGAATTCACCGGCGAGAACCTGATCGACCACACGCCGAAGAACGAGACGGTCCGGATCTACACCGGCGACGCCTTCGACCTCGTCGGCGAACGCAAGCGCACGGACTACGTGCTCAACAGCCGGAACGATTCCGCGGAGGAGGCATTCGAGATCCACGTCCGCAACCGGAAATCCGAGGCGGTCGAGGTGCGCGTGGCCGAGCGGCTTTACCGCTGGACGAACTGGGAGATCGTCCAGAAGTCCCACGACTTCATCAAAACCGACGCCCAGAACGTCGAGTTCCGCGTCAACGTCCCGGCCGACGGCGAGACCGTGGTGACCTACCGCGTGCGGTACAACTGGCAGTGAGTCGAGTCTCGATCCGTTGTAGGCCAGGTCGCTGACCTGGCGGCCAGCTCCCCGAGCTGGCCTACAACGGTCGTGTCCCTTTTGACGAATCAGGCTGCGGCTACAGCGTGCCGGCCTTGCGGGAGCTCAGGCTCTCGGGCCGCACCTTGGGCGTGAGGCTCACGTCGTCGAAGTCCACGTGCCCGGCGTGCTCCATCAGCTCGCCCGTCTCGAGGCCGGCGAAGGAGCAGTGGGAGAGGTGGATCCCGTCGATCGCGGCGCCGTCGAAGCCGACGACATAGAACACCCGCGGCGTCGCCCGGGCGGTCACGTGGTCGAGCTGGAGGTTGCGCAGCGCGGGCTTGTGCGGGCCGTTCGCGCCCTCCTCGTAGAGGAAATCCACGGTGATGACGGCCTCGAGCGTGCGGCCGATGGTGACATTGCGCATGAGGACGTTCTCGATCTCGCCGCCGCGCCGCGCGTTGGACTTGAAGCGGAGCGCGCGCTCGAGGTTGGGGCTGTCCATCGTGCAGTCCTCGATGAAGACATTCCGGCAGCCGGCCGCGGTCTCGCTGCCGACGACGACGCCACCGTGGCCGTCCTTCATCGTGCACCCGCGGATGACGAGATTCTCGACGGTGACGCCGACGCGACGGCCGTCGTCGTTGCGCCCGGACTTGATCGCGATGCAGTCGTCGCCGGTGTCGAACGTGCAGCCCTCGATGAGCACGTCGCGCGACGAGTCGGGATTGCAGCCGTCGTTGTTCGGCCCGTGGCTGAGGATGTCGACATTGCGGACGGTGACGTTGGTGCAGAGCACGGGGTTGACCTCCCACATCGGCGAGCGGCGGATGCGGACGCCCTCGATCAGGACATTCCGGCAGCGATAAGGCTGGATGAAGTTCGGCCGCAGGAAGTGGCCGGCGCCGTACACCCGCTCCTCGACGGGAACATTGCGGTCGCCTGCGGCCACGAGCGCGGACGCATCGGGCACGGCGGGCGAGTGGCGGTTGGCGTCCTGCTTCGCCCAGGCCCACCAATTGTCGTCCCCGGCCTGGCCGTCGAGCGTGCCGTTGCCGGTGACGGCGATGTTCTCCTGTTCGAAGGCGTAGATCAGCGCCGAGTAGTTCATGCACTCGGTGCCCTCCCAGCGCGTGCGCACGACCGGGAGACAGGCGGCGGGATCGGTCCGGAAGCGCAGCGTGGCGCCGTCGGCGAGATGGAGGTTCACGTTGCTGCGGAGGCGGATGGCGCCGGTGAGGAATTCCCCCGCCGGCACCACGACGCGTCCGCCGCCGGCGGCGGCGCAGGCGTCGATCGCCTGGCGGATCGCGGCCGTGCAGTCGGCCTGCCCGCCGCTCGCGGCGCCGTAGGCCGTGATGGCGAAATCGCGCGCGGGGAACTGCGGCGCCCGGATGCGGGCGAGGATCGGCGCGGCGGCTTCCCACGTGACGGGGGCCTCCGCGGCGGCGGCCGGGGCGGCCAGGGCGAGGAGGAGGGACAGGATTTTGTTCATGGAAAAGGACAAATTAGGACTCGTGTCCTAAAATAGGCAGAACCCGGGCCGGCGGAAAAGGCGAAAACGGCCTAGAGCAGCACGAGGTCATTGCGGTGCACGACCTCGAGGTGCTTGCGGCCGGGGTAGAGCGCCTGCAGCTCGGCGCTCTTGCGGCCGGCGAGCGCGGCGATCTCGCGGCGCCCGAAGGCGGCCTTGCCGCGGGCGAAGACGATGTCGTCCGGGCCGGCGATGTTGACGATGTCGCCGGCCTCGAACTCGCCGGCCGCGCCGGTGACGCCGACCGCGAGCAGGCTGCGGCCCTGGTCGCGCAGGACGGGCACGGCGCGGTCGTTCACGCGCAGCGTGCCGGCGGGCCGGTGGAAATAGGCGAGCCAGCGCTTCCTGGCGTCGAGCGGCAGGCCGCTGGGGACGAAGAAGGTGCCGGGCCCGCGGCCGCAGAAGAGCTTGGCGAGGATCTCGGACTCGCTCCCGCTGGCGATGAACACGCCGCAGCCGGCGCGGGTGGCGAGCTTGGCGGCGGAGATCTTGCTGATCATCCCGCCGGTCGCGGTCTCGCTGGAGGTGCCGCCGGCCATGGCCTCGATCTCCGGCGTGATCTTCTCGACGACGGGCACGACCTCACCGGTCCCCTCCAGGTCGATCAGGCCGGGCGCGGTGGAAAGGATGACGAGATACTGCGCCTCGACGAGGCTGGCGACCATCGCGGACAGTGTGTCGTTGTCGCCGAACTTGATCTCCGCGGCGCTGACGGTGTCGTTCTCGTTGATGATGGGGATGGCGTCGTAGGCGATGAGCTGGCGGAGCGTCTCCTGGACGCCGAGGTAGCGGGAGCGGACGCGGAGGTCGTCGTGGGTCAGCAGCACCTGCGCGACGGTGAGGCCGTGCGGCGCGAAGCCGGCCTGCCAGGTCTGCATGAGCCGGCTCTGCCCGATGGCGGCGCAGGCCTGCTTCTTCGGCAGCTCCTTCGGGCGCTTGGCGAGACGCAGCGCGCCCATGCCGAGGCCGACCGCGCCGGACGAGACGACGATGACCTCGGTGCCCCGCGCGCGCAGCGCCGCGATCTGACCGCAGACGCAGGTGATGCGTGCCGTGTCGAGCTCGCCGATGCCCGAGGTCAGCACTCCCGTCCCGAGCTTGATGACGACGCGGCGCGGCGCGGCGTGGGAGTTGTTTTTTGGCGCGGACACGACTGTTAGAAACTCCAAATCCCAATTCCCAAACGCCAAAAATGCCTCACGCCCGAAGCTCCACGGCTTGAAACGTCATTGGAATTTGGCGTTTGGACCTTGGAATCCGGAGCCGTTTTAGACGGCGAGGAGTTCCTTCTCCTTGTGCGCGAGATGGTCGTTGATGTCCTTGATCGCCTTGTCGGTCGCGGCCTGGATCTCCTTCTCGAGGCGCTTGCCCTCGTCCTCGGGGAGCTTCGCCTTCTTCACCGACTCGAGGGCGTCGCGGCGGACGTTGCGGACGTGCACGCGGCCCTCCTCCGCCAGCTTGTTGGCGGTCTTGACGAACTCGAGCCGGCGCTCGCGGCTCATGTCGGGAAGCGGGATGCGCACGAGCTTGCCGTCGACGACGGGATTGAAGCCGAGGTTGGCGGCCTGGATGGCCTTCTCGACCGCCTTGACCAGGCCGGCGTCCCACGGCTGGACCTGGATGAGACGCGGGTCGGGCGTGCTGATCGCGGCGCATTCCTTGAGGCGCATCATCGAGCCGTAGGCCTCGACCATCACGCCCTCGACCATGGCGGGCGTCGCCTTGCCGGTGTGGATCGCGCTGAACTCGTGCAGGGTGTAGTCCACGGCCTTCTTCATCTTGGCGTGGGTGTCGGAGAGGATCGGGCTCATGGCGGTGACAATTTTGGATTTTGGACTTTGGAGTTTGGAGTTTGCACGGCACGGCCCGCTCGGAAGCGCCACACCCGTCGGTGGCGCTCAGTTTTTCACCAGCGTGCCGACCTTGCGGCCGAGGACGGCGTTCTTCACGGCGTGCTCGTCGTTCAGGTCGAACACGAGGATGGGGACGTTGTTGTCGAGGCAGAGCGAGAACGCGGTCGAGTCCATGACGTTGAGCCGCTGCTTGAGCGCGTCGATGAAGGTGATCTCGTCATACTTGACGGCGTCGGGATACTTCTTCGGGTCCTTGTCGTAGATGCCGTCGACCTTGGTCGCCTTGAGGATGATGTCGGCGTGCAGCTCGCTGGCGCGGAGGGCCGCGGTGGTATCGGTGGAGAAGTAGGGATTGCCGGTGCCGGCGACGAAGATCACGACGCGGCCCTTCTCGAGGTGGCGCATGGCGCGGCGGAGGATGAACGGCTCGGCGATCTGGTTCATCGGGATGGCGCTCTGCACCCGGGTGGTGACGCCCATCTTCTCGAGGCAGTCCATCAGCGCGAGGCCGTTGATGACCGTGGCGAGCATGCCCATGTAGTCGCCGGTGGTGCGGTCCACGCCGCGCTTCTCGCCGTTGAGGCCGCGGAAGATGTTGCCGCCGCCGATGACGACGCAGATCTGGACGCCGAGTTCGTGGATCTCCTTCACCTGCGCGCAGGTGCGCTCGAGCGTGGCGGCATCGATGGGATCGCCGGACTTGCCGCCGCGCAGCACCTCGCCCGACAGCTTCAGGATGATGCGCTTGTATTTCACCCCTGGGCTCGGGGGAGGCGGCTTGGGAGCGTGCATGGCAAACAGGAAACGGCCGGGCAAAATCGGCGTCAATTCCCGATGCGCGGCGCGCTGCGCGGAGCGGGGGAACGCGGGGATGCCGGAGCGGTCAGCCCGGGCGGGCGTCCGTCGACTGGCGGATGATCAGCTTGGGCTCGATCGTGCGGAGGATCGGCTTCACCCGCGGCGGCTGGCCGATCTGGCTCAGCACCACCTCGGTGCCGATGCGGATCGTCTCCTCGATCTGCTGGTCGACGCTGGTGAGGGTGGGACGGGTCATCGCGCAGATCTCCTGGTTGTTGAAGCCGGTGACGGCGGCCTCGCCGGGGATGTCGATGCCCGCGGCCTGGAGACCGTGCATCGCGCCGATGGCGATCTCGTCGTTGAGCGCGAGGTAGGCGGTCGGGCGGTCCTTGAGGGTGGCGAAGCTCGCGGCGAGCGTCCGCCCGAACTCGAAGTCGTTCTCGCGCACGTGGAGGTGGTCGAGCGAGCGGGTGCACTGCGCGAACGGCAGCTTGTGCTTGGCCAGCGCCTGGATGATGCCGTGCATGCGGCCGAGCTTGCCGTGGAGCCAGGCGGAGATGCCGAGAAGGCCGAAGGAGCGGTGGCCGCGGGCGACGAGGTGGTCGACGACGTCGATCATCCCCCGGGCGCGGTCGAGCGTCACGCGGTGGGCGTTGGGAATGCCGACGTGGTCGATCACGACGTGCGGCGTGCCGTGGGCGTTGAGCTCCGCGATGCGCTGCACGAGCTCGTCCGGCGGGAAGTGCCCGATGAAGACGATCGCCTCGACGCGCATGGAGAGGAAATGCCGGATCAGCCGGCGGCTGTGGCCGGGCTCGAGCACCTCGATCAGCGACGTGTACTGGCGGCCGCGGAACACACGCTGCAGCGCGGCGAGCTTCTTGACCGCGGTCGGCGTCAGCAGGTCCTCCATGCAGATGCCGATGGTCGCGGTGCTCTTGCCCTTGAGGCGGACCGCGTAGGCGTTGGGCGTGAAGCCCGTCTCGTCCATCGCGCGCTGGACGCGCTCGATCGTGTTGGGCTTCAGCCCCGGCTGCCCGTTGAGCACCCGCGAGACCGTGGTGCGCGCCAGCCCCACGTACCGGGCAAATTCCGCCGTGGAGGTGATGGCGCGGGCGGAGGATTTCTTTTTCACGGGACGGCGGCGGAAGCGCTGGTTGATTACGGAGGCGGCGCGGGGTGTCAAACCCGCAGCGGCCGCGCCTGAAAACGCTTGACGCGGACACGTGTCCTCACGTGTCCTTGCCCCCCCTTTCCCCCATGAGCCCCCGCCTCCTGCCCGCCCTGCTTTCCTTCGCCCTCCTGGCCGCCGTGACGCGCGGCGCCACGCCCGCGGTCTTCAACGTCCTGGACTACGGCGCGGTGCCGGACGGGAGGACGAAGAACACGACGGCCTTCGCCCGGGCGGTGGCCGCCTGCGCCGCGGCCGGCGGCGGGACGCTGGTGGTGCCGGCGGGCCGGTACCTCACCGGCTCCATCCAGCTCGAGAGCAACCTCACGCTGCAGCTCGAGGCCGGCGCGGAGCTGCTGTACAGCGGCGACCCGGCCGATTCGCCGCTCGTCCCGGCCCGTTACGAGTGCACCAACGCCTTCACCCACGCGCCGCTGCTTTATGCCAACGGCAAGCAGAACATCGCGATCACGGGCCGCGGGACCGTCAACGGCCAGGGCTGGAACTGGTGGTGGCGCTCCGGCCGGGGCACGCCGCCGGCCGGGGTCAATCCGGCCCTCGCCCGGGACGAATGGCGCCGGCTCTACACGCGGATCGAGGCGGGCGAGAAATTGTCCGCGGACGACTTCAAGCTCGCCGCGGAGTTCCTCCGGCCGTCCCTCATCGGGATCTACAATTCCAGGAACGTCCTCGTCGAGGGTGTGACGCTGTTCAAATCCCCGATGTGGATGCTGCATCCCACGTATTGCGACGACGTCGTGATCCGCGGGGTCCGTTTCATCTCGGCCGACCCCGACGGCCAGCCGTCGGCCGAGGGCGTGGGACCGAACGGCGACGGCATCGACGTCGACTCCTGCCGCAACGTCCGCATCTCCGACTGCTTCTTCAACACCAGCGACGACTGCATCGTGATCAAGTCGGGCCGCGACCAGGACGGTTTGCGCACCGCGCGGCCGACCGAGTACGTCACCGTCACGAACTGCGTCATGTACAAGGGCCACGGCGCGGTGGTCGTCGGCAGCGAGACCTCCGGCGGCGTCCGCAACGTCACGGCGAGCAATATCGTCTCCAAGGGCACGGACTGCGGCGTCCGGATCAAGAGCATGCGCGGCCGTGGCGGCGTGCTGGAGAACTTCCGCTTCGACAACTGGGTGATCGAGGACGCGCAGAAGCAGGCCTTCGAGATCACGATGGAGTACGCGCCGACCCAGCCGGAACCCGTGTCCGTGCGCACCCCGGCCTTCCACGATTTCGCGTTCAGCAACATCACCGTCATCAACGCCCACCAGGTCGCGAGCATCGTCGGCCTGGACGAGCGCAGCGTCGACCGCCTCCGCTTCAGCGACATCACCGCCACGGGCGGCATCGGTTTCCTCTGCAGCCGGGCGCGGGACGTCGAGCTCCACGAGGTGCGGGTCGACGCCGGCCCGAAAGGCGCGTTCGTCTTCGACCGCACGCACGACCTGGTGCTCGACGACGTCACGAGCCGCGCCCCGTCGAAGGACGCGCCGGTGATCCTGTTCAAGGACAGCGACGATCTGCTCGTGCGCTCCTCGCGCGCCGCGGCCGGCACCGGCACTTTCCTGAAGCTCGACGGCGCGGCGCCCTCGCACCTCAAGCTGACCGAGAACGATTTCTCCGCCGCCGCCATCCCCACGGTCCCCGCGGGGTTGTAAGGCGAACCGGCGCGACGGGGGATTCAACGTCCAACATCCAACGTTCGACTTTCAACGTCCAGCTCAGCCATCAGCAGAATGGCCGATCCTTGGACGTTGAGGTTGAACGTTGAGCGTTGAACGTTTGCGCGAAGCGCCCCTCAGCTCTTCACGTGCTGGAGGTTCTCGTCGAGCGGCGTGAGGTTGGGCATGAGGACATGCACCAGCCCGAGGAGAAGGAGATAGGCGGAGCCGGCGATGAGGAAGGCGAAGAAATAGCCGGACGGCCCGCTCGTCGTCAGCACCTGGCCGAGGCAGAACGTGGCGACGATGTTCGCGAGCGAGCCCATCATGCCGCCGAGGCCGATGACGGAGGCGGTGGCCTTCTTCGGGAAGACATCGGAGGCCAGCGTGAACAGGTTGGCCGACCAGGCCTGGTGGCCGCCCAGCGCGAGGGAGATCAGCAGCACGGCGATCCAGTAATAGTTGTCGGAACGCGCGCTCTTGATGAGGGCGCTGTCCTCGCGGCTGGCCTCGGCCGGCGTGATGACCGCGCCGACGGCGGCCATGAACTCCTTCGCGGAATCGTAGCTCTTGTCCTTGAGCGCGAGCAGCGCGGTCTGGGTCGCGGCCGGGACGGGCGTGTCCACCGCCCGGGAAACTCCGCCGGTGCTCTGCTGGGAAACGAAGGTGGCGGTCTGCAGCCGCGTGAAGAAGGCGTCGTTCAGCACGAAGCGCGTGGGCAGCTGCGTCGAGAACATCACCGGCATGATCAGCAGGGCGCAGATCAGCATCGTGGTCTTGCGGGCGCGGTTCACCGTCCAGCCCTTCTTGATGAAGTGCGAGGACATCCATCCGCCCCAGATGCTGCCGACGTCGGCCACGGCGTACATGATGATGAGCGGCAGGGCGAGGCCCTTGATGTTGAGGCCGTAGCGGTCGTAGAAATATTTGCCGGCCCAGAACAGGTAGAACCACCAGACGGCGTCCGTCATCTTGGCGAGGGCGAAGGCCCAGGTCTCGCGGTGGCGCAGCACCTGGGACCAGGGCAGCTTCTTGCCGGGGGTCTCCGGCACGGAGTCGCTGTTGATGTAGGCGAGTTCCTCCGGCGACACGCCCGGATGGTTCTCGGGCCGCCGGTAGGTGCGCAGCCACACCACCACCCAGATGGCGCTGAAGACGCCGGTGGTGAGGAAGGCCCACTGCCAGTGCGTGCCGTCCGCCCAGACGACGAGGGGGATGACGGTGGGCGCGAGGATGGCGCCGATGTTCGAGCCGGAGTTGAAGATGCCGGTGGCGAAGGCGCGCTGGCTCTTGGGGAACCACTCGGCCACCGTCTTGATCGCCGCCGGGAAGTTGCCGGACTCGCCGAGGCCGAGGCCGAAGCGGGCGAGCGAGAAACCCATCACACCGAAGGCCGGGCGGATGGTCGCCATGGACATGCCGGCCAGGCTCCAGATCGTGATCGCGAGCGTGTAGCCGATCCGGGTCCCGAACTTGTCGATGATCGCGCCCATCGAGATCATGCCGATCGCGTACGCGACGTTGAAGAAGTTGGTGATCGTGGCGTAGTCCTGGTCGGTCCAGTGAAAGACCTTGTACTGCAGGGTGGGCGCGAGGACGCCCAGGACCGAGCGGTCCATGTAATTGATCGTCGTCGCCGCAAACAACATCGCGAGGATGCGCCAGCGGTAATTGGTGGGGAGCGGGCCGGCGGGGGAGGAGGGGCGGGTCGTCATGGAGGGGTTGGGACGGAGAAGGGAACCGGAAAGGCCGGACCGGCGGCGAGGCTTTTTTCCGGCGGCGGGAGGGCGGCGAGGGTGGGCGGGAGCGGGGCCGGTTGTCATTCCCAAAAATTAGGACACGTGTCCTAAATAATCGTTGACTCCTCCCGGCCCCCTTGCGGAGATGCGCGGAAATACCCCTTCCAGGCATGCCCCTCGCCTCGGGTTACCCCGGTTTTACCCCCTGTTCCCGCACTGCTCCGCTTCCGCCGCGGCGGCCGGCGCTTCCCCGCGCCGTTCGTCCGCCGGCCGCTGAATTGCTTCCTACTACCCACCCATGAAATCCCAACCAAACCTGTTCAGACTGCTCGCCCGCCCCGGCGTTTTTCTCGCGGGCTTTGTGCTGCTCACGGCCAGCGCCTTCGCGCAAGCGGCCGGCACGGGCACCGTGACCGGCACCGTGCTCGATGTCGTCACCGGCAAGTATCTCGAGGGCGCCGAGGTCGTCGTCAACGGCACGAACCGCGTGAGCACCGCGCGGGAGGGCGCGTTCGAGCTCCGCAACGTGCCGGCCGGCGCCCAGACCCTGGTCGTCAGCTATCCCGGCATGGAGTCGAAGTCGGTCTCCGCCACGGTCACCGCCGGCCAGGTCACGAACGTCGCCGTCCATCTCGGCGGGGAGGTCGTCACCCTCGGCCAGTTCACCGTCGCGGGCACGAAGGAGGGCATGGCCCAGGCGGTCGCCCTGCAGAAGATCTCGGTCAACACGAAGGTGGTCGCCGCCGGCGACCAGTACGGCGACATCGCCGAGGGCAATGCCGCCGAATACCTGCGGTTCCTCCCGGGCGTCGGCATCGACTACAACGCCAACGACGCCCGCGCCGCCACGCTGCGCGGCATGTCCACGACGTTCACCAGCGTGACCCTCAACGGCAATCCCATCGCCAGCGCCACCTCCGGCGCGCTCAACCGCCGCTTCGAGTTCGAGCAGGTCTCGATCAACAACGTCGAGACCGTCGAGGTGCTCAAGACGCTGAATCCCGAGACGCCCGCCACCAGCACGGGCGGCCAGATCAACCTCGTGACCAAGAGCGCGCTCGACCGCGAGGGCAACCTGCTCACCTACCGCGCCTACCTCCAGGGCACCGACACGGCGCTCACGCTGCAGAAGACCGAGGGCTGGGGCCAGGAGAAGACCCGCAAGATCCTGCCCGGCCTCGATCTCAACTACGCCGTGCACCTGCGGCCGAATCTCGGCCTCAACGTCAGCTACAAGAATTCCCAGCTCTACAACGATTACCCGCGCTCGAGCTACACCTGGGAGTACAATCCCGCCAACGGCGGCCTCCCGACCAACCCGGCCCTGACCTCCTGGAATCTCCAGAACGAGCAGAAGGACACCCGCCGCCAGTCGCTGTCCGGCCAGGTCGACTGGAAGATCGACGAGAACACGAAGCTCTCGGCCACCGGCATGTGGACCTACTACGACCTGCTCTTCACCGACCGCGTCATCACGGTCAACACGGGCAACCTCGCGGCGCTGTCCACCACGTCGGTTCCGACTTACGGCAACGGTGTCGTCCAGGGCCGCGCGGGCGCCGGTTCGGTCGTGCTCGGCACGATCAACCGCTGGAAATCCGGCGTGACCTGGATCGGCGACCTCGCCCTCAGCCACGACTTCAGCGACAGCGCCCACCTCGACGCCGGCACCTACTGGAGCCAGTCGTACAGCAAGTACCGCGACTCGACCGGCGGCTGGTACTCCGACGCCAATCTCACCCGTTCGAACCTGACGGTGAACTTCGCCAATGTCGGGAAAATCGCCCCGTCCTACACGGTGTTCGACAGCACGGGCGCACCCGTCGATCTGCGCGACTTGAGCCAGTTCAGCATCAGCACCATCCGCAGCCGCCCGCAGACGGCGGTCGACACGCGCTACGGCGTCTCGCTCGACTTCAAGAACCGCTTCGACACCGCGTTCCCCATCGAGCTGAAGGTCGGCGGCCGCGTCGACCTGAACACCCGCAACATCGACAACCGCGTGTTCAACCGCACCGGCACGTCGGTGGCCACGGGCTTCGGCAACCCCGTCACCGGCAGCCAGCTCGTCGGCATGACCGACACGGGTTTCTCCAATCACCCCATCGGCTACGGCCTCCCGGCCTACAACTTCGTCAGCCTCTACTCGGCCTACACCCAGCTCGGCGGCATGGCCTACCTGCCGTACACGCCGAGCTCGGACACGATCGCCCGGTTCGTCGACACGACCAGCGCGCCCTACGCCCGCCTCGACGTGACCCCGGTCACCGGCCTGCTGGTCTCCGGCGGGGTGCGCTACGAGAAGCGCAACACGGACGCGGAGAACCGCCTCTCGACCCTGCCGAGCATCGTCAAGAGCAACTTCAGCGACAAGAGCTGGTTCCCGTCGCTCAACCTGAAGTACACGCCGAACAACAACCTGGTGTTCCGCCTGGGCCTGGGAAAGACGATCGGCCTGCCCGACTACAGCGACCTGCTCCCGGGCGCGGCGACGATCACCGCGCCGGACAACTCGGCCGGCACCCGCGGCAAAGTCTCGATCTACAATCCGAACCTCAAGGCCTACGACGTGAAGAGCTACGACGCCTCGGTGGAGTACTACTTCAGCCACTCGAGCGTCGTGTCCCTCACGGCCTTCCGGAAGGACTTCACGAACTTCATCATCACGGCCACGCAGGCGCTGGACAACGGCAGCGCCGCGCTGCTCGGCATCAATCCGGCCAACCTCGTCGGCACGGTCGACCAGTACGACGTGACCTACAAGTTCAACGTCCCCGAGAAGGGCCACTACAACGGCCTCGAATTCGGCTACGCGCAGAACTTCACCTTCCTGCCGAAGCCGTTCAACACGCTCGGCCTGCAGGTCAACGGCACGATCCTCAGCATCGACCCGATCAACAGCCATGCGGTCTTCAGCTCCACGGACGCGAAGCTGAGCGCCGCGATCCGCGAGCAGATCAACAAGACGATGGAGTTCGCCGCGGTGAAGGAGGCGCTGAACGTCACGCTCAACTACTCGATCGGGAAGTTCGCGCTCACCGCCACGTCGAGCTACACCGGCCACGTGCTGAAGGCGTTCTCGCAGAAGACGGTGAAGTACTCGGACGTCGCGACCAACAGCTACTACAACGAGTACCAGTACCAGGCGCCCCGCGAGCTGATCGACGCCCGCATCGACTACAAGTGGAGCAACCGGGTCACGCCCTACTTCCAGGCGCGGAACATCCTCGGCCGCCCGATCATCATGTCGACGCCGACCGAGCCCTTCAACCACGCGGAATACGGCGACCCGATCTTCGAGGTCGGCGTGCGCGGCGTGTGGTGATCTCCGCCAGGTCCTGATTCCCGGGCCCCGCGAAGCCGCTTGTCACGGCGGTTCGCGGGGTCTTTTTTTGCCTCCCCATGAAGCTGTCCCTCGCTTACGCGGTCCTGGTCCTGGGAACGACGGGCGGAAGGATCCTGGTTCCGTCGCTGGCCGCCGCGATGGCGAGCGGCCCGGCGCCTTGGACGCCGGATCTCGGAGACGGCACCTACCGGAATCCGGTGCTGTTCGCGGATTATTCGGATCCCGACGCGGTCCGGGTCGGCGACGATTTCTATCTCGTCTCCTCGAGCTTCAACCATGTGCCCGGGCTTCCGATCCTGCACTCGCGCGACCTCGTCAACTGGACGCTCATCGGGCACGCGCTGCCGGCGCTTATCCCGACGGATCATTTCGCCACGGTCCGGCCGGGCGAGGGCGTGTGGGCGCCGTCCATCCGGTATCATGCGGGGAAATTCTGGATCTTCTATCCCGATCCGGACTTCGGCATCTACGCGGTCACCGCGACGGATCCCGCCGGCGCCTGGTCCGCTCCGGTGATCGTGAAGGCCGGCCGGGGGCTGATCGATCCCTGCCCCCTGTGGGACGACGACGGACGCGTCTATCTCGTGCACGGCTGGGCCAAGAGCCGCGCCGGCAAGAACAACCTGCTCACGCTCAATGAACTCTCTTCCGACGGCACCCGCGTGCTCGACGGCGAGGGCACGGTGGTCATCGACGAGAATACTGCCGGCCGCAACTGGACCACGCTGGAAGGGCCGAAGATCTACCGTCACGGCGGCTACTACTGGATTTTCGCGCCGGTCGGCGGCGTGACCGGCGGCACGCAGGCGGTCTACCGTTCGAAGACGATCCGCGGACCCTACGAGGCGCGCATCGTGCTCGAGCAGGGCCGCACGGCGGTCAACGGCCCGCACCAGGGCGCGTGGGTCGACACGGCCGCCGGCGAAAGCTGGTTCCTGCATTTCCAGGATCGCGGCCCCTACGGCCGCGTGGTTCATCTCGAGCCGATGGCCTGGCGCGCCGACGGCTGGCCGGTGATCGGCGACGATCCCGACGGCGACGGGAAGGGCGAGCCGGTGATCGTGCATCGCAAGCCGGCGGTGGCGGCCACGGAACCGGTGGCGGTCCCGGCGACGTCCGACGAATTCAACTCGTCCCCGCTCGGTCTCCAGTGGCAGTGGCAGGCGAACGGTTCGCCGCCGTGGGCCTCGCTGGCGGCGCAGCCGGGTTCGCTCCGCCTTTCGAGCGTGCCTGCCCCGGCGACCGACTCGATGTGGCTGGCGCCGAATCTCCTGATGCAGAAATTCCCGGCGCCGGCCTTCACCGCCACGACCGTGCTGAAGTTCGCTCCGGCGGCGCCGGGCGAGTGCTCGGGCCTCGTGGTCTTCGGCTACGACTACGCCTGGATCGGCCTGCGCCGCACCGCGGCCGGCTTCCGCCTGGTCGAGGCTGTCTGCCGCGACGCCAACAACCAGGGCCGCGAGCGCGAGATCGCCGGGATCGACCTGCCGCCCGCCTCGGCGGCGGCCGGTGTGCAGCTGCGGGTCAGCGTCGATGCCGCGGCGAAATGCCGCTTCAGCTACAGCCTCGACGGCCGGTCCTTTGTCCCGCTCGGCGACGAGTTCACCGCCAGGATCAGCCGCTGGGTCGGCGCCAAGGTCGGTGTCTTCGCCCTGGCCGGTCCTGCTGCGACCTCGACAGGCCACGCCGATTTCGATTGGTTCCGCGTCTCACCCTGAAATCCCTCCCATGAAAACCCGCACGTTCGTTTCCCTTGCCCTGGCCGCGCTGCTGTCCCCGCTCGCGATGGCCGCGGCGGCGGACAAGTTCACGATCACCGCCACCCAGGATCTCGCCATTGCCCGCCCGGCCGAGACCATCGCGCTCCCGTGGACCGAGGTCGCCAAGGCCATGCCGGGCGCGCAGGTCCAGCACATCCTGGTCAAGGATGCCGCCGGCAACGTGCTGCCTTTCCAGGTCATCAATCTTTTTCCCGAGATGCATGACCCGCAGAACAAGGGCGTCGCCTACGGCGACCTGCTGTTCCAGCACGACTTCGCCGCGGGCGAGAAGTCGGCGACGTTCACCGTCGAGCGGATCACGACGATCACGCCGGTGTTCCCGACGAAGGTTTTTGCCCGGTATGTGCCCGAGCGCCTGGACGACTTTGCCTGGGAAAACGACAAGATCGCCCACCGCACCTACGGCCCGGCGCTGGCCGCGCCCGACGAGCCGAAGCGCGGGAAGGAAGTGCTCATCACCAGCGGCCTCGACATCTGGTCCAAGCGCGTGACCTATCCCATCGTCGACCGCTGGTACAACAAGGGCCACGACCACTATCACAAGGACGAGGGCGAGGGGATCGACATGTACAACGTCGGCACCTCGCAGGGCTGCGGCGGCACCGGCGTCTGGGCCGGCGGCAAGCTCTACGTCGGTCGCAATTACAAGACCTGGAAGGTGCTGGCGAACGGCCCGGTGCGCGCGATCTTCGAGCTCGGCTACGACGCCTGGGACGCCAATGGCGCGAAGGTCTCCGAGCTCAAGCGCTTCACGGTCGATGCCGGCCACAACCTCGACATGATCGAGAGCACGTTCACGGTCGAAGGCGGCGCCAAGGACATCGTCATCGGCATCGGCATCAACAAGGACAGCAGCGACCGCGGCCAGAACTCGAAGTCCACGGTCACCAAGGACGAGGCCGCGGGCTGGTTCACGCAGTGGGAGGCGCAGCAGACCAACGGCGGGCTCGGCGAGGGCGTGATTGTCCCGACGGCCTTCGCCGGCTTCGCCGAGGACTCCGTCAATCAGCTGGTGCTGGCGAAGGCCACCTCGGGCCAGCCGGTGCGCTACTATGTCGGCGCAGGCTGGACCAAGGCCGGCGACTTCTCCTCGAAGGAAGACTGGGCCGCCTACGTCGCCGCGGAAACGCAGCGCGTGAAATCACCCGTCAAAGTCACGGTGGCGCCGTAACCTTCCGATGAATTGGCGAGATGTAGGGGCGTCCCTTGCGGACGCCCGGCTTGTGATTGCAAGG
>DASZQN010000050.1:0-228633 GCA_035549635.1 Opitutaceae bacterium
CCTTCGTGCCTTTTCGTGGCCAAACTCCGGGTTTCTCCCGCAATTGCGGCATTGCGGCAGCCCTCCAAATCCGTAGCCATAAACAACCCCATGAAATTCTTCCGCGTTCTGCCGGCCGCCCTGCTTTCGTTCATTGTTGGCTTCACCGCCCTGGCGGCCGCCGACGCGCCCGCCTCCCCCTGGCCGGCGATCCAGCGCGAGAACAAGCCCTGGACGCGGTGGTGGTGGCCCGGCAGCGCGGTGGACAAGGCCAACCTCACCGCCCAGCTCGAGGCCATCGCGGCCGCGGGCTTTGGCGGCGTCGAGATCACGCCGATCTACGGCGCGAAGGGCTACGAGAACCGTTTCATCGATTTCCTCTCGCCGCAGTGGATGGAGATGCTCGAGCACGTCGGCCGCGAGGCGAAGCGCCTCGACCTCGCCGTCGACATGGCCACCGGCACCGGCTGGCCCTTTGGCGGACCCTGGATCACTCCGGAATACTCCAACACCAAGATCGTCCTGAAGGACGGCAGGCTGGCGGGCGAGCCGACGAAGCAGATGGTCAAGCGGGCGGCCCCCGGCGACCAGGGGCTCGTCATCGATCCCTATTCCCCCGAGGCCCTGCGCCGCTACCTCGCGCCGATCGGCGACGCCTTCGCCAAATTTCCCCGCGAACTCATCCACACCCAGTTCCACGACTCGTTCGAATACTACGACGCGAGCTGGACGCCGGAACTGCCCAAGGTCTTCCAGCAGATGCACGGTTATGACATCCAGGAGCACGCCGCCGAATTGATGGGAGCGAAGCCGGTCGACGCCGACACGCTCGCGCGCCTCAAGACCGATTATCGCGAGACGATCTCGCAGCTGCATCTCGATTATCTGCACACCTGGGTGCAGTGGTCGCACGACCGCGGCTGGCTCGTGCGCAACCAGTCGCATGGCGCGCCCGCCAACCTGCTCGATCTTTACGCCAACGCCGACATCCCCGAAACGGAGATCTTCGGCTCGCACATCTTCCCCATTCCCGGCTTCCGCCGCGACCCCGGCGACTTCGATCCGTCCCCCGGCCGCACCGCCCATCCGTCCATCATCCACCGCTTCGCCTCGTCCGCCGCGCACGTCGCCGGCCATCCCTACGCCTCGTCCGAGACCTTCACCTGGCTGCGCGAGCATTTCCGCGAGGCGCCGTCGGAGATGAAGCCGGAGGCCGATGCGCTCTTCCTCACGGGCATCAACCACATCTTCTACCACGGCAACGCCTACTCGCCCGCGGACGCGCCCTGGCCCGGCTGGGTGTTCTACGCCTCGACGCAGTTCAACACGCGCAACCCGCTCTGGCGCGACTTCGGCGACAGCATCAATGTCTACATCGCGCGCGCCCAGACCCTGCTGCAGGCGGGATCGCACGACAACGACCTGCTCGTCTACTGGCCGCTCGACGACCTGTGGCACAATCCCGAGGGCATGCAGATGCAGCTCACGGTCCACGCCCCGTGGCTCGGTGACACCACCTGCGGGAGGCTGATGACCGAACTAGATGAGAAGGGCTATTCCTACGATCTCATCTCCGACGCCCAGCTGGAGGAGACCAAGACCGATGCGTCCGGCGGCCTCAAGACACCCGGCAGCACCTATCGCACGGTCATCGTGCCCAAGACCGCGCACCTGCCGCTGCCGACGCTGCAGCGGCTCCTGGCCCTCGCGAACGACGGCGCGACCGTGCTCTTCCTCGACGCGCTGCCGGCGGACGTTCCCGGCTACGGCCGCCTCGCCGAGCGCCGCACCGCGTTCAAGGCCGCGCTCGCCGGGCTCCAGCTCGCTCCGGCGGCCGACGGCTCGGCCGAATCGAAGGTCGGGCGCGGGCGCGTGCTCGTCGGTCCGCTCGCCCCGCTGCTGGCCGCCGGGGGCGTGAGCCGCGAGCCGCTGGCCGAGACCGGCCTGCGCTTCGTGCGCCGCCGCCTCGATGACGGCTACGCGTACTTCATCGCCAACCTGACCGCCCAACCCG
Organism: Opitutaceae bacterium; assembly: GCA_035549635.1. Lineage (GTDB taxonomy): Bacteria > Verrucomicrobiota > Verrucomicrobiia > Opitutales > Opitutaceae > CAIUWA01. Next base: position 1,994 of record DASZQN010000050.1, read on the forward strand.
TCGAAGGCTGGATTCGTCTCGGGCGCCCGGCCGCGGCGGCCCTCCAGATGAATCCCCGCCGCGGCGGTGTCGGCGTGGCCTCGGTCCGCCAGCGCGATGGCGCCGCGGAGGTTTACATCCAGCAGGCGCCCGGCGAGTCGTTCTTCATCAAGACGGTCACGAAGGGAACCGTGCCGGGCACGCCGACGATGCACACCCATCCCGGAAATCCCGTCACGCTCGACGGCAGCTGGAAGGCGACCGCCCTGAGCGGCGGGCCGGAACTGCCGCCGCGCTTCACCGCGAACACGCTGGGTTCCTGGACGACCCAGGGCGGCGAATGGGAGCGCTTCGGTGGAACGGTCCGTTATGAAACCGAGTTCACCGTGCCCGCCGGAGTGAAGGCGGACGACTGGCTGCTCGATGTCGGCGATGTCCGCGAGACCGCCCGCATCTTCGTCAACGGCGTGCAGACCGACCTCGTCTGGTCGCTCCCGATGCGCACGAAGATCGGCCCCTTCCTCAAGCCGGGGAAGAACACGCTCGCGATCGAGGTGACCAGCACCGCCGCCAACCGCATCCGGGACCTCGACCGGCGCAAGGTGCCGTGGAAGAATTTCTATGAGATCAATTTCGTGAACATCTCCTACCAGCCCTTCGACGCCTCCACCTGGAACCTCCAGCCCTGCGGGCTGCTCGGACCGGTGCGGCTCATCCCCCTCCAGGCCTACAATCCCTAGCCATCGCGGAACGGCCGCTTGATTTTTCCCGGGGCCCGCTAAAATGGCGGGCCCTTTTGCTTTCCGCGTTTTCCGCACCACCGTTCCAGCTCCTCCCTCTCTTCCATGTCCACCGCCACGCCGCAGAAATTCGAGTTCCAAGCCGAGATCAAGCAGCTGCTCGATATCGTCATCCACTCCCTCTACACCGAGAAGGAGATCTTCGTGCGCGAGCTGGTCTCGAACGCGTCCGACGCCCTCGAAAAGCTCCGCCACACGCAGATCACCGAAAAGGAGATCTTCGACGACAAGCTGGAGCTCGAGATCAACGTCACGACCGACGACAAGGCGAAGACGATCACGATCCAGGACTTCGGCATCGGCATGACGCGGGCGGAGCTGGTGGAGAACCTCGGCACCATCGCGCATTCCGGCTCGAAGGCCTTTCTCCAGGCGCTGGGCGAGGGCGGCGCGAAGAACGCCAACCTCATCGGCCAGTTCGGCGTCGGCTTCTACTCGGTCTTCATGGTCGCGAAGAGCGTCCGCGTCTACACCCACTCGTGGCGCGCCGGCGAGCCGGGCCACGTCTGGACGAGCGACGGCTCCGGCAGCTACGAGATCGAGGAGAGCGACGGCCAGCGGCGCGGTGCGAAGATCGTGATCGAGCTGAAGGACGACTGCGCGGACTTCGCCCAGGATTGGAAGATCAAGGAGATCCTCGAGCGCTACAGCGCGTTCGTCTCGTTCCCGATCAACCTCAACGGCAAGCGCGTCAACACCGTCCAGGCGCTCTGGCTGCGGGGCAAGAACGAGATCAAGGAGGAGGAATACACCGAGTTCTACAAGTTCCAGGCCCACGCCTACGACGAGCCGCGCCTGCGCCTGCATTTCTCCGCCGACGCCCCGCTCGCGATCAACGCGCTGCTCTTCGTGCCGAAGGAGAACATGGAAAAGCTCGGCCTTGCCCGCACCGAGGCCTCCGTCGCGCTCTACTGCCGCAAGGTGCTGATCGACGCCCGGCCAAAGGACCTGCTGCCCGAATGGCTGCGCTTCCTCAAGGGCGTCGTGGACAGCGAGGACCTCCCCCTGAACATCTCGCGCGAGACCATGCAGGACCGGGCGCTGATCGAGAAGCTGAACAAGGTCATCACGAAGCGCTTTCTCAAGTTCCTCGACGAGGAGGCGAAGAACCGCCCTGAAGGCTACGACGAGTTCTACCGCGAATTCGGCGTGTTTCTCAAGGAGGGCGCCGCGCTCGATTTCAACCACAAGGATCCGCTGATGAAGCTGCTGCGGTTCGAGTCCTCCCGCACCGAAAAGGGCAACGCCACCTCGCTCGCGGACTACGTCAGCCGCATGGGCGGGGAGCAGAAGGAGATCTATTACCTCGTCGGCCCCAACCGGGCCGCGATCGAGAACGGCCCGTATCTCGAGGGCTTCAAGGCCCGCAACCTCGAGGTGCTTTTCTGCTACGAGTCCGTGGACGAGTATGTGATGAACAACGTCCGGGAATTCGACGGCAAGAAACTGACCGCGGCCGACCATGCGGACGTGAAGCTCGCCGACCTGCCCCGTCCCGAGGGTGCGTTGAGCGAGGAGGAGACGAAGCGGCTGACCACCTGGCTCAAGGAAACCCTCGGCGACCGCGTGGCCGAGGTGAAGGCCAGCGACCGCCTCGTCGACTCGCCAGCCCTCGCGCTCAACGCCGACCGGATGACCTCCCCTCACCTGCGCCGCATGATGAAGGCGATGAACAAGGAGGGCGCCGACGCTCCGTTGCGCGTGAACCTCGAGATCAATCCCCGCTCCGCCGTGATGAAGCACCTGCTCGCGACTCAGGGGACGGCACCCGAAAAGGCCCGCCTCGTCGCGGAACAGATCCTCGACAACGCCCTCATCAGCGCCGGCCTGCTCGATGACGCGACGTCGATGGTCGCGCGGCTCTACAAGCTGCTGGAGTCGGTCTGAGGGGTGCCAAGCTTGTCGGCAGGTCGCCGACCGGGCCCGCCACCTCGCCGAGGTGGCCGGCAACGGAGGCTACGCCACCGCGGCCGTGCGGCGATTTTTCCGCGCCCCGCCCGCGCGCTTCCACGCGGCGTGCGTCCGCAACCACCGTTCGCGGCGGACAAACTGGAGGCCGCCTTCGCGGTCGTGTTGCACCCAGCCGCCGGACACGTGGGCGAGCAGCCGGAACAGCGCGACTTCCTCCCCGCGAAATTCCTTCGGGCCGGTCGCGGCGCCGGCAACCGTCTCCCAAAGTGTGAAGGGCAGTTCCGGCACCCAGTCGCGATCGTAGATGTCCAGGCACATGCGGCCGACCAGCGCCGGCAGAAGCCGGCATGCCTGCTCCTTCAGCAAGGGCATGGTTATTCCGGAATCGGAGTAGTCAGAACCACCGGCCGGCCGCAAAGCGAAGGGAGATTTGGACGCGTGGCGTTGCATCGGAAGCGTGGGAGACAAAGGCAGCCTGACCCTGGAACTGGCAGAGAAAAGCGAAGGACCGTAACAGCGCTGTTACCTCCGCGCTTTGCACGCCGAGGGTGGAACGCGTTGACCCCAACGCGTTGTTTGGATCCAGCATTCTTGAATTGATGTAGGGGCGTCCCTTGCGGACGCCCAACTCGATGATCGCTAACTAAGACGTCCGCAAGGGACGCCCCTACTCCGGCGAATCCGGCCACCGACTTGCCAGCGGCGCCGCTCCCGACCAAGTTGCGATCATGCCGCTCATCTCGATCGATCCCGCCAGCGGACGCCGCATTGGCGCCCACGCCACTTTCAACCGGCGGCAGATCGAGGCCGCCACCGCGCAGGCCCACGCCGCCTTCCTCCGCTGGAGGGAAGTCGCGCCCGACCTCCGCAGCCGACGGCTTCGGGCGCTGGCCCGCGCGCTCCGCGCGCGCCGCAAGGCGCTCGCGGCGCTGGCCGTGAGAGAAATGGGCAAGCCGGTGGCCCAGGCCCTGGCCGAGATCGAGAAGTCGGCGCTGACGTGCGAATTCTACGCCCGCCGCGGCCCCGGGTGGCTGGCGGACGAGCGGCCGCCCGAGGCCGCGGCGGCGGCGCGCGTGGCGTATCAGCCGCTGGGCGTGATCCTCGCGGTGATGCCGTGGAATTTCCCCATCTGGCAGGTCATCCGCGCCGCGGCGCCCGTCCTCATGGCGGGGAACGCCCTGGTGCTGAAGCACGCCTCCAACGTCACCGGCTGCGCCCTGGCGCTCGAGCGCGTGTTTTCCGCCGCCGGATTTCCGCGCGGGCTTTTTCGGACGCTGCTGGTCACCTCCCGGGAAATTCCCCAGCTCATCGCCGATCCGCGGATCGCCGGCGTCACGCTCACGGGCAGCACGGCCGCGGGCAAAAGCGTCGCGGCGCTGGCCGGCGCCGCGATGAAGCCGGGAGTCTTCGAGCTTGGCGGAAGCGACGCCTACGTCGTGCTCGCCGACGCCAACCTCGACCAGGCCGCGGAGATCTGCGCCCAAGCCCGGTTGTTCAACAGCGGACAAAGCTGCGTCTGCGGCAAGCGTTTCATCGTGGTCGCATCCGTGCGCCGGGAATTCGAGAAAAAATTTGTCGCCCGGCTCGCGGCCCGGCGCGTCGGCCCTCCCGCTGATCCGGCCACCGACGTCGGCCCTCTCGCCCGGGGGGATCTCCGCGACGACCTTCAGGCGCAGGTGGACGCCAGCGTCCGCCGCGGCGCGCGCGTGCTTCTCGGCGGCAAGCCGACCCCGGGCGCGGGATTTTATTATCCACCGACCGTCCTTACCGGCGTCCGCCGGGGAATGCCCGCCTACAACGAGGAACTCTTCGGACCCGTGGCCGCGATCATCCCGGTGCGCAGCGAGGAGGCCGCCATCGCCGCGGCCAACGACTCGATCTACGGCCTCGGGGCCGGGATCTTCAGCCGCGATCTCCGCCGGGCGCGGCGCCTCGCCCGGCGCATCGAGAGCGGGCTCGTGTTCGTGAACGATTTCGTCCGCTCGGATCCCACCCTGCCGTTCGGCGGCGCCAAGCAGAGCGGCCACGGCCGGGAGCTCGGCGTGTGGGGGCTGCGCGCGTTTGTGAACGTCAAGACCGTGTGGGTCGCGGGAGCCAGAACGCCGGGAAAATAGCGCTCCTGCTGCGGGCCAGACAGCCGCCCCGGCGGAAGTTTCGGCGCGCGGCAGGCAGCCCTGTCTGATGCTTGGCGCTGGGGTTGTTACATTTGCGCGACGGGAGATTAAAAACTCGTTTTGCCCTGCGTGCGGCCTACGCTGCCCGACTCGTTTTTATCGACCGGTTTCCATGGCCAAACGCCCGCACAAGTCGCCGACCAAGTCCCGGGTGGCCCCCGCCGTCGCCCGGGCGCCCCTCCTGGAGGAAGTGCTCGCGCAGGACAGCCGCGACAGCGGACCGGCCACGGCGAAATTCGCCTATTTCAACCGCGAACTGAGCTGGCTGGCCTTCAACCGCCGGGTGCTGGAGCAGGCGCAGGACGCGCGCCATCCCCTATTGGAGCGGGTGAAGTTCCTCGCGATCGTCAGCTCGAATCTCGACGAATTCTTCGAGATCCGCGTCGCCGGCCTGATCCAGCAGGTCGATTCCGGCGTGAACGAGCCGAGCCTCGACGGCCTCGGCGCCCGCGAGCAGCTCCGCCGCATCCACCTCGTGGTCGCCTCGCTGATCGAGGACCAGTACCGCTGCTGGCACGAACAGCTCGTGCCGGCACTGGCGCGGGAGGGCATTGTCTTCAAGACTGCCCGTGAACTCGCGCCCGCCGAGCTGGCGTGGGTGCGCACCTACTTCCAGGAGCAGATCTTTCCCGTGCTGACGCCGCTGGCCCTGGACCAGTCCCATCCCTTCCCGCAGCTCGGCAACAAGACGCTCAACATCGTGGTGTCGCTCGACAACCCGGCGACGCCGGAAATCGAGCGGCTCGTCGCGATCCTGCCCGTCCCGCGCGTGCTGCCGCGCCTCGTGCGGATCGATCCGTCGCCCGGCGGCGAGCAGCGGTACATTTTTCTCACCGAGATCATCAAGCTCTGTGCCGACGCAGTCTTCCCGGGTTACCGGTTGAACTCCGCCCACGCCTTCCGGGTGACGCGCAACAGCGACCTCTACATCGACGAGGAAGAGGCGGAGAACCTGCTGAAGAAGATCGAGGAGGAGCTGCGCAACCTGCGCCGGGGTTCGGCCGTGCGCCTCGAGATCGAGGACGGCGTCGAGGAGGACATCTTCGGCCTGCTCTGCGACAATCTCAGCCTCTCGCACGAGTACGTGTTCCGCTTCAAGGGCCCGCTGAACCTGCTGCGGCTCATGAGCCTCGCCGAGATCGACCGGCCCGACCTGAAGTATCCGTCCTTCACGCCGGTCAACGCCTCGGCGCTGCGGCAGCCCGACCAGGTCTTCGAGGTCCTGCGCGCACAGGATGTGCTGCTGCATCATCCCTACGATTCGTTCACGCCGGTGGTGGAATTCGTGGAGCACGCCGCGCGCGATCCGCAGGTCTTCGCCATCAAGCAGACGCTCTACCGCACCAGCGGCGACTCGCCGATCGTCCGCGCGCTGATCGAGGCCTCGCGCAACGGCAAGCAGGTCACCGCGCTGGTCGAGTTGAAGGCGCGCTTCGACGAGGCCAACAACATCCAGTGGGCCCGCCAGCTGGAGGAGGCCGGCGTGCACGTCGTCTACGGCCTCGTCGGCCACAAGACCCACTGCAAGCTCTGCCTCGTCGTGCGGCGGGAGGGACAGGGCATGCGCCACTACGCGCACCTCGGCACCGGCAACTACAACCCGCGGACGGCCCGCCTCTACACGGACCTGAGCTACTTCACCTCCCGCCCCGCGATCACCGCCGACATGGCGCTGCTCTTCAATTCACTCACCGGCTTCAGCCGCGAGCCGCACTTCTCCCACCTGCTGGTCGCGCCCTTCGAGCTGCACCAGCGGATCCAGGAGCTGATCATCCGCGAGACCGAGCACGCCGCCGCGGGCCGGCCCGCCCGCATCCTCGCCAAGATGAACTCGCTGGTCGACAAGACCACGATGGACAACCTCTACGCCGCCTCGCAGGCGGGCGTGCAGATCGAGCTGATCGTGCGCGGCATCTGCTGCCTCGTCCCCGAGGTGAAGGGCCTGAGCGAAAACATCCGGGTGCGCAGCCTGGTCGGCCGCTTCCTCGAGCACGCCCGCGCGTTCTACTTCGAGAACGACGGCGGCGAGCCCGTCATCCTCGCCGGCAGCGCCGACTGGATGGCCCGCAACTTCTTCCGCCGGGTCGAGGTGCTGTTCCCGATCGAGGATCCCGCCCTGCGGCGCTGGATCACGGACGAGCTCTTCCCGATGGAACTCCAGGACAATGTGAACGCCCGCGTGCTGCACGCCAACGGCGCGTACGAGCCCCGGCCGCGCGGCGCCGGGGAGCCGGAATTCTCGGTCCACGATTATTTCACGGCGTCCGCCGCCCAGCGGGCGCGGGCCGCCGGCTAGCCGACCGGCCACGCTTGCGGTTCGGGCCGCGAAAGTGGCGGAGAGGGTGGGATTCGAACCCACGGTACCCTTTCGGGCACGCCTGATTTCGAGTCAGGTACGATAGACCACTCTGCCACCTCTCCGAGCCGGAAGGCGGGAACGTAGGCCGCCCGAAAGAAAACGGAAGCCGAAAAAATCGGAGCCGGGGACGCCGGGGCTAAACATTGTCATCCTCGCCCATCCGGCCTTTGCCGCCATTGGCCGGAAGGTGCTGCGGAAACAGGACGTAATAATTCATGAGCCACCAGCTGCGCGACGAACGGTAAAAAAGGATCGGGAATCCAAGGGCGCCCGCTCCCGCCAGCACCCCGGCGAAGGTCGCGCCGATCACATGATAATACGCCAGCAGCATCACCGGCACGAGATACAGCACGATCGTCATGCCAAAGTTCAGCGAGGCCGATCCGAGGTAAAACCCCTCGTCGTTGGCCCGCTCGATCGTAAAGCCGCAGGCCGAACACGTCCGGTTGGTTTGGAAGAAACTTCCTTCCTTGAACAAAGTCCGGGCCCCGCAATTGGGACAGCGGTTGGTGAAACCGCGGGCGACGATCTGGAGACGGGTGACTTTCATGCGGCGAAAAAAAGGCGCCGCACCCATGCGAGCGCAGCGCCTTGGAAATGGCAAATCCCGGACTCAGGTGCCGAGCTGGTAACGGGTGAAGCGGCGGATCTGGATGTTCTCGCCGATCTTCGAGATTTTCTCCGCCAGCATCTCCTTCACCGTCTTCTCCGGCAGCTTGACGAAGGGCTGGTCCAGCAGGCAGACGGTGGAGTAATGCTTGTCGAGCTTGCCCTCGACGATCTTCTGCACGGCCGCAGGCGGCTTGCCCTGGACTTGGGCGGCGGCGATGTCGCGTTCCTTGGCCAGTTCCGCCTCCGGCACCTCCTCGCGCGTGACGTAGAGGGGATTGGCCGCGGCGATCTGCAGGCAGACATCGCGGCAAAACGCCTTGAACTCATCGTTGCGGGCGACGAAGTCGGTCTCGCAGTTCACCTCGAGCAGCACACCCACCTTGCCGCCAACGTGGATGTAGCTCTCGATCAGGCCCTCCTTGGTGGCCCGGGCGGCAAGCTTGTCGATCTTGCTGCCAAGCTTCTTGCGCAGGATGACGATCGCCTCCTCCACGTTGCCGTTGGATTCAGTGAGGGCTTTTTTGCAGTCAAGCAGGCCGGCGCCGGTTTTCTCGCGCAGGTCGCTGACCATTTGGGCTGTGATAGCAGTGCTCATCAAAGGGAATGGAAGCCCATCACTCCGCCTTCACCGGGGCCTTCTTGGCCCGGACCGGTTTCTTCTTCGGCACCCCGGCATCGGCGTCGCCTTCGACGACGGCGGCCACTCCGGCAGGCAGCTCGACCTGAGAAAGATCGACTTCCTCGGTCACGCCGGCCGCGGCAGCCGCAGCGGCGGTCACGGCCTTGTAGTCGGCCTGCGCCCGCGCGGCCCGCCGCGTGTCACGCTGACCGAGGCCGTTCTGCACCGCGGCGACGATCGCCTCGACGATGATGCGGACGGATTTGACGGCGTCGTCATTGCCGGGAATCGGATAGGTCAGGAGGCCCGGATCGGAGTTGGTGTCGACCAAGCCGATGGTCGGAATGCTGCAGCGATTGCCCTCGGCCACTGCGATCTCCTCGTGGTTGACGTCGACGATGAACATCGCCGAAGGCAAATCACCCATGTCGGCGATCCCGTTGAAATTGCGCTGCATGCGGGTCATCTCGCGCTTGATGGCCGCCTCCTCCTTCGAGGGCAGCTTGGCGAGTTCGCCGTTTGTTTCCATCTGCTGGTACTTCTTGTACTTCGCGATGGAGCGCTTGACCGTGCCGTAATTGGTCAGCGTGCCGCCCAGCCAGCGGTCGACACAGTAGGGCATGTTCGTCGCGGTCGCGGCCTCGCGGATGATGTCCTTCGCCTGGCGCTTGGTGCCAACGAAAAGGATGTTGCCGCCATTGCCCACGGTCTCCTCGACGAAGGCGCAGGCTTTCTCGAGAGCGGCGTGGGTCTTGCCGAGGTCGATGATCGTGATGCCTTGGCGATGATCGAAGATGTAGGGCTTCGAGCGGGGATTCCAGCGCTTGGTCTGATGCCCGAAATGCACGCCGGCATCGAGCAGGTCCTTGACGGTGATGCTAGTACTCATGTGGATCTATGTATCAGGCGACACACAGGTCGGCCAATGGGCCGCCTTGCGATCGTGGATTAACGTTGCTTGCAGTTGTGGTTGATCTGCCTCCTTCGAAAGAAGCAGAGCGGTCGAAGACAGAGAGCTCCATCCGAGCTGGCAAGCGCGAACTGCAAGGACGGTTTCAATCTCGGGGGCAAAGCTCGCACAGCCCGAGCGAAAATCGCGTAAGGCGGAGTTGTGTGACCTTTGGCGATCTAGCTCCGGCGAGAGCGACAAAGGCTCTGCGAACAATGGCCATAAGACGTTCTGTGGGCGTCAAAAACATGTAAATAAATGGCGCTACGGAAGACCCGTTCCACCTCCAAAGCTCTCCGCGACTCATTCTTTCTAAAAAATGTCGCACCTTTAGACCGACTGCATTTCTGGAATTTTGCGATAGATCCTTTCCAACTGCAGTTCGTTCGTACGCTCCTTAACCTGCTAGGAATCAGTTTCTAAAGCCCAATTTATGCAATCGATCTACATTAACTCCAAAGATCTTTAACCTAACTTATAGGCATTATACCCTAGGCGTTGTTCTGTTTGATTTGTAGAATTTTTCGCCGATTGCGCACAAAAGTTGCTAACGACTAGGTATTTTACGAATGCGAAAATCCATGGCATTAGCGACTATCCAATAACTAACCCTTGACGCCAAAATATGGCCCTGCCAGAACTGGGGTCTAAACCCTACTCAGCCAGATGAAGAGCTCCCTCCAGCGTTCCACCCAAGGTTTCACCCTCATCGAGGTGATGCTGGCGGCTGCGATCATGCTGGCGGGTATCGTCGGAGCGATTCAGGTGCTTGTATCCGGTTCGGAGATGCTGGAAACCTCCCGCAAACAGGCGGCCGCAATGCAAATCATCGACAGCGAGATCGCTCGCGTCCGAATGAGCAATCTGTCCGGCGCGTGGTCTTCAACCCTCCCCTCGGCTCTGGCGAATGGCACCACCACGATCAATCTGGTAAGCAGCAATCTGGCGGGCAGTAGCAATCCGACGACGCCTCGTTATCCGTCCAGCATGGCGAGCTACAGCAGTTTCCGCACGTTGCTGCAGAATTCGAGTTTCGCCTGCACGCGGACGGTCAGCTTCGCCCTGAGCAGAACAGATTACAAGCAGGTCACGTTCACGGTGACCTGGTCCAACCACAACGGACGCACTTACACGCGCACCGGTACGACTTACGTCGGCAAGAACGGGCTCTATGTTTCCTACCAAAGGTAACAATCCGATCTCCCGTCGAACGGGTTTCACCATGGTCGAACTGATGGTCGCCATGAGCGTGACCTTTGTCATCATTGCCGTGACTTTGGCGGCGTATACTTTTATCGCCCGTAATTTTACCCGGATGGCGAATACGCAGCGCCTCGAGGCCGATGGCCGGCGTTCGTTCGCCATGCTGAACAAGGACATTCTCACGGCCACCCAGATCAGCTCCGCGACGACCACCCAATTGGTCCTCTCGTTCCCTTCCAAGACCGTGACCTACAGCTATGCCTCCGGCACGTTGAAGCGCGTGGCTTCGGCCGCAGTCGCCCCGGAGGATGTCACGGACACAAACAGCGTGCGGGCGAAAATCCTCACCAATCTCACGGCCTGCAATTTCTACTACTTCGACACCTCGGGCAACGCGATCACCACGTTGGCCAGCATCAAGGAGGTTGAGCTGATGTTTTCGTCGTCGCTCAGCAATGCGGCGGATAACCTCAAGACGGCGACGTACACTGCTGTCTCACCGCGGTTCTCCCTGAGCAATCGCTCGTACCTGCAATGAATTTCCGGTCGCAACGTCGGATTCCAAAGAGCGAGCGGGGGTCTTCCCTGCTGGTGGCGATGTGCTTCACGCTCGTGCTGGCGGTCGCTTTGGCGAGTTACCAAACGGCCTGCTACTACACCCTGAAAACCGGCAGCCGTTCGCTCCAGACGCTGCGCAGCCGGCAACTGGCGGAGGCTGGCTTGGAGGAAGCCCTTTGGGCGCTGAACAACCGGAATTTCAGTGGATGGACGATCGCCAGTGGCGTTTACACCAAATCCCTCACGGGTTTCACCTACGAGAGCTCGCAGGTAACGGGCCGGATTAACCTGACGATCACCAACTACGACGACGCCAATCGTAACACCACCAAGCCGACGATCACCGCGGTGGGCATCATCCAGAACACCGATGGCACGAGCGTCACCCGCACGCTGTCCGCTGGCACCGGTTATTCCTCCACGGCGGCCACGGGCCGCGCTCCGATCCTTTCCAATGCGTTGGCCGCCAACAGCACAAGCGGCTCCGTGAACCTCACCAGCGGCGGCATGACAATCGACAGCTACAATTCGTCCCTCGGCAGCTATAACAGTTCGACGAATTCAGGCTATGCTGCCGTCGTCGCCGGGAGTTCCGTCACCCTCGCCAACGGCACCCAGGTAAAGGGCTACGTGGCGACGCCGCCGAGCAGCAGCGCAGTGGTTCTTAGCACCGGCTCAACGGCAAAATTGACCGGCCCGTCCACGTCGGGTACCGTGAAGATCGACGCATCTCGCGAGAGCACGAGCCCCAACCAGATCGTCGCGGACGTCCCCACGCCTAGCGGTGCGGGCACCACGTTGAACGAGCCGACCGGCACGGTTCATCTCGGCACCGCAGGAGGTTCCACCACCACTTACTACGCAACTCTCGGCGGCACCTCGGGCTGGGCTGGCTGGTACTATTTGAGCTCCGGAACGCTCCAGGTGGATGGCCCCGTCATTCTGGTGATTCCGGGCAATCTTTACATCAACGGCAGCGGCTCGATCGTCATCAAGTCTGGAGGTTCCCTCCAGATCCTCGTGTCGGGCAATGCCTACATCTACTATAACGGGATCGATAACCAGACCCACCTTCCGAAGAATCTCGCGATCATCAACACGAACAGCTCCTACGTCGGCAACAGCGTGCAGGTCTGGACGCCGACCAAGTTCTACGGCGCGATCTACGCACCGAAGGCTGATATCACTCTTTGGGGTTACAGCAGCGCGTCCGAGCTTTTCGGTTCGCTGGTTGGCAACAACATCACCGTTTATCCCTACAGTTCGACTGCGCTGCCGCTGCACTACGATGTCGCTCTCCGCGACGCGGTGTTCTCGGGTGTTGGCGACACGGCCCAGCCTTACGCGGTTTCGAATATCACGGACACGTTCTGAGGAACGGCTCCATCCGTCTGATTGACACTGCCCGGGGGTATTCCCCTTAGTGGTCGCTGACCCGATTCGCCCTGTGGCCAGCATTTCCATATTCCAACGCAAGGAACGTCACGGCGTCCTGTTGAATCTCACCGATCATTGTGTCCAGCTGGCGCGCCTTTCGGGGCTGGATGAAAAACCGCTGACGGTGGACAGTTTCGCGGAAATCGCCGCCGGCGACGAGGAAGCGGTGATGCGTTGGCTCCGTGAGACGTTTCCGGAACATACCAGCGGTTATCTCCCCGGTTATTGCAGCTTCCATCCCCACGAGCGGCTGCTGCTGCGCGAGACCATCAATCCCCGGCGCCTGGCGGAACAAGGCTACCTTTCCGGCCTCGTTGCCGAGCATGCGAAGTTGGCCTCCGCCAAGGAATGGCACGTTGCGGCCTTGCATCCAAGCGAGGGCCTGCCGCTGACCCCCGAAAGCACCGCTCGCGCCGGCCTGTTGCTGGGTGTCCCTTGGACTGCCGTACGCGAGGCCCAGAATCTCATGCGCAAATGGGGCATCCGCCCTCGGCGTCTCGAGGTGGGGACAATAGGGTTGCTGGGAGGGCTGGCGCGCCACCTCAGCCTCACTGCCTATCCCCACGCCTTGGTCGCCTGCGAGATCGCTCATTCCCAGACGCGAATCTACCTGCTCGGAAAAGACGGTGTGCACACCCCGCCCCCGCTGCCGCATGGATTGCTCTCGATCGAGGAAGCAGCAATGAAGGAGCTCGGGGCGCCGGATGTCGCTACCGCTCGGCGCCAGCTGGAGGAACCAACGGACGAATTGCGCACCCACAGTCGCCGGCTTGTCCGGATGCTTTCCCGCCACTTGCGCCCCGCCGTCGACTATTTTGAAATGCAGACCGGACAACGCATCGGCGCACTGTTCTGCACCCACCTTCCCGGCCGACTGGCCTGGCTCGAGCAGGCGCTGAGCGTCGCCGTGGACCTCGACTTCTTCTCGCCCGATTTTGCAACCTGGCTCCCGGCGGTCGGCATGCAGACCGCCGAAACTCCGGTGCCGGGCAATTCCTGGTTTCAATCGCTGACCCTCGTCGCTCAACTCGTTCCCGGCCCGGTAACCGCGGCCACCACCGCCAATGACCAAAAGTCGTGATCCCCTCGCCTTGGGTCCGCACTGGCATGTGGACTGCCGGCTCGAGACCGAACTTCCCGAGGACAATGTCGTCGGCAAGCGGTTTCTGATCAATGCGCTCTTCGGCTCGGCGACGCTTGCGTTGATCCTGTTCACCGGCTGGCTGGCTTACATGAATCTGAGCCTGCACAGCCAGATCCGCGACTGGGACCAACGCATCACCGAGAGCCGAAAAGAGGTCCAGGAGATCCAAAAGCTGCAGCGCGACTACTTGGTCGAGGCCAAAAAGGTCGATCATGCGTACGCCCTGATGAAGTCCTCCTTCTTCATCTCCGGTTTCACCGCACACCTGGGCCAGACGCTGCCGCGTCAGCTCAACGTCGACAGCATCGATTCCAGCGAGACCGCCATCATGGTGCGGGGCAGCATCCACGAATCCTATGAGACGGCCAGCGATCTCCTCAGCGGTTACCGGAAGCAGCTGCTGAAGGAGCCGGAAATCGCCCCCTTCTTCGACAAGATCAACACTGACCTGGTGCGTGCGCCCGACAACACCATCAGCTTCGAAATCACCTTCCAGCGCAAGCCGCCGCCCGCATGAACACCGAGCTCGCGCGACTTCTGACCTGGCTCCGGCGGTATCCGTTTTGTGTGACCTGCGCGCTGGTGTCTCTCATCCTTGCCGGCACCTGCTGGGTTCTCTGGCAACGCGTGGGGGAACTGCGTGAAGTCGTCAGCTCCCGCGCGCAGGAGGGAGAGAACATGCTGGCCACCCGGGTTTCCGGGATTACGCTTCGCTCCGACCTCGCGTACGTGCGTGAGTACACCAAGGTCATCGAGGACAACCTCCTCGTCGCGGACAATCCGGTCGAGAACAAGGGCTACTTTTACCGCCTGGAAAAGCAGGCGCGCGTCAGCCTCACCGACGTGCAGCAGCTCCCCGCCCCGCCCGCGGACACCGACTCGCTTTATCGCCGCATTCCCTTCGCCCTCAAGCTGACCGGCGGCTACGATCAGCTCGCCGCCTTTCTCCGCGCCGTCGAAACCGGACCGCGGCTGTCGAATGTCACCTCGTTCAGTTTCCGCCGCAACGCTCCCCCGAGCCTGCTGCTGACCCTGGACCTGACGGTCGAGCAACTTGCCAAGCCATGACCCGCGTCATTTCCCTTTTCCTTCCGCTCTTGCTCGCGCTGTCCTCCCTCCCGCTGGGAGCGGCCGAACCGGTTCCGGCTGCGGCCTTCGCCGCCCGCGCCAAGCAGACCCGCGACCGCCTCGATCTCCTTTTCCGCCACCACAACGAACCCGCTCCGGCGCCCGGCCCAAATCAAAATCCCTTTCGTCCGCCAGCCGGCACGGCCGCAACGACGCCCGTTGCCGCCAATCAGACCGAGGAACCCGCCGCCATCCCCACTTCGGATGACCTGCTGCTGAAGCAGGCGGTCGGCGCGCTGAAGATCACCGGCATCGTCAAGAAGCTCGATGGCGAGATCAACGTCACCATCAACGGCGAGCTCTACAAGGAAGGCGGCATCATCACCGCCCGCGCCCAAGGCTCCCCGCTTTATCTCCGTATCCGCCGTATCAGCGCCAACAGCGTGACATTCGGTTGGAACGATTCCGAGATCATCCAGCCTTTTTGACCGTCTTTTCCCGTCGGCGGCGGCAATCTCGGGAAAGGCGTTGACAGAACGTCCCCTGATTCGCACGTTCCTCCTCCCTTTTGTTGCAGGGTGGAGCAGCCTGGTAGCTCGTCAGGCTCATAACCTGAAGGTCGCTGGTTCAAATCCAGCCCCTGCACCCAATTTATGGCCCTCCCACTGCTCGGGAGGGCTTTTTGTTGAGGGAGTTACGGGATTTACCGTGTTTTGTCGCCGCCGGCGTGAAACACCCCGAACAACCTGAAACCGGGTGGCCAATTACCAACAAAACCACCAACGGAAACCTCTACCTGTCGGCCTGGAAACAGCGCCTGCCGATCGGCGACCAGCGGTTCGTGATCCGATGCAGCCGCGCCAGGCCATTAAACAGCGGAGTGAGGAGGCTGTCCGCGTCGGGCAGTTCAGCTCCACGCGGAGTTCGAAGCCAAGCACCCCACTTCATCTGTTGAGAAGCCGAGCGGTTGGAGCCGCCTCGGGAACGTCTATTCGATTCGATTCTCAACCCCGAACAATTATCATAAAATAAGTGAGCGAGTAAAAGTTGCGTTGGTTGTCTTGACAATAATCCTAACAACATACACAACTTACTCATGCAGAAAATCGTCGCCCAAGATGTCTTTACGGAAACCGTAACCCCCATCGTTCGGGTCGCCAAGGAGAGCGGTGCGACGGCTAGATCTCTTACGGACGCGTTTCTGAATGCGATGACGCGCCTTTACGGCGACGTCGACCTCAGGGAAACCTCCGCTTTGGTGGGATTTATCCGACTTCTCCAAGCCGAAGGGGGATCGGTTTCGGCAAAGGACGCTGCAAGGTTATACGGCGGAACCAACGATTATTCCGAGGAAGCGGTCCGAAAGGCGGCCCGCAATGGCCAGCTCCTCGCGATCCGGGACGGAAATGGGAACTTGCATTTCCCGGTATGGCAGTTCGGGCCACGGGGCGGAACCCAGCCGGGACTTAAAGATGTCTTGGGAATTCTCTCGCGCCGGCCGGATTCGGACGGACTTGCCATGGCGACCTTCTTTCTGAACCCAACCTCCAGACTTGAGGACAAGTCTCCCATTGAGGCGTTGCGCACCGGTGACGACCGATTCGTATCCCAAGTGAAGCAGCTGGCCCTGGAGACTTTGGAATAGGCAGTCATGGCCCGGGATCTTCGCCGTCCGCTTGAAACAGCGGATTTCAACCTCCTGGCTCTTGAGCCACTCGTTAAGGATCTCGCCGCTTCGTGGTGGAATTTGCGTTGGGCCGAGCACGACAAACCGGGAAAGCGTTTTTTTGCAACAATGTCCGGGCGCCTCACTCCCTCGTCCGGAACGGTGCCTTGCCTCTATTTGGCGGAGACTCAGGAGACGTCATTTTACGAGATCTATGGCGATGTCGTGGACGCTGCACAGAAGAGGAAGCAGGAACCACGGCTAACCATGAGTGAGCTGGAACAGCGAGTGTTTCTGAAGAACCTGCACCCGACCTCGCTTAAACTTTACGATCTAACCGAACCCAAAAGCGCCAAGAAGATAGGAACCGATTTGGCTACGCTGTATGCGCCGGACGTTGGATTGCCTCGGTTGTTCGCGCAGCGCCTTCACGATCATCCTGCGAGGTTTGACGGCATCCAGTACATTTCACGCCATACCCAGGGTCCGTGCATAGTCCTTTGGGCGACACACACCGCGGCGCTGAACGACATCAAGATGGAGCGCACAGAAAGCCTGTGGGACTTGGTAACCCTCGACCGCACCCTGAATCCCGCCTCGATGAGGCTCTTCGACACGGTTATCGAAGTGGCCGCTTCTCCCTGATCGTTCGGCGAGAAGATGCCCCACGACGAAATCCAAAGAGTCGTCGTCAGTCTGGAGATAGTCGTCATGGGCTAGGGACGGCGCACATCCTGCCTCTCAGAAGGTGATCAGACTTGGGCGTTGGGACCGACGATTGTTCGACCCGATCACTTTTTGCCGGAAAGCGGATCTTGGACGATGATGAGCAATGTAGCAATCGGTCCGATCAAGAGGGATGCGACCCACCAATTCAGTCGACTGCGCCCCTTGCTCTCGGCGAGGCCAGCATTGATGAGCGAAAGCGTAAACCAGCCGACGGCGTAATCTGTATGTGGGTGAGTCACGCCGAGAATCGTAATCTCCGGCACCGCCCCGTTGCAACGTTGCGCGAGCTACATTGCACCGATGGAGGGCGGCGCGCCAGTGCGAGGAATTTGATGCGGTTTCGTAGGCGAACCCAGCATGGTATTGGGAAGATTTGACATTCCAATGATGTCTGACATTGACGTGTGACATGCCAACCATCGTCACCTCACGCGAATTCGTCAGGAAGTTCTCAAGCTACAAGAAGGCGGTTGCCAACGGCAACGAGCTGGTCGTGAAGGACCGGACCGGACGCAGATTCGTCTTTCGTTCGGAGGGTCCTGGCTCGTCGCTGGGCAGCCAGTTGAATGACATCTGCGGTTCATTCCGAACCGGCGTCCCGGTTAAGAACTTGAGCGGATTCGGACGCAATCGGGCATGACTCAGATCGCCGATACCGGGCTGCTGGTCGGATTCCTGGATGCGTCCGACCAGTACCACGCATGGGCAAAAGAACAGTTAGCCCACATGCGGGGCAGCCTCGTGACGTGCGAAGCCGTCCTCGCTGAAACCGAGTATCTGGTACCGGGGTCTGGTCCGCGGCTGATGGAGATGGTCCATCGAGGTGCCCTTCAAGTGGAGCACCTGCTGCCTGGCGATGCGCAACCGCTCGCTACGCTGATGACCAAATATCCCAAAATGCAGTTGGCCGATGCGTGTATCGTGCGTCTGAGTGAAATCCTGCCCAAAGCCATTGTTTACACGACCGACAAACGGGATTTCGGCGTTTATCGCCGTAGGGGCAAAGAAGCAATCAACACGATCACGCCGTAGCACTCCTGTCGCGCCCCTCGTTTGCCCCGCAAGGGATCAGCTGTGGCCCAAATCGGCCCGGGCGAGCGTCACCCGCCCCGGTGCGGCGCTGCGCACGGTAGGTCACTCCAAGCTCGACCGCTGTTCGGTTTGAAGCCGTTCATCACGCGCCCTTTCTGCCGCCCGCAAAGGCTTCGAGGTCGGCACGCCGGACCCGGAAGCTGCCAGGCAGGATTTCGAGCTTTTTCAAACGGCCCGACCGAAGAATCCGCCAAAGAGTCGCTCGGCTGACGCCAAGGAAACGCGCCGCCGCCGTCATGCCGAAGAGCAATGGACCAGTGGAGGTCTCGGACCTTACCGTAACCTTGCCTTCGAGAATCTGGTCGATCTGCGCCTGTTTCTCGGGATCGGCCTGAAGGAACTTCATCAGCCTATCGTTGGGATTGCCGTTGTTCATCGGGTCATCCTCCACCCTGAGGTTTTGGAGACTCGTTTGGCTCGCCGCGGCTCACACCGTGAGCCAGACGGCATGCGCGGCTGGGCCAAAGAATTAGCCGATTCCTCGATCAGGTCCGTTGGCGCGCTGCCGATTTCAGCCGGCCCCGCACGAAAGGTAATTTCGCTGAATTTCATGCGCCCATTATCGCGCAATACGGCGAGTCCGAATAGGGCATCCGTGAGGATGTCAGATTGTCCTATTTTCAGCCGCTTTTTGGCATGAAATATGTCCGCGGGCCCAAATCAATCCGGCCAGATAGACCGAGGCACATTTTGGCCGAAACCTACCTGAGCCGCAAATTTTTCGAATGATGTCCTCCACTGTGGGACGGGAGCCCCGTATTGGCGGGTCAGGATGAAAGTAATCTTCTTCGGTCGCAGCGTCAGGTCTCGAGGTCTCGTTCAGTCATGTATTTCTTTTCACGCTTTTCGGCATTCCAAAGCAATCGGGCCACGGTGCATCGTGAAAACGTTGCCGATAGACGCTTTGCTCCCCTAAAACGCGTTATGCGCACGGACACAAACTGGGAGTCAATCGGCCGCACTTTGCAGCAGATCGTCGAGCGTTGCCGGGAGCTTGGAGCCGCTCCGGATCTCTCGTGGACATACATGGCAGCCGGTGATCTGGGGATCGCAATGCGAATAGCCGAAGCGAAGGTCCGGCCAGTCTGCGATGAATTGCTCCACGAGTTGGTGAAACCCGGTGGCGTGATGGGTCGGCCCAGCCAGGCCGTCATGTATTTTTGCTGCCTTCGCGGTTTGTGCGCGCTCGACACACTCGGGATCTTCCATGCCGAACTGAATTCCCGCCCGCTTTACCCACATCCGCCGCACTGGCCTTCGCGTGACCTCCTCGAATGGCTTCTTGTGAGTAATTGGGAACAGCGACACGACACGTGGCTCAAGCTTTGCGCCTATGCCGTGACCACAGGGAACCCATTCTACTCGGGTTGAGTCTACAGGAGTCACGCATCTACGAGGGAGTCGTAGGCTTGGTTGTCGTTCGGTTGTTACCGACAATCGAGGAACTCCTCCGCGGGTAAAACCCCAAATGGTGACCTTCTTTGAGGATGCGATTGTACCGTCTCGGCAGATTTCTTGTCCGCTTTCCTGCTCCACGGCAGCCTATTGGACAAAACCACAATGAAGGATGATGCCGAATTGCTCCGCAGCTACGTGAAGGGTCGCTCCGAGGAGGCGTTTGCGGAACTCGTGAGAAGGCACATCGGCCTCGTTTATTCCGGTGCCTTGCGCCGGGTCGGTCACGACACGCATCTCGCAGAGGATATTGCGCAGAAGGTTTTCAGCGATCTTGCCCGCAAGGCGCCTTCATTGGTCGGGCGCGCTTCCATCGCCGGCTGGCTCTACGTCAGCACCCACCAGGCAGCTGCGGAACTGGTCCGCAACGAACGCCGGCGGAAGGCACGGGAAAATGAGGCCCTTACTATGGAACAGATCCTGACGTCCTCCCCATCCGAGCCGGAGGCCGACTGGAGCCGGCTGCGCCCGCTGCTCGATGACCTGATCCTCGGATTGAAGGACGAGGACCGCGAGGCCGTGGTGCTTCGTTTTTATGAGCAACGGCCGTTTGTCGAGATCGGGTCCGCCCTTCACCTCACGGAGGATGCCGCCCGCAAGCGGGTCGAGAGGGCGGTGGAAAAGCTTCGCGCACGCCTGATCGAGCGTGGGGTGTCGTCGACCACGGGAGTGGTTGCATTTGCGCTGGCCGAACAGGCCGCCTCGGCCGCCCCCGTCACTCTGGCAGCCAAGATCGCTGGAGCGGCGCTCGCGGAGATTGCCGCCACGGGTGCGGGGCCGTCCCTCATGGTTTCGATCATGGATGCGCTCACCTCCAAGACCGCCGCCGTGAGTGTCGCCCTGCTGGCCGTCCTGGCCGGCTTGATGTGGCAGCATCGGACCCAAGCCGGGCTGCAAGCAGAGATCGCACGCTTGGATGGGCCGGCGCAGGAGATTCGCACCCTCCAGCAGGACAATCAGCGACTCGCCCGGGTCGCGGCCGAGACCGATGATCTCCGACGGATGGCGGCCTCACTGTCGGCGCCAGACCCTGCCGCGCCACCGGCCTTAATGCAGAATCCGGTTGTTCCCCTGAACGTCACGATCAACTCGCAAGGTGGAATCCTTTGGGAAGGCGAGCGCATCAACCTCTCTGAATTCGTTGCGCGCGTGCGTGACTTTCATGCCCGGCATCCGGGTCCCGAGGCGCAGGTATCCGTTGTCGGGCAGGCCGGCTCATCGTTTTCACAGGCAACCTATGTCACTGATGAGATGCGCAAGGCGGAAATCAAAGGGATCACGGTTGAGTCTCCTGCGAAACCGGGGGCGGGAGAAAATTGGTTTCATACTCCGTTCTCAAAAGCCCCTGCGGCAACGCGGGTCCCTTGACGTGAAACCGAGCCATTTATTTATCATCTTCTTGAGTGCAGCCGCCGGAATCTGGTGGGCAGCGGAAAGAAACACGACCGCCCGATTGCGTTTACAACTCGAGGTCCTGCATCGTGACACGGCCGAACTTATGAGGCTTCGCCAGGAACGCGAACGATTGCTCAGGCTCCAGCCCCCGGATGACGAACTGGACCGCCTGCGTCGCGAAATTGCCGCGCGCAGCCAGCCTAGGGCGGACAAGCCTGATGAAAGAGCAGCGACCAACGATCATTCGCTTCAACGTGGGATCTGGACTGCTCCAGCCGAATGGAAGAATTGCGGTCGGGACACGCCGGAGTCGGCCCTCGAAACCACGTTTTGGGCAGCAGCCGGAGGGGAACTCGGGGTGCTGAAGGACGTATTCGAGTTCGACGATGCCGCCCGGGCAAAGGCTGAATCCATTCTCGCTGGATTGCCGGAATCTTCCCGCGTGACCTACGCGACACCCGAGGACTTGCTGGCCCTTGTGGCGGCCCGGGACATCCCGCTGGACGATGTGCAATGGTTCGCCTGCACACAGCACGACCCAGATACGGTCACCGACTCCATCGTGCTAAGGGACGCCGAAGGTAAAACCCAGCAGGCGCATTTGACCTTCCATCGCGGGGATACCGGCTGGCGCTTGGTCGTGCCCGACAATGCCGTAGAAGGAATGGTACGGGCTATAACCGGTGCTTCACCGCCCCAAGTAATGGAATCGAAGGGAGCAGACGTGCGGCCACCTCAGGGAGGCGAGCCGACGGGGACAAGCCGATAAAAGGAGAGCTAGCGGTCGTCTAGAACCATCAGACTCACTCCTCTCCGAAGGCGACGAAGGCTTCGTTGTCGTTTGGTTGCATAACCGTGACTGCGTTTGCTGGCTGGCTGCCGTGTCTATTCGCTTGCCTGGTCTAATGTAGCTTTTTCCGCTCGGGTTAATACGACGATGTAATGATTTTACGGCCGATTCGAAGAGGATGCCCGGCTCGATGGCGGCGCGAGATATTTTTCAAGAAAGGCGAGAACGACCGGCCGTAGATCCCGCGGGAGCGGCTTGTTCTGCCAGGTCGTGAGGTCAAAGGCATGCCCGACATTTTCCAGCAGGATCAACTCGTTTGGTACGCCTTGAGCCTCCAGCGCCTGGCCTAGTCCGATCGAATCACGGTAATCCACCGCAGGATCAGCTTTGCCTTGGATGATTAAAACGGGCGGCGACTTCGCTGTGATCCTTGATTTCAGCCATCCATCGACATCGGCATAAAAGTCGCCGATGGCGCTCACCCCACTCGACACTCCCGGATAGGGCGGCGATGAATCAAACTCGGCCTCCCCACCGGTGAGCCCCACCATCAGGGCCAGCCATCCTCCGGCCGAACCGCCAAATAGGGCAATGCGCGTGGGATCCACGCCATAGTCCGGCGCATGCGTCCGGAGAAAACGGACGGCGTTCCTGGCATTGGCGATGTTTTGCAGGATTCGGGGTGAATGTTCCTCACCCGCATCCGAATCGGGCCACGTACCGTAATTGATGCTGAGGGCAATGTAGCCCGCGGCTGCAAGGTTCGAACAAATATTCCGCTCCCTTGCCTCGCCCTTGTCATGGTGGTTGCCATGCATCCAGATGACCCCAGGCGAAAACAGTCCCATCGCCGGATGAACCGGCAAGTAAAGATCTGCGCGCTCGGCCGGCTCCGCGCCCTGATAGGAAACATCCTTAAGAACACGGTAAACAATCGGCTCAGACAAAACGCCGACCGCTCCGCTTTTTGTCGGCATAGCGGAAGGCTCCGCCATAAGGCACTGTTGAAGCATGACGCCAAACGGAAGGATCGGAAGAACACGTTTCAACATGGGGTGGATAGGACTAAATGGTTTTCTGGGCCACTTGGTCAAACCGACAAGCGGAGAGCACATCAAGACCCTATCTTGGTGAACGATTGCCGGTCTATTTGGCAGGTGTTATCACCGCTCGGGAGTAGGGCTGGACGATTTCATTCGTTCGCCAAAAAGCTTTACTTACCTAATGATGCTAGGCATAACAGCGCGATGCTATCGAAAGAACTCGTCGCCGCTTCGACTGTGCCGCTCGTCTTGTCCATCCTGCGCCAGGGCGAAAGCTACGGGTACGAACTCATTCAGCGGACCCATGACTTGTCGGATGGAAAAGTCCAGTGGAGCGAAGGGATGCTCTATCCCGTCCTGCACTGGATGGAGAACGAGGGCTTGATCGAGTCGGAATGGCGGGCCGATTCCGGCCGGCGGCGAAAGTACTACCGTATCCGTTCCGAAGGCCGGAAGGCTCTCATGGCCGAAAAGGACCAATGGACCACCGTCAATTCAATGCTCACAAAATTATGGAAGCCCCTTCCCCGTTTAACCTGAAACAAGCCCTTCTCAACTGGCGCGAGGCCCTCGGCGCGTCGCCGGCGATCGCCGCCCAAACCCTGGACGAACTGGAGACGCACCTTCTTGGATCGCTCGAGGCCCTGCGGGCCAAGGGACTGTCCGAGGAGGAGGCTTTCTATGTCGCGGCCCGCCGAGTAGGCCCAGTCGCTACGCTCAGCCGGGAATTCGCGAAAATCAACGCCCTCTCCGTGTGGAGCGACCGCGCCCTGTGGGCCCTCCTGGGCATGCTTTTCCTGCTGATCCTCATACCTCTTTCTGATCTCACCGGATTCTTTGCCGAAGCCGCCGCCCAATTCGTTCCCTTGCCCTACCTGCGGGCGGTCATCGGAACTGTGGTCGCCGTGGCGACCGAGGCGGGCCTTGCGATCGGCGTTTTCCGCCTCTGCCGCACGCGTACCAAGGCCCTGGGGTCGTTCTTCCAAAGGGTCTTGAGGCATCCCTATTTGACCGGACTCGCCCTCTTCGCCCTCATGCAGGTCGCGTGGTCAACAGAGAACATTGTCCGGGGAGCCACCTTCGGGAGTCACCACGACCATGCGATGCTTACCGGCTTTCGGCTGCTTCCCGTGTGGAATTACACGCGAATCTTTGTTATCAGTGTCGCCTCCGGGCATCGGCCCTTCGGGTTCGGCCGGTTCATGGCGTCGGTCCTTTCGCTTCTGCCCGCGTTTCTGCTCGTCGGAACCCTCCTCTTGCTCGCTCGCCGGCGGTGGTCCCGAGCCTAGAATAGACGGCAGCCGAACTGCGGGACACCTACCTGTGATAGCACCAGCATCCCAAGTGCGTCAGCTCGTTCTGGACTAAAGGAGTCACTCATCTCCGAAGGAGACGGACGCTTAGTTGCGGTTTGGTTGCCCGCCTATTCAGGCACTTGGCGGCTCTGAGCCAATCTTCTCAGCCTTTCTCGTCCCACGAGGTAACCGAGAAAGGTGGGTGCAGCGACGATTCCGATGTTTAGTCGATACACGTGCAGTACGTGCCCTGATGCCCACTCAAACAACAGGAAGTTATGCGCCCTATCGCTGCTGGAGAACTGAACGCCGGGAATTCCTGCCCACTCCGCCAACGGCAGCGCGATAATGCCGAAAAGGAAACCGTAACCAGCATACGTGACAGGCATCCGCTTGATCTCGGCCTGCCGCGTGCCGGACTCGCCTTTCTGAATCGTCAAATCGGACTCTCTCATGCCGCTTGGTTGCTCAGAAATCCGGCGGCACCAGGTTCAGGGCCCAGTGCAAATTCGAAGGGATTGATTCGGCATTCGGAGCGGTGAACGCAGCGGAATCAAAGCCGCCATTAGGATTGTCTTGTTTATCCTGTATGTTGATCGCGGACTTATTGCCATCCGGCGAGGTCCCTCGGGTCAAGGTTACCGTTCGCTGCTGCGTACCGAAATCTCCCAATGCACTGCCGAGTCGGTTCGACCCGTTGCCTTGGAGGGCCAGGAAAACGGCGTAGCGCTCCGGTCCCAATGTATGGGCGAAGGCATCCATTAATTCGTCCCGGACGGCGTTCCCGGCGTCGACCGGCGGCACCGCGATCAACACTGATCCATCCGGCAGGCGGCTCACGCTCGCGTTCGCGGCCATGAGCTGCTCGGTCTTTTGGCGCGCCTGTTCGACCGCCTGGTTCAAAGTCGATTTTTCCGCCAAACTCAGGTTGAACAGCTCGCTGAAACGAGCCTGCAGTTTGCCATTTCCCTTGTTGATGACGGGTACCCCGACATTGGCCAAACCCTTCGCCTGAATGTCAGCGAGGGTCTGCAAGCGATCCATGTAGTCACCACTTGCTGGTGCGGTTGCAGCCGTTGCTTCCTGGGCCGGGTTCGCGGCGGACAAGGCGGCAAGCCTGTCCTGCAGCCTTACGTTCTCTGCCTGAAGCGATTTGATGGTATCAGCCTTCGTTGCCCACTGTTGCAATTCGAGCTCGGCCGCAGCCGCTGCGGACCGTGCATGGCGGCTTTGGTTGTATTCGTAGGATGTAGTCGCAATGGCGAGAACAGCAGCAGCTATCGCGATTGTTTTTGTCGTGCTCATGATTTTAAGGAAGCTCAAGGTGGCCGCCGCGCCGCCACCGACGGTCGCGGTCACCGCGGCGGCATTGGATAGCGCAAAGTTTGTCACGGTTGCTGCGAGACCGGCCGGCGCCGCGACTCCTGCCTCGTTTGTCAAAGCCAGGGCTAGCGCGGTCGTGGTCGAGGTAATCCCGCGCCTCATCAATAATGCCCGCATCTTGTCGAGCGCCCGGTCCACCCGCATGCGGGCGGCATCCTCGGTCAGTTCCAGTTTCCGGCCCACCTCGGCAAACGGCCGGCCCTCGAAAAAGCGGAGCATCACTGCATTGCGGTCATGCTCGTTCAGGTCGCCCATGACTTGATCCAATACCGGGCGGAGGTTTTCACTGTCTAAAGCGGGATCAGGACTGCCCGTGAGTTCATGCATGGTTTGAGCCTCCAGTTCGCGCGCCCGCCGCCGCTGCTCGGACCGAACCAAGTCGATCGCGATGAACTGGGTGCTGCAATAAAGCCAGCCACTGAGCGCGGGATGGCGGGAAAGCGCCGCTGCCTCCCTCGCCAATTCCGTGAACACCTTCTGCGTCACATCCTGGGCGAGATGCGAGTCGTTGCTCATTTGCCTCAAGGCGACAGAATACACCAATCCGATGTACCGGTGCACCAGTTCCGCAAACGCTTCCTCTGAGCCAGCGGCAAAATATTGGCGGAGCAGTTCGGAGTCCTCAGTCATGGCGCTTCAGCATAATATCGTCGCTGTTTCCAAAACCGAACAAAGAACTTTGCGATGGGTTCAACCTCGTTGACATTTTTCAGAACGGCCGGCCAACCTCAATCGACCCCAAAATGAAGCGAAGCTGGCGTCACATCATTGGCTATACCGTTGCTGTCGGAATTTCTTTTTATGCGGGCATGGTGACAACCGAATCTCTTCGCATCAGGAGGCTCAGCGAGGAATTTCGGCGACCGTTAAAGTATCTTGGTAAATTGGCGCCACACCTATCCTCATCCACAGTCGACTCCAAGCCATGGGATCTTGGCCGGGAAGCGGGCAAAGTGGTCGTCATTGAAGCCTGGGCCACTTGGTGCGGACCCTGCACAAGTTCCATCCCCAGATTTCAGCACCTGAACGATCGGTTTCATGGCCGCTCCGATTTTGCTTTCATCGGGCTTTCACTCGATGGCGATGCGTCCATCGTGAAGAAATTTTGTGCGGATCATGCCATGACCTGGGCGCAACTCGTCGAGCCGAAGAAAGTATGGGACAACAGCGTGGCCCAGGCATTTGAAGTCCAGAGCGTCCCCTTCACCTGCGTCATAGATAAAAAAGGCGTGGTCCGCTCCTACGACGACAAAACACTGCCGGAAGACGGTGGAGGTCTCGAAGCTATCGTCCAGAAATTGCTCTCTGAGTAATCGTAGGAATATTCGCTTTCTTCGTTTTCACATTATTGACGCTGCAGGAATCACTCGTCTCCGGGCGAGACGATAGCTTGGTGGCTGTTGGGTTGCCGACTCTTGATTGAGGAAATTGCCCATGTGAGGGATATCGCTCAGGCGATGGAGCGGAGCAGGGTCATTTCTTCGGCGGCCTTTGCCTGCCATTTCGCCTCTCCGGTTTGCGCGGCATGTTCGGCGAATTCCAGCGGAGTCATCGGCTCGGATTGCCTTACGCCGAACCTGCTCCAAGTAGCGCGGACCGTCATGTCAATCGCTGGGCCCGCCCGGCGAGCAAGATATTCCAAGGTCGGGAGGCCCGCGAAGAGGTTGGTGGCGATGGCATGAAAGATCGGGGTCTGTCCGCCGATGCCGCCGATAATATCGGCCCTCAAATTGATGTTCGCGCCGCGCCGCAGGAGTTCCTCGATGCATTCATTCTCGCCGAATTCGACTGCACAATGCAGCAAGGCGGCCCCCCGAAGCAGCATGTTGCCGTAAGGCATGTGGGGAAACCTCTGCGCCAGGAGACCGGGATCCCGGTCGATCAGCTCGCCCAGTTGGCCGACATCGCCGCGATGGATGGCTAGGATCGGCGGCGTGACGTTTGGCGGCACGTAGGCCCCGTGCTTGAGCAACAGGTCGATGTAGCGATGCTTGTCGTCATTGCTGCCACGAGCGTAGGTGCCGAGGATGGACGACAACGGGCAAGTGAGCCCGTACTTGGTTTGGACAGGTGCAAAGGCCACGTCCGCGCCGGCATCGATCAAGTATTGAAGCCCAGCAACCTGAATGCATTCGCCAGTTCCGAGAACAATCGGGCCGGCGCCGCCCGAGCCATACTGCCCATCCGGATCGGCACCATGGTCGAGCAATACATCGGCGATGGCTTTGCGCGCAGTCCAGTTGGCACCGTTCCCGTAATACAATGCATGGGCTAATGATTGGTCGAGGTCATGCTGGGTGAACGAACCCTCGCGAAGAATGCCAAGCACTCCCTCCAAATCACGGGCGCGAGCCATCTTCGGCATGGGTTCATATCGCTCCTTTCCGGTCACAGGAATGTCATTTCGGCGCGACATGGTTTTCACCACTTGCGCGAGTTGAGCCCAGTTTTCGCAGCCATATTCCAGCGCGATCTGATGTTGGGCCGCCGCGAGTTGGAGAGACGGCTCCTGCTTCACGCGCCTCTTCGCCTGCTTCTGCAGATGCTCAAGGCTGGGATTAACAGGCAGCTTTTTGCGCTGCGATGGTGTACTCATAAGAACCCTTTCTTTTGCGCCCGTGGTCCGCAGTGCCGGGCAAGAAACGGTTCAGTGATGTGTCTGACAGGTGGGTTAAACCCTTTCCGCGGACCCGGATGCACCCTTAGTGCTCCAGCAGTGTCGCTTGCCGGCCAATCCTGTCAAGAGCACGAAACCAGTCGCGTCGGACACCGATCGCGCGAGAGGCACTTATTCGTGCAGGATCTGGAAACGATGAGATTCCAACGCCTCTGAGTAAATGCATGCGCTGGTTGACGATTAGTTTCGCGATTTGGATTTTGAGCGGACGACCTTCACACGATCCTGCGTAGGCCTGGAATACGCCGGGCGATGTCGGCGACTGCGAATGAGCATGCCAATGCAGCTAGGGAGAGCAGCGCGGCAAGCACCATCGGATTCCAAGAGAATTTGGCCGCGAGCATGTACAGACCGATCAAAATCGGAGGATGGAGGAGGTAGACACTGAAGGAGCGGTCGGACAGCCAGCGCAGGATGGCAATTTCGCCATTAAGGATCTGGCACGTAAAGGCGAGTAACCCCAGGGAAAGCCCCATTCCAGCAAACTGCTCCCAAAGCGCGAGCGCGGCTGCCTCCCAGTGCCAACCGCCGATAAAAGGCAGGGTGGTCCTTTCTGCTTCTCCCACCCGAATGAGCGCTATCAGAGCTAACGGCGCTAAGATCAAAGCGGCCAAGCCCACCCGGCTGGAGCTTCGGGATTGGGCCAATATCACGATCCACCCTCCGCGGCCCGCTGCCAACCCGACGAGGAAGAATCCGACATACTGCGCAAAGTAGCCCAACTGCATGTTGAGTACGCTGCTACCAAGCGGCTGCCAGAGCCGTATTAAGAAGTTGGCTATACCCAATAGGACCGCGAATCCGGCCATGATCCACCCCGAGGGTTTCTTATCTGGCAATGCTGGGATTCTGCCGTTCGATGCCCAGCGCCCAAGCGCGAAGATAAGGCAGAAAATTAGCAGTGCCACTGCGAACCACATCGGTCCGCTAGCCGACAACACGCTTCCAGATCGGATGAATTTCTCGTAGAAGGCAGCCCAAGGCCCGAAATCGTTATGCCAGGGATTGAGCCCAATCAGGATAAACGGATGGATTACGAGCATATACAGGAGCGCTGGCAGTCCCAAGCGGAACAGTCGTTCGCGAGCGAACGAACCGGGTCCGCGCCGCCGGATTGAGCCGTAGGCAAAATAACCTGCGATGAAAAAGAGCACACCCATGAAAAAGGACTGCATAACCGTCTCCCATACGATGAAGAACAGCTTGACCGTCCAGGACGGTTCGTGGGGGCTTAAAACATACCAGCTGCCCACGTGACTGTAGGTCACGCAGGCATGCTGGATTACAACCAAGAAGATCACCAGTGTCCGCAGATAATCGATCCATTCTAGCCGTGTTCGGCTGGCGGAGGCGTCCGGTGCAACGGGATTCGCGGGGTTGGGCATGGCTGGTTGCGAAAACACTGCAAGCGCAACCAAAGTTTCAGATTTCTCTCGGACAATGGAACCACAAAATTAACCAGCGGTAACCTTTGTTCCTGATTGCTAAATTTGGCTACCGACGTCCTTGAGCGGACAGGCACCTGGACACTATCAGGACTCACTCCTGTACAAGTGAGACGGAGCCCTGTGAGGTTGCTGTTTGGTTGCGGAGCTACCCTCAGGAGCACGTCGCTGAGTGCCTCCTTTTGGGAAAACGACTCGGGGCCGCATTGTGCAAGATAACCGACCTGATCGCCCGGCAATGATTTGACGATTCGTCGTCCCCAACTGGAAATATTTTAAGTTTACAACTGTTAACGGATGTGCGTTTACATCTGTTAATGGAGACTCCACGCATTTCCGATGCCGAATGGGAAATCATGAAAGTGATTTGGCGGCGATCCCCTTGCTCCGCCCACGAGATCGCATCCGCGCTTCCTTCGACCAAGGGATGGAGCGCCGGAACCATCAAGACACTCCTCAATCGGCTCCATTCGAAGGGTGCGCTGCGTTTCGAGAAGGCCGGGAAGTCCTACCTCTACCGTCCAGCTGTGACTGAGTACCAACTCCGCACCGCAGCGACCCAATCCTTTTTGGACCGTGTCTTCGATGGAGCTTTTTCGCCCATGATCGCACATCTAGTGCGTTCACGAAAATTGAGCAAAAAAGACCTCGATGAACTGGAACAGATATTGAGGTCGGGAAGAGAATAGCGATGGAACTCCTGCTCAAACTTACGCTGGGCGGTTCCGTGGTCATGATGATCGTGGTTGCTCTCGATCGAAGCTTAGCCGCAAGGATGAGCACTGCTTCAAGGCGGTGGTGGTGGCTTTTTTTCCCCTTGGCGTTCTTGGTGCCGATCCGCATTCCGCTGCTTCCAGCGCTCGATAAAATTCAGGGGGTTCCGGCAGTCTGGAACCAGACGTTTGCAAAAATCACGGGGGGAGAGCCCCCACTCCCAACACCAATGCCTGGACATGGTGTACTGGTAATGGCCATTTGGCTCGCTGGTGCGATCGGCTATCTGGCGCTGGTCGTAATCCAGACCGTCCGAGTGTCCCGTAGCTGGTCGCGCGCAAGACTTTCCACCGATCATTCGCTATTGGAGCTACTTGAGGACTGCAAGGCCGAGGCCGGTGTCACCGCGCCCATCGGGCTGGTAATTTCGAATTCGGTGTCATCGCCAGCTATTCTGGGTTGGCTGCATCCTCGCATCCTGCTTCCCGCCTCAATCGCCGCGTCCCTGCCAGTGGAAAAATTGCGCCCAATCCTACTGCACGAATTGGCTCACTTTCGCTGGTTCGACGTGCCGTTCAACTGGCTGCTCACGTTGATGCGTGCGATCCACTGGTTCAATCCTTTGGCGCACTTGGGAGTGGTTGCCTGGACCCGGTTTCGCGAAGAGGCGGCAGACGAAGCAGCTGTAAAATGGCTGCGGGACGAGTCGGGACAAACCTATGGCGACGCGTTGGTGCAACTGCTTCGTAAAACCCAAGACGTCGCCACGCCATGCGGGGCTTTAGCGATTGTGGAATCCATTCATCACCTCAAGAGGAGGATCACCCTGATCACCCATTTTCCGAAGAAATCTCCCCGCGTCGTGCTCACGTGCGCTGTTTCCCTCCTTTTGGCGATGATCGCTTTCTCAAAATCGGCGAACGCCGTGGAGAGTGTCATGGGAAAGCCTGCGCTCGCGGCCGCGCAGATTTGGCTAAAAGAAATTGACGACGGAGAATACGCCAATGGCTGGAGAGATGCCTCGCCAAAGGTGCAAACGTATTCGGACGCCAATAAATGGGTGGACGAATTTAACAAAGTTAGGGCCCCTTTGGGGAGATGCGGTCAACGACAACAGATCGCCTTGATTTTCGAACGCGACCCACGGTGGTCGCCGCAAGGTGTCATCAAGGGGGAATTTGTCGTAGTGGAGTTTAAATCGTCTTTCGAGAACAGGGCATATGCCAATGAGACCTTAATCGTTTCCAAGGAGACCGACGGAACTTGGAAGGTGTTCGGTTATACTATCCATCCCCTATAACTTCTCCTCACGTCGGTTTTGCTTGGCGGAGAGCCACAAACTTCGCTTCTCAGGCGCCAAAGCGGATCCAAACCTCTCAGGAATATGAAAATAGAACTTCCATTTACTGGGCTCCTGTTCTTTGCGCTTTTTCTGGTTTCGTCTGCTTTCGCTGATACCGAACCCACCTCATCGATATCCACCGCCACAGACATTATCCCAACGCCTCCCACGAGCTATGTCTTGCCGGACGGTGCACTTTCTGCGCCCGTTGCCGCCCATTATCCGGGCGAAGAGATGCTCGATGTGGGAGGAAGAAAGATCCAGATCCTGCGGGGAGGACAGGGCAGCACAACGGTGGTCTTCGAGTCCGGGCTGGGGCATGGCATCGCGGCTTGGGACCGGGTGCGTCCGGAGATAAACAAGTTTGCATCGACCCTGTGCTATTCCCGCGCGGGCATTTCCCCCTCAGACGAAGCGCCGCCGGGGCCTCGGAGCGCGCTCGTTATCGCGGAGGATCTCAATGTCCTGCTCGGTTGCGCCGGTCTCAAGCCGCCTTACATCCTGGTGGGGCACTCTTATGGCGGCGCCAGCATGCGGATTTTTGCGATCAAGTATCCCGGTGAAGTCGCCGGTTTGGTTTTGGTGGATCCGCAAACGGAGGGAACGGTAGTCCGGGCCCGGGCGATCGACCCGAGGATGGCCAGCAGCCAGCTCGCGTCGCTTTCTGACGTGGACCGAAAGCGGCTGCCTCCCGGATTTTTGAAGGAATTCGACGGGTCGACCGCCATGTGGGCAACGGGTGATCTCGGGACTTCCGGCAAGCTTCCGCAAATTCCATTTGCCCTCATTACTTCTCTGAAGACGGGCAATCGCGGCGGTCCGGAAGCCGATCCCGACATCCGGCTAAAGCGCCAGCTGCAGTCCGAGATTTTTCAAGGCATGGATTACGGCATGCACATTGTCACGGATCGCAGCCCACACGACATTATGCAGTCTGAGCCGAGCCTGGTCGTGACCGCGATCCGGTTCGTCCTGGACGCGGCCAGCCATGCGCCGAACGCCAGACCCCGTCCCGTGGTCATCGTGCTCACCGCCACCCAAATCGCGCCTCTTCTGGGAGACTATGTCGATGCCAAAGGAAATCGGGCCTCGGTGATCGCAGACGGTGGCCACGTCTTCCTGCAGATCGCTGGCCAGCCGAGAAGCGAAATCATGGCCGAGTCCGAAAACCGCTTCTTCATGACGGACAACCTCGACGCTCGGCTGGTTTTTGAAATCGACCCGGCCGGCCAAGTCGCGTCCGTGAGTCTGGAATTCGGCAAGGTGAAGGCCGCAACCCTGCACCGGGCTCCGTGAGGTCTATGGTCCACGCCGCCGGCCATTCCACCTGCCTGAACTGTGGCGCCCCCCTCCTTGGGCCGTATTGCTCCCAATGTGGTCAGCATGACGTCGATTACCACCGCTCGCTCAGATTCTTCGCAGAAGATGCACTGGAGAACTTCCTGCATTTCGATGGACGGTTCCTCATCACGGTCCGTTGCCTCTTCGTCCTGCCCGGCTTTCTGACGATGGAGTTTCTTGCCGGCCGGCGGGCTCGGTACGCCTCCCCACTCCGTTTCTACCTCCTTACCAGCTTCCTCGCCTTTTTCGCCGTGTCGCTGGCGCCGGTGCGGATTACTTTTGCCCCAAATCCGGGCGGCTCGAATCATCCTGCGGCTAGCTGGCAGGCCCTTTTTCGGCCGGAAGTCCTGCAGTCGGAGGAATTCGCCACCCGCCTGCACCACCTGCTGCCCGGCGCCCTATTCCTCTGTGTGCCACTGCTGGCGCTCCTGCTCAAGCTGGCGTATGCGCGTAGCCATCAATTTTACGTCCCGCACCTGATCTTCGCGTTGCACCTTCAGGCCTTTTTTATGCTGGCCATCCTCATCGAAACCGCAGGCGGATGGGGCTTGGGACTTTTCAGTGCGGCTGGCGCCACGGCGTTCCAGCACTTGATATCCCTGTTTAGCCTCTATGTCTTTTACCGGGCACTGCGGAGAGTTTATCAGCAGGGCCGGCTAATTACGGCGACTAAGCTGATGATGGTGGGAATTTCCTATGGGTTCATTGTGGCGGTGGCCACCGCCGTGGCCGTCGTCCTCTCCGCTAAGCTCGCGACCTGACCGCGCGCCGATCTAGTCATCTAACAAAGTCATGCACAGGATTCCTGATATCGCGGGCGTAATGGTTCTGATCGCATTGATCGGCGTAGTGGTGTTTTGGCAGCTCTCTCGTTCGCGCGCTCAATTACGAGAGTGGGCGATGCTAAATGAGCTGGAGATATTGAAAAGCGAATTTCGTTTTCTGCGAAGAGGGCCTTTCTTTTGGACGAGCTCGAAAGGGCAATGGGTCTTTTACGTGACTGTCCGAGACCGGCAAAGCACTGTTCATTCGGGATGGGTACGATGTGGCGGATGGTGGCTTGGCCTTTGGTCGAACAAAACGGAGGCGAAATGGGATTCTTGAGGACCGGAACAGGAGTCCAACATTTCAGAGTGAGACGGAGGCTTGGTTGTTGTTTGGTTGCTGTGAGTCCAGCTGCATCCAAACGATGCCGCCGGCACGCTGAAACATTCAATTTCACGATTGACTGTGCGCGACGGTGTCCTAGTCACCACGTGACACCTAGCACACCATGTTGCCGTTTACCGTGGAATTCCGCGCCGGTGAACCTGCCTACGAGCAGGTCATGTATGCCGCAAAAAAGGCAATCATGTCCGGGCATCTCGCTCCAGGTGCACGATTCCCCTCGGTACGACTCTTGA
Organism: Opitutaceae bacterium; assembly: GCA_035549635.1. Taxonomy (GTDB): domain Bacteria; phylum Verrucomicrobiota; class Verrucomicrobiia; order Opitutales; family Opitutaceae; genus CAIUWA01. The sequence continues at coordinate 36,577 of DASZQN010000050.1, forward strand.
GCCAGGAACTAAGGATTCATCCCAACACCGCCCATAAAGTCGTGATGGCACTGACAGCCGAGGGAATCCTCGCGGTGCAGCCGGGGATTGGAACAGTGGTAACTGCGGCTTCAAACGCTTCCGAACAGGACCGAACGGCCCTGCTCAAGGATGAAGTCGAACGGCTGGTTGTGGAAGCCGACCAATTGGGGCTCACCGAAGAGCAGGTCGTCGCCGCCGTGCAAAAGCACTGGCGCAAACTCTCGCCAAAATCATGAATGCCATCGAATGCGAACACCTCACGCGCGCCTACGGTCGCGCCCTGGCCGTCAATGACGTTACGTTTGCGGTTCCAGCCGGCAGCATTTTTGCCCTGCTGGGCCCAAACGGCGCGGGCAAGACTACAACCCTCAAGCTCCTCCTCAATCTCCTCCGCCCTACATCAGGTCTGGCTTCCGTGCTCGGCTGCGAGACAACGCGGCTGACCAAAGCCCACTTCCGCAGAATAGGCTACGTCGCGGAGGACCAGATCTATCCCGAGTGGATGACGGTGAGCCAACTGCTGGATTATTATCGGCCATTCTATCCGAGTTGGGATGACGCCCTCGCCAGGCGTTTGACGGTGATGTTCGATCTGCCGGAAGACCGTCCACTCAAAAAACTCTCCCGGGGAATGCGAATGAAGGCGATATTGCTGACAATCCTGCCATTTCATCCGGAGTTGCTCTTGCTCGACGAGCCTTTCGGCGGGCTCGATCCGCAGGTTCGGGACGATTTTATCCGCGGCATGTTGGAAACAGTCGGATCGGATCGTCCCAACACGGTGATCATTTCGTCGCACGACATCGCCGAGGTTGAACAACTCGCCGATTGGGTGGGGATTCTTCTCGGCGGTAAATTGATTCTCGCCGAGCCGATGATCTCATTGCAGGCGCGCTTCCGTCGTCTCGAGATTGTAGGCGCATCAGTCGCTTCTCGGTTACCTGATCGCTTACCTCCCGCATGGCTCAAAGTAGAACGCCCCGCCAGCACAGTGGTGCAGTTGATCCACAATGCCTTCACCAACTCAGTGGCAGCCGAGGCCGAAGTGCGCGCTATTTTGGGAGAAATTAAAATAAAGCCCTATCCGATGACCTTGCGCGAAATCTTCCTTGTGCATTCGGATCTGGGACGAATCGAAAAGAAAGGACAACGGCATGAATGAAGCATTTCACATCTTCGGCAAGGATATACGCCGGCTATGGCCAATCATTGTCCTGTCCATGACGATTCATATCATTGGGTATTGTATTGCGCTATCCAATATCGATCCGACCAGTTTGGGTGTCTTTAATTCGGAACTACAAGGACTATTCCAAATGGCGCCATTGGCCAGATGGTTAATCGTGTTTTTACTTTCTGTCTGGGTGATTCACGAAGATCGTGCCATCGGCGACCGCGCCGCTTGGCTTACACGTCCGATCTCTGGCGGGCAAATACTTATCGCTAAAGTCGCATTTATTGTGGCAGCCGTGTCCGTACCAGCAGGCCTTGCTAGCGTTTCCGTAGCTTTGTGGCTCAAGGCGCCACTGCTATTGGCGCTCGCTGCCGGCACTCAGACCCTGATCGTGACATTTGAAACTGCCCTAGGCTTCGCGGTAATTGCTGTTGTCTGTTCTTCCACAAACCAAGCCGGCCTGATTCTGGCGGGCGTATTCGCGAGTATAGTGCTGTTTACCTACTGTCTCTTTGATATTGGTCGCTTAAAGCTTCCTCTATCGCCTTTTGCTGTGTCGGGTGCTACGTATTTTTTGGTTGCATGCGTGCTTTCCACAGCGGTTCAGGCAGCAGCGCTTGGGCACCAATACGCGACACTCCGAACGATTCGGACGATCATCATGGCTGCCGCACTGATCTCTGTGGCGAATGTTGGTATACGCTACTGGCCAATTAATTTATGGCCCTATGCGCGGCGTGCTGCCTTAGCGCCAACTCTTGCCGAGCAGCTCCATGCGGAGCCGATCTCCTCACTCGCAAACTTTGTGGAACGTCACTCGACTTTTAGTCCGGCAGAGGTAACGATTTCAATACCCCTCCGCTTGGGTGGCGCCTCGCCGGATCGTGTTTTCTGGGTCAATTCGGTGACATCGGGCCTCACCATGGACGATGGCCGAACAGTTTCGACCGTTACTCAGCCGCAAGGGCGCCAGCCACAGTTCGACAATGAGCAAGGGATGCTTTCGGTCCTTGGGTTCAGGCCCTCATCGGCACCGATTACGCGCGATGTGGATGTCGCTACCGTCCGAGTCAGTGAGTTTGAGAGGATCCGAGGCCAGAAGGGGCGCCTTACCACCCAACTACAATTGATCGAAGGGCACTATAGCTTGATTTCAAGATTGCCCACCCGCCTTGGAGCCGAAGCAAAAGTCGATGGACACTTATGTAGCATTCAGGCCGTGCTGTTCTCCAATGGCCACTGTGAGTTGCATATCCAATTTGTGCAGCTCACAAGCTTGATAGTGGATCCAAATCAGTTACGTGCACCTTTTCCCAGTTACGTTTTGATAAATGAAGCCCGCAAAGAATTCAGCTCCTCTCAACTCATGGGCCGTTCCGGTAACGGTAGGCCGGGGATGACTTTTGCCACGGATCGCATGGCATTTGCCTCGACCTACAACTTGGATACCTTTGCCCTTGCTGGAAAGGTCGATGCTGAATGGCTGTCCCATGCCGAACTCTGCGTTTTTAGAATTGAGAGCGTCGACAGCCCGACGCTAAACCTATCGATAACTTCGGATCCATTCGTAGTACCCACCAAGCAGCTCACCCAGCAGGTGATCATAATAAATCCCGATGGGACCAAAACTACGCTTGAGAGATGATTTTCTGCTGCCATCTGGAGGCTACAGGAGTCCAACCTGTGACCCCGGACGCGTGAAGCACGTCAGCCAACGTGCTAAGGTCGAATCAAAGTACTGCTGAATGCATGTGAGCCGAGATCCTAGTTGGGGGGCCAGGCGGTCGAATAGAGATACCACAACCCGAAGAAATTACCTTCCTATGGTCCTCCCTGCCCGACCCCAGGTGTTCTTCGATTTCTATTCGTGATACGAAATCTCAGCTAAACCGAGCTTATCTTCTGCCCTTGAACCTGTCGCTGTGACCTTTGACGCGTTTGCTGGGATTGTCGGGCAACGACGGCCCGGATCCGTTCGCGGACTTCCGGGTGTTGCTTCACGAACTCGCTGGCAACCCGATGGCCCCGCTCGCGGGCCTTGGTCGCATGCATCAGGTAGAGCATGACCCACATCACAAGGATTTCATGGCTCGAGCCCGCTACCTGTTTCAAGATCTCCGGGTTATCGTGAATGAAATTTTCGAGGTCCGATGCCTTTCCCCGGACTACTCGCTCCCCGGCTTCCTCCCGGCGCATCGCGTCAAGTTTCTTCCCCAGCCTTGTTGTCGGAGCGCCCATGGAGACGAGGTCCGCCGGCTCGATCTCCAGTCTGCCCAGGTCGGACTCGACCATTTGGCGGGTCCGATCTGCCAGTGAAAACATCGTCAGGTCGCCGCGGATGAAGTCGCGGACGAGATTGTCCGCTTCAGGCAATGAGAGCCAGTAGGCCATGAGGCCCTCGACCGTTATCTCGTTCGAGAGCCCGAGTTCAGCCGCGATTTCCATGGTCCCACGCACGTAAACATCGAAGGTTTCGACGAACACGCTCAGCAGTACGTTCTTTTTCACGTCACCGGCACCGGTCGGGAAATTGGAATCGTCGCCTGCGCTCATGCCCGGTAGCCTATCTGGAGTTGTGTAAGAGCGAACGCGGTCGATTCGTCACCAGGGTCGAAGGAGACTGCCGTCGGCATTCGCGTTGCGGACCCGCATCGCCCAAGGAATTTCCATCGTCGAGCGAACATGGTTAAAGCTGTGTTTTAACGCTTTCGCTGGCGGCCATTGGCATCGAGGCCGTCTCCTGCATCACCGCGCGGTGGAATTTGGCGACCGATTGGCCATCCTTACTTGCCTCCGTTGCCAGCATTCTGTGGCCGTCCGAGGCAATCGCTGCCCGGAGGGCCCATTTGTCGGACGTAAAGATTAGGGCGCGCCGGCGGGCGCGCGAGATGGTCACAAACCATTGCTTTTGATTCGTGGCCGGTTTGGAACCGGCATCCGAAAAGAGCACCGTGTCCACGGTCTTACCCTGGCTCGCATAGGATGTGCAGGCGTATCCGTAGTTGAATAGCCGCTGGCTCGGTCCCAGGACCTTTTGCCGGCCGCGGTCGGTCTCGACGCCGATCCGTCCGTCAGAATAAACCTGGCTGACGGTTACCAATTCGCCGTTGACCAGCGGCTGGTCGTCCAGGGACCGACCGTTCCATTTGAGCTGCAGACGATCACCGGGAGAAACCTCGAGCGTTTTCTCCTTTAGGACGGCCAGGCGTTCCGCATAGCGAAACGCGAGGGTCGCGCGGCGACCGTCTTTGAGCAGCGTCAAACCTTTGGTGGACACGCAGGCTACCGGGCACACGTCACCCCGTTTGTAGCGTCCGTAGCATTTTAGGAAGAACACCTTCGTCCCCTCGAAATAGCTTCCCGGATCCTGCTTTTCAGCCACCGTGAGATCGACCGCGCGATACGCCACAAGCTCGACCGCCGGGCCAAGGTGCCCTTGCTCACGGAGCGCCGTCCTGACGGCTAGGTTGACGGCATCCACTTCGCTCCAGGTTTGAGCCACGATCAACGCCCGTTCCGCCCGCTCCGCGGCCAAAAGATAGTTCCGGGCGAGGAGTTCACGGTTCTCCTCGGATCGGTGTTCGTGAATCCACCCGAGACCATCCAATTTGTCGAACGCCAGGCCGGCTTTGCCCTGGGACGCCAATTTTACCGCGGACCGATATACGGCCACGGCCCTTTTCCCCTCGGCCGTCGCAGCGAGACGGGGGTCCTGCCGCCGAATGCTCTTCAATTTGGCCACCGGCAGCCCCGCGTAACGCTCCAGCAGGATCAAGGCGTCAGACGCCGCCACGGCCCCATGCTGCCGGGTGTCACCGGAGAGGATGAGCCTGGCCCGGGAATCGCGCGCCGCTAGGACCAGACGGTGCAAGTCGCGAATCCCGACCTGCGACGCTTCATCGAGCAGAACCGTCGCCCGTTCCGGGATCTTCCCAACGACCAGGAACTGTGCCAGCGTCTGTGCGGGAAGCCCGTCGGCTTCGAGGTCGAGAACCTGTTGTCGCTGGGGTGCCAGGACCAGCACGGTCCGGTTTGCCTCCTCCAACCCCCGCTTGATCTCCCGCAGGGTCCGGCTTTTCCCGGAGCCCGCGGGTCCGCGGAAAAGCGTGAGGAACGAATAACTTTCCAGAATCTTGGCGACCGCCCGGCGCTGTTCGTCTGACAGGCTAATGTCTGGCCTGAAATTGAAGTTGAAGCCGCCTTCCGTCCGCACGGTCTTCCGCGCGATCGACACAAGGCTGGTTTCGAGTTCGACCAGCTCCTTGGAGGTGACCTGACCGCTATCCACGGTGAAGATCATCGGCATCCGCTCCAGGGTTTCGCGGACGGCCGCGAGGCTGAAGCTCTGCCCGCGCCCGCGGACAAGCGCCGCCGCGATCAATTCGTGTTTCGGGACGACGGATTTTCGCTCGAAGACGTGCCGCTCGCTCCAGGACAAAAGCGCAGCCAGATCGACCTTCGGTTCGGGCTCGGCCGGCCGCCGGTTCCGCAGTGCCTCCAGGGCGGAACGCTCGCCCGCGTTTAATTGCTCAAACCACGAGGCGCGCAACCGGTCCGCGGTCGATTCCTTGATCTTCCGCCGGCGCTTGTTGTGCGCCACCTGGTCTCGGATCTCCGCCAGGTTGCCGTGCAGACCTTCGCGGGCTACTCGCTTGGCCGTCTCATCGTCGATTTGACGGCGCCGTTTCGAGAATCGGTCCGTCACCTCGACCGGTACCCCTTCAATCTCGAAGCTCCGCCCGTTGCGGCGGAGTTTGTATCCGAGCGCGCGCAGGTCCCGACACAGTTCGTGGTCGTAGACACTGGCGGCGAACCGCTGGGCCTTGAGCATCCCATGCGTTTCGAGCGCCTTCCATCGGTTCTCCACCGGATCGAACGTCGCATTGAACACGACGCAGTGCGTGTGCAAATGCGGGTCGAGTTCTCGGCTCGTTTCGTGTCGGAAGCAGGCGGTGACGATGTTGCCGGTCACGCGCTCCTCCCGCTTTCCCTGAAGGCGAACGCGGGTTTCCGCGAACGCTTCCAGCTCCTTGCAGGCGACCCGGACGGCGCGCGCGTGCGCCTCGATGATCCGGTCGTCTTGCAGCAGCGCCACGACCGAAACGCTTTTCGGCGGGCTCATCGTCCAGTCGTAGAAAACCCTGCGATTCACCGTCCAAACGCCGTTTTCCCGGCGAACTGAATTGCGGCGCTGGGTCAAGAGCTCCCCAGTCTCCGGATGGTTTCCTTCGCAGAGCGCGAGGAACGCTGTCTCCGCCACCGGCCCGACGAGCTTTAGGCGCACCGCTCCTTCACCCAACCACTCCCCCGCAATCGACTTCTTTTGCGAATAGTAATCGTTCCCCGCGAGATGCTGGCGGTAATACTCCCGGGCTACCTTCAGGTTGAATTGCGCCTTTGGTGAAATCATGGCTATGCGCCTTTTCGTTGGGCCGGATCAACCGGCTATTGAAACGCAGTTGCGTTTCCGATCCCCCGGGGGGGACAACCTACTCCTTAACGACTTCGTTAAGGTTTGGGCGTAAGGAAACGCCGGTCGGATTTTCATGGGAATACCCTGGTTTCAATCAGGACGAATTTCTTGGGGCTTTCACCGTTATGGCGGGTTTAAGCCGCCGCCCGGCTGGCCAGGCGGGCGGGCGCTGGAGGGCCCACTTGGGTGAGGCCGGCCGGCCGGGATTCGTGTCACGCCGGATACCGTGACGCTGGCAAAATGAGCGAATCAGCCTGAGTTCCACATGGCGATATTTGGGCGGTAGTCCCGCCTGCAACTCGGCGACCTGGTAGCGCGGTTTTGGGCAGTCCAAAATGTGGAGAAGCAGGTGGATCTTCCAACTGTTGTTGTGCCCAAAATCCGTTTCGCCGATGGGCCGTTTGGACCGCTCATGGAAGAAGCGAACCGCGTGCAGGGTATCGCGAATCAGCCCACCTTTGGGATCGGCGACCATCGCGCTCCAGTGCTTCAAGGTTATCCGCCAAAGACCGACCGGAATCTCCGTTTTGCCGGTCGCGATGAAGCGCAGCCAAAGCCGAACCAGGAGGAAGGTCTTCAAGTCCATCAGCTCATACTGGTAACGTACAATCAGGGCCAGGATGCGGCCTTTGGATAGCCCACCGTGCGGCCCTGCGGTCGGAGCTGACTGCGTTGACGGCGCCACCACCATTTGGGTGATTTGCGGTGACCAAAGCCGGGCTTTGACATCCACCTTGGCCGGGTCCGAAAGCAGCGCCCGAAAGGCCGTCCGGGTTGCCGGCTCGTTGGCGAACCGGGCAAAGAGCCAGGAGCGAATTGCGAGGGACTTTCGGCACAGTTCAACGAAGTGGCGCAGTTCCGCCACGTCGTCCGGCAGCACCAGTTCCCGGAGCATTTCGGAGAGTGCTTCCAATTGGCTGGCTGCAGCTCGTCCGCGCTTTCCGCGGCCGGCGCTGTGCCGGGCGGCGCCTTGACCAAACGATTCCTTCCGGGCTGAACGATTCATCGTCTTGGTCTTGCCGAACCCGGCGGTCCCTCATCCAGAGTCTTTGCTTCCGGCGTCGGCTTTTCGACTACTTGAACCTCCGAGACGAAAACGTCCTCGCCCTGGTATTCGGCTTTCCGGCCGACAGGCACCGCCCGGACGAGGATGTTTCGCCCGCGGGCCATCGCCTCCTTGATCCTGCTGAGGTTCGCGCCTTGGACGAGGACTTGGTGCGAAAGGAACACTGCAATCAAGGCGTCGCCCTTGTCGCCAAGTTCCACGGAGATCAATCGTTGGTAGGGAAGCAGCCACGTCCAGCCGGCGGCGGTTTGAAACTCGCACGAGAAGCCCGATCTTTCATCCACCACGAGGCACAGCGCCTTGTCCCTGGGCACCGCGGCCGATCCCGACCCGGGATTCTGACCGTCCGCCAGTTTGTGTACGAGGCGTTCGCTCATCGGTGAGGTTTTTTCCACCGCCGGGATCCGCCGTTCCGGCCGACCACCGCCGCCTTCGGAGAACGTCGCTTGACGTGCCTAGATAATAACTTATTAACCATTCAAAATATGGAACAGGCCAATATCCCAAACGTCAAGAACCAGCTCGCGGGATTCCTCTCCGAACTGAAGGAAAAGCGGACCAATCCCTTCAAGGGCACACCGCTCGAAGCCCTCGCGGAGGAAATCCGGGCCATGCGGAGGACCTATGGTCTCCCCTACAAGGACATCGCCGAGAAACTGACCGCCCTTAAAATCGAAACCGACAAAAAGGAAGTCGCCGACTTTTGCCGGTTGATCCTGAAGACCGAACCAAAACGAGGGGCCAAGCGCCGGGTCCCGGAGGCGCCGGTCCGATGACCTCCGAGCGAGCCCCGTACCTCGGCCTCTGCGCCCTGGCTTTGGGCCTCAGCGCCATTGCTGCGCTCTTCCGTGAATGGTGGATTGTCGCCGGCGCCTTGGGGCTCGGCTTGTTCCAGCTGCGCAACCTGGCCGACCCGCCGGTCGGGCTCCCCTCCGGTCCGCAGATCGTCAAGTTGCTCGGGATGGGGTGGACCCTCGATGAATTTCTGACGCATTGGGTGGTCGTCGGGCGCTCGGGGTCGGGCAAGACCGCCGGGGTCATTCGGACCCTCTTCATCCAGTTGATGCACTCCGCCCCGCATTTCGGGTGCATCGCGATCGATGAGAAGGCGAATTTCTACAAGCTTCTCGTCCGCATCTGCGAGGCGAACGGGCGGCCCGACAAACTCATCGTTCTCCGCCCGCACCGGCCGGGTGCCGACCGGGATGTGCCGACTCCTTATACGATGAACCTGATCGGGGACCGGACGATCTCCTGGGAAACCTACGCCCAGCTCGTCATCGACACGGCGGTCGCCTGCGGCCAGGAGACGAACAATTCATTTTTCAAGAACCAGGGCAGGAAGACTATTGCGGCGCTCTTCGCCACCCTCGACGCGATCAATGTCATCCCCACGTTGCCCGACGCCTACGATTTCATCGCCGTTGACAGCACTCATCGGTCCGCGATTCACAGGCTCGAACAGCGCGTCAGCGGTTCGGAGCGATGCCGGGATTTGTTGGATTTTTGGCGCAGCTTCGAGGCGAAGGGAGCCGACGAGAAATCCGGCATCAAATCGACCACGGAGCTTTACCTTTATCCCTACGCCGCGAACGAACTCCGCGACATGTTCGGCAATCCCTATCCCACGGTCCACCTGAGCGCCCTCGACGAGGGGAAAATCCTTTGCCCGTCCATTCCCCAGGCTTTCCTGACCCAACGCCGGTACCTCATCGCCTGGTTCAAGTTTGCCGGCTACTACCACCTGCTCCGGCGCTTTGACGAGTACGATGACGAGCAACGGGAGAAACTGACGCCCATCGTCCTGTTGGCGGACGAAGGCCAGAACAGCATCCTCGCCGCCGAGGAAGGACTCGCCGACCACAACACCCTGGACAAAATCCGGGAGGCCCGCGGCACGCTGATCCTCGCGATGCAGAGCTATTCGTCGGTCCTGCCGGCCTTAAAGGGGCGCCGGGACATCGCCGAAACCATCTTTGCGAATCTCAACAACCATGTGATCGGCGCCATTCGTGACGAGACCGGCCGGGAAATGGCCGCGAACATCTTCGGCAAGGCGTGGCAGCAGGACAAAAGCTACAGCTATGGTCCGACCAACCGCACCACCTCGGTGCGAAAGGATCTCCGCCATATCTTCCACACCGGATTCTTCACGCTGCTGCCCCAATTCAAGTGCGTCGTCTTTCACGTCGCGGGCCGATGGGCGCAGGGCTACATCCCGCCGTTGACTGACGACGGCAAGCGCATCTCGCCGCGCTACCGGCTGGGATTTTTTAGGCGGTTGTTCGCGTCCTGACCGGTGGCGGCTCCGGGATCGGAAGGCCCAGTCGTTCACCCGTCGGCGCCAAGGCCCGCCCGGCAGGGCATCGTCCATGGCTCGGTCAGGCAGGCACGCTCAAACTACTGGAAGAGAAACCGGAACACTTCTGCAATCTTACGGCGCGCCTGCGCCCAGCGTGCGCGCGACACCGTTCCGAGCTGGCGGCCCAGTTTTTCTTTGGCGATGAAGTAGATTCGCGAACAGTCGATCACCGTCGCCTTCTCGCAACCGTTGGCTTCATCGCAGACAATTTCAAACGGGCGGTGGCCGATGCCCGGGCGCTTCGTTGACCCAAAGAGCACATTGATCGAGGCGCGCTTGGCGTCGGCGCACGAATCGTCATTGGACAAAACAATCAGAGGATGGCCATGCGGGTCCTGCTCGTCCCCCGCGTCATCCAGGTTTCCCACTGTCGGATCATTCGGGGCGGTCAGGACTGAGCTCCGCCCACCGGCTGGCCCGTTCGTATTCCTGCGGCGTTTCCCGCACGGCAAAGTAGCCAACGGGCCGCTGCGGAATCGGCTCAGGGACGACGTATTCGCTGATTTGGACAAAACGCTTTCCGCGCCGGATGATGACCGGTTCGCCCTTTTTCAAGACGCGATCCATCAGGCGGCCAAGCTTGGGTTTCGCAGCTGAAACCGTCATGTAGTCCATCGGTCCATTTTCGATCCCCTGATGGACTGGGTCAAGCCGCGGTGGATAGACTCGCGTTTCATCGCACCACCCCGGTTTGGCAGGCCCGCGGCGCGCGAGGTTCGGTCCGCGGCAAACTTTGAGCCGAGACGCACGCCTGCGAAGTCGACCGGGAGATCCGGACCTGAGGAGAAGCCGGGGAGTGATTTTTCCCTTGTCACAAATCAAGATCACTGTTCTATAGGACTACTACACCGTGTTTTTCCTCAATCCCAACAGCGGCGTGCCCCTCTATGTCCAACTGCAACAGCAGTTCGAGCAGCGCATCCTCTCGGGCCAGATTCACGACGGCACCCAGCTTCCATCGGTTCGCGAGCTTTCGGCTGAGCTTCACATCAATCTGCTCACCGTCGCAAAGGTTTACCAAAATCTCGAGCGGGAGGGCTTCGTCGAAACCCGCCGGGGCCTCGGCACCTACGTCTGCCACCAATCGCCGGGCCTTGGGATCGACGCCCGTCGCGCGAAAATCGGCCCGGAAGTGGAGCAACTCGTCACCGCGGCATTCCACCTCGGCCTGAATGAGAAGGACGTCCAGGCACTCGTTTCCGACAAATTCCGGCAGTTTAAACTTAAGCCATAAGCGATTCGGCACCTACGCGACCATGACCACTGCTCCCATTGTTGTGAATGACATCAGCCGCTCGTTCGACGGACAGGTTGTCGTCAAGAATCTCAGCTTTTCCGTCAAGCCGGGCAGCATCTATGGCTTCCTCGGCCGCAATGGCTCAGGCAAGACGACCACGATCCGCATGCTGGCCGGATTGATCAAGCCCTCGGCCGGTGAAATCCGAATCATGGGCAGCAATCCATTCACGATCGGAGCGGCGGAGAGGCAATACCTCGGCTACATGTCCGAAAAAGCTGCGATTCCGATGAACTGCACCGTTCGCAGCGTCCTCAAGCTCGGGCACTCGCTCTACCCGACTTGGGATTCCGCTCTGGCCGAGGCTCTTTTGAATAAATTCAATTTGCCGGGCAAAAAGCGATTCAAAGCTCTGTCGCAGGGAAGCCAGCGCCTGCTCAACTTCGTCATGGCGGTGGCTCCCCGCCCGAGGGTGCTCCTGCTCGACGAACCGGCCGCCAATCTCGATGTCGTTGCCCGGCGCGAGATCCTCGACGTCATCCTTGGGCTGATCCGCGACGGCGACTGCACCGTGCTCTTCTCCACGCACATCCTCAGCGACGTGGAGCGGGTCGCCGATGAAATTGGCATCCTGGCCAGGGGGAGTTTGCGCATCAGCGAATCGCTCGACACCCTCAAGGACTCGATCCGGCAGGTCCGCTTTTTTGGCTTCAAGGGCGGCGTGCCCAACGACTTGGTTCCCGAAAGCCTCTGTACGGTTCGGAGCGCGGGAGAGATTACCATGACCCTGCGAGCCAACTCCCGGACCACTCCGGAAGAACTGGCTCAGCGCTGGTCGTGCCAGCTCGAGAGTCGTGCGCTCAACCTCGAAGACATCTTTGTAGAACTCTCACGCAATTAAAAACCCGCTATGACAAAATCTAAACAGTTCTGGGTCCTCTTGAAATTTCAGCTGATGGCGAGGCCAGTGATCTGGTTTATCATTATCCTTACCGCCGTACCCCTATTCATGGTTGGAATTTTCTCGGATCCGGCTCATCCGAGCCTCGAAATTGTTCTCCACAACCCAATTATTTTCCAAAGTCTCTTTATGGTCGGCATATTTGGCGTATGGTCGCTTGCGTCCGAAATGGCCCCCAGCGATGCCAGTATAACGAGCATTGGCTCGGAGTTCCTCCTCACCCGCGCCATCGATCGTTCCGTTCTTTACAGGTCGAGGGCGGCGCTTTTTTACCTTTTTATCTTCCTGGCTCCCTTGGCGGTGCTTGTCTATTCGCTCAAGAGTCCCGACCTCTGGGTGACCGAGTCTTCCACTCTGGTGCAACAGGAATGTTTGACGAGTCTCCCGGGTAGCACTCTCGTGCCGAACCTAGGCGGAAGCCATTCGCCGCTCATCTCTATCCCACGGGGAGCGCTGTTTGTGGCGGCGTGGTATTGCTGGCGGTATGCCGTTGCTGGCTTGGGCATCCAGACGCTCCTATCCCTGCTTTATCCTCTGAAGCGCCGGACACCCATTTTTTTTACGACTCTGGTGACTCTCTGTATCGTGCCTCTCGCCTTCGAGTTAACACATAAGGACACGGGATTACTCGCGGGTACAGAGCGATTATTTTTCTCGTTCGCCGGGCATCAGTGGGAATTTTGGATTCTGACGGCGTTGGCAATTGGGCTTGGTCAGCTTTGGTCCGAACGCCGCTTCTGCCAGCTCGATCAATCGCATTAGCTGCAAGCATCACGATGTCGTCGGCGGCGAACCACAATTTCGTGCGCTTCAAAGCCCGGCGGATGGCGGACGATTGGCACTATGAAAATTACCCCAATGAAGCGAATCCTGGCTCTAACTGGCTTGCTCGGCTTTGCCGCGGCAGCGGCGACTGCGGACGAACCTGGCACGCAGCGCAAAGGTAACGCTAGCAACGCTCAACCTTGTGACCTCTAATCAGCCCCATCCAGGCCAGGAAGGGCCGTCCCCAACGCCAGCGGCATCCGCGTCCGAAAGCGAACGGGATAACTTGGAGCAAATCCGGCAGCAACAGAGGCGCTATCTCGTACTGGTCGTTGTGGCGGCCCTCATGGATATTGCCACTTTGGCGTTCCTGATGATCAGCGGGGCAATCGCCGCAAAGTATTATCCAGATGTACCCGAGAATTTGGCCCACCTATGGAAAGTTCTCGGGGTGCTCGTGCTTGCCCTCTCTCTGGCGGCGAAAATCGTCATGTTTGGAAGCGGAGCACCGATCTTTCCTTCCCGCAGCGCAGCAAGCTTTTCCTCTGTCCTCCGGCGCCAGGGTCGAATTTCCGATCGCGTGCTGGTGTGGTTCGATCTGAGGTTGGTTCTCCGGAGTCTGGGCTTAAGCCTCATCGCTTTCATCCTGGCCCTGCGTTCGCCACATCGCCAGGCGCAGGATTGGACGGCTGCGGTATTGCTGCTCATCTCGGCGGGCATCATTGGGGTCAATCTGCTTAAAGCGCGGGCCCAGTTTCCCGCGGTCGACGACAGCCTCCTCGGCTCAGTGAGGCTTCAAATTGCTCAAACCCGCTATCGGATTCGGTCCGCCAGCATTATCTGGTACTTTATAATTCCATTTGGTGTGGGGGTTGTGCTTCTTTTTCAGAATGTCTCGATCTTCAAAGGCGTAGGTCCCTTTCCAGCTTTGGCGGTCTCTCCTCCTCTTGCTTTTGCCCTGCCCCTTCTAGTTGCGGCGATTGTCTGGAGAGCTCAATTCCGGCTTAATCGAGGAATGAAGATTCGCGCTCGCGAACGGCTGGGGCAATTGGAACAATTGCTCGTGGAGCTTTCGGAGGAATCGAAATCGAATCGAGGCGAGGCTCTATCTTCGTAGGCCAAGCCAAGACCGAGCGCCAATCCGCCCCACGAGTACCTAACCCCGGAAATTAGTCGAAGACCCGAGCCGACGGGGGACGAGCCGATAAATGGAGTGCTAGCGGTCCTCTACGGCGGCGGCTGGCGGCTATTGATCACTTGCAGGAGCATTCGAAGTTGCTGGGTTTTTTGCAGGGATTCTGGCGATTCACCGCCGCCCTCGGGGAGGTGGGTGGTTTGCGATATCGCCTCGAGCAGCGCGGTGGAAAAACCATTGTGCCAATTCGCGGTTGCAGTCGGGTCTGACCCGTCGTCCCGCAATACGGCATTGGACATGGTTTGCAGGATTTGAAGATCACGGTAGAGCGCTGGGTGTACGCCGGGCCCGATATACGTTTCGTCCTGACCGACCGATTGAATAAGGCTTAGGGCGGCGTTGGCCAAATCCTGCTTGGAGGCGGGACCCTGCCCGGAAAAAAATGCCGCTTGGTCGAATGGTGCGGCCGGCTCCAATATGGGCGCGCTTGGTTGTGGGGTTGAGACCGTGACTTCCTGCGCGGGAGGACGGACGGGGTCGGTTGGCACCGGCAAGGGACTGTCGGGCACTTCGTTTGCCCTGGACGACAATGCTGAGGCCGGCACCGGAGCGGCGGATGCATTGGCCGCTTCCATTTGCGCAGCCACTGTAGCGGGATTGAATTTAATGAAATACCATGTCAACGCGCTGCTCGCTACTGACGAGACTACCGCAAGGAGAACCGGCTTGATCGCGCCAGACTTGCTGCGATCAAAACGGCCGATCAAAAAACGAGATTCGTTTGGCATCGTCATAATTTTGAATGCCCGAGGAGGTGCACAAAGTGTAACGGGCCGATGAGGAAAACCGGCCGGAATGTCAGGGACCTTGTTGGCGACCCTTGATCGCCTTCACTAAAGCCTGTAGTTGTATGGTCTTTTGCACCGCGTCCGGCGTTTCTCCCTGGCGATTGGCGATGATGTCCGTCCGCGAAATCGTTTCATCGAGAACGGCGGATAATGCGCTCGTCAAGTTCGCGGTCATTGTCGGATCGGACCCATTGTCCTGCAAAACGGCGTTGGACATGGTCTCCATGGTCTTGAGATCACGGTAAAGAGCCGAATGCGCGGTGGGCGCGACGAAGGACTCGTCCTCCCCGATAGTTTGGGAGAGCGTGAGGGCCGCTTTGGCCACTTCCCGCGGTGACGCGGGTCCCTGTCCGGAGACAAAAGCCGTCAGGTCGAACGGGGCGGCGTCTGGCGCGACCGGACCATTTGGCGGTGGACCAGGCGCAACCGGTTCCGCGGCGCGAGTGGCGGGGTAATAGACGCGGGTATCGGCCTGTTCGGCGGTGATCGTCGTTGCCCTGGCAGTCCCCTCGGATCGTGCCGAGGGTGGATCAACGGGAACAGATGCAGCCAGCGCGACCGCGGTTGTATCTTTTTTCGGCGCGGCGGGCGCTGCGCTGGATGTCATTACAAACCATGTGGCCGCACTGCTGATCGTGGCGCAGACCACGACAATGACGACGGATTTGAGCAGGTCGGACTGACCAGCGCGCAGCTGACGGTTCGACTGATGAAAGGCATCTGGTGCCGCCATTACGGTCGATGATTGATATTATTAGATGAAGCTTTCGAGCATATTTATCATCAAGGAAACGACTGAACTTCGCTGAAAACGAAAGGGGCTCAAATGGACCCACTTTACCACCGACGCCGATTAAAGGGTCTTTGCTATTGGGCGCCGACGAAGCGATCTGCCGAAATTAATTCGAGTGCCCAGATGTATTTGTCGCACCGGATCATGAAATCGCGACGATTTGCGTAGCGAATGGCTGCCCCCAGTCGGCCGTCTAGCCCAAGCCGGCCGTAGCTGCAGTTGTTTATTGCGGATAAATACGCACTTAACCCCTTCGCTCTTGTCACTCGCTACTTCAGATTCCCAAAATTCCCCATGAACCTCCAAATCCAATTAGCCAAACTCGACAAAATTCGCGCACGACTGACCGCAAAGCTTGAAAAGCAGGCTTCCAAGCGGCTGCTCGCACTTCCCGGCCAGCTTGGCTTTGGGTCGGTGGACGAATTGGTGGCCGCTTTGAAGCGCACGGCCGCCGGCAAGACCAAGGGACCTGCCAAGGCTGGCAAGCGCCGCAAGCGGGCGGTGATTACCGACAAAACCCGCGACGCCGTCAAAAAGCTGACCGAAGAGGGCAAGACCGGCGCTGCCATCGCCAAGGTTCTCAAGATTTCACTGCCCAGCGTTCAGAACATCAAGAAGGCGCTGGGGTTGGTTAAAGCGCGGAAGTAGACTGCAGTTGTCCGAAGGATCCGCGGCGGGTTGCCATGGAATATTGAGGGAATCCAACCTCTCCGATTGAGCTAGGGCTTTGGTTGCTGTTTGGTTGCGATACCCGGCGGGATAAACATCCCGTCACGGGCAAACCGAAAAAAACCGCCCTGCTCCTCGTCGAGGCATTACTTTCTCCTGACCCAAACATGACTTCCGGCACAGGCGGCGCGGGCCGGAAATTGCTAGGATCGGGCGATGAAAACATTCCTTTGGGCCGGTGGTTTGGCGATTACCGCGGCCGTTCTGGCCGCTGAGACGGGCTCCACGCATTTCCCTTACGATCCGGTCAAGCTGCACGAAAACATCGCCGCCGACCGTGCTGCTCTCGCGGAGCGGCCGGATGATACTGGTCGCCAGGCTACGCTCGGCCTCGAATTAGTGCACCTCTCCGGGGCCGTGGAGTGGTCGCATCCGATCGAAGCCTATTGCTCGGCCAGAGAAGGGCGCGACCTCCTCGAGCGCGTTGTCGCGCGGGCGCTCGGAAACCTCGACGCCCGGGAGACGCTGTATTGCCTCTACATCAAAGCACCCTGGCCGCTCGGCAGCCGAGCTCGCGCGGCCGCGCAATTCGCTGCCATTCGCGAGCGCGATCCGGCCCGCGCGCAAGCCGCCGCCGCGCGCGTCGCCGCGTCAGAATAAGAGGAAGCGCCCGGGAGTGGCTTTGGCCTCAACGGCCACCCGGGAGCCAAAAGCGGACTCACACATCCCAGAGGGAGACCGGGGCTTGGTTGCTCTTTGGTTGCGGAGCTATGTGCCACGCTAGGACGCTGGGCGCATCAAAAGCCATTGAATTTTGCGGTTGGAGTCCAAAGGTCCGATGAGGAATTCGATTTCCCCGTTTTCAAACGCGGCGATGTAGACATCCCGTCCCCGGTCATCGACTTTCTTAAATACCAATGATTTTAGAGCGCCCGATCCTTGAAATTGCTTCTGGATTCCAGGCCATTGTTTATTTGTCGCAGCAATCAAACCAGGCGCCATCTCATCGAGAACTGGTTGTCCTTTGATAAGCCCATCAATATTTCTGCGGAGGGGAGCCTCCCGGTCTGGGTCGGGGGTGTTGTTCTTGATGCGCTCCGCTAACGAAGCGTCCGGCGCTGGGAACATTAAAAGCCCCTGAATTTTACGGTCGGCATTTAAAGGCCCGATGAGGAATTTAATTTCCTTGTTTTCAAATGTGGCGATGTAGGCATCCCATCCCCTCTCATCGACTTTCTCAAATACCAGTGATTTTAGCGCGCCCGCTCGTTGAAAATCTTTCTGGATCGCCGGCCATTGCTTGTTAGTCGCAGCAATCAAACCAGGCGCCATGTCATCGAGAGCTGGTTGTCCTTTGATCAAGCCATCAATATTTCGGCGGAGGGGAGCCTCCCGGTCGGGGTCGGAGGTGTTGCTCTTGATGCGTTCCGCTAAAGCGGCTTCGCCGGCTTTCACCACCGACTCATCGACCTTGAGCCCGTGACGCTCCATTCCGTTTTGATGCAGTATTAACTCGGTGGTGGTCCCCTCCGAATTGGTCACAAAAATAATTTCGGCAGCTGCGAACTTGGCGAGGAACTTGGTTGGGCTTTCCCGGTAGATCTCGACCTTCGGTTGACCCGTAAGCTGGGTAAAGAAGCGGTCTCCCTCTCGGGTGATTGAAAAAAAGAGGCTTGGATTCACCTGATAGAAACCGACGTACTTATCGAATTGTTCGGGATCGAATGGCACGACCGTTGGCGGTTGCTCCGATTCCGCGAGTCTCTGCGGAGTCTGCTCCCTCGGCGGGTCTGTTAATGTTGGTAACACGTCCGTTAGGATTGCACAACAAGCGCGCCAATTTGCGTAGCCATGCTTCTTTGCGACCAGTTCAAGCGCATCGCTATGCTTCAATGCGCGGCCTAAATCCTTCTCTTTTTGTCTAAGCGTAACCGCCTCTGATTTGAGTGCGTCGATCGGTGACATAATAACCTCCCTATAGCTCGCGATTGCATAGGGCGTGGTTCCATTCGTCCTGCCGCGAACCAAATGTTTAAGGTTTACGTCAGAAGACCGATTGTCGTTCTTCGCCAATACCGCAATTGCGGTGGAACCGGGAGGCGAACGACCGCCTACAGGGACCGTCATCTGAGAAAAGCAGTTGGTCAATAAATTTCGCAG
Organism: Opitutaceae bacterium; assembly: GCA_035549635.1. GTDB lineage: Bacteria > Verrucomicrobiota > Verrucomicrobiia > Opitutales > Opitutaceae > CAIUWA01. The sequence continues at coordinate 55,241 of DASZQN010000050.1, forward strand.
CATCCGCACTCTTGTCCAAGAACCCACCGTTTCTAAACCGGTGGATTTAGAGGCGCCCCCACCTTCGCGTTTGCCATATGTATGGGGCGGCAATTCGGGGCCCTATGTGGACACAGTGGGTCTTCTGCGGGCGGCAGATCTGCCCGCGAGCAACGCGTCGCACCTGATGCAGCTCGCGGCTGATAGCCGCATGAAGCGGCACACCGTTGGGGTCGGTGTAAGAATTGCAACGGAGCGATCCGTCGGTTTATTCTGAAGTTGGAATGTGCGTCCGCTATACGCTTCACAAAACCGATGCGGCTTTGGCCGCGATCGCCCAGGCGCTCGCCCGCAAGCTGGCGCCGCCGGAATGGGCCAGGCCGCGCTACAACGTCACGCTGACACATATCATGCCCGTGGTCGCGGTGGGAGCCGATGGCCCGGAGGTGCGGGGCATGATGTGGGGCCTCGTACCCTTCTACGAACGGAAGAAGCCGCAGATGCGAATGCTGCCAAACGCCAAGGCCGAGACGGCGACCACCTTGTCGGCTTTCAAACAGAGCACCGCCAAGCGGCGGTGCCTGGTGCCGGCCAATGGGTTTTATGAATGGCAGACGGTGGGGAAACTGAAACTGCCTCATCTCTTCACCCTGAAGGGCGAGGAGCCGTTTGCCTTTGCCGGCATTTGGGAGCCGGCCGAAGGGAACACGCCGGAGACGTTCGGTATACTGACGACCGAGCCCAACGAGCTCGTCGCACCGATTCACAACCGGATGCCCGTGATCCTGACCCAGGCAACGATGCCACGGTGGCTGGGGAGCGAGCCTTTGGCGGAGGACGAATATCGCGCACTGACCAAGCCACTGCCGGCGGGGCTGATGAGCGAACGGCCGGTCAACCGGTTCGTGAACAACAGCAGAAATGAGGGTCCGCAATGCCTTGAGCCACCGGAGGAAGCGCCGCCGGAGCTGGCCTTGGGGTGAAAAGGGCTTGAGTCCGGGGAATTCGGGTATCAGTTGAAAGGCTATCAACTGATAGCCTATGCTGACCGAACGACAGGAAGCGGTGCTGGATTTTGTGCGCGAATATCAGCGCGCCCAGAACGTCACGCCTTCGACGCGTGAGGTTGCCCGGCAGTTCGGCTGCAGCCAGCCGACGGCCCTCAAGCATTTGCAGGCGCTGGCCCGGAAGACGCAGCTGGACAAGCTGGCGGACGGCAAATGGGGCCTGAAGGCCTCACAGGTGCAGGCGCATCTGTTCGAGGCGCCCATCTATGGTGCGATTCCGGCTGGCTTGCCGGCGATGCAGGAGCAGACACCGGAAGGCACCGTGGGCATCGACCCGGCGGTGTTCGGGGTGCGGAATCCGCGGCCGCATCATTTCTGGTTGCTGCGGGTCACGGGCGATTCGATGACCGGTGCGAAGATTTTTGACGGGGACCTGGTGGCTTTGGTCCGGCGCGATCCGCGACCGGGCGAAATCATTGCCGCCCTGGTCGACGAAACCAGCACGACCTTGAAGCGCATGGTGCGCGAACGGGGGCGAATACTCTTGCGGGCCGCGAACCCGCGCTACCCCGACATCGTGCCCCAGCACTTGGAATCGCAGGGCGTGGTGGTCGGGGCGATCCGGCGGGAGTTCGCTTGAATGGAATGAACCCACGTGCCCGATCCTTCCACCCTCTCCGCCTTGCGGTCCCTCGTGGCTGCGCGGTTTCCGACAGCGACGCGGAAGCACGGCGGCGCCGTGCCGACCGGGGTCGCCGGTCTTGACGCGGCGTTGGGCGGAGGGTTGCCGGCCGGGCGCCTGACGGAGCTGGTTTCGGCAGCGGCGAGCAGTGGCGGCCAGCTGGTCCTGGCCCGCCTGCTCATCACGACCCGTGCCGCCCGCCAGCGGATCGCGCTCGTGGACGGCGCGGATGGCTTTGCCCCCGAGGCTGTGCCCGCCGATGCGTTGCGGCATCTGGTTTGGGTGCGGGCCCGGAACCTGGCGGAGGCGCTGGCCGCAGCGGACGTGCTGGTGCGGGACGGCAACTATGCGGCGGTCGTGATCGACCTGCGCGGAATTGCCCAGCGGGTGCTGCGGCGGACGCCGGCATCGGAGTGGCATCGGTTGCACCGGGCGGCCGAGAGCCGGCCCGCGGCCGTCCTGGTGCAGACCGTGTTTCCCTTGGTGCCCGCCGTCCCCTGGCGGCTGGCCTTGCGCGTGCCCCAGGGCTTGGAGCGGAGGCGCCAGCCGCAGGGCCGGCTGGCGGCCGAACTAGTGGTTGAAACCGTGCGGGGCCACATGCGGGCGGAGGAAATGACCGGATGAACTACGCGGTGCTCATGATTCCCAACTTTGCGCTGCACGCGCTGCGGCGAAGCGAACCCGCACTCGCGGGCCGGGCGGTGGCCCTGACGGCGGGAGAAGGCCGGAAGGCCGTATTGACCGAGGTGTCGCCCGAGGTGCTCCCTGTCTCGCCGGGCTGTGCCGTCACCCTGGCCATGGCGCGATGCCCGGGAATTGTGCTCCGGGTCCGCGAGCCGGGGGCGGAAGTCGAGGCCCAGCGGATCCTGCTCGCGGCGGCCTTCACGCTGTCTCCCCGGGTCGAGGCGACGGCGGCAGGCTGTTGCACCGTGGATTTGCAGGGAGCCGATGCCTCCAGGACCGAGGCCGAGATGCGGCTGCGTGTCGCCGAACTCGCCCGCCTGGGGCTGCCGGTGCGGGCTGGCGCCGGGCCGACTCCGCTCCTCGCCGCTTACGCGGCCCGTGGCGGAGAAGCCGTGACGATTGTCCGCAATCCGGTGGAGTTTCTGCGACCTCTGCCGCTGGCAGTGGCGGAGCCGTCCGCGACGCAGTCCGGGATCCTGCACGGCTGGGGCATCAAAACGCTGGGCGACCTGACGGCCCTGTCCAAAGCCGACGTGGGTCAGCGACTGGGCGCGAGCGGGGTCGCGTTGTGGGAGCGCGCCGCCGGGGAAACGACACGGGTGCTGCGGATGATCGAGCCGCCGACGACATTTGTCGCCCAGTGGGCCTATGATCCGCCGGTCGAGACCATGGAGCCGCTCGTTTTCAAACTCCGTCGTTTCGCGGAGCGGATCGCCTTTGAATTGCGCGCCGCCGGATTCGTCGCGGAGGCGCTGACGCTCACCCTCCTGCTGGAGGATGAGAGCGACCACCGGAGGGAGTTCCGTTTGCCCGAGCCGGGCGCCGACGTGGATTCATGGCTGCGGGTCTTGCAGACGCACCTGGACACGGTGCGGACGGCGTCGCCCGTGGCGGGCGTGCGCCTGACCGCGATGCCGGCGCGTCCGCTCGCCAAACAGGACGGCCTGTTCGACACCGGGCTCGCCGATCCGCAGGCCTTTTGGGAAAATCTTGCCCGGCTGGGCGCCGTGGTCGGTGACGACCGCGTGGGCACGCCGGTCATGGCCGACACCCATCGGCCGGACACGTTCGTGCTCGAGCGACCGGCCGAGGCCGTGCCGGCTCCCGAGCCCCCTCCCCTGCATCCGTTGCGCGGACCTGTCCTGCGCCGCTTCCGGCCGTCCTGGCCGCTGCGCGTCACGGTGGAGCAGACACGACCGGTCGAAGTGAGCGGACCGCTGGCCGGCGTCCCCGCCGGCGTGGCGGGGCCGTGGCGGGTTTCCGGGGAATGGTGGCGACCCGGTGCCTGGGAGGTCGAGACGTGGCACGTCGAAATGCCGGACGGCGGCGTCTACCAGCTCGCCCGCACCGCCGCCGGGTGGTCCGTCGAAGGGATCCTGGACTGATGAGCTACGTCGAGCTGCACGCGCGGAGCGCGTTCTCCTTCCTGCGGGGCGGTTCGCTCCCGGAGGCGCTTGCGACCGAGGCGGCCCGCCTGCAATTGCCCGCCATCGCGCTCTGCGATCGCAACGGCGTTTACGGCGCGGTGCGGCTCCACATGACCGCCAAGAAGCACGGGGTGCGCGCACTCGTCGGCTGTGAACTCGTGATGGACGACGGGACGGTCGTCCCCGTGCTCGTCGCCACCCAGGCGGGCTACCGGGGGTTGTGCACCCTCCTCTCGACCGCTCATTTGCGCGCGGCCAAAAACGAGGGCCGGATCGCCTGGCAGGAACTGGCGGCGAGCAACGGGGGCCTGATCGCCCTCACGGGCGACGAGGACGGCCCGGTGCGGAGCGCCTGGCGGGCCCGCGGGCCGGCCGCCGCCGCCACCGCCGGCGCCCGCCTCCATGAAATCTTCGGCCGCGACCGGCTCTTCGTCGAGCTGCAGCGGCACTTCCTGCCCGACGAGGAGGCGGAAAACGAATTTTTGGTCGATTGGGCCCGGGCCAAGGGCCTTCCCCTCCTCGCCACCAACGGGGTTCTCCACGCCACACCAGCCGCGCGACGCGCGCTGGACGTGTTCACCTGTCTCCGCGAGCACACCACCCTCGATGCCGCGGGCCGCCGGCTGGCCCGCAACCACGAGCGGCACCTCAAGGGCGCACCGGCCATGATGGAGCTGTTCGCCGACTTGCCGGAGGCGGTCGCCAACACGTCCCGGCTGGCGGAAAGGCTGGAATTCACGCTCGCGAATCTCGGCTACCGGTTTCCCGACTACCCCACCCCGGGCGGCGAATCGCAGGACTCGTTCTTGCGGAAGATGACTTATTTTGGCGCGCAGCAGCGGTACGGTTCCGTCGTCGGAGCCGTCCGCACCCAGTTGGAGCGCGAACTCGCCCTCATCGGCAAGCTGGGGTTCAGCGGCTACTTTCTGGTCGTCTGGGATCTCTGCACCTTCGCCCGGGAGCGCGGCACCCTCGTGCAGGGCCGCGGCAGCGCCGCCAACAGCGCCGTCTGCTATGCCCTCGGCATCACCGCCGTCGACCCCATCGAGAGCAAGCTGCTCTTCGAGCGGTTCCTGTCGGAAGGACGCACCGATTGGCCCGACATCGATCTGGATTTTCCGAGCAAGGAACGCCGGGAGGAGGTGATCCAGGAGGTGTACCGGCGCCATGGCCGGCGCGGCACGGCCATGACGGCCAACGTGGTCACGTTTGCGGGCCGCAACACCATGCGCGAGGTCGGCAAGGCCTTCGGGATGCCGGACGATGTCCTCGACCGGTTCAGCAGCCTGTTTCACGGCGGCGACTATCCCCAGTCCCTCCAACTGCAGGACCAGCTCCGCCAGGCGGGCGTATCGACCGCCGACCCCCGCCTGCCCGAACTGCTGGAAACCTGCCGGCTGGTCTACGGCCTGCCCCGCCACCTCGCCCAGCATTCCGGCGGCATGGTGCTCTGCGCGGGCCAGCTCGACCAGATTGTGCCTCTGGAAAATGCCACGATGGCAAACCGCTCCGTCCTCCAATGGGACAAGTCCGACTGCGAGGACATGGGCATCGTGAAGGTGGACCTGCTCGGTTTGGGCATGATGGCCGCCCTCCAGGACTCGATTGAAATCTGCGCCCAGCGCGGCCAGCCGGTGGACCTGGCGAGGATCCCCAAGGACGACCCGGCCACGTTCCAGCTCATCCGGGAGGCCGACACCATCGGTCTGTTCCAGATCGAATCACGCGCGCAGATGGCGACCTTGCCCCGCATGAATCCCCAGAATTTCTACGACCTCGCCATCGAGGTCGCGATCATCCGTCCCGGCCCGATCCAGGGCAACGCCGTGAATCCCTATTTGAAGCGGCGCAGTGGGCAGGAGCCGGTCACCTATCCCGACGAGCGGGCGCGGCCGATTCTGGAGCGGACGCTCGGCGTGGTGTTGTTCCAGGAGCAGATTTTGCGGCTCGCGATGGAGCTGGGCAATTTCAGTGCCGCGGAGGCGGACGAGCTGCGTCGAGCCATCGGGTTCACCCGCTCGCAGGAACGGCTCGACCGGATGAGGGAAAAGCTTGGCGCCGGATTGAAGAAGAACGGCGTCACGGACGAGGCCGCCGATTACATCCTGAAATCCCTCGCCTCGTTTGCACTCTACGGTTTCCCGGAGTCGCACGCGATCAGCTTTGCGCTCATTGCCTACGCTTCAGCCTGGTTGAAGGTGCATCGCACCGCAGCGTTCTATGCCTCGTTGCTCAACGCGCAGCCCATGGGGTTCTACTCGCCGGCTTCACTCGTGCAAGACGCGCGCCGGCATGGCGTGAAGTCCCTCCCTCCATGCGTCGTGCTGTCCGATGAGAAATGCCGCGTGGACAGTGATGACACCATTCGGCTCGGCCTGGTGGCGATCAAGGGCGTCCGGGCGGCGGCCGTTCGCCGGATGATTGCGGCGCGGAGGGAGCGGCCGTTCGCCTCCATGACGGATTTTCTGCGGCGGACGGATTTCAACCCGGCGGAGCGGCGGGCGCTTTCCGGCGCGGGTGCGCTCAATGCGCTGGCCGGACACCGGCGCGCGGCGTTGTGGCATGTCGAAGCCGTTCATGCCGGCGATGACTTGTTTCGTTTCGCCGCCGCCGAAGACGCCGACGAAATGCTTTCGCCCTTGGAACGGATGACGCATCTGGAACGGCTGCGGGCCGACTTCACCCATCTGTCGCTGACTACGGGCGCGCATCCCATGCAGCTCCTGCGGGACAAGCTGCCCGGTGTCACCCCCGCTGCGGAATTGGCCAATGTGAAAGCCGGTGCGCGGGTGAAGATCGGCGGGGCAGTCATTTGCCGCCAGCGGCCGGGCACCGCGAAAGGGTTTTGCTTTATCACCATCGAGGACGAAACAGGTCTCGCGAACGCCATTGTCCGGCCGAAGTTGTTCGAGGATGAACGGCTCACAATCAACATGGAGCCCGCGCTCCTGATCACGGGGCGACTCCAGAATGAGCAGGGGGTAATTCACGTCATGGCGGAGGAAATTGCCGGTATGCCGGCGCTTGGGCTGCCTGCGCAGACAAGCCATGATTTTCATTAGAAGCTGATAGCAATGCCTCGTAGGTGTTTTGCAGAAAGCCCACCGCCGCCTCTCGTTTTATCGTGAGATCCTCTCGGTCGAAGACCCAGTCCGTCGGCCCGCCGGCAGCGGCAATTCTGGCCAAAATCATTTTTTGCGAAACGATCGCGCGCAAATCGTTGGAAAAAACCGAACACGGGAAAGGACTCTGTAGCCGAGTGGCAATCTTTCAGCCGGTCAACCCGGGACGGTGGATACCTGGTTAGTCGGCAAACAAAGGCGGGCACATGAAAGGCGATTTGCGTCGCACCGGCTTTTCGCTCGGAATATCGACGGAAGCCGATAATCATTTCGAGAGATGTCATTCTGGATATTCAAGGTTGCCGAGCAGGAACTCTATCCGGACAAAGCAGGCGAGGAATATGTATTCGACAACACACATTCTATCCGTGTGAAGGCCGGGGATGAATTCCTCTATCTCGACAAAAAACAGGGTTACTCGTTTACCGCCTCCGGTGTTGTCGCCCGCATTTCGACTCGCCAGCCGACCGAACGGGAAAAGCAGCGAACTGCGAAGGTCCGGACAGTCTACACGGCGCACCTGACTGAACTATTATGGTTCGCCAGTCCGCTTGCAGTCTCGCCCTCCACGAAGGCTGGCCGGAAGAATCGTGCGGAACTTGGCATCGTCGACCTGAACCTTCTCGGTTGGTCGCAGTCGATCCCGCAGCTGAGTGATGCGATGTTCAGTTCGATTCTGGCTTTGGCAGAGCCCAATGCCGCACCGGACACTCCTTCTCCATCTGCGGACTTCTCCGTGGACGATAACTGGGCCAAGACCAAGGTGCGACGTGCGCTAACCAAGCTACGGCGCGCCGTCTTCGCTCGCGACGGCCGAAGCTGCATTATCTGCGGAATCCATCAGATTGAAGTGCTGGAGGTGGCTCACCTCAGCTCCTATTCAAGCGACAAGCAAAATAGAGCCAATCCCGCGAATGCGATCTGCCTCTGCGCATTTTGCCACAAGGCTTTGGATCGGCGGCTTGTCGGCTTTTGCCCCGACGGGAGTCTTTTCGTTTCATCAAAGGTTGTTGATCCGCTGGCGCTGGTCCACTTTTCCAAGATAACCGCGGAGAACCGGCGACCACGACTGCGAGAAATATCGCCAGCTTTCTTGGCGAAGACCGTGGAGTGGGCCAAGGCTGTCGAGATCGGATAGACATCCGGTTGTCGCACAGCACAAAATGGCGACGAAGATCAAATCAGGCCTGCGCCGCAGGCGCTGGTGGATGAATCTTGGCCCAAGCCTGGTCTGCCACCGATTCCTGAAATTCAGGCGACCCCTGTCGCGAGATCCACGCACCCAAGCGAGCTACAATATCCTTGGTGAACGGATCGGTCACCTGACCCACGCGGTTATAGGTCGCGAGTGTCGCGGAAGGAATATTTTGCAACTGCCAAAAATCCACGATTCCCCCCGCGTAGGTCGCGGACGGCGGCAGCAAGTGGTAACGAGTGTTCGTCTTTTTGGCGATCGAGTTCAGGGTGTCGCGGGTGATTGCAGCGCCCGCAAAGGGGGTGATCGCAACAAGCTGAAAATAGCCTCCTACCGCGGAGATTTTGCCTATGTCGCAGGACGGGGTAACGAGAAGGAAATGACCGCCATGCCCGCCGCCGGCAATCGGAGCCGCGATAATTTCGCCAGTGCATGCATTTGCACCGACAGGCGGTACAATATAAACCTCCTCGTTGAGGTAGGGGTCCCAATTCTTGGCTTCGCCATCACGCTGAAGGAATGCCAGCACGTGGTATATCGCGTGCCGGAGGATGCGCCGGCGGCCGTCATCGGAAGGGTCTTGGTCTGCGACACGGTCCACTATCGGGCCCAAGTGGTCCCAAAATACGCTGGTGAGGATTGCGTTGAACTCGCCGCCTGGTTGAAAAACCCGAAGCACCTCCGTTTTGTCGACCCGGAGGAAAAACTCGAAAACCGTGTTGCCGTCTCCGCCCTTGTTGAACAGTCGAAACAAAGTCGAGGGCCGCTCCGTCAACGCTCTTAAACCCGCATCGAGTTCGTTATGGAAGGCCGTGACAATCGCCACCGGCATGAGGTATTTCGCGTGGATTGTCTTCGCGACGATGTTGCCCTCGGCCTCGTTCATGTCGCCAGTCAGACGCAGGTCAAGAATCGCCCCGTCGAACCGCGATTCGCGCAATTTCGCCAGGGCGGCGTCCTTCGTCTGAACCACCTCCAGTTCGATGTCGTGCGTACCGCGACGAAGGTAGTCGCGCACCGGGGACCGATAGTTGCTCTCTATGTAATCCGCCTTGTCCTCGAGGACCAGCAGTTTGAGTTTGCGGGGGTCAGGCATTTTTTGTCAGGGGTGAAAAATCCAGGATAAAATGAGCACCGACCGGGCCGTGGACGGCCTTCAGCGAATATCCGTTTCGTGTCGCCGCCTCACCGGCGATGGGCAATCCCAAGCCGATGCCACCCCGCAACGAAAAATGTGGCTCGAATATGTCCTCGGTCGCGATGTGCTCTCGCGGGATGCCGGGCCCGTTGTCGGTGATGTGCAGCCGCCGCAGTCCCGCACCTTCGTCCACTTCCACACGAAATCCGATGGTCGGATTCGGCACGAGCGGATGGGTGAGCCAATAGACGGAATTCTCCACCAAGTTGTAGAAGATGGCCTTGAGGTCATTTTCCCAAGCGATGACCTCGAATCCTTCGGGAACATCAATCGCAACTGTGACGGCGTGCGCCTTCACCTGTTCCTCAAAGGCGCCCAACACTTGATTGATTGCCGTCCGGAGGCGGATGGGGGCCTTCTTGGCCCGGGCCCGGACGCCAAGCGGCTGGATGCGGTCAAACAGGGCGGACACCAGCACCAATGCACTACGCACGCTGTCCATCGCTCGCAGCACCTCGTCCACGATAATCGGGCTTGGACCCTCTCGCAATTCGTCGAGCAATTCGGGAATCCGCCGGCTCTGGGTCCGAAGAATCCCGATCGCGCGATTACCCTCGTGCAGAACGATACCCACGACTTTGCCCAGCGTGGCCTGCCCTTGGTAGATCGCGATGGTTTCCTCCAACTTCGCAACGATCTCCTCGCGGGCCTTCTGCTCCTCGCGCAACAGGGCCTCCACCTCCTCGATTTTCCCTTGTGCCACGCCCTCGTTTTTCAGGAACGATGTGATTCTCGCCACCGGTCGTTCGTAATCCCTCAGCTCCGCCAACATCTCGCCGACGCGCGGAGCACGCTGAATGCGCCCGACGGCGCGCCTGATCGAGAAGCGCCGCTCCTGCAGATCGTTCACGATGGCCTTCACCACCGCCTTTAGGCGCTCGTAGTGCTCATCCTCCCTCAGGCCGTCACGGGCGCTCTTTTCCTCAAGATGCGATTCGGGCTCAGGGGCGATGGAGACAACGCCGAATGTCTGGTTGTTGCTGATCGCGAAAGTCGGATTGTTGATACGATCCCGGTCGAGACCCATCCAGTCGTCCCCTTGGTCGCCGTAGGGCCGTATGCGGAAATCCCCGCGAAAGACCATGATGCCACAGCTCTCGTCCAACATACGCTTGAGCTGAGCGCGGGTGGTGTCCCCCAACAGATCGCCCCGTGATTTTGACCTGTCAATCAGCTCATGTAACGAGGCGGTTTCCCGGTCGATCACCCTCAGATCCAGTTTGATCGGCCCGCACGGCACGCCTGGCAGGTTGGTGAGTACCATGTCCAACGTCTCCTCAGGGCGGCCGACAAGCAGCGGCGACTGAAAAACGCCGGTAAGGTGGCCGGTGCTGTCGATTTCCGCCGCGATCCGGTAGTCAAACTGGTCCATCACCGGAAGCGGTTCGATCTCCTCGGTTCCGTCCGGTTGTCCAATCGAGTCAAATCCTTCGGTGACCAACAGAACCTGGAAATCCTCGGCATTGCGCGCATTGAGAGGGAACAGCATCCGCTGGAGATCCAGGCGCAATTTCCCGAAGTCGCTCCGGCTCCATTCCCGGTAGACCTCCTCGCCCTTTTTCACGGTCATTTCGAAAAGCGTGCCATGCCGTGGAGACCCGCTGATTGCCCGTTTCTCCACAAGTATCCGAACTTGGTCGAGGAATTCGGCGGTCCGGAAATCCGACGCCTGCAACAAGAGAGACGTCTCAGTGTTGCTCGATGCAGTCGCCGTCCGAAGAAAGATTTCCTCACCGAGCACAAACGCCGCGAATCGCCCGATGCCCTTGTTGCCTTGCATCGGGCGTCCTCCCGGGCTCAGTCGACGGGTCAGCTTGTCAGCCGTCGCCGGAACCAACCACGTCCCGGTGACCTGCTCATAGGTCATTCCGTGGCCATCATCCTCCACGATGATCCGGACATTCCCCGATGATTCCCGAACCCCGGTCTTGAACGTGATTATGACCGTGTGCGCGTCCGCATCATAGGCGTTTTTCACGAGCTCAATCACCGCCGCCTGCGGATCCTTGATGAGGTTTTGCCCGATGGTGTGGATGAGCCGGGCCGCAGGCCGAATGCTGTGGAAATTCTTTTCCGCTGCAGGCACCGATGCATCGGCCACCTCGCCGGAAAGGCCGAGCCACTGCTGGCGGGCAACGAGAGATTGCCCTGTGTCTTCGGCCTTCTCCGACCGGATACGAATCCCTGCCGTGTTTTTTTCCAAAACCACCGCGTCTCCCGCATGCAGGTCGTTGGCCGAAAAAAATGCCGTGAGACCGGTCAGGCGGTATTCATTACGCGTCCCGCCGAAAAACTCATTGTTGTAATAAATGAAGTTGAGTGACCAGGTGCGACCGTCCGGGTCGGTGGCCACAACCTCCGCCCGCGGATTCTTCTCCGCCAAGTCCAGCGCGGGAAAGAAGCTGAGATCTGTCTTGGGAACCAGCAATCCTGCCACGTGCGCCCCCGTCTCACCGGTGTCATTCAGGCTAAGCACCTTCCGGAAGACGGTTGTCGATTCCATTTGTCCCATCTCAATCGCTCGTCGTGAGCGGCGCGAACAAAAAACCGCACCACCCGACCGCTTTGTCGCCGGGCCTGCGTTAGCGACTTGCCGCAATCGCGCTCCTGATTCGCCGGAGAGAGCGGGCCGCTTCCGCGCGAGTCAGCCCATGCTCCCATATCCGAATCACGCGCCATCCCGACTTCCTCAACGCCGTGTCAACCGCCGTGTCACGCCGTTTGTTGGCGCCGATCTTGTCCTTCCAAAATTTGGCCCGTGCCTGTGGTGCCTTGAAATGTCTCGGGCAGCCGTGCCAGAAACAGCCGTCCACAAATACGGCCACTTTTGCCCGTCGAAAAATGAAATCCGGCCGGCCGGTCATGGAGACATGGCGGAGCCATCCAAAAATTTTCTCTGCACGAAGCAGCCGGGCCAGAAGCAGCTCTGTCGATTCGTTGCCACGGCCGCGGATGCGCGCCATCAACGCCGAGCGCTGCGCAATTGTCATGACGTCGGCCATCAGATGCCTCCTATCCGAGAATCGAGCCGACAATCGAACCAATCTGTTTCGCCAGGTAGGGGGGGACCGCATTGCCCACCTGCTGATATTGCTCGGTGACGGGACCCTCGAAATAGTAGTTGTCGGGAAAGGTCTGCAGGCGAGCGGCCTCACGAACGCTCAAGCTTCGACACTGCAAGGAATCATAATGAATGTAGTAGTGCCCGTCCTTAGCGATGTGTGAGGTGATCGTGGTCGACGGTTTTTTCGCAAGCTGCACGCGAAACCGATCGACGAACGGCGCCCCTTCCATCGCGGCGTTGGCGTGATTGGGACGGAGAAAGTGAGGTGCGTCGCGGAGCGTGGGTGACCGTTCGTAGTGGCGTCCATATTCAGCCCAGAAGAAATAGCGCAACAGGTCGCGTCGCATGTGGCCGCGACTATTGTGGTTCAGTACCACCGACAGCAGCGAGTCGGAATACCAGCTTGTGTGAATCGAAGGCGTCGCCGTCGCATCCAAGACTTGGCCACCGAGAGCAAGGGTGTCCGGAATGGATTCAGCCCGCTTCTTCAATGCCTTCGCAAAATTGGGCTCCAAGTTGTTGAACGCATAGCCGGCAATCTCAGTGATGGCTGCTCGCCATGACTTGGCGGAATCGGCCTCCTTCGACATTCGGCTGCGGATTGGCGGTAGGTCCCTCAGGGCAGCCGACGCAGACACCAGCGCGGTGCGGTCAGCAACCATGCGCCGCGGACGTTTCCCGATATCGTTTCGCACTCCAAATATGAAAAGCCGATTCCTCGACTGCGGCACTCCGTGCTCCTCTGCATGCAGCACAAACTCACGTGAATTCTCGAACAAAAGCCCTTGGGCTGCCTCGTCCCCCAAGCCGTGTAATTCGTATCCCGCATCTCGCAATCCTTTGCAGATCATGTCGAACATCCCATTGCTCTGCCATTTGGCTGAGAGCAGGCCAGGGACATTCTCCATGACGAAAACCGCCGGCTTGAAACGGCGAACCACCTTCAGATATTCGAGATAGAGGCGGTGCTTGGGATCGGCCTCGAAATCCACCAGCGCTTCTCGCGATCTGCGAGCGCGCCCCACTAACGAGTAGGCTTGGCACGGGGGGCCGCCGATCAATACGCATTCGCGAGTTCCGAGCCGCGTTAACGCGGCAGCCACCCTGTCCTCGACCTCGCGACTGGTTGCCGGCTTGCCAAGTTCGGCCAATAGGGCCTCGGACGCGGCGACCTTGGAAGCAGCACCCATTTCCTCAAATAATTTCTCTCGGGTAATCCGCCCCGAGACATATTCGAAATACCGACATTTCGATTTGTCCGAGTCCAACCGCCGGAACAGAGCCCTGAGTTCGAGTGTTTGGTGCGCCCAATGGTCGCGCTCAACGGAAAGAACCGTTTCAAAAATGCGGCGGCCTTGGGAATCCCGGACGTGGCTGAAGCCCTCGTTCAGGCCCCCGGGTCCGGCAAAAAGGTCGATCAGTGGAATTGGCATCAGGGTCGGGTCGGTGTGGATTGCTGGGGGATGAAATTTGCCGCCAGGAAACGTGCTTTGCACGCCAATGTCCAGGGTGAGTTTTCGTGCCTGGGCGTTAAAGGTGCCGACTGGCGGAGCACAGGTCAGGTCCCGGGCGACACGACAACGCGATCCTGGGCGTCTTTGCGTCTCACGGTGAAGCTGGTCTGAAATCCCAGCTCGTTTTCGGGAAACAGAAGTTCGTAGCCAACGTAGATGCGTCTCTCCTTCGCCTCCTCGCGAACGGGAAAGAGCATGATGATTCCTCGATGAGCATTCTGGCCAAGCTGGCTGGCGGAGTGTGAGGGGCGCACGATGTGCTCCTTCTCCGGGTCAAGCTGCGCGCAAAGCCACTTCGCCAACAACCGGTGGCTGCTTTCACCAAACACCTTGAACCCCCGATTATCGATTCGCTGGCGTTCCTTTACCGTCAATGACGGCAATTCATCTTCAAAGTCCAGCGGGGGCCCGAAACTTCCGGTCTTCATCTGCGGCAGCAGGGCCAGCCATGATCCGATCCCGTGCGCCTGATTCTTCAGGAAGTCGATTTGGAGATGAATCTCCCGCGGTTTCTCGTGGCGCTTGTACTCTGAGTTCAGCCATCTGAAATGCTCCAAGAACCGGACCAGATCCGCGTTCTTCAGTTCAAAGGCAAATGCATCCACCGACACCGTCTTGCCCTTGTCCGTGACACCCCCCAGTCCCTTGAAATCCTTCAGCGTCTCCTTCGCCCGCCCTGCCAAATCGCCAAGGAGCCGCACGTTTTCCTGTGTACCATCTTTGTCGGCAGCAACCAGTGTGGGGGTCGAGAACTGCCCCCCGAAGTTGCGGCTGTCGATGACGGCGTTGAACATCTTGGCCGGAGAGGTCGGCGGCAACTGACCGATCATTGCAACCAAGGGAGGTATGTCCTGGGGCCGTATTCTTCGCTCGCCGGGCGCAGGCGTTGCATATCGTTTCAGTTCGTTTCGGAATCTCTCCTCCATAAGGCAAACCCCCTTGAAACGCTCCACTAGGTCCACGGTGTTGTTGGCCCCTTCCTCCACCCCGAGGAACACCCGGACCAGATCCTTGTAACCCTTGCGGAATCCAAACCAGCGCCCCATTTGCATCAAGGCGTCACCGGTGCGCGCATTCCTCCGGTAATAACTTACAGTGAGGTCCTCGAGTGTGTATCCTCTGGAGAGCTTGTTGCCCCCGACAATGATCTTCCACACCGGCTGTGAATTAAAATCCGGCGGAGGCGAACTCATCGAGTCGCTATTCAACATGAGGATGAATTGCTGGCTGTCGGTGATGCGTTGAATCGCCTGCGAGACATACGGAACCAGCTCCTGGAAACTTTTCGGCATGGGCTCCTTCGCCGATTGGGCAATACTGACGGGAAGAAAATCCGAGTCCCACAGCCGTTTCAGCTCATCACGGCCGTTGGGGGTGATGAAGGCGCAAGCGTTCCAAAGCCTTCTAAGCCTGGCGGCGACTGCGCGGTGTTCGTTGGTCCGGGCGGATGTGTGAACCAGCATCGTGTGATGCCGGAACCTCAACCGCGCATCCTTTGCCTCCCGAAACAGCTTGATCGCCCCGGCAAGCACATAACTGCGTATCGCTGTCTTGAGCGCCTCACTGTCGTCTCCGTGGTCAGGGGTGACCCGACGGATGAAAGCTATTTCCTTTTCGGTAAAATCCTCGGGATCAAGCTCCCCATAGTCCCGATCTGCATCAAAAAAATCGGAGATGCCCATGTAGCCCGCAGGTCGGTCAAGCGGCACGAAGAAATCCTTCGGAAACAAATCCTCCGGATCGTTGGGATTCACGAACGCGTTGGCATACGGTGTCGCGGTATAACCGACATACTGGCCGCGGGGGAACAGGTTCAGCAGGCGCACAATCGCCTTGTTTGTCTCGGTGCGCTGCTTCTCCTCCTTCGAGCCGGGTGCCGGCGGTTTCGTGGTATTGAGGCCCGCTTGGTCCGACTCATCGTCGATGACAAGTGTCGGAATGTCGTTCCGGCTGGTTTTGATCTTTTTCAGATCGTCACAAAGCTTGTTGATGATGCCGCCATGTTTCTTGATGACGAGGAGCTTAACTTTTGAGCGTCGAAGATTAACCGGATCATAGACCGGCTTGGATTTGTCGATTCGCTCAAGCTCCAACGCGTCAAGGGAGGTTCCCAGCCGTCGATAGTCGCGATCCGTTCTCGTGATTCTAGCCCATCCAAAGTGGCCCCGGTCTACCGGGTCCCCGCCGTGACTGATGAACTCGCTCCAATCCTCAGGCGGTGAATCGGTGTAGCCTTCGTCGTCCTGCAGCAGTTCCCGGCCAATCAGTTCCTTGTCGATTCGGCGTTGGGTTTGCGCGCGCAGAATGTTCCAAGTTCCCGCCAACACTATGATGTAACGGTATCCCGCGTCGGCAGCCCTCGCGATGAGACCGGTGAAGTTGGCCGTCTTGCCGCTCTGCACATATCCGACAACCAGCCCTCTTGAAGAATACGCCTCGGCCTGCGTCGGGTCAGCAAGGTTTCCAACGATTGCCTCGGTGCTGTTGGCAAGACTCATGATCGAAATCTTTTCCCACTTTTTTTTCTGGCGCAGGTATTCGACGTATTTTGACCAATAGTAGTCCCCGACGCCGGGCTTCGGCCGATACCAGTCACGCTGCTCCTTTGCGATGACCAGCTGCGGCTCAAGCGAGTAGTAGGGAATTTGCCGGTCGATCCGTGCCGCAAGAGCCGGGCCCGACTTTAGCAGCGCATGGATTCGCACCCGCCGTGCATCAGAATTTTTACGCGTGTCGGCCACCCAAGGCAGCTTTTCGTCGCCATTGTCCCAATCTCGTATCTGGTTTTCGAAAAGTTGCACCGCGGCATCGTTGGGATCCGTTCCAAGCACCAAGGCGAGCATCTCATCGACCATCTTGGGAGTGGCGTCCTCCAATTCCGGCCGGGATCGTGCCAAGTACAGGCGCAGATCCTTCGGACCTGACGACCCGAGGGTCGCCAGTGCCGAATCGATTCTCTCTCTCAGCTCAACCATGGTGGCGTTCATTTTCGGCTGATCTTAGATCTGACGGGAAACCCGCCGCATCCTCCTCAAGGCCCAATCCCTCAACATTGACCTGGTATTCCACGTAGTCGATTCGCGAGGCGACAGTACCGAGAACAGAAACGATCGATGGGCGCCCGAGTCTGGGAAAATCGCCGTTGACGGGAATCACGGCGATCGGACGACGCGAACGCCACAATCTCGCATAATGCCGGGAGTCGGAATCGCGCCAGCCAAGGTCGTTCAGGTTGCTAGCAAATCGGTCCAGTCTGGGGCTGTCCTTGGATAGCAGCCCGCGGATTTTCGCGATCTTGGATGCCAGAGAGAACCCCTCGGCTTTTCCAGCGGGCTCCAAAAGCACCGACACCAGCGAAAGCCTCATTCCCGTCGAGGGGAACATCTGGTCGAGCCCATGAATCCGGTGCAGTCTTCTGGTGCCGGACGAGGCCTTAACCTCGAATTCATTTTGCCCGATTCTGAAATCGTGCGGTTCGCTCCGCGGTCCCGTCCAGGCGTCTGCACCGGCTGGTCCCCGCGAGACGATCAGGCGCTCCAAGACGATCAGCTCACCGAGCAACCCGAGCTGCCGCTCCGAGCTGAGCAGTGCGCGCGGCGCGAGCAATTCGTCAAAGCATTTGACCTCGGCAACAGCCGCCGCAAGCGGGGCCTCGCCTTCCAAGAGTATGCGGTCCGCCACCGCAGTCGCGAACTGGTAGAATTGGCGATGCAACGCCTCGGAGGAAGTGGCCAACTCAAGGTAATGGCCGCCTTTTTGCCGCAGAATCCTGCCGTTGATTAGGACCAGCCGGTCAATCTCCTTGGGGATCTCGGCATTCCCGGGAAGCTGCACCAAGAGCCCGATGCGACCGTTGATGGCATCCCCAAACACCTCGACGCTAGGTTTCCGGCCGATGCGGTGTGATCGTTGCTGCCCCTCATGCCAGATGGTGGATCGAAAATTTTCCCACGAAAGGTGTCTGGGTTTTCTCAATCGGTGCTCCTTTCGTGTTTCACCGCTTGCCGGAGCATGAGGTTGGCCAGCTCCAGACGCTGCTTGATTCGGCCGCCCAGCCGCTCGGAACGAAACGCATCCTGGGCGAGAAGGAAGAGAAGACATTTGATCGCCGGGATGTCGGTGCTTGATCCCGGCAGTCCATGCAACAGATGTTTCCTATAGCGGCTGTTCAGCAACACGGTGTCATTGTCGCGGTCGACCCAAAACACCAGGTTGGCCTCCAGCGGCTTCCATTCAAAGTCGATTTTCCGATGCCGGGAAGTCTGGGGCAGCCGAAGCACCTTGAACAGGATTTCCCTCATTTCCATGGGCACGCCCGAGGCCGGCACCAGTGGGAGCTCCTTGTCCGTCATGGAGCGCGTACGATAGGTATTATTGGCAATCGAGAGAAATTCGCGAAATTCCATCTCATCCCCGGATTTGGAATCCATGATGGTTGCAGCCAACGCCGGCGGGAGATGAATTTCCGATTTCTTGACGTCCAAGCTCATTTGCAGATCGAATTCGGGATCAAGATCAATGGCCACGCGTGCCAGTGACGAATGCGGTTCAGTGTCTCTCAGCCCATTCCATCCGCCCGCCTGGATCAGCCGATTGTTTCTGTAAAAATAGAACCCCTGCCGTCCGTTTGCACCACCCGGCAGCTTGTATTCGGGGGCCTCTGAGTTCGACGGCCAGATATGCGCCATCATTTCGAAGCGTGGTGCCCCATCGACTTTCGCGTGAAACATTTTCGGGAATCCCCGACACCCTGTTTGTTTGTAGCCGAATGGGTTCAACGCCTTCACTGTGTAGGGCACGCCGGCCGTTGCGGTGTCGGCGCGGTAGACATCGATGGTGATCCGTATTTTCCAAGCTTCGCCGGAGAGATACCGGTGGAACGCGAGCCGCAGGTGGTTTTGCAGTCTGGTCGCGAGCTTTTCCGATTGTTCATCGAGGTCCTTGTGATGATGGCCTATCCGGTAAAGGTGCGTCCAATGAACCAGTGTCCCCTTTTTCCCCATTGGCTTGTCAGGAATCAACGTGCCCAAGAGTTCCTTAGCCTCCTCTTCGGTGAACATTGTGGAGGCGAAGCCGTCCTTGATCCCATCCTCGAGCCATGCGCGGCCTGACACCGCACCCTTGGCCTTGGATACAACCCGAAGTTCCTTGGCTTGACTCAATGATGCGAGCTTCAGGCCCAGACCGAATTTACCCAAGCGCTCGATCTCCTGGGTCAGGTCGGAGCCAAAGCGCATCGCTTCCTTCAATCGAACGGAAGACATGCCTTCGCCGTCGTCCATGATCGCCAGATCCAAGGCACCATCGTTGCGTTGAATCAGCCGAACGAGGATGTTTCGGGCATTTGCGTCGATCGAGTTATCGATCACATCGGCCACCGCGGATTCAAGACTGTAACCGACCGACCGAAAGGCGACGTCCAGCTTGTCGAAGTTTGGAGGCAGTTTCTCGGTGGTTGCCATGCAAGGGTACAGCTCGTCGAGCAGAACGAACGGACGAGATACGGTCATCATTGATGCCGAATCAACCTCAATGGGATACGAGGCGGCTCGCCGCGACACGGGTGCTAGGATTACATCATGAGTTGAACGAGGAATTCTTGCCGTCCGCGCGATGCGGATTTCTCTAAGGAAACGACAAGGCGCAGCGGTGTTAATCTGAGGGCTCCCCAAGTGAGGATAACTGCTCCCGCTGTGCGCAGAAGGGAACTTTGAGACAATTAATGACTTCCTGGATAAACCTATACTTTAAGGCTTTTTTTAGTTGACTGTACCAGGACACTATCCAGGTTTTCGACAGTTGAAAACTGCATTATGAAAGCCCAAATCAACAGTATACCACAGGCAAAAGAGGAGCTAGCCGAGGCGATGAATCACCTCACAAGAATCCAGGTATTCATGAATAGTTTCCAGGATGTCCTGGATCAATTCAGCTCGATTCGGGAGAAGCTCAATGCCCCTGCCCTTGGAAACCAGCCGGATGCCGCGCAGTTATCGCTCGCTGGCCGTGTTCTGCTGATCATTCGCCAGATGGGCCACCCGGTGTGGCCAAAGGCGGTCGCCGTGGAATATGAAAGCCGGAACTGGCCGGCACCGCGAAGCGGCACGATCTACGATGCAGTGAACGGGGCGATGTCCTACCTGCTACACCGCAGGAAACTGCTCGGAAGAAATGAGGAGGGGTACTTCATCGCTCCCGCAACTTTGTCGGAACAAGTCGGTGGGGAAAAAGCCGGGGAGGCCACGCGGGCGTGACGCACCAGTCACGAACGCGCCAACCTGAACCGGCGACTGGATTCGACCCAGCCACCGGCGGAATTCCGACCATAACCCCCCGCGATGCCGCAACCGGCGGTGTCGCGGGGCATTTTTTTAATACACGCCTTGGGCTGATAGACAAGACCTGTGTCGCCGGATGCCGAAGGGTTGCTTTGCCAACTCCGCCGCGCTGTGGCGCAATCCCGCCGCATCAGCCATGAGCACCACATTCGAAACCGTTGACGAGAAAATCGCGGAGGCGGAATTTTTCCTCGGACAGATGTGCGGGGCGGACGCGTTCGGAAAGGAGTTCAAATGGTATTTCAGCGCCTTTCTTGCGGCCACCCGCACCAGCACGCTGGCTCTGCAGCGGTTCGGGCATCTGCCCGGCTTCGCCGCCTGGTATGTGCCGCACCGTCTGAAACTGGTCGCCAGCACACTGGCAAAAAACTTTCACGAAATGCGCAACGATCATGTCCACGGCGGAGAGTATCCCGTAGGCGGCTCTGGCAGCGGTGGTGGACAGGCAGTAAAACACTTTTTTCCGCGAAAATCCTCCAAGGAAGACCACCCCCTGAACGACCAGGATATTGTCAGCGCTTCGCGCGACTACTTTCTCCTGCTCCTAGAAATTGTGTATGACTGTTACGTGGTGCTGGGCGTGCGCATCGACCCGCAGCAGTATTACACGAGGCAGCACTATCCCGGAGGCGACATCGATGTGGCCGAGACGGAAGTCCACGGCTGGGTCTGCATGACCCTGGTCAAGGAGGGCCTCAACAAAGCCGGCCGGTGGCACGAGCTGCGTAGCCATGTCGGCGAATGCACCATCAATCACCTTTTCTACAGCTACCTCGGGAAGGTCACACCCCAGCCCAAAATGCCGCCGGAGCATTACGAGATCGAACCCTCGCCGGAGGACCGCAGCTGGATTCATGTCCCGGCGGGCTTCGCCTCCCTGAAGGCATACCAGGCTTTCCGGAAGGCCGCAAAAACAGCCGGGCGGAAGAATAAGCAGAAGGCGTGATTTTCGCACTTTATCCTGGGCAGACGCGGTCCGGTCGCTAGAGTGCACCGAGGGAAATCCAGGGTTTCCGCCGACAGCGCGGGACCGGAATCCGTAAACCACATGGGCCTCACCTATCATTTCAGTTTCACCGCTCCAACCGCCGTACGTCCGGAGGAACTCGAGGCGTTCCTGCAGGACATCGAGGGTGACGCGCGGCTGATGGGCTTTCACCCGACCACGGTTGTCAATGGGCCGTTTGACACGCCCGAGCGGAGGGAATTCGCGCGGCGGGTCGCACGTGGCCTCGTGGTCGAGGACGAGCGGCTTCGCGGAGTGGAGTTTTCCCGGGAGGTCTGTTGGAATTTCGGCGACGGGGCCAGCTATTGCCGCCTGACTCCGGAACACGGGGTGCTGCTGGTCGTCACGGATGAGAAAGGCCGTGAGGTGGTTTTCGGATTCTTCCGTTACCCGCGGTTGATCCGCGACCGGTCCGGTCGCGAAATCATGTCGGTGCCGGGCGACGGCGCTTGGGTGTCAGGCGACTGCGTGAAAAGCCCGGATCCCCGCTACCGCTCGATGGTGCGACGGTTCGCCGCCGCCGGCTATCTCGCCTCAGAGCTCGATGAATTCGTGCCGGCTTCGCGGCGCTAGGAAAACTACGCACCAGACCCGATTTCTTCCTGGGCAATGCCCGCCGACCCGCCAAGCTCCCCGCCATGCCGACCCTTCTCCGAAAATCCATCGCTCGTTCAGTCCGCGGCACCAAGCCCGGCACGTCGCAGCGGATGCGGGCGCTTGCCCGAGTTCGCTGGGTGTTGGCGACTGATGACGGATATTTCGTCGCCGTGAATGATCGCGCGCTGGCTACGCTCACCCGCGACCCGTCAAAGGCGTCGATCTATGACGGCCGGGACAACGAAGCCCTCAAGGCCAGTTTCTTTAAGGTGCTGCTGAAAGTGCCGCTGACTATCGTCCTGCTCGCCGAATGACAAAGCCAGCAAATATCTGCGGCCCAGCCGTGGCGCGCCTGCGTCGAAAAAATGGCTATACGCAGCATGAGCTCCGGCGCCGGTGCGAGGCAGCCGGCTGGCCGGTGGCCCGGTCGGTATTGGCAAAAGTCGAAAGGCAAACGCGGTCAGTGAGCGATCACGAACTGGTGGCCTTGGCGCTGGCGCTCGGGGTCAATGTTGCCAAACTGCTCGGCGCTCCGCTGCCAAGGAAAAGTATTCGGAAAGCGGTTCGGCCACTCACGGGTCATGCAAAAGCCTGACCCCACCGGACTGACGGTGCTTATCACCGGCGGTGAATTCGCCGGCGAAGAAGGCGTATGCCTTGGGCAGGTCGCAGGCGTGGCCGGACTCTGGTCAGTATCGGCCCACTCCTCCAATCGGATAGTCAATCTGCGGTTCGACGAGGATTTCGGCGTGCTCCTGAACCCGGAAAGGCAGCCCGGCAAGAACTAGGCCCGTAACGTCGTTTGTTGTCTTCAGTTCAATCGTTGGAGCGCAAGTTCCAACTGAATCCTCTCCGGCAGTATACAAGTCTTCGCGCTGTCGCAACTTACACACTTGGCACGAGGCACCCATATCGGTATCGTGATTCCGCGACTGCCCAGTGGACCACGTTCAACGATGTCCAAAACATTTGCACCGGAGCGGTGACCGCTAAGCTTCCGCGCCAGCCGGAGAATTCTGATCAAAAAGGCTCAGGCGCGGCAGAAAGGCGCGCCTGCGGTGAACGTCGATTCGCTGACGCGAAGATGTTTCGTTTAGGTTTTTTCCTCGGCCGTGAACTGTAAACCGTCGATTTGCCGTTCGACCGGTTTCGAAGGAGCCGGGGCGTCGCTTCGCCAAAGGGAATATTTCTTGGTAATCGGGTTTACGTTGGCGGCGCTTCCGACGAGCGCGACTGCATAGTAGCTGAGTTTTGCTGTTGGCGTCGTTTTTGTGCGCTCCAACTGTTCGGTATAAGTGCCGCCTGTCATCGATTCCAAAAACGCGACCGCTGGGAGTTTGCCTTCGCACGCTTGTCGATGCACTTTCCGAAGCTCGCCTTCCGCGCCGCGCAGGATAATAAAGCTGCGCGCGCTAATGCTGGGGAATTTCAGTGAGTCGAAATCAACGAAATCAATGAACTTAAGGGCTGCGCGTCCGGGCTCGCCGGCAAGGCAGGTCACGCCAGCGACGCAATGGGCCAGGGCATTCATCGCCTTTCCGGTTTCGACACGTTTATTGAGAATGGCGACCAAACGAAAATCGCCGGTGGTGTCTGACATTGGTGTATCCATAAAAAATGAGTTAGTTGCGGTTTAAATGATCGAAAACGGCCTTAGCGACCGAGATGTCCTCGACCGCCATCCCCATGAAGTTGCAGTAAATGATTTCGTTGCCCGTGCGGCCGGCTTTGGTGCCGGCCACTACCTCGCCAAGTTCCGCGTAGATCTGGTCGCGCGTGAGGCGGCCTGCGCGAATGAGTTGGTGGAACAGCTTCTCCTCGCGATTTGCTTGGGTGAAATCGTCGACAACGATCTTATCCGCAGAGAGGAGCGTCTCCGCGCAAAAATCATCGAGACTTAAGGGAATCAGTAGCCGTGCGTCGCTCACCCATTGCGGTTCGATGTAGGCCTTTGCACCAGTGGTTGCGGTGATGATGGCGGTAGCGCCACGAACGCAGGATTCCAATGTGGCTGAAACGGTGAGACCGCATTTGGATTTCGATTTAATCGCGTTGCAGAAATCTTCCGCGCGCGTGTGATTCACATCGAAAACTCGGAATTCTCCAACGGATGTCGGCAAGGAATTCAGCGCTCCAACGACCTCGCGATTGATCGGACCGCAGCCAACAATGGCAACCCGATCACCCCTATCGCCGAGGTGTTTCCAAGCAATGGCCGCGACCGCTCCAGTGCGGCGCGCGGAAAGAGTGCCGCATTCCAATACCGCCACCGGCACGCCGGTGGCGACATCGTTGAGCACCACCAGTCCAGACGCTCGCGGCAGGCCCCGCTCGATATTCTTAGGGACCGAACTGATCCATTTTAGGCCGACCGCGTTTACGTCCGCCCCAACCCACGCCGGCATCGCAATGTGCCGGCCGTGGTCGAATTCGCCGGCTCTGCCGCCGGGCCGCACATAGGGTTTCAACGGTTGGTCGAACGCTCCAAGCGCATGAGCGAGCAAGCCGCGCTCGACCGCGGCGTATGCCATTTCGTGGGTAAGGAGGATTGCGACATCCTCGTCCGAGATGAATTGGAGTTTCATGGGTATTGCGCCGATCAGATTTTTTCGAGAGTGTAGATTAGTGCGTCGTGCGTGTGGGTGACGGGGCGGAACTCGCCGTGCGGCGGATCGGTCCAGCGCGAGTGGGACACTTCCACGAGGTTGAAAATGCCTTCGTAAATGCCAGCGAACTGCTCGGAATTGAAGAATTTGAACAGAGTTCCCCGATACATGTAGTCCTGTGCACCGATTTGTTCGCCGCAGCCGCACGTCTCATCTGCCGGCGTGAAGACATTGAGGCAGAATTTGCCCCCCGTTCGCAGCATTCGCGCGACCTCGCGCATCGCATCACGAGGCAGATCGATCTGGCAAAATCCGTCGACGCAGACGACCGCATCAAACTGCTCATCCGCGAGCGGAATATCCAAAACGGATCCCTGCACCATCATCGGGCACGCGCAGCCGACGCGTTCCAGGTTTGCGCGCATTTGCTTCAAAGCGGCAGGAGAAAGGTCGAGCGCCGTAACAACCAGGCCCCACCTAAGCAGGAGAGCGGTGATGCGGCCGTCACCGGCGCACATCTCGAGGATCTTTGACCCGGTCGGCAGGACTTTTCTGAAGTCCTTCACAAAATCCGGCGGCGATTCGCTCCAGACCGGCACGCCAAGCGTGCCCGCGCGGTAATAGTCGTCCCAACCTGAATACAGATCGGGCATTTTGATTTTTGTATCAGTGTTCATTTTTGGTTTTGTTTTATGTAGCGACGGCCTCGGCGACGTGGCCGAGGCCGTTACGCAACAAATAGTTGTCGGAATAGAGCGTGCTCTCGTAATTCCGGCCGTGGTCCGAGCAAATCAGCACCGGTACGCCCCCATGAGGTAAAGTGTCGCTAGCGATTCTGTGAACCGTAGCGGCGAAAACGGCGGCGGAGGATGCGCCGAGATAGTGGCCGCGGGCCCGCAACCAACGCGCTGCCTGCACTACCGCTTCATCCGGGACGCGCAACCATCCATCAACGTGTGGATGGGTCTGCCGCGCCCATTCGGTCTGCGCACCATTACCATATCCGGAGAAGCGACGGGTTCCTATCGGTGCGCCGTGCAGCGCACTGCCCATCGCATCAACGGCGAAAATCTTCCAGCGCCTTTGGTAAAGAATCTTGAACCGCACCGCAGACATTGCCGTCGCCGCGGTGCCCACGGGCACGAAAATAGCGCTGACGTTTGGCACTTGCCACTCGATTTCTCTGAACAAACTGAAATATCCGCAAGCCCAGTCGCTGTCATGATATTGATCAATTTCAACGCTGCCGGGGTTTTCTTTGCGATATGTATCAAGAGCGCGCTTCCGGGCGGCAGCGTGGCTACCACTACGATCCGGTTCATTGATGACACTTACCGCGACGTGCGGCCACGCCTTAAGCCTCTCGATGAGTTCAGTAGCAGAAAGAACGTCGGTGAAAACTCTAATCTTGGCGTTAGTGCCGGCGGTCAATTTCGCAATTTCATTCGCCGCGTTTCCTGAACTTGAAACAACCAGTTGAACTTTGCTCGCCACGGTTCCGCGGATCAGTCCATTCCAGCGCAACCGCGCCACCACGTGTGCGGCCGCCCGTGACTTGTGCGATTGGTCAGGAGAGGGACCTTCAATTTTCAGGCCGATGTTCCAGCCGCCATAGTTGACGACTTTGATTGGTGACGCGCTTGTTTTCACGGGGCTCTCGCCTCCATAATCACGACAGCCCCGTGAATTTCACCGCTGGCACGTTCGATGGTGATGCGGACGCATTCGTGCGGCTGAACGTTGCGCAGCACGCGCAAGATCGCATCGATGCGATCGATCGGTAGGGCCGCCAGTTTCGGCGAGCGGCATATTCCCGTCGTAGAGAAAACATCCCCTCCCGGCGAAATCCCGAGTTCAGCGCCGCCGCGCTTGAAGGGTTGGGCGAGGGGTCGGTCCGAGTTCACGCGGCAATCATAGCCTCCGTGCGCAGTCCACTCGACCTAGTTAGGTGCTAATTATTTAGCTGTGCCCCGTGGACGCAAATCGACCGTCGCATTCTCAAGCCATTTCAATCCATCCGGCGGGAGGATCTGCCTCATATCATCAACTAGGTCCCCGGCGGCATCTTTGTTGTTCCAAAAATTGGGTAACGATCTCGCGATCGGAACATCGAGGTGGCGAATATTCGCGTTGAGGATGTCCACGGATCTTTTCAACAAATCGCCGCTAGGCACGTAGTAAATTTGCTTTCTATTTTCCGAATAAAAATCCCGTGTGAACAAGTGCTGGCGCGTGGAATCTATATTGGCGACCTTAACAATGGCCCGAGGTGACTTCTCTGATGACTCAGGCGCTCCGCGCAAACGAGCCAGAACCGACCCGAAGGACCAAAGATACAGGTAAGAATACACCTTTTCCGTAACCTTCGCAATGTGCGACACTGCTTGCCCGGTTGTATCATAAAACGTAACGGCGAACGTTTTTTCATTCTTATTCTTATGCCCTTCGACCGAAAGCGTGCAGTCGGGGAGCCAAAGGCACCTAGAGAGCCTGGGCCACAAATTGTTCAGGAAGGTTTTAGCGATCTGCCCGTCTATTCTGAATTCCTCTCGGTCAAAGAAGAAGAACATATCCTGCCCCTGAAAAACAAACGGATGAGCGGTCATCGCTTCGCCGGACGTGTATGCGATACAAGGTCTCCCTCTTTCCAAACAGAGGGTCGCAAATTTGAATCCGGGAAGGTCCTTGACGTCGCTCGGTCGGTTAAGCCGAGAGCGCTCCCCCTTGTGAAGGTCGGTGAATACCACATGAGGCCAGATTTGTTCGCCTACGGGCCCGGGGATCTCACCAGCAAGGAATTGCTGAAGTGGCGTCCAATCACTGAACCCTAACACGACGAAGTTGACTCCCTGTTTCAGCAGGCAACTATTCGTGGTGATAGTCCCACCGATAAAAGACAGCGTATATTTCCACCGCAACGCACCCAAGATGCCGGACCCTCCGTTGCCCTTGCCTCCCTGTTTCTTCAGGTGCGCTTGAGCAAGTTGGCCCTCCACGAGACGTTCCACGGAATCTTTCAGTCCATTACGGATATGATTGGCCAACATGTCGTCTCCAATGTCGTCATCGACCACCCATATCACTAATATGGCGGGTTTTTGCTGGAGCGGTGACGTTTTCATTGAACGAACCGACAGGTAAACCGAACACGGTTGTCAGACAGAAATTTAAACTCGATCTGGCACTGCAACTGGCCAGCGAGATTAATTACGCGGTTTAGACTATGGCCGACTGTGCTCCGGGCGTCTTCCAAACGAGCGCGGACCGCTTCGCCGGCGCCTCGGAGGATTGGATTCGTGATGGACATCCTATTTCGCGCGAAGGCGACGTGGACGGAGGCAGTTCGCCCCAACCCGAGGTAATCGTGAACGTAATGCGCAGCATTATCTACGAGTTCCGCAAATATCAGCGCCAGCAGAGCAGTATGACTGTGATAAATCGGGTTACCGGTTTCCGAAACAAGCACTGGCACATTGTAGAGAGGATCACGGAGCCGCCAAATTCTGCGGCCAGCCAAGGACTGCTGGATTGCCGAATCAGAAGGAAAGTAATGGCTCGATGCGAGCACCTTGAAAACATCCTGCGGGGTGATCGGCTGCAGCCGGAACGACCGCTCAAGGAGCGGACGGTAGGCGCGCACTTCTAGCTCAGCGAAAACCCGGACCCCAGCCAAATGTGTTAGTACGTCCGTTGATTCGCGATGAAGATCTGCCGATAGCTGCTGCTCTTTCATCACCCGCTGCACATAGCTCGTCATTTGCTGGACCGGACGTTTCAGAGTGTGTAGCGTTCCCATCATGGTTACACCGACGTTGCGGTAGTCTGTAACCTCGGCCTTGGAGGCAGCGGCCGCAATGGCAAGTTCCAAAGAGGAATTTCCATGCTGGGCGAACGCGGAAGCGAGTGAATCAGCCGGATCACATGGAGCAAAGTGCGCAAGTGATCCATCGTCCCCCATGCGAAGTAGCGGAGTCGGATATTGCTCTACGATAAATCTGACAATCTCGCTAACGCGCGCCTGCACTTTTCTGTCCGTATGGAAGGCACCCGGATGGACTTCGGTATTCTCCGAAAAGAAACGCAGTACGAGCCGGAAAACCGCGTCGCGAAAGCAATTCAAAAATATGAGCGGCGCGAACCGCGCCAAACGATACGCGTCGTCAAGGATATGGATCGGATTTTGATCTGGCCCGAAGCTGTATTGAAGAGCTAACCAGCGAAAGACCGGAACGTAAAGAAGATGTGGAAAATGGTCGGCGTCGGCTCGTTGTATGAATAATTTTTTTTCATGCGGAGCAGCCTTCCAATTTTTGTCTTTAGCATAGTTCCATGCAATCCATGGTGATCCGTGTTCAACAGCATCAAAAACCATAAGGCGCTGGCCTTGAGGGTTCCAAGGACGCAGGACTTCGCGCGATCCCGGCCAATAAAGATATACATACGGACAACTACCTTTTTGAGGACACGTTTTCGCCAACCAGACCCATCGCGGTAGTTTCGCATCGTCCGTTGGCTGGCTCTGCCCATCAGGCCATGCGTCGATGGCATCAAACAACGGCTCCAATTTCAGAAACGCGAGCGGGTTGTGATGTACAAACGGTGAGGGCGCGTTCGGGAGCTTCTCCCAAGCATCCGGCTGCGGGGCGACTTCTCCGCGGCCAAGATTGGTATCGGCATATTTTGTGAAATCACGGCAAATTTGTTCAATCCAACCCGTCTCAGCAAGCATCTGCTCGGAACTCTGGTAGACCATTGCGCTTACTTGTCCGTGGGACGAAACAATATTTGAAAAGCCTGCATTTTGCCACGGGCGACTCCCATTAAAGCGGCGCGTACGTGCATTTGGCGGCGACCGTGTGATCTCGACGCGGATGTCCGGAGGCTCGTAAAAGCGTCCATTTAGCGTGGCGCGCTTTTTCTCTATTTGGCAGTGCGCATAGTTGTGCGCACTAAACAACGTCTTGAGCGCCTCCTCCCAAACACGCGCCTTTGCCACACCACGCGGCAACGCCTCGATTGCGGCCGTTATATTGCCGATAGCCCGTAGCGTATGAGCATCTAGGAACAGATTCATCACGGGGTGTTCTTCGTGAATTGGAAATAAAAGCACCCAGAATCCGCTGGCAATTCGGAGGAGGACCATACGCGCTCCGGCTTCTTTTGCAGCCGCCATTTTGCAGCGGTAAAATCATCCAGAACGCGAGACTGCGGTACCTTCCACTCGGAGTTATCACTGGCACTTGCAGTTTGTTTGGTCCAATCAAGAAATCTCTGGCACAGCTTTGCATCCCGCGTCGCCCTATCGAGGTGCGATTTTACCGCCTCGTAATACGGAACAATTTGATGGTCGTGCAGGCAAATTTCGAGCACTAGCAGATGCGCGCCTGGATTCGACCATCGCCTTAGACGGCGGCAAAGTTCAGATTTGTTCGCATCAGGCACGTGATGATAGGCGAAGACGCAAAGGATCAGATCAAACTTCAAGCCGGGCTCAGCTTGCATCATATCGCCGCATATCGGTTCCATCTTGGCCCCCAACTTGGCCAATTTCTTCTTGGCCAGATCCAGTAACTGTTGATCTAGGTCGAGTCCAACGAAGCGGTAACCTTTTACGTCGCGCCCTGAAAAGGCTGCTATCGTCGCCATAGCTGTGCCGCAGGCGACATCGAGAATAGCGGCCCGACGTGGCAGATTGGGAATTAACGTCGCTGCTTTCTTATTCAGAACATCCATCGCTTTCCGATAGTCCGGGCGCAGGAGTTGCACCTGGTCGTAAGTTTCCGATCCGATTTGCGCGTCAAAATGCGAGAACCATTTGTCCATTCAGGTAAGGGGTTGAAGCCAGTCTGGTCGCTACATTTCTACCACGTCCAAGTTCCGGCGAAAAGTTTCTTCGGAAAACAGCATAGAGAGGAAACCGATACAGGCTGTTGCCGCGCCAACGATGACAGCGCTCGGGAGCAAGCCGGCCACCTCTCGCAGTGAGGTGAATAGAAATGCGATCGGCACGAGTGCACCACGAATGAAGTTGGGAACGGTGATCGCAACCGTAGCCCGCATGTTGGTGCCGAACTGCTCGGCCGCGTTGGTGGCCACTAGCGCCCAGAAACCGCAACCAAAGCCAAGCAAGCCGCACTTGGCATAAAATACGGCGGCCGTCGGAGTCGGTAAAAAACCAAAGGCAAGAACGCCGACGAGCACGATCACATTGAAAGTCATGATGGCGACGCGGCGGCTTCGCAGTACCTGGCTGAACATGCTGCACGCGATATTGCCGGCGGACATGGCTAGATAACAGACAAGCAATGCGATGCCGGCGACAGGCGGAGTGGCCAGACCAAGGGCGCGCCCCAATTCAGGTGCGCCCGTGGCCAACACACCCACCACAAAATACGTGGGAAGGCCGGCGCCAATGCAGCGTAGATACCGAAAAAATCGCCCTCGGTTCGAGAAGAGATAGAACCAGTTGCCTTTGACGACCGGCTCATTGCGAATGCGAGCATAAAGGCCCGACTCCGCCAAACCCAACCGCATCCCGAGCAGCACGAGTCCCATCACGCCACCAATAATAAACGAGAGGCGCCAGGGAATGGAAGTGCCTACTAACCCTGCAACGGCCGCGCCGAGGAACCCAAACGTGCCGACCGCCATGGTGCCAAGCGTTCGGCGGTCCGTCTTCATGACCTCAGAGACAATCGCTATCGCTGCCCCAAGTTCGCCGGCGAGACCGAAGCCGGCGAGAAACCGCATAGCCTTGTATTGCGCGATGGTCTGCACGAGCCCGTTGAGGATATTTGCGATCGAATACAGCGAAATCGAGCCGAAGAGCACAGTCAGCCGCCCACGTTTGTCGCCCAGCATCCCGAAGACGATACCTCCAAGGAGGAGGCCGAACATCTGGAAATTGAGCAGGGAAAGCCCGACGTTCAGCGAATCCGCCGCGCTAACGCCAAGGTCCGCGAGGCTATGTGTACGCACGGCACTGAAGATGATCAGGTCATAGGCGTCGACGAAATAGCCTAGAGACGAAACGATGATGAGGGTCGCAAGTTGTCGATTGGTCATGGCAGACGGGTTGCGACACAGCTTAAGAGAATCGCTCATGTCCCAGAAACTAAATCGGGCCTAAAAATGGGTTGAATGGAGCTTATCGGCCCACGTCTTGCCGGGTATCCGCAGGCCGGATTTTTCGGCAGCAGGCGGGATAATGTGAACTGAAAAGCGATGGGTACTGAAGCGGCCGCAAATCGCGAAAAGAAATCCGGTGCATTGACGGCTTGGCCCAACACCCGCGAACCCTGGTGATTAGCGAACGGACAATCGGTCAAAAAATCCGAGCCGATGTCGCGGTGAAACACGCGTCCCATCGTCGGTTAGAGGCGGGATTTCGCCCTGGGCCCAGCGACCGGCGACGTGAAACACAATACACCGAAACTTCGGGATCCTCGTGAAAATCCCGGTGTGGAAGATGTGACGCAATTCACGGCGGACCGACATTGAATTGCTCGGTCCCCCGTAGCTGTAACTGCGGTCCTTCTGCCATTCCTTGCCGAAAATGTTGGCCGCCATCTCCCGACCTGTCTCGTCGCGGATGGCGCCAATAACATGGTTGTTGAGATTCGTGAAAATCGTCTCGGCGAGATCGCGCCGTCCCTTCAATGCCGGCAGGGCTGACGAATAGCTTTGCATGGCGAGAATGAGCGTCCCGCGCGCCTCGCGAATCTTATCGAGTGTGTTGTGGTCCGCGAGTCCCTCCTCGGCCGCGAGGATGCTGTTCTGACCCTCGTCCGCCAGCAATACGATCGGTGTCAGCTTTTCCCGGTCGTCGTCCTCAAAATCGTCAAAACGGCGGAGCAAGTGGTAGTAGCCGGCAAACTTGAACCAGGCGATGATGTACCGGCGCTGGGTCAGGAAGGCCTGGGGGACCGACGGGCAGAGAATCTTGTCCGACCAAGACTGGCCGCAGTGTTCACCAGTTTACCCGGCGGTCAAGGTCGCTTCGCTCCCTCCGTGACGGCGCGCTTCCCCTTCGTCGGGACGGCAGACCGTCCGCTCCTCCGCGCACGCCCTCACTTGACATCGCCCGGTGCGCGGGAACGTCCGCTGCCAGAGCGCAACAAGCACTCATTTCCGAGTGCAGGCGACGAAGGCGCGGCGCTTCTCGTCATGCAAATCGAATTCACCTCTCAGGAACCTCCTTACCGCACGGGCACGCTCAAAGGACTCACGCTTTTAGAAATTCAGGAATTACTTTCGGGGATTCAACCGGAAACTCGTCCATCAGCTGACCGAAAGGTGACCACCACGTGGCGTTTCCTCGCCGACGGGAATGCCTGCGGTATTTGGAATTATCGCAGGAGTTACGAACTTCGCGGTGAACTTTCGACCTTCGGGCCGGATGGAGTTCTCGCCACTCTTTTCGGACAAGCCTATGCGCCGCTTTAGACGTTGCGTCGAAACGCACGAAGGCGGCCCAGGGCCGCCCGTATTCACGGCAATCCGAAGCTAAGAATAGGATGCAAGATCCCGGCAATTGCCGGAATTCTTTACGCTCTCGCATCCGCACGCATGGAAACTTTGGGAACCGCGCGGCCGCGCCGCTCGAAGTCTGCACACGCTCAAGCGCCGCTGGGCTTACAGAGCTCGCTCTCTTTGCACCGCTCGCGCTTCAGTAGTCAGTAAAGCCACACCCACCGGGTTGCCCAATTGTAGCACCTGCGCCGGCTGGCGGGCGTGCGGCGCGAGCGCCTCCGCCCGTCCACGCCTCAAGGTATTGCTCGCTGCGCTGCGCTCCACCTTGCGTTGCCGGTGCTGGACGTCGGCATCCCTCCGGGGCGGCCGATTCTCGGTTCGCCTCGGGCGGGGTCCGCGTAGCGCGGCCCGCTACACCAGGCGCCTCCATTGAGGCGCTGATTAGCCAATAAAAGTCATGAACACGTCCGATTCCGTTCTCGTCTCGCCAGCTCGCGCATTCAAAGCGCTTTCGCCCGAAGATCTCCGTCGCTGCGCTCCATCGGTTTTCGCCGACCATGCCAGGCCCGGCGTCTCAAGCCGCTACACATTCGTTTCCACAGAGCAGGTCGTCAGCTTGCTCAGTGCGGAAGGGTGGGAGCCTGTCAAAGCCACCGAACAGCGCGTCCGATTGGAGTCGCGCATTGGTTTTCAAATGCACGAAATCCGCTTCGCGCGTCGCGCCGACCTTGAGGCGGGACCATTCAACCTGGGCAACACCCGGGCGGAAATGATCCTGCAGAACGCGCATGACGGCACCCGCGCATACCGAATTGATGCGGGACTGTACCGGCTCGTTTGCCGCAATGGCCTGGTCGTTGCCGATGCGGATTTCGCGCATGTTGCCATCCGGCACATGGATGTTTCCGCAGAGACATTCGCGAAGGCGGCGCAATCCGTGGCCGAGGGCACACCGCGCGTCCTGGAGGTGATTGCCAGATGGCAATCCGTTCAACTCCCGCAGCCGGCGCGGATCGAGTTCGCCCGCCGGGCGGCAACGTTGCGCTGGGATGCCACACAACCCGTGACACGACTCCTAAGCCCCGAGAAGCTCCTCACCCCGGTGCGCTACGGCGATGCCGGCACCGACCTCTGGACCACCTTCAACGTGCTTCAGGAGCATCTGATTCGCGGAGGCGACCGCTACATGGGATACACCGAAGGAATGGGTATTCGACGCAATACCACGCGGCCGGTGGGCGGTATCAGCGAAGGTCAGAGCCTCAACAAGGCTCTCTGGGCGTTAGCGGGCGAATTCGCCAACAACTAAAACCTCAATGGGAGCGGCGACAGTTCGCCGCTCCCTTTTGCTGCCTCCGGTGACCGACCCGCGGAGGTTTCTAAAAGCAAAGGCTGTTTGGCAGATCGACACGGCCCAATTGATTGCGAGCGGAAACTATTTTACCCGCGCGTAGAATTGCCAGACGGGCGCCCTGGCCAGCCTGTTCGCCATCAGGCTAGGCTGCGTTTTCCGCCGGGTGACCGATGCACAGGCCGCGGCCATCGGACCGCTCAAGTAAGAGGCCATTTGTGGGCTGGTTTGTCCGAAGCGCGTTGCTGACGGCGCCTTCAACGTTCCTGCGAATCACACCCAGGAGCCGGCGGGCGCCGTATTCCTCGCTGAACCCGTTCCGCATCACGTACTCAAAGGCGTCGGGTCCCATCGTGAGGGTAAATCCGGCCATTCCCATTCTTTCGAGCACCCGCTCGACATGGAAACCGGCCAGCTCCCGTTGCTGCGGTTCCTCCAGCCGGCGGAAAACGAACGAGGACCCGATCCCCTCGATGCGGCCAAGCAGCTCCGGGCGGAGATACCGGCGCACGTATTCCATCACCGTGTTCGAGAAGGAGGTGTAATTGCGCGTGCGGGACCGCATCGCCTCGTTTGAACCCAGGTTCGAGGTCATGACGACGTAGGAATCCGTAAAATCCAGCTTTGCTCCGTCCGGGGCGGCGACTTGGGCGCCCTTGTCCAGGATTTGGAGGAAGATGTCCAAAACCTCCCAATGGGCCTTCTCGATCTCGTCGATCAGGTAGACGCGCTTTCCCTGTTTCTTGGCCTTGGCGAGGCGTTCCCGCAACTCCATGACGCTTCTCGCCTCCTTGAACTCCGACATGTTGAAACGGGCCACGGAATCCGTTCCAAAAAAGTACTCCCCAAAGAGGAGACTCGTCTCAGTCTTGCCGACGCCGGTCGGGCCGACAAAGAGGAAACCGCCCAGGACGCAGTCCGGCTCCGTCAGCCCCAATTCGCTACGGCCGAAATGCGCGTCCAGGCCCGCCAGCACCTCCGGCTGACCCTTGATCCGCTCCGAGGTCCACGGCAGGAAGCCGTTGACCCGCTCAAGTTTTCCGGCGCTTCCCACGCTTTTTTCCTCCCGTCGATGCCTGGAACTTCTCCTGTTTCTCCTCCTTCTCCCTCGCCGCCTGCACCTTCACCTTGGCGAGGAAGTCGGCCGATTGCTCGGGCACGTGCTCCAAAAGCGTCCGCAGAATGCCGCCGCTGCTGATCTGGATGCCGTTCGCGATGCAGTAGCCCTGCATCCGTTGCAGCTTCTCCCGCTGCGGGCGCCCCATGTACATCGTGTAAGGCGAATCTTTTTTCTTGGCTTCGATGGGCATTTGGGTTGATTGACCAGTTAATAACTTGTTACCTTATTGTGTTATTAGCTAATTTCCCAAATGAACGATTCCACCATCGTCGACGCAAGCACGCTTTTGGCCGGGTCGCGGCCGCTGCTCGCGCAGGTCCAATGGCAGACCGTCCAGGACATGAAAAACGGGGTCGGCACGATGGCCGGCATCCTCGTGATCGTCTCCTGGCTCCTGGCCTTGGTCGCATGGTATGTCGGCGCTTCCACCCGGGATAACAACCCAGCGGTATCCAAGTACTGCTTCTACGTGGTCTGGATGTTCGCGATTGGCGGGCCGGTGGTAAGCCTCGTTTTCTATTTGTTTGTGGGCGCCAGCGGAACCCCAACCCCGAGCTTTTGATATGCCTACCTACCGGCCAACCAATGCCGGCCTGCAAACGAAGGGCACCTTGTGGGCCGGCTTCGATCCTTCGACGAGCACGGTGGTGGCAGGCGTGTTCATGGCGTCCGTGATGGTCACTTTCTCGACCATTTCGGCGCTCAAGCTCTCCTGGCTGCTGGCGGTGCCGGTTTTCTTCGTCCTGCCCAACGCGGCCCTGCTGGCGGCCGTTTTCTTCCTTATCCTGGGCAAGCCTCCGCGCCACCTGCGGGATTGGGCGGAAAGCCGACTTCTCGGCCGAACCGAAGTCGATTTGACCCGGCTGGCCGGGATGGAAGCACCGGAGATTGACGAATGAACCGTCCCCCACCCAACGGTCACTTCATCCGCGATTTTCTGGTGTGGGGCACCTTTCGCAAGCGGTCCACCATCGCCAAGGGGTTTGTCATCTATCCACCGGACCTGCGGGGTGCCGGCGAGGGCGCAGCGGTCCGCGCCCACGAAAGCCTGGTCAAATACCTCCAGAGCATTTCGCTGCATGTGCGGTTGCAATGGCAGTGGCGCTGCAACTGCGACTACCACAAGGCCCTCGACGATTATGAGAAAGTGACGGAGGGATGCCGTAATCCAAAGGAAAAGCAGGTCCGGGGGGCGACGGCGCGCTACTACCGTCGACTCCTCAAGGAGCGAAAGCTCCGGCGCGAGCACCTGGTGGTCTTCATCTCGCAGACGGTCGAAGCCGCGCCGCCCCTGTTATCATCCCGCCAGGGAATCCGGGCTTACTACCGGTCAATCCTCTCCCAATTCGAGTCGAACTACGAACAGCTCGCCAACGAACTCTCGGCGGCCCTCGGAGCCGATGTGGCCATCGAGCCGATGACCCGGCGCGACAACCGGCTTTACACGTTCCTTTTTTTGAATCCGACCGCGAACGAGTGGCAAACCGACTTGAGCGGCATTTTCGACGACCGGCTGTCGGTCATGGAAAATTGCCTCACCTCCGATATCAAGGCCGACCGGCTGGGGCGGATGTACTTCGACGGGCACTATCACGCGCTCCTCGTCCTGCGGCAGGTGGGCTCGCACACGTTCGAGGGCATGATCCATAATCTGACGAAGACCGACTTTTTGAACTACCAGATCACGGTCAACCTGGAGCCGCTGGACACGTATCGGATCATCCAGGCCGAGGAGACCGAGCAGCAAAATCTCCAGAAGCAGGCTGCGGTTGATGTCGTCCTCAGCCAGACACGGGTCGATACGATCCGCCGCAAACAGGCGACGATCACCAAGCTCGGCGAAGGGCAAACCCGCCTCTTCAACACGACCGTCGTCGTACGCGCTTGGAACACCGATGAGACCCGGCTTGCCGCCGACGTGAGCGCCTTGAAAGCGGGCATCCTTTCGATGCGGAACGCCCGTTGCTATGACGCCCATCTGGAGGCGACCGCGCTCGAGCTTTTTTACGCCACCCTCCCGGGGAACAGCTTTCATCCCTATGCGGCCCGCGCCTTCCGACTCGAAGACGAACACGTGGCGAATCTCATTCCGTACTCGGCGAGCTTTACCGGCGACCTCGACCAGGCGCAGGCGCTTTTCCTGTCCTCGGACCGGGCGCTCGTCGGTTTCCGATTCCATGTGAACGGGTTGGTCCAGCATACGGGCGTCGCGGGGGGCACCCGCTCGGGGAAGAGCGCGAAGTACAATAACATCCTTTACCAGACCGGACCTTATTTCGACTACGATGTCCTGGTCGAAGAGGGGGGCGCTCATACCAACTACGCCGAGGACCATGGTTCCAAGCCCATGGTCATCCAGAAGAGCGGTAATATTACGATCAACTACCTCGACACCCTCGGGAGTCCGCTCGATCCCGATCACCTGGCCTACGCGATCAGCCTCACGTCGCATTTTGCCGGGAAGACCGAGGACGAGCGGCTGAACAGCCGGCGCCGCGCCTACCTCTCCTACTATCTCGGCGTGCTCTATCGCGAGGCCCAGGAGGATTGGGCGCGGAAGAACGCCGAACTAAACCGGAAGGCCCAGCGCGAGGCGTGCGCGATCCATCAGTGGCACGCGAGGCGGATGAGCGACGACGACACTCATTTTGACGCCTACACCCAGCTTCGGGACCGATTGCAGGCCAATGACGGCGAGGTTCTGGCGTTCGTCGCCGGCATCGCCGAAGCGGACATCACCCACTTCATCAAGGACCCACAGACGGCCCACTTCGCCGAGCGGCACGCTTTCGCGTACTTCAAGCCCGAGGAGTATCCCCGGCATGGCGAACTGGCCGAGCTTCTGCGGTTGCGCCCGAGCCAGGAGCACAACCGGGAGGAAGTGGCCGAACTCGCGGCCCTGATGGACAATTGGAGCGTTCTGGGGGAATACGGTCCGCTCTTCGACGGCGTCACCAATCGGCGCTTCGACTCACGCGTGGTTCATTTTGAACTGGCGAAGGCGGACAACAACGACCTCGCACTGCGGGGCGCCATCGCCCTCAACATCACGGGGCGCATCCGGCAGCGGATTGTGAGCATGCCCCGCAGCTTGAAGAAGCGCTTCACGATGGAGGAGCTGGCGCGGCTCGTGCAGATGCCCGGAGGAGCCAGGCTCGCGTTGGAGCTGGCGGCCCAGCTGGCGAAGTATAACTGCGTTTTTGCGTTCATCCTCCAGGACTTTTCCCAGATCGCCCACATCGAGGGGATTTCATCGCTCCTCAACAACACGCGCCAGTGGCTCATCCTGCGCCACGACGACGTCAAGGAACTCGGGCTCTTCGCGGACCGCATTCTCCTCCCCGAGAGTATGCGGGAGGCCGTCAGCAAGTTTCCCATCCCGCTCAACCTGCCGGCGGGAAGCCGTTACTCGGCCTCATGCTATTTCAGCCGCTCCGCCGTCCCGCCCATCTCGGGAACCATCCATTACAATTTTAACCAAAATGCGGCTTAATATCCTCAT
Source organism: Opitutaceae bacterium (assembly GCA_035549635.1). Lineage (GTDB taxonomy): Bacteria > Verrucomicrobiota > Verrucomicrobiia > Opitutales > Opitutaceae > CAIUWA01. The sequence goes on from DASZQN010000050.1 coordinate 94,105, forward strand.
CCTCACCGCCGGCGTCGCGCTGCTTGCCGGCTGTGCTTCCACGAAGACGGCAGAGATCGGAACCGACCTGCTGGCGGCCGGGGCTGGTGGCGTGATCGCGGATAAAACCAGCCACGGGAACCCATACTGGACCCTCGCGGGCGGGGTCGCCGGCCTCGGCGCCGCCGAATGGGCGCGCAGCACCAGCAATTCCGATCAGCAGAAACAGCTCGGCTTGGCCTATGACCGCGGCAAAGCCCAAAACGCCCAGCTCACGTACGACGCGATTCAGAACGCTCAGAAAGACGGCCGCAACGCGAGCGCAAGTGGCGACGATTATCTCGAAATTCCGATCACGGCACCCGTGCGAACAATCAACGGGGTCAAGATCAACGCCTCGAACGAATTCATCCGAGTCTCCACCCGGTGAACTCCGGTCGGTCCACGCAGATTCCCTATGAAAACACCGCTCCTCACATTCGTTGTCCTCGCCGCGGCAACAAGGGCCTTCGCCCTTTTTGGCGTCGGCGACGTGGTTTATGATCCGATCAACTACGGCGTCCTGGTCGAGACCAAGGTTGAAACCCTCTCCCAATGGGCTTCCGCCATCGCGAAGGCGGAAACCCAAATCCAGAACCAGATTCAGCAGATCCAGAAGGCCGAGAGCCTGCTCAACACGCAAAACCTCGTGCGCCTGTCGGGCGGCGACTGGCGCAGCGTCGTCAGCAAGGCCGAAAGCATTCAGCTCCAGGCCGCGAACCTCACGAAGGATTACAACCTGGGGATCGGGACGAGCTTCGTCGTAAACCTCGGTCAGCCGACGCTTGCCTACAACAATCACGGCGACTTCGGCACCGTCGTCACCATCGACGCGTTCGGCAACAACGTGGGTGTCCCCGACGCCCAGCTCAAACGGTATGCGGCGGTCGAATCCGTTTACGAAAACGCGTTGACCACGTTGCAGGCCACCGAGAGGGAAACGCAGCAGAACAATTTGGAGATCGCCAGTACCTACCAGGCGATGACCCAAGCGGGCATCACCCAGCAGGAGTACGAAAAACTCCGGGGCAAACTCCAGGCCCTGTCGGTTCGCCAGCAGGCGCTACAAACCCAGCGCCACGACGCGCTCGCCATGGTCCAGGCCCAGGAGACGATCAACCGGAACCAACAGGCGAAGGAGCAGGCGGTCAACAGTCAGGTCCAGCAGAGCAGCCACACGGCGATGGCCAACGGGCTCGCGCAGACCCAATTCGATGCCCTCTCCTGGCGTTAAATTTCTGGGGGGTTACTGCCGTTTTATCAGCCGCTTCATCAGCGGCTACCTCCTCTTTTGCTCGGCGCTCCTGCTCGCTCTGCTCGTGATCGACGCCGCCTTCCCCCAGGCCCGCGTCTATGGGCGAATCAAGGACGTACTATTCGAGACGATCCGCCAAGCCGCTCCGAAGCCATGATCCGCTTCGACTTGACCGCCCCCATGCAGAGTGTGTCGAGCGCCTTCGACTCGCTCCAAACCTACGTCTATTCGGTCGCGTTCCTGGTTACGCTGCTCGGCTACTATGTCCAGGTCTGGCGGCGGCGGGGCGAGCCGGCCAAGACCCTCGAAGCCTTCGCCCTCACCGGCCTCTGCGTGATGTTCGCGGCGTCGGTTTCCTTCTGGCGGCCCTATGTCGTCAACCTCTTCTATTTTCCCGCGGAGCAGTTGGCCCGGGCCAGCTCGGTTTTTCAGCTCAATCTCGCGATCAATAATTTCTTTCACGGGATGTCGAACCTCGTGACCGACACGGCCACGAACAGCTCCGGGAGCACCAGCACGTTCCAGCAGGTCGCCCAGTTCATGTGGAATTTTAGCGAGATCACCAAGGCGGCATTGCTCGGCGCGTCGATCCAGTTGCTCGTCGATGTCCTTACCATCATCGGCGCCTTCATCGCCTTGCCGTTTTATTTTCTCCAGCACGTCCTGGTCGTGGTCTTTTTTTCCTTCATGCCGATTGCGATTTGCGGGCTCACCGTGCCGGCGTTCCGGGACAAGGCCGTCGCGTACATGAGCATGACGGCCAGCGTCCTCGCCTGGCCGCTCGGTTTTTCCATTGTCGCCGCCGCGACGAACACCGTTTTCCAGATTCCCTTCACTCCCGATGGGGGCGTGGCGGGCGGCGTCGCGATCATTTTGGAGCCGCTTCTGAAGGAACTCGTCGCTGCCGTCATCATGATCTTCGGGACCCTGCTCGTCCCGCCCACCATGCTCTTCATCTTCCTCTACGGCGGAACCCATATTGATCCCATCATGAGCGCCGCCCGCAGCATCCCGGTGCTCGGGGGCCTCGCCCGCCGATGAAACCTCCTCGCGCCAGCGACGCCGGCGAGGAGGGGCTCTTCGATGTTTTTGCCAACCGTGTATTCACCATCCGCATCCTGACCGTGGCGTGCCTTTTTTTCATGCTCACCTCGGCCCTTGGGCCGATTCTGGCCCTGTACGTTGCCCACGAGCCGGAACGGGTCGCGGTCGTCGGCGACGATGGCACGGTGACGATCGCGCGGCTCCAGAGGTTCAAAAACGCTCTGGCGTTTCACAAGATCGCGGCGACCCAGGCCGCCCGGGCCATCCTCAATCGGACACCCGACGGAATCGAGGACACCGACACGATTGAAGTCATGTTCAACCAGGCCGGCAGGGATAAGCTCGCCGACCTGATTAAATCCCAGGCGTCGATCCTCAAGGAGTACGGCTACCACCAGAAGGCAGAAATCCAATCGACGGAAATTGCCGCGGACCCGGACGGAAGCTACCGGGCGCGCGTGAAAGGTCAGCTCATTCGGGCCGGCGTTTTCAACGAGGCGCCCAAATTGGACCGGCTCAGCTTCACCTTGATTCTCTATCTTTTCCGCAACGGCAACGCTGACCTGAACCGACAATATCCCCTCGGTGTATGGAACTTCGACTACAGCGAATCGCGTTGATGCTCGCCGTTGCCTTCAACGCCCGCGCGCAGACCGCGCCGCCGCCTGCCGTGCGCCCGCCGCCACTCGGGGTGATGCAGAAGGCGATTCTTGAGGACTCGAAGCCCTACGAGGTCGCGGTTGGCGCGGTCCCGACGACGATTCTCCTGCCCGCCGCCATCGAAGCCTTTGAAGGCAACAACATCACCACGACCCCGAACACCGCCGCCGCGGTGTTTCTGCAGCACGAGCCCGGGACACGGTTTTTCAGCGTCAAATCCCTCCTTCCCGCCACCGCGGACTTGAACGTCATTATCGGGGACTCGGTTTACAGCTTTCGGTTCTACTATTCGGAAAACCCGACGAGGACGCTCACCATCGAACCCGCCAAAACGGTCAAGCCGGAGTCTCCCGTCCACACCGTCCGCATCACCGCCCGGCGACTCTACGACATTCTCCAGGATGCGAAGACCTACTTTGCCATCAAGGAGCAGCACCCGGAATGGGAGCGCACCATCGAGGTCGCCGCACCCGGAAAACTTTTGGAATACCCGGGCTATCGCGTGGTGATTGACCAGGTGTTCCGCTTCGACCGGGACGACACCCTGGTTTTTCGCGCCATCTTTCTCAACGACACCGCCGCGCCGCTCTACTACAAACCGAATGAAATCGGACTGCGGGTCGGGCAGAATCTCTACTGGCCGAGCTTCGCCCAGGTCCCCCGCATGATTCCGCCGCGCGGGACCGCGCGGCTAACTTGGGATGTTTCTCCCGACGTTGATTCGTTGGAGATCACCAACCCCAAGGGCGGGAAGGCCTCCCTGCTCGACCGGACCTCGGCGCCATTGAGCGAACTCGGCGAATACGTCGTCATCGCCCGGGGGAAGGGCGGCCGGACCGACACCATCAAGTTTGCCGTCAAGTTCCCCCTGCCACCCAAGGAACCCAACCCGCTCATTGTTTCCAAGGGTCCGCGCGATTTTGGCATCCGCAAGCTCGTCCTGTCCCAGCCCGAGCCCGGCCAAAACTTCGGTTACATCTGCTATACCGGTACGGCGGACGGGCGCCGGGCGGATTTGAGCATCCTGAACGACTTCAGCCTGATTGTTCCGACAAGTACGTCGCCATGAGTTCGCTCCGCAAGATCGCCTCCTTTCTTCGCCGGCTTTGGACGAGCCTGCTCATCCTCGTCCTGCTTGCGTCCGTCACGGCCGTAAAAATCTACTTCGCCAGCAGTTCCCGTCGGCGCCAGGCCGACACAGTCGCCATGCAGGAGACCGCCAAGAAATCTGAAAAATCAACGCCCGTCGCTCCGCGCAAGGATCAGTCGCCGCGAACCATTACCGAGGAATTTGGGGAGAAATTTGCGAACTTTGTCCTGCCGCCGCAGCCGCCGGCGAAGAAAGACCAAGACAAAGGCCCGCCGCCCATCCCCGAGGAATTGAAAAAGCAGTTCGTCAACCCGGCGACCCCCATTTCCCTTTTCCCACCGCGGCCCGCGCCGGCGAAAGCACCGCCGCCCGTTCCGCCCACCTACTACCTCCCGAGTTTTCGCATCATCCACTGCGAACTCGTGGCCGGACCGCAAACGGGGAACATTGAGACGCCGCTCATCGGGATCGTCCTGGAAAACCAGTTCAACATCGACCCGGACGGAGTGGCGCGGCTCGTCATTCCCGCCGGTGTCGAGGTGCATGGTAACGGAAAGCCGTCGCCGATCCGGGACCGGATCGACGGCAACGGCAAGTGGAGCTTCGTCTGGAGAACGAACGACGAAAACAACGGCATGGAACTGACCGTCAGTGCGCTCGCGCTCAACCGGGATTACGACCAGGAGAAAAGGATCTATGGCGATTTGGAGAAGAGTCCCGGAATCGTCGGACGCCGCTTTGAGTCCTTCAGCGACAAGGCGATTGAGGAAGCCCTGCTCGATTCCGTGGCCGCGGTCACCCGGAGCCTGAAATCGTATACCGCTGTCCTCAATCCCCTCACGAGCCAGGTTGTCAATGAGCAGAAGCCCACCATCGGCAACGCCCTGCTGGAGGGAGCCGGCGCCGGGACCGACCGCCTGGCCCAGATGATCGACGACATCCGAAAGGAGATAGACGAAAAGGGCTATTACATCGCGATCCTGCCGGGGAAGGAATTTTACCTCTACACGAAGGAACCCGTTGACCTGAGAAAAGCTCGGCGGCCCCAGCCGCTTGCCGCCAGCGAGAAATCCGCTCCCAGCCAGGAGGGCGGAGGCGCGGCCGAGGCATTGTTGCCGGATACAGCCGGCAGCAGAGCTGGATCACCCTAAGACATATGAGAAACTCACCCTCTGGATTACACGCGAAAGCCTTCGCCACCGCTGCGCTCTTGCTTTCCTCCGGTTGCCTGCACCTCGAAAAGTCGAACGCAAAGCCGGGCGCACCGATCCCGCCTTCGCCGGTCACCCAGGTGATTCCAATTACCGTGCCAAAGTCTGCGGAAATTGGGACCAACTCCGCTCCTCCGTCCTTTCCAGCGGAATACGAGGAGTACTACGTTGGGATGATCGCCGGCACGGACGATCCCACCTTCGCCTACCGGCCGGGCGATCTCTTCGTGCAGACGCGCCCCGCGCGCTTCCGCCTCGATGGACAGGGAGCGGCCGAGGCGGTGTCGTTTTCTCCGGTCACGACCGCCCGAATGGCAAACTTTTCCCCGGACCCGACCGATACCGAAATTGCCGCCATCGCTCTGCGCTCGCAGCACGCCATTTCGGCTCTCACGGAGGAGAACGAGGTTTTGCTCGCCCAGGTCCAGGAGCTGCAAAAAACCGCCGCTCTCCCGCCAAACCTGCTTCCGAGTGGGGCATCGGCCGCGCCAGCCGCGCCTGAATCCGCCCCCGCCATCGCCGCCGGGAAAGGGGAGCAGCCCGACGACGGCAACTTGAACGTCATGACGCCCAATAGTGATTACGTGATCGAATTGGATCCCAATTTCTTTGTCACCTCGAGCCCGACCACCACCAATCCCTTTCTTCAACTCTACCAACCCCCGGTGACGTTGCACGATCTGGACCTGGTGGTTTCCGCGGCCGTGCCCGGGCCGAATCCGAGCGCGATCATCAATGACGAGCCGTATAGCGTCGGCGACCGATTCAAGGAGCTGACGGTGTACCGGATCGACTCGGACACCGTCTATCTCCGCAAGGATTCGTTCCTCCTCGCGTGCCCGGTGTCCCAAAAGACCCTGAAGCTGCGGCTGCCCTGACCATGCCAATCTACCGCGCCAAGTGTGTCACGCAGGCCGGGCAGTTCTTCGCCCGGGAGTTCGATGCGCCGAGTGTCCCGGCCTTGCGCGCGAGCATCGAGGCCCGCGGCGCCTTTCTGATCGAGCAGACGGAAGTCAAGGCGAGCGCCCGCGCGAGCCGCAAGAAACTGTCCCTTGCCACCCTGGTTCAGCTTTTCGACCTGCTGGCGATGCAGCTCGGGGCCGGAGTTCCGGCGGAGTTGGCCGTGGCGAAATTGAAGGACGAATTTCCCGATCGCGCCGCGAGAGTCATCCTGCGCGGCGTCTATGCCGAGCTCGTCAGCTCGACCGCTTCGCTTTCCGGCGCGTTCGCCAAGTATCCGCGCACCTTCCCCGATGGCCTGGTCGCTGCCATTCGCGTCGGCGAGGAATCAGGGGGAGCGGCCCTCGCCGCCCGTTTCGAGGACCTGCGCGATCAGCTCGCCTTTCGCATTCTCATCCGGAAGACGGCCGCCAAGGCGGTGGCCTACCCGATTTTCATCCTCTCGTTCGCCGGCTGCGTGATCGGCCTCCTCATGGTGAAGCTCGTGCCGAACATAAAACTTCTGCTCGATTCGCTGAACGTGCCGTTGCCGGAGATCACCCGTTGGGTCCTGGGCATTTCCGGGTTCGTCGAGACCCGCTGGCCCCTGATCCTCGCCATCGCCGCCGCGGGGATCATCGGCCTCCGGGGCATCCGGTCCATTCCGATTGTAAGCACCGCCATCGACCGGTTGCTTTTGCGCCTCCCTTTGGTCGGCGGGATCTTCCAGGCGCTCGTGACGGCCGAGGTGGCGAAGAACTACCGCGCTCTCTATGTCGCCGGAGCCGACGCGGGCTCGACCTTCGCCGCCTGCGCCGGCGTCGTCCGGAACCGCGCTCTGCGCGCGGCCCTGCTTCGCTCCAAAACCCTCCTGGAGAGCGGCATTGTCACCGCCGGCAACCCCGACGCCCCGGCGATCACCGAGGCGCTTCGGGCCACGGGATATTTTCCCGAACTGGCCCTTACCATCATCGGCACCGGCGAGATGAGCGGCGGCCTGTCCAAAGCGCTCGACAACGTTGCGAAGCATTATTCCGCCAAGGCGCAGGAGCGAATCCAGACGTTCTTCGCGGTCTTTGATAAGGTGGTCATGCTGGCCCTGATCGCAACCGTCGGCGCGGTCGTCATCGGCATGTGGATGCCGATCATGACCGCGGCGCAGAATATCCGCTATTAGCCATGCGTCGAAACGGCTTCACCTTGATGGAGGTCCTCGGCGTCCTTTTGATCGTCGGAATCCTGGCCTCGATGGCGATTCCCGGTGTTGTCCGCCGTTACATCGACGACCAGATGCGGGCGGAGGATCAAATGCTCGCCCTTATGCAGCAGGACATGGTGCGGTCTTTCGATTCGGAGGACTTCGCGAACGTCAATATCGCCGCCTTGAGCGGGGAGATTCCCGTCGGCGTTACGCCGACCACCTTTTCGTCGATTGTCTCTCCAAACTATGCCGGGACCAATGCCTACGATTGGTTCGGAAAGCTCGCCACCGTCCGCGGCTTGGCCGTCACCGCGGCGCCGCCGACGCCGGCCAGCCAGCCTGCCCTAGCCAGCCTCGTCTTCAACTCCTACAACCGCTCGCGCCTGCTCTTTCTCGGGCCGGTGGAGGCCAACCAGCAGCGGTTCCTGCTGATCTCGACCATGGCCCGGACCGATCAGCTCGTCATGCCCGAGAACGACGGCACTGCCGCCTGGTTCAACGCCATCTGGAACACCGAGTGGAATACCCGGAGCGGTTCGGTCCCGAGCTACTGGACGACGATTCTTACGCCCGCCCAGGTAGCAGCCTGGAACGGCACCGCGACCGGCTCGAACCTCTACCGCCTGCGCATTGTCCGAATCGTCCTGCCGCGGTACGTGCTTTCGATCTCGAACACGCATCCGACGGCCAACGGGTATTTCTTCTACAATGGGAGTGTAAGCGCACTCCTCACGTCCGCGGCCAATTCGGGAGTCACCCTTTCCTCCGGCATCATGGGCGGCCGCGTAGTCCGCGTTTCCAAGGGAGCGTCGCAAGCCACCGCCACGCAGACGAGCCGGTTCACGCTCCGGGAGAACACGGATATCCTGATTCAGAACTCGAATTGAGGCCGGTTTTAAAAGGGGTGAAAGGTATTGCATTGACCAGTTAATAACTTATTAGCTGACGCATTAAGAATATCCCCCGCCCAGCCGCTCTTTCATGCCCGAACCAAAACCATGAAAACGTTCGTCCTTCTTGCCGCTCTTTTCGCCGCCCTACCCAGCACCCCGGCCCGCGCCCAAGCGCTTCAGCAATGGTCCCAGGGCAACCCAAAACCCCAGGAACAAGCGGCGCTCGAATGGATGAACGCCGCCCGGAAAGATCCGGTTGGCACCTTGACCCATATTCTGAGTCTCGGCGGGTCGGATTCCGTCGTCGCGGGCTATTTGTTGTTCGAGAGCCCGACCACGCCGGCCCAGCTTGAGCAGTGGGCCGGAACCGCCTACCGGGCTGCCCAGGCGAACAGCATCGCGTTTCCGAGTTCGGCCGCGATCAGCAACGCGCCGCTCGTATTCTACCCGCTCTTCCAGGCACAGGCGGGCGTTTGGGTACCCAAGGCGATCCCGACTCCGCCGAACGTCAACCCGCTCCGGCCGCTACCGACCTACATTTATCCCGTGCCAGGCGCAGGCGGCGCTCTCCTCGAAGGGCCGTCCAATGTCTTGACCGGCCCCAATGCCACCGGCGGCACGGCGCAATTTGGGCCGTTTGGGGCAAACTACACCGAACTGACGCAGGCGAATCTCTATGCCTCGTACATTACGCCACGCGAATGGCTCTTAACCGCCCTGACCGCTTCCTATCCCACCGGCAATTGGAGCCCGCCGCCAAATTTTCTTTTGCAGGGCGATACGCTTCCGAATTTGACCTTGGGTCACACCCGCATGGTCGGAATCGACCTGTCACCCGCGGCGGGCGGGGGCCAGGTCCTTACGGTTTACAAGGGCAGCAGCGAATTCTTCACGCAGAGCGATCTTCCGTTTGGGAATGCGAACACGGTTTTCATCACCGGCGTCGCCTATCGGGACAACAACTCCAATGCCTTCTACGATGCGGGAGAGGGGATCGCCGGGGTAAAGATCACGGCGGACCACGGCAATTGGTATGCGACGACATCCACCTCGGGAGGGTACGCGATCCCGGTTCCGGCGAATTCAGGCGCCTACACCCTGACCGCGAGCGGTGGGCCGCTCGACGGCGCCAAAGCGACCGTCACCGTGAGTTCCGACAGCGTGAAGGTTGATTGGGTACTGCCGTCCGCCGCGGTCACACTGCCGGTCCAGGTCACGGTCCCGCCCTCCGATGGGACGAATCAATTGATTGGCCTCTCCACCCGCGGGCTGGTCCAGGTCGGCGAAAATGTCCTCATCGGGGGCCTGGTGATCGCCGGCCCGCCGGCAGCCCGAAAGACGGTCCTCATTCGCGGGGTCGGCCCCTCGCTGCAAACGGTGGGCTTTCCCGCGAACGAATGCGTGCCGGCAACGCAGCTCCAGGTATACGACAATAACGGGGCCGTTATCGCCTCCAATGCCGGATGGACGACCAGCGCCGACGGCGGAGCGGCGGCGGCGCAGGCGGCGGCACAAGTCGGGGACTTTCCTCTGGTCAATTGGGCCGGTGGCGGCGGTGACAGCGCGCTGGTGATGAAGCTCGCGCCGGGCGTCTACACGGTCGTGGTTTCGCCGGCTCCAGGCGCGCCGGCCAATTACCAGACCGGCTACATTGGGCTCGTTGAGATTTACGATGTCAGTAGGACCGACGGCAGCCGATTCGTTGACATAGCGACCCGCGGGCTTGTCGGGCCGGGCGACAGCCAGATGATTGTCGGCTGCTCCGTCGCAGGAGCGGGGCACAAACGGCTGCTGATTCGCGGCGTGGGGCCGACTCTGGGCCAGTTCGGCCTTCTGGGAACGCTGGCGAACCCGAGTCTCACGCTCTACGACGGGCTGGGAAATCTAATCGCGTCGAACGACGACTGGAGCAATTCGGCGCAGACCGACCAGATTCGCTCCGCTGCGACGCAATCGGGTGCATTCGGGCTTCCCGAAGGCAGCGTTGATTCGTCGCTCCTGATGCTCGCGGTGCCCGGCAACTACACGGCGGTAGTCGGTGCCAAGCCCGGCACGAATCTGACCGGTGTCGCCCTCGTGGAACTCTACGAGAACCCATAATCGGCTCCCCGCCTTGGCAGCCGCCTTTCCTCGTCCGCCTCAATCTTGACTCCCTAATGCTGCGGCCCAAACAGCTCGCGATCTGTACTTTTGTCGGCATGGCCGGCTCGCGTTTGTTCGCCGGCGATCCGGGGCCATCGCAACAGGTTTCGGCGGATGGAAACAACTATCACGCGCCGATCCCGATCAACAATCCGTTTCCCGACAGCTACTATGGAGCCGACCACGGCGGCAGTTCGCTGAACCTCGTTTTTCCCTACACGAGCCGTTTTGGCTACGCGGATCATTCGCGCGGCCAGTTCGTTTACAACGTGGCCGCTTTCACACCACGCAATTCCGAGGGGGTTTTTGGGGTGGATGTATGGCTGGAGCAGCAGGACGGCGCGGGAAACTGGAACCCGGCCGATATCAACGGGGGACTGCCGGACCAGTATTCCCCGCAATATGGAGGCTCCGGCTCGCCCTATTGGCCGGTTAATACCCCGAACCCAGGCCCAAGCCCGTCCAACACCTTCACCTGGACCTTCGCCAGCACGCAGCTTCCTCCGAACACAAATTTCCGGGTCTTTGTCTACGTTTACATCTATAACCAAGGCGGCGGAGGCCAGGGAGATTTCCCGATCTACAGCTCGACCGGTGCCGTCAACTCCGGACCGTCCAACGACGCACCTCGCATCAGTTGGACGAATTCGTTCGGTTCGACCAATCCGTCACAGGTTCAGTCGGGCCAGACGTACACGATCTCCGCCGATGGCCAGGACGATAACGGCAACCTGGTCGCCGTTTCGATCAACAAGAATGGCCAACCCTTCGCTTATGCCGGCGGCGGCGACGGGTTTGGCGGAAACTCGCAAAACCCGACCAGCGATCCTATCGGCACGGTCACGTACACCGCCTGGGCAGGCGACTCCTACGGAGAGCAGTCCCCGACGATCACATGGACGGTGGCTGTGATTGGGAAACCCGACCAGGCGCCCATCAGTTCAAGCGACGCAACGATCTCGTACTATTCGCAGGCGTTCACGCCGGCCTTCAACGGGGGTTCGGGCAGCGGCGGATGGCAGTTTTGCATTGCCGGGTACACGAATTGGGACGGCGGCAACTCCAGTTTCACCGGCACCAATCTTGGGCCGAGCCCGGGCAACTCGCCCGGTGCGGTTTGGGTCTCAAGCTGGATGCCGCCGGCCCCCGGCACCTACCAGTTCTGGGTCGCCCGGGACGGCGACAGCAATTTCAACCCATCCGGTCCCGCCGGGCTATACACCTTGACGGTGACCCCGGCCTCTCCGGTCGGCGCGTTCGACGGGGTCGCGCCGAATCTCGCCATCCAGGGCCAGGCGATTGGCGGGAGCGGCTGGGCCGCCGACGCACAGATGGGCGCTCCGCTCTCATCGGTGCAGATTCTGGTCGATGGTGGCGCGCAGGGATCGTTCCCCGCCTCTCTTGGCGGCGGGCGCCCCGATGTCCAATCGGCCAATCAGACCTGGGGGCGTTGGTCGCCAAATGACATTACGAACTCCGGCTGGTCGTTCAGCTTTTTTACCGACGGACTGAGCCCGGGTTCGCATACGTTAACGGCCGTCGCCACCGACAATGGTTACGGGGTCGCTGCCACCGTCGGCTCGCAGGGTTTCACGGTGTCGGCGCCTGCTGGCCAGACGGTGACACTCTCGCCGTCCTCCTCGACGATTAACGCCGGAGCCTCCGTTGATTTCACCGCCAGCGGCGGAGTCAACGACTACGTCTGGGGCGGCGCCGCGAGCGGAGGCGGCAGCGCGCAGACCGTAAGCTTTCCGACGGTCGGCACCTTTTATGTTTCAGTCTACTCTCCTGCCGGGGGTCTTTATGCGCAGAGCAACACCGCCAGTGCCACGGTTACGGTGAACCCCGGTAGCCAGGTGGTTTCAATCACGCCGGTTAATCCGAGCATCCAGGTGGGAGGAAGCATCAGCTTTACGGCGAGCGGCGGACAAAATGGCTACACCTGGGGCGGAGCCGCCAGCGGCTCCGGCGGCTCGCAGCTCGTCACGTTTCCCAACGTTGGATCGTACACAGTAACCGTGTACTCGCCCGCGGGCGGCACCTTTGCCCAGAGCAACACGGCAGCCGCCAGCGTTACGGTCACGCCTGCCGGCCAGACCGTAACGCTCTCACCGCCGGCGCCCACCGTCACCGCCGGCCAATCGGTCGTCTTCAACGCGACCGGAGGGATGAACGGTTATGTGTGGGGCGGCGCCGCGAGCGGAGGCGGACCCACTCAAACCGTCACCTTCGCCAATCAGGGCAGCTACCTGGTGACGGTCTATTCTCCTGCCGCCGGCAACTTCGCGCAGAGCAACACGGCGAGCGCCACGGCGACCGTGAATCCGCTGCCTTCGCCGAATTCGGCTCAGGTGAAAGTCAGGCCGCAAGGCGGCGACGTGAAGGTCGAGAACTCCCGCAACCAGCACAACAGCCAGATCCTCGTTCCCGGACCATGAGCGCATCACTCCTCTTTTTGTCGTCCCGCTGCTCTGGAAACAAAGCTCGCGAACCTCACACCATGAGAATCTCCCGGGGTTTATTCATCTTATGCAGTTTTCTGGGTGCGACCGGCGCGTGGGCCTCCACCGCCGCGACCGAGAACCCTGCCGACCTCGACACCGTGCTCGATAGCCCGGTAAAGCCGCTCACCTCCGAGAAGGCGAACCTGGCGACGCTCTTCTATACCATCGGACGAACCTACGGGGTGAATTTTGCCGTCGATCCTGCGATCACCGGGACGACGCTCCTCCGCTTCAACGGCGGCACGCTCCGTCAGCTCATTACCACGCTCCTCGATCCGAACGACCTGTTCATGGAGCAGAAGGATGCCATTCTCTACATCAAGCGCACCCGGACGGAATTCTACTTCATCGAATATGCGGAGATATCCCGCTCGGCGGCGTCCTCCACGTCCGTCTCGCTCAGCCCGAGCCAGAACACCGGCATGGGAGGCTATTCGGGCATCGGCGGCGCCTCGGTTTTGCCGAACACCGGCCTGAGCAACGCCAATGGGCAGCTCGGCAACAGCAGCGCGGGCAGCACGTCCTTTTCCATCTCGGAAAAAAGCGGCGACTCCTTTTGGAGTTCCATCGAGAGCGACATCAAGAACCAGAAACGTGAGGACGAGAAAATCGCCACCAATCGATTCAGCGGGATCGTCACCATCGAGACGACGCTGCGCCGCCATCAATTCTGGAGCCAATACATCAAGCTCCTGAACGAGCGCATCAATGCGCAGGTTTTGGTCGAGGTCAGGATCGACGAGATCACGCTCAATCGCGCCCACGAGCTCGGCGTCGATTGGACCCAGGTCCAGACCTCCATCGGCAATGCCGTGACGATTGGCCCGGTCACCACCTCGACCGCGATTGCGAGTCTGGCCGGCTCCCCGCTGCCCAACAGCACGCTCTTGGGCAATTTCGCCTCGGGCAAACTCTCGGCCGTGCTCACCGCCCTGCAGCAACAGGGGAGCATCAAGACGATTACGAAGCCTTCGATCCGGCTGCTCAATAACCAGAAGGGGTTCGTGAAGGTGGGCGAGGATCGCACCTTCTATTCCCTCTATTCGAACGTCACCATAAACCAAGCCGGCGTCGTCACACCTCAAACCACGACGCAGAATATCTACCAGGGCCAGCAGCAGACTTTTGGCGTGGTCCTGCCGGTCACCGCCCAAATCTCCCGCGATGGCTGGGTCACCCTTATCATGGAGCCCGCGCGGACGCAGTTGAACGGCATCGATACATCGCCGGACAAAACGCAGACCTCGCCCGAAACGAACGACCAGAGCATCTCGACGATGCTGCGCCTGCGCGACGGCGAGAGCGCGATCCTCGGGGGCCTCGACAACAACACCGAGTCGAAACAGACGAACGGCATCCCGTTCCTGAGCAGCATTCCGTGGCTCGGGCGTCTCGCCCGGACCGATGCGAGCAGCACGACCAAGAACGAGCTGTTGGTAACCGTGAGCGTCCACGTCATCAAATGACCCCGGCCTCACTGTTAATTCCCAGGGGAGCGCCAGCACCCACCGCGACGGGCGCCCCATTTGTGCCGGCGGGCAACGGGCACCGTCCCCCGGGGCCGAACGGCCACGGCAATGGCGCGCCCATTGCTCATGACCCTTTCTGGCTCGGGAAACGGCTGGTGGAACTGAAGCGGATTTCGCCGGAACAACTTCAGTCGGCCATTGAGGACTTCCGCCGGAGGCCGAGCGAACCGTTTCCGCGTGCTTTGGAGCGCCTTTCGCTCGCCTCGCAAAAGCTCATCGCCCAGCTCACCGGCGAGCACCACGGGCTTGAAACCGTCGAGATTCCGCCGGCCACAATCCCGCCGGCCCTGGTCAAGCGCCTCCATCAGCTTCGCGCCCGGAACTATGGCGCCGTGCCTTACGAGGAGGATGGCCCCCGGTTGGTTGTCGCCGTGACCGACCCTTCGCGCTACACCAGCCGGGAGGCCGAACACGATTTTCCCGGCAAACCGGTCCGCTTCGTTGTCGCTCCCCGGAACGACATTCTGACCGCCATCGACGCGGCGCACACGCCGCCGCTGCCGGCGACGAATCCGAAGGAGATGCTCACGGAGATCCTGAATGACGCCGTGGCGAACCGCGCGAGCGATGTCCACTTCGAGCAAAAGCCGCACGACATCCATGTCCGCGAGCGGATCGACAACCAAATGGTCCACCGCTACGCGCTCGGAACCGAGATGAAGGCGGGGATCATCCAGGCGATCAAATCGCTCGCGGTCTTGGATCTTGCGCAGAAGAAGCTCCCCCAGGACGGCCAGGGTCGCCACGTCGTTGGCGCGACGAACTACAATCTCCGCGTCTCGATCATCCCAACGATCACCGGCGAAAACGCGTGTATCCGCCTCCAGGACGAGACGCGCAACTTCGGCGCCCTGGCTGAACTTGGTCTCTCCCCGGAGCAGATCGCGCTTTTTGTGAAGCTCATTTCGGTCCCGAACGGACTTTTCTACACGACGGGGCCGACGGGTTCCGGCAAGACCACGCTGCAGTACGCCCTGTTGGCGACGCAGGATTTGTCGGGCGAAAAGGTCGTCACCGCTGAGAACCCGGTCGAATACCAGTTCTACAACTTCACGCAGTGCTCCGTTGACGAAAAGGCGGGCCGAACCTTCGAGGCCCTCCAGGAGGCATTTCTGCGGCACGACCCGGACGTGATCCTCATCGGCGAGACGCGCAGCTTCGCCACCGCCCAGGTCGCGATCCGATCCGCCCTGACCGGGCACCGCGTTTTTTCGACCCTTCACACGAACGACGCCGCGAGCGCCGTCGCCCGCCTCATTGACCTTGGCATCGAGCCCTACCTCGTTTCGTCGGCGGTCAAGGCGAGCTGTGCCACCCGTCTGGTGCAAAAGCTCTGCCCGGCGTGTGCCCGCCCGGCCCGAGCGGAGGCCCTTGCCTATCTCCGCAAGGAATACGGCGACGGCAATTACTTGGAGCCGGTCGGCTGCGAAAAGTGCAGCGGCACCGGCTACCGCGGGCGAACCGCCATCTTGGAAATCTTCCCGCTGACGGACGAGAGCACCCAACGGCTCGTCCTCCAAAAAGTCCCGACGAGTGAACTGGCCCTGCATTTTCAAAGCCTCGGATACAAGACGATGCGCGAAGACGGCATCGCCAAGGCCAAGGCCGGCATCACCACGGTCCAGGAGGTCCTCATCCAGGTATGAAAACGAAGGCCTTCACGCTTTTGGAGATTCTCGGGGTCCTCGCCATTCTGGGGATCCTCGCTGCGGTCTCCGCGACCGGCATCCGCAGCCTGATGACCAACGGCGCTGCGCAGAGCGACGTGATCGTCTGCCACAATATCGCCACGGATATTGGCGCGCTCTTTTCGCAGCCCACCTTCGACGGGTTCATCCCGATCACCGGCACGGTCGGCAGCGTGCCGGTGACCGGCGCAAATCTCACCGCGGTGAGCCCCGCGCTGATTCAAAGCGCCGCCTGTTTCGAAAACGTCCTGATCGCGAACGGCGTCCTCTCGACTCCGTATAAATTTGGTTTTGGGCCGTCTCGCGGGTTCGAGACCGTGCCTTTGCTCTACAACCCGGCGCAGCACTCCTTCTACACCCCAGGCGATGTGGCTCCCGTTCCCGGCCCGATGGCGCAGGCCCCGCGAGTCCTTACGGTCATCGCGACCCCCGGCGTAACACCCAGCACCGCGCGCGGCGCGAATTTCTGGCTGACGCCGAATCAAGACCTGCCGGCTGGGGCGATTGTGTTCTTCGCCTACCACCCGCAGCTCGATGCGCGGCAAGCCTACGCCCTCGCCGTCAAGCTGAACGCTCCCGGTGCGACCCTGCCCGCCGCCGGGCAACAACTCGACAACGGCCCCGTCGTATATGCCTCGGCCGGCGCGGCGACCAACAAGACCGATGTCTTCGTATTTCTGTCATCCAAATAACCACCATGAAAAATCGAAATCACAACTCCTCGCAGGGGTTCACCCTGCTCGAAATCCTCGGTGTGCTCGCCATCATCGGACTGATCGCCGGCATCGTTGCCGTCGGCGTCAACAAAGGCCGCAAAGCGGCCGCGATCACGAACGTGATCGGCACCGCGCAGCACGTCCAATCGGCGCTGCAGCAATTCGTGCAGAAGCCCGGCGGACTGGGCTACCCGCCGATCACGAATGCGGCCAGCACCAGCGCCTTCGTTCTCAACGGCGCGACCCTCAGCGCCGCCACCGCGGCGGTGATCTCCAATGCCAGCACCCTGGACAGTGTCCTGCTGACGGAGCGTTTTTTGGAGTCGCCGATCAGCGTCGGCCTCGGCTCCGCCAACAACTCGCCCACGGGCGCGATGCTGCACCCGCTCCTGTGGAACCCCGCCGGGAACTACTTCTATTGCAATCCCGACTCGGCGCCGGATTTCAATTATTCGAGCGTGCCGCACCTCTTGTGCCAGCTCTCGACGACCAACGTCCCCGGCACCGACGGCACGAATTTCTATCTCGACGCCTCGCAAACCGCGCTCCCGACGAACGCCCGGGTTGTTTGCCTGATGATCCCCGGAGTCCAGGGCACTGACGCTGCGGCTCTCGCCAACCAGATGGACAATAAGACCACGGCCTCCGCGGTCGCCGCGAACACGCTCGGCCGCGTGACCTATGCCGCGCCCAACGCCCAAAGCGGGCTTACGGCCGTTTATGTCTACGTCGCCAACTTCTAGCCATGTCCGCAGCCGTCCCCGTCATGTGGTGGAATAATACCGTCGTCGCCGACGCGACTCCGGAACCTGTCAGGACTTTGCTGCCCCAGGACGGGGACAGCGTGCTCGGCTTCTGCGCCTTTGTGGAAGCCCTCACCCCAACACCGAAGTCGATCAAGGTGTTTTACCATTCCCCGAATCTGGAGCACTTGCCGACGACCTGTCCCAAGGGCAGCCGCCAGACGATCCAGAAAGCCCTCAGTCCCCGCTTTTCCGCCCTCGCCGATCCCACGACCGCCTGGGCGGCGCACCGGATTCGCACGAACGCAGCCGGAACGACGACGCTCCTGTACATCGAGGAGGAACCACGACTCGCCCGCGTGCGCGCGGCCCTTGACGACCGCGGCATCGTGCTTGAAGGGGTCTTCCCACTCCTCGTCCTCCTGGAGGCGACTGCGCCCGCGAGCCGGCTCGACAAGCCCATCATCGCCTTGCTCCATACTGACGAGGCGGCGGCGGTTTATTGGAGGACGGCCGAAGGCGACCGCCACGCGGTGTTTTTTGACGGTCCTACGACCCGCGAGCGGGCGATCCGCGAACTCGTGACGGGGTTTTCGGTCTTCAAAACCGCCCCGATCTTCACGGTGATCAACGCCGGCTCAGCGCCCGTTGACCTCGGATCGATTTCCCAAAAACCGGGGAAGACCTTTTCCTCCGGGGAATTTCTATCCTACGCCCGGCTGCTCGGGCCGCGCGAGGTCTGCAACTTCCTTCCGCCCCAATCGCTGTTCACCGCCGATCACGTGTGCTATGCGGTGGCGCTCATCCTCTTTGTCATCGCGGCGACGGGCGCCGGCACGTACGTGGCCGCGGTCCGGGCCGCCCGGGCAAATCTATCGTTACAGCGGGCCGAGGAAAATCAGCTCACCGCGGAAAACGCCCGGCTCCGCGAAAACAAGGCCCGAATCCAGGCGGTGAATGCCGTGTTGAACGAGATCGTCATCGCCCGTCCGGTCAAACGGCGGATCCTCGAGGCCCTCAATCGTTCCCGCCCGACCCAGATCAGCATCCGGGCCGTCGCTTTGAACGAGTCCACGTGGACCGTGACCGGCTTCGCCCATGAAGGTGTCGGCGTCGAGAAAGGCCCCTACCAGGCGTTCTTGTCCAATTTCGGAAAGAGCGACGGCTGGACCGTCGGCCCTGATAGCAAATCGGCCGTCATCAAAGAGCCGGACTTCACCCTGAACGGAACGATCCCATGACGTCGCCAAAGAAATCTTCCGTGGCCGCGGTGGTTGCGACCGCAATTCTTTGCGCTGCCGTTTACGGCGCGCGGACGGTGTTTCCGCCCATTCGCTTCATCGGCAACTCGCAGCTCGCAGCGTTGCGGCAGGAGCAGGCGCAACTCCCGGGGTATTCGGAGGGCGCCACCCGCGCAGCCGACGCACAGTTGGCAGAAATTCGCCGCGAACTTTGGACCCCGGATACGTTCGTCCTCTGGCGCAAAGCCAACGTTCCGGAGGGCTGGGCGGTCCAGGACCTCGGTCCGACCGATTTGAAACACGTCCATAGCCGCCGCTATGCGTTCCAGCGACCGAATGCCACCGACAAGGATTGGTCGGACATTCTGGCCCTGCTCGGGAGCTTGGAAGGTACGCATTGCATCAGCGTTCAGTCTGCCGCCCTGAGCGTGCGTCCGGGCTACGCCGGGAGCAGGCAATTCAGCCAGTGCCTCATCATCGCCGTATTCTACTACACCGGCGACGACGGTCCCACGGCTCCACTTTCGCCGTCCGCATGACGCGGGGAAGCGAACCCTAAACCCATGAAAAAAGACGAATCCAACGCAACCCCCGCGAAAGCGTCGGGAACTGCCGGTGCGGCTCGCCGCGCCCATGCCATCAACAACATCAACCTGGAGCTGAATGCCGCCACGGATATCCGCTCCCACGACGACGGTAAGTGGGCGAGCGTTTTCGCCATCCACAACAAATACCGGGGCCGGGAAAAGCCCTCAAAGGCGGTCCCAATCTCCGTCAAGTTCGAGAGCAACACGGTGGCCTACGCCCTCGTCGCGATCAAAAAGGGCACGCACTTCACGGTCGGCGGCACGCTCGATTTCGACAAGGGCGACGAGGGCCGGGATTTCTACCGGATCAACGCCGACCAATTGAGCGTTCACTCGCGCAAGCCCGCGCCGGCAGCGGCCACCGCAGCCTGATCCTTCTTCAGCCCATAACCTAAAAAACAAATACGACCATGCCCAACGACCATCAGTTCACAGTCGCCGAAGAGGATCTCGCATCCTTGAAGGCCGCACAAAAACTAATCCGCGACAACCTCGACGGCCAGGACCTGCCCCTTGAGGTTCTCATGCCGATCGCTCTCCGCTCGCTGAACGCCCACCTGCTGGCCAACGAAGCCCTGGCCGCCATCACCGGCA
This sequence comes from Opitutaceae bacterium, assembly GCA_035549635.1. Taxonomy (GTDB): domain Bacteria; phylum Verrucomicrobiota; class Verrucomicrobiia; order Opitutales; family Opitutaceae; genus CAIUWA01. Next base: position 114,160 of record DASZQN010000050.1, read on the forward strand.
AGGATTTCGTGCTGCTGCCCACCGAAGCGAACGGCTAGGCAAACTTTTGTCGGAATCCTCCGACCGGGTCCTAATTGCCAACTGGCGGGCCGGCTGACCTGGACCAATAGCCGGTCTTTTAAGGTGAAAGGATACCTATGGCTGAAAGATTGCATCAAAAACTAGCGAGGCAAAATGCTGCCTCACCCGACGGCGCGCCGGATGCCGGATTTAAACCGCCGGAGAACCCGGAAGTTGTGGCCAAGATCAACAAGTTCCGGGAGGAGAATCCCCGTTATTCCGAATACCTGAAAGGCCTCTCGCGGGAGAGGCTGGAGAACATGGCGATTCTCCGCAAAATCGACTCCGTGGAGCAGACCGAACGCATCCGCGACGCCACCGCGCGCAAGCTTGATGCGTGGCTGGAGAGCCGTCCCGAAGAAGCGCAGAAAATCGCGGCGGCGGTCGCCAAGGTCGCTCCAGAGCAACAGGGCGCCACCAGGAGCAGGATGATAAAAGCCGCCGTCCAGCGCGAGGGGCTACGGCCCGTCCAGGTCGGCACTGCGCAGAAGGTGTAGTTTAACGACTGGCCAGGAGCCCGGAGCTTCGCCGCTCCGGGCTCCTTTTTTTCTGGTTCGCCGAGCTGGGCATTCCCGGCAATGCTTCAGGTGCGGGTAGTGGCATGATTTGAAAAAAGCGCTACTTGGAACCCTCTCCTCACTGCCATCACTGGCCTTGCGGCTGAAGGTTGTGAATTCATGACGAGCATGCTATTCCGTCACGCGGTGGTTCGACCACTTTAGCCTAGCAAAACATATGCCCGACAACAATCCATCTCTAGAAGAACTAGATCTTCTCGTCGCAGAATTGAACGTACAATGGCAGGTGTTCGATGAGTTGTTTACTGACGCTAATAATTACAAACTCTTTGATCGGACGGGAGCGCCGTTTTGGAATCACCTGTGGTTTCATCTCCTCGATCATCTGTTTGTGACCGTTTCACGCTTCTTTGATCCGCCTAAATCGTTTGGGAAGGAGAATTATTCCTTGGCTGCCATCTTAGAGTTTCAGGAGGTGACTTCGTTTCGAAGTGATCTGGAAATTCTCCTTAATGCTATGAGACCAATATGGGAGCGTGGTATAAGAGAATGGCGCAACAAGCGTGTCTCGCATTTGGATATGTCGACAATTCTGGGAGAACATAGGCTCCCCGATGTTCCACTTTCCGAGGTAAGAGAGCTCGTCGAAAAGATCACCGAGTTTGCCCGGATGATTAAACGCAAGTTACGTGGGCATGATGTCGCCTACCAGTGCGCACTGACTGGGTGGGTCCCTCAAATCCTACAATATCTCGAACTCGGTGTTCAGAAAAAAGACGAAAAGGTGAGTGCGCTTAACACCCAGTCCTTGCCGCACGAGAATGATGAGGTCGCAGGGTGACTGCCCGAAACGGAGCTTGCGGTGACTTTCTGTTGTTTCACGGGCTAAACGCCGAATGAAACGGAGATGCCTCCTGCAAACGCTCCGTCACAGTCGACGGGTTTTCATGCACAACTTCCTCGGACCACTTGTAACAAGCGCTTTCCAGTTCGACCAGGTCGGTAGCGTTTCCCAACATATAGCAGCACACGAGATTTCCACGGACATTCACGAATGCGCATGCTTTCCCGAATCGCAGGGGCGGGCTATTCTTATCAGCGCCGTCAGGCTCAGAAGCGACCATCAAGAATAGCAATATCCGCTCCGACCCGAAGCTTGATACTACCATCGTTACGTCAGCTATGGGAGTCGTTAATTCTCGTTGTGCTTTCGCTAACTCCACGACGCTTTCTAGGCCGCCCTTGGTTGCATTCTTAACCATCGAACGAACGCCATCTTTAACTGCTTCGAAATCCTTGTGGTTATAAAAGAGGTTCCCGAAGTTCGGATTTGTTGCGACAAAGGCGTGATGAAGCAAACGCGGAGCCCTCCCGCCTACGACGCTCTTCTTATCCCCGAGGCTGATATAAACAGATAGTTTCTTGGGTTCTGTCAGATTTCCCTCCCACAGCTGCTTCAACAGGGGATCAACCTTCGATACTGGGGTAAATCCAGCGGGGGTCGGAATTTTAATTGTTGAAAAACTGCCTCTAACTTCGGTCACGATACTTCCCGTCGCTGGCCGATCGGCAGCGTCGAGCCGACCGCAAACGAGCATGAGCACGAGAACCACCCGGGACCTCCAACCTTGATCGTTCATTTTGATTTCGTGGTCTAGATGATCGGTGGTGGTTTGCATGTCAGAAGCCCCAACTTAACTACCTCTGGTGGTGGCGGCAGTCGCAAGATCGCCGAACTTCGAGCTAGCGGAACAAAAAACCACGATCCATGAAGCCGGCGCAGTATGTCACCAAGGCCGGTCATGTCTGTGAATATGTCGGTTTAAACTTTGCAACTCAGCTATGAAAAGATGGCTGTCGGGGTCGACCTTGTGCCATTGATACAGCTGCTCCTCTGTCTCCAGGAGGTGGTCCCATACGAACGGCGGGATAGTGAAGGGCCACGCAAGACTGTTCCCGGCCCCGGAGGCGGCAACTAACAATCCCTTCTGCGCCAATGCGTGAGCGTATTGGTGAGTAACCTCAAGTGTGATGGTCTGTTGGCGATTGCGGAGGCAATAGGCAATTATGATGAACTCTGGATGGGACAATGCGTTGAGCGCAGCCAAAGCGTTTTTCTTAAAGTTGTTGGTTTTAGCTTTGCGGACGAAAAATTCAAATACTTGCACGACCCAAAGAACGAAGGTTGTTAGGGTGACTATACCAATCCAGTGCAGTTGCGCTCGACGAAAGTCTAGAAGGCCGAATGCGAAAAGCCAACGGTCTGGCGCAAAGAGGACAAAGCCTGAGACAAACCAAATGACAAAGAGGAACCGAGCCCTCAGTTGGGTAATTTTCAACCAGTCAGGCCAGCTGGACATTTACAAAGGCTCAGCACGCAATGTACCGATGGCAAGTCTGGCGAGCAAGCGACGGCTTTCGCACAGCGCGAACCCCCGTACTTCGGTCTTACTTTGGCAGTGGGCGCTTCAAAGTAATTACCGATAGAGAACCATAATTAAATCCTATTTCGAGTTCGTGGTCGTTCCGCGCATAGGTGACTTCGTATGGCAGATTAGATGCGCTCGGCCGCCCAAAGACTTGCGTTACATCCGAGACAACCATGCGGAGCTTAACTCCTCCGATAATGCAAACGCTTGGGCTGACCTGCGTCTTACTGAACGCGGTCACGAGCGATATCTCGCGCAAGTAGTCACCGACGAAGACGAACATCATCGATGTATTGGCCACAGCCAACATGGCCGGAGTCCCGACCAACTCAGGCAACATTCTTCGAAGTTCTAGACGTGTGATCCCGAGAGGTATCCACTTCCCTCGGAAATAAACTCCGGGATTGCCGACTACAGGGACAACAATCCAGTCAAAGTCGGGCATGAGCCTTTTTATTTCTGCTGCGGTGGCCTCGTTCCATTCTGGCCCTTCGAATGGCTGAATATTTTCTCTTACCGCTTGCGCCGCATCTTGGTCAGAGAGCTTGCTTGTTATGAGCGGGATTGATTTCCCGTCCGGGTCAAGTTTTGCCCTGAACGCGGCGTCATCCATGAACTCTCTCAATGTTAGTTTAAGTATGCCGCCGCTGTAAAAAATGGTAACTCCGTCAGCGGATATTTTCTCAATATGGGCCTTTTTATACGACTTGCCGTTTGAGCGAACGGCTTCCGCAACTGTGGAGAACTCGCTCCCATAACATACGCCTATTATGGAACACAGCGCCGAGAATATGAAGCACTTCAAGAAGGCCAAAGGAACACGTTGTAACTGTGGATTCATTACTGCGACTCTTACCTAAAGAAAGAAAGCTCTATGCATCCAGCATTGAAGGCTGGTTGGGACTGTAAATTGACGGAGCACATTATTTCGATCACGTGGTCGCCACGACCCCCGGTGTGAAACAGAGGATGGAGAGGCCTCACGCGAAATCCGATACGGCCGTTGACTCGACAAACCTCGAATAGAAAATCTTCTGATTCGTTGATTTGGACTCCCGAAATCCTAAAATGCTCTCTGATTTGAATCGGCGCATTGACAACAACATTGAGGGTGCCCGGCGATAAACTTTCACCAACAGCTCTTTCAAAGATGCTTTTGTGCTCCCTAACGCGTCGGGAGAAGTCGAAGGTGCTGCCGTGCTCTTCTTGGAGGCGACCAATAATTGTTATCATGAAATTACGAGTGAGCTAAAAAATTCATGTCCTTCGGCTACGTCGGCTAGGTTGATCGTTGAAGGGTGTGATTTCTCGGTTCGGACATACACACAAAAATACACACACGCCGGAGTCTCGGCGGTGCAAATCGAGTCCCGAGGCGTCACGCAGAGGCAATCTTGCAATCGCTCTGGTATGGCGCGCGTCGTCGCAGAGTTGCGCTTTCAGACAGCGTTAAGCGCAACGGGGAAAATGGTCGGGCTGGTGAGATTCGAATTTGCCAGCGATATCGCCTAAGTACTCTCCCGATAAAATCCTGCGCAAGATCGAAATTTTTCGGGACACAGAAACGTGCACAAAAATCTCGGCGAACGAGTTTTTGCCCATAAAACCGTCAAACGACACGAGGCAATTTCAGTTCCGGACTTGTGGGAGTTCGCAGAGCGAGAAGCTCAATTGCTGGCAATTTTCTGGTTTGAGCACCACGCGCATAAGCGGAAATAAGGGGCAAGACTCTTACTCAGCGACTGTGCTTCGATGGCCGACTCGCCTGACGTTTCGGCAATCGGGCCGGCACCGGCTGGCACGCCATGCGCGAATTTTCCCGGCGAAGGCGGCCTGACTGCAGGCCGATGGCATCAGCCCCTCAGGTAAGGCTTCAGGTAGTTATTCAGCGCGTCGCGGACTCCCTGCTCATCGAGTTGGAAATTGCTGCGCCCCTCGCCACCACCACCACCACCACCGCCGCCCGCGCGGGATTTTACCGTGCGCGGGAAAACGCCGCGAGCGATCATGATGCTGTCTCCGGAGGCGCCGACGCTGTTGAAGGCCAGAACCCGGCCGAACATGTCGAACGCCTCGCGGCGCCGGCCGGCGTGAAAGAGGTCGAACGCGGCCGCATAGATATCCGACAGGGCCACCACCGGACAATGCCCGGAGAAGCCCAGTTCCATTTCAGTCATCAAGGTTCGCACACCCTGGCCGGAGAAGACCTTCATCTCGTCGTTGGTGCGCTTGCGGATCTCGGTGATGCGCTGCAAGGGTCCGCCCCCCGCCGCCGCCTCATCCTTCAAATAGCGTGCCGTGGGAATCGTCCGGAAGATTTCGACGGCCAAGTCCACGCTCATGGTGCCCTGCGACTGCACGAACAAGGGGAGCGAGGTCATTTTGCCGACCTGCTGGTAATAGGCCAGCAGGACCTTCTCGTCGGAGACTCCCGGCGGCGGCAGCGAAACAATGGCATCGGCGCCATGGGTGGCGGCGTGGGTCGCGTAGCGTTCGACTTCCTTGAAGTCTCCGGTCTTCGATTGGACCCCGATCACGAGGGCCGTCGCCCCGCCTTTACCCTCGGCCAGCATGGCTTCGGCGCCTGCCAGGCGTTCCGTCTCGCTGAGATTGGTCCAGCCGCTCGCGATTTGGGGCCAGACCAAGCCGTGCACGCCACCCCGATTGCAAAACGCCACTTGCGCGGCCAGCGAGGCGAGATCGAGCTTGTCGTCCTGCGTGTACGGCGACCCCGCGATGGGAAAGAGGCCGCGCAATTGCTTCGGGCCGGAGCGTGGTTTCGCGGCGGGGGCAACGGCCGCACTGGACTCCGGGCCGGCGGCGATGCTGCAGCCCGACAGGGCGAGGCCCAGGGCGCCGGCGCCCAAGGACTGCAGGAATTCCCGGCGGGGAAAGGCGGGGGATGAATTCGCTGGCGGTGATTTTAGTTTCATGAATTTTGATTTGAGCGACGGTGCTGCATCCGGCGCGGTTTCGGGTTTGGCAGTTGTGCTCCCGGATCGGGGCCGGCCGGGGCCGATTCCGATTTCTGGCGGTGGGAAAAATCAGCGGTCGATGCGGGTCAAAATCTTGTCGAGCGCGTCGCGGTCGAGTTCAACGCCCAGGCCCGGTGCCCGCGGGGCATTGACGTAGCCATCCTTGTCGACGCGGAACTGGCCTTTCAGATAGGGGCGATCCGCGAGCGTCTGCGGGTATGGCATCTCGAACCAAAAGGTGTTGGGCAAGGCCAGCTCGATTTGAAAGTGCGCCGCCAGGTCGAACCCATTGCCCCAGTTGTGGGGCGTGCAGGGCAGGCCGAACGCGTCGGCCAGCTGGCCGATGCGGAAGGACCCGCTGATGCCGCCGACGTTGTCGGCGATCAACCGGACAATATCGAGCGCGCCGCGGCGGATGTATTCGGCGTAGGCCTGGATCGAGTAGAGGAATTCGCCGACCTCGATGGGCACGGTCAGCTTTTGACGCAGCTCGATGAGTCCCTCGATGTCCGTCTCCGGGATGGGATCCTCGAACGAGACATAGCCGTATTCCTCCAGCGCGCGCCCCACCTTCAGGGCTTCGAAAACATTGTAGCGCTGGACCGGGTCGAACAGGAGCGTGAATTCCTCGCCCATCGCCTTGCGGACCTCCCGGATCTCCTCGATATGGCCGACGTAGGCGGGAATTACTCCGCCGGTGGGGGTCTGGTGCTGGCCGCCGCCGGGATGGATCTTGTAAGCCTTGAGCCCGTCGGCCTTCGCCTGCAGTGCCTGCGGCGCGAAATCCTCGATCGCGGCCAGATGCAGCGAGCTCCCATAGGCGAGCAGCTTGTCCTTCGTGCCGCCGAGCAGTTTGTAGATGGGGCGGTTGACCGTCTTGCCGAAAATGTCCCACAGGCAGTAATCGATGATGGCGGCGTGGTAATTCGTTTCCCCCACGCTGCCCAACCTCATTCCCCGCGGATAGCCAAACCCGCCGACGAATCCGGCCGCGCCGCCGAATCCGCCCTGGGTGCGCTGGGAGGAGGTGCCCAGGGACGGCAGCAGGTCGATGACGTTTTTGCCGAGGCAGACGCTTTTCGCGTATTCCAGCCAGCCCGTGCCGCCCACCCGATTGCCGAGGGTGAAATTACCCTCGATCCCGCTGTTGGTCACAATGGAAACGATCTCGCCGCTTTCAGGGCTGTTGATGCGGCGGATCGCCGGACCGAGATTGGCCACGTAAACCTTCACCTCCTTGATCGTGAGATCGGGCAGGTCGGTCGGCTTCACGCCCACGGCCTCAGCCGCGGCGCGGACGGGATTGGACAGGATGGAGGCTCCGGCGACGGCCCCGAGTGCGGTGGCTCCGAAAAAATTGCGGCGTGAAAGATTACGTTTTAGCATGGGAGTTCTGGTTCGTTGGCTGGGTTTCCGGCTTGGACTCCGATCATTGACGCAGCCCGCAGCGGGTGCCGGGCAAGTCGATCGCGAACAAAGCTGGCTCAATGGGGTACATTGAAGGGGGTAGCAGTTTTAATATTTCGGCGCAGGGTAACGGTCAAGTGCCGGTTAGCATTTTCCCGGTCGCTCGCCCGGCGGGAAAGACGGCCTCGGCTTAGCAGGGCAGCGCAAACGACAGGAAGTTCGCCCCGGCGCCGACCGCGACGTACTGTTTGCCATCGATGACGTAGGTCATCGGCGAGCTTTTGAACGGATGGGCGTGCGTCTCGAAGGGCCAAAGATACTTGCCCGTGCGGGCGTCCACCGCGGCAAACCCGCCGGTGCTCTCGCCGAAAAACAGCACTCCTCCGGCGGTGGATAGAACCCCGGTGTAATTATTTTCAGCGACGCCGGGCATCACGATCTTCCAGGCCTCTTTCCCGGTTTCGATATCGAAGGCCCGCAGAACCTTTTGCGCCGGATCCGCCGGATTGTTGTAGCGGCCGAAACCTCCGTTTTCCGCTTTGCGATAGATGGAATAGTCCTCGACCGTCATCACGTAATAGAGCCGGGTGACGGGATTGTAGGCCGTCGAATACCAATTCGTGACTCCCCTCACCGCCCGAGCCGTCTTCACGCCCTCCGAGTTCACCTCGTTGTTCGGGAGCAGATCCGGGGTCCAGGTCTGCGGATTGATGCCAGTGGCCCAGGTCAGCTTGTCCACCATTGGGGTCCCATCAGCGGCTTGCCGGTCGTCCGATCCAGGACATACATGCAACCGTTCCGGTTGGCATGCACCAACAGCTTGCGCTCCTGGCCCCGCCACCGGGTGTTCATCAGAACAATGGGCTGGTTTGCGTCCCAGTCATGCACATCATGGGGGTGAATTGGTAGTCCCACAGCAGCTTGCCAGTCTTAACGTCAATCGTGATTCGGGTGTCTTTGGTGAACAAACTTTAATCTTCTAAAGACGACGCCTCCTGAATTGCCATTGATCACACACCAAAGTTAAGGCGGATCGCGCTATTTAAATCGGCGGTGTTGCTCGCAGTTGCTTTCGCGACATTTTCGCTATTTTTGATGCCGTTGTTACTGGCTTCGGTGCCGCATCCAATCGCCCTGTGCGCGATCAAGGTGTACTTGGAGGCGCTTGACCGGCCCCGAGCGGGAAGCGATACTAAAGGGCGGATGAGACGGGCGCCGCCAGCGAGGCGGGGTCGGCCGCGGCGACACCGGCCGCCTGGTTCGAGAAATAGGGGGCGAGCGGGTTTGGCTTGAGCAGCTTCAGGCCGGCGACCACATAGCTGGCGACGAGCTCGGCGCCTGCCAAGTTCGTGTGGTCGTGCTCCTCGGCCGGAAAGAGGGTCATCACTTTGTCATGGCCCAGTGCATCGTAACGGGCGGCAACGATTTCATTGAGGTTGATGAAGCCGATCTTCCTCTGCTGCGCGACATCACGCGTCCAGTTGATGTAGTTGGTCTCGCGCACCAACCGACCCTTCTCGTCCCAGACCTTGTGGGGCGGCATGGAACAGATGATCGGCGTGGCGCCTTTGGCGCGGGCGTCGTCGATGAACTTCCTCAGGTACCAGCCGTGGGTGTGGACGACCTCATGTTTCTTCGTCAGCACGTTGTCGATTTCCTGCTCCTCCTCGCCGGTGCCCGGAAGCGACGCGCGGGCGCGGGCTGGGTCGTTGGGATTGCCGTTATCATTCGTGCCAAATTGAATGAGCAGAAAGTCGCCGGGTCTGATCAAGGCGAGGGTGCGTTCCCAGTGCCCGCTGGTCAGGTAGGTGCGGGTGCTGAGTCCGCCCACCGCCCGGTTGACCACGTTGATCGTGGTGAGATCGAAAAAGGCCGGGAGGGTGTGGCCGAAGCCCCACTGGCCCGCGGCGCCCAAGCCCTGGCCGTCATCCCTCCCGTTGCGAACGGCCGACGCGCCGATGAGGAACAGGGTGGGCAGTTTGGGGTTCGCCGGCTCAGGCAGGACCATCGGAACCCGCGCCGGATCAGTGGAAGCTCCGGCGGAAACCGGAGGGGCGGCCTGGCCGAACAGCAGGCCGGAGGCGGCAAGGAGAAAGAAGAAAGCGAGGGGCAGCGTTTTCATGGGTGACAAGCACTGAGGCAGGGAGATCGCACTGCCGGAAGACGAATGCGGCCGGCCCCTGGTGACTTTTTTCGCGCGGGGCCGGGCCCTGTTACCTGCCAAGCTCATAAAGCGCCGGCTCCGATAGGCTGCTGCGACTTGCGGCGAGAAGCTAAAGCTGCGCAACCAATGCGATTTTAACTCGTCAAGTCAGATTGATACGCATGCTCCCTTACCTCCTGAGCGGCACGTTGCTACCTACCCCAAGGTAATATACTAGACGCGGACACCCTTTATCACAACGTGGAGGCGACCAACAAAGTTGGAGTGGTCGGCCAAATCCCGCTGCCGCAGAAACTTTTTCACCCCTTTTTCTATGAAATCTCACCCCTTCCTCTTCACATTGATTTTCAGCGCGCTGCTTCTGGGCGGCGCCACTGCCACCGATGCCGCCAGCCCTGCCGTGGGCGCGAAATTTGCCGCGCCGGCATCGCCGCGCGCCACCTACAACTTCAATCCGGGCTGGAAGTTCGCCTTCGGCGATGCGGCCGGGGCGGACCAGCCGGGGTTCAACGACGCGGCCTGGCAGGACGTCAGCCTCCCGCACACCTGGAACGAGACGGACAGCTACCGCGCCTACATCGCCCACAGCGGCGGCGATCAGAGCGAGAAGATGTTCGGCATCGGCTGGTATCGGAAACACTTCAAACTGCCGGCGAGCGCGGACGGCCAGAAAGTGTTCATCCAGTTCGACGGCATGCGCCAGGCGGGCCGCTTCTTCGTCAACGGCCAGCCGGTCGGCAAGTATGAGAACGCCATCACGGCGGTCGGCCTCGACGTCAGCAAATTCGTCAAGTTCGGCGGGCAGGACAACCTCATCGCGGTGAAGGTGGACAACAGCACCGACTACAAGGAGGAGGCCACCGGCACGCCGTTCGAGTGGAATGCGAAGGACTTCAACCCGAACTTCGGCGGACTCAACCGGGACTCCACCCTGATCGTGGCGGGACGGATCTACCAGACCCTGCCGCTGTACGAGAACCTGCAGACCACCGGCATCTATGTCTACCCGGAGGCGATCGACCTGAAGAAGAAGACCGCCGACGTGAAGGTAGAGGCGCAGGTCGTCAACGAGACGGGCGACTATGCCTCGATCACGCTCTCCGCCGTCGTGGTCGACGCCGACGGAATCGTGCGCGCGAAGCTGGAGGGCAACACGTCGGACCTCGTCGCGGGCCAGACGGAAACCTTCACGGCCGCCGGTTCGCTGGCCAGCGCGCGCTTCTGGGATGTGAAGGACCCGTATCTTTACCACGTTTACTCGATGCTCAGCGTGAACGGCAAAGTGGTGGACGTGTGCGACACGACGACGGGCTTCCGCCAGACCGAGTTTAAGGGCGGCGTCGGCACCGGCGGCGTGTGGCTGAACGGCCGGTTCGTCTGGCTCACCGGCTACGCGATGCGCTCGGCGAACGACTGGCCCGGCCTGGGCGGCGGCTACCCGGACTGGATGCACGATTACACGCTCAAGCTGGTGCGCGAGAGCAACGGCAACTACATGCGCTGGATGCACGTCTCCCCGCAGCGGGCGGACGTCGCGGCCTGCGACCGGATGGGCATCGTCAACGTGTGCCCGGCGGGCGACAAGGAACGGCTGGTGACGGGCCGCCAGTGGGACCAGCGCGCCGAGGTGATGCGCGCCTCGATGATCTTCTTCCGCAACAACCCCAGCATCCTCTTCTGGGAGGCGGGCAACACGATCGTGACGCCTGAGCAGATGGTGCAGATGGTGGCGATGCGCAAGGAGTGGGATCCCCATGGCGGCCGCGTGATGGGCACGCGGGACAACGATCTCCCGGCGGAAAACAAGGCGCTGACGCCGATGTCCGAATACTACGGCGTGATGATCGGCCAGGCGTCGCAGACCGATGCGATCACGGGCGACGACATCTTCCGCGGGTACGCCATCGCGCGCCGCGACAAGGCGCCCCTGATCGAGACCGAGGATTTCCGCGACGAGGCCGGGCGCAACATCTGGGATGATTTCACGCCGCCGTATTTCGGCTTCAAGCCCAAGGCCGGCACGGCGAAGGACGGCCGGCCCGTCGACACGTGGCACTGGAACTCCGAGACCTTCTGCCTCGCCGCCTCGATGCGGTACGCGAGCTACGTCCGCAACATGATCTCCAACACCGACCCGGCGCATTCGAAGTGGTCGGCCTACTGCTCGATCTATTTTGCGGATTCCGACGCCGACGGCCGCCAGCAGGGCAGCTACGTCCTGCGCGTGAGCGGCAAGGTGGACGGCGTGCGCATCCCGAAGCAGCTCTACTACGTCTCGCGCGTGATGCAGAACGAGCAGCCCGACATTCACATCATCGGGCATTGGAATTATCCCGCCAACACGAAGAAGGCGATGTACGTGGCCGCCAGCAATTGCGACCAGGTGGAGCTCTTCCTCAACGGCAAGTCCCTCGGCACGCAGACGAAGCCCTTCAAGTTTGTCGACACCTACGGCGGCCGGACCATGGGCTCGGCCGAGATGGCGGCGGGCACGGACTCGGGCTACATTTACGAGTTTCGCGATGTCACGTTCGCGCCCGGCACGATCAAGGCGGTGGCGACCAAGGGCGGGAAAGTCGTCGCGCAGCACGAAATCCAGACGGCCGGCGATCCCGCCGCGATCAAGCTGACGCTCCACACCGGGCCGCAGGGCCTGCAGGCGGACGGGAGCGACGTGGCGCTGGTGGACTTCGAGGTGGTGGATGCGCAGGGCCGCCGCTGTCCGACGGATGAGGCGCGGGTGGATTTTGCGGTGACGGGGCCGGCGGTCTGGCGCGGCGGGTTCAGCGCCTCGAAGCTCGAAACGACCAACAACCTCTATCTCGACACCGACTGTGGCATCAACCGCGTCGCGGTGCGCTCGACGCTGACAGCGGGTGAAATCACAGTGACAGCCACGCGCCCGGGCCTGAAGCCGGCCACGGTGAAGATCCCGGCCAAGGCGATGGAGATCACCGCCGGCCTGCAGAAGATGATGCCGCAGCGGCTGTAGCGCCCCGCGGCGGGGCGGATAATTGGGAATTTGTGATTGGGAGTGGGTGGTTGGGACTTGGCAGAGGTCGCAAGGTCTCGCTGAAATTGCCGGCCCCAATTTCAAAATCCCAATTCCCAATCCCCAATACCCAACTACTGGCCCCCCATCCCCTCCATGCACTGCCCTCGAATCCTACTGCCCGTCCTGATCGCGCTCCTCCTGCCGGCTACCCTGGCACTTGCGGCGGAGCCGCGCTATCAGCCGCCCGCTTCGCCGCGGGCGACCTACAACTTCAATCCCGGCTGGAAGTTCATGCGCAGCGACGTGCCGGGCGCGGAGGCGGCCGGTTTTGATGACTCCGCCTGGTCGGAGGTCGGCCTGCCGCACACGTGGAACGACGTGGACACCTATCGTGCGCTCATCAGCCATCCGGGCGGCGATCAAACCTTCTACCAGGGCGTCGGCTGGTATCGGAAGCATTTCAAGGTGCCCGCCGGCAGCGAGGGCCGGAAGATTTTCGTCGAATTTGAGGGGCTCAGGCAGGCGGCGCGCTTTTATCTCAACGGCCAGCCGGTCGGTCTGTATGAAAATGGCATCACGGCGTGCGGGCTCGACCTCACCGCGCTGCTGAAATTTGGCGGGCAGGACAACGTGCTGGCGGTAAAAGTGGACAACCGCACGAACTACAAGGAGGAGGCCACCGGCACCGAGTTCGAGTGGAAGAACACCAACAGCAACCCGAACTTCGGCGGGCTGAACCGCGACGCCTGGCTGCATATCATGGGCACGGTCTATCAAACGCTGCCACTCTATGAAAACCTGAAGACGACCGGCGTCTATGTTTTCGGCAAGAATTACGACATCAAGGGTCGGACGGCCGAGGTCAATGTCGAGTCCCAGGTGCGCAACGAGTCGGCCGGCAGCGCGGCCCTCGCGCTCGCCGCCGTGGTGGTGGACGCCGACGGTGTGGTGCACGCGCGGTTCAACGGCGGAACCACGAGCCTCGCCAGCGGCCAGACCGCGACGCTCACCGCCGCCGGCCCGCTGGCTGGGGCGCGTTTCTGGAATGTAGACGACCCCTATCTTTACGACGTCTATTCCGTCCTGTCGGTGAACGGCAAGGTGGCCGATGTGTGCAAAATCCACACCGGATTCCGCAAGGCCGAGTTCAAGGGCGGCGCGGGCACGGGCGGGGTCTGGCTCAACGACAAGTTCGTCTGGCTCACCGGCTACTCGCAGCGCGCGGCCAACGACTGGCCCGGGCTGGGCTCGGCGTATCCGGACTGGATGCATGACTTCAACGCCGCGCTGCTCCGCGCCAGCAACAGCAATTACGTCCGCTGGATGCACGTCTCGCCCACGCGCGCGGATGTCGCCGCCTGCGACAAATATGGCATTGCCAACGTCTGCCCGGCCGGCGACGGCGAGCACGAGACCTTCGACCGCCAATGGGACCAGCGCGTGGAGGTCATGCGCGATTCCATCATCTATTTCCGGAACAACCCGAGCATCCTTTTCTGGGAGGCGGGCAACGCCGGAATCAACGCGGCCCACATGCAGGAGATGGTGGCGCTGCGGAGGAAACTGGACCCCAGCGGCGGCCGGATCATGGGCTGCCGCTCGCTCCGGGACGAGGGGGCGGTCGCGGCCACCGAGTATTTCGGCGTCATGCTCGGCGGACCCTACAGCGACCAGGCGCGCGACAAGGCGCCCATGATCGAGACCGAGGATTTCCGCGACGAAGGCGCGCGCGCCATCTGGGACGATTTCTCCCCGCCGTCCTTCGGTTTCAAGAAGGGCAAGATGGACAGTTATAATTGGAACTCGGAGACCTTCGCGCTCGCGGGCCTCCGTCGTTACTACAACTTCGTCAGCAACCGCATCGACAATCCCGATCCTGCGCATGCCAAATGGTCGGCCTACGCCTCGATTTATTGGTCGGATTCCGATGCCGACGGCCGGCAGCAGAGCAGCCAGGTGCTGCGGGTCAGCGGCAAGGTGGACGGCGTGCGTCTCCCCAAGGAGATGTTCTTTGCCACCCGCGTGATGCAGAACTCCACGCCGGACCTGCATATCATCGGGCATTGGAACTATCCGGCGGGCACGAAGAAAACCTTCAACGTCGTCGCCAACCTGTGCGACTCCGTCGAGCTGTTCGTCAACGGCCGATCGCTGGGCGTTAGCACGACCCCGCAAACCGGCTATGTTTACGCCTTTCCGGACGTCACGTTCGCGCCCGGTGCGATCAAAGCGGTCGCCACTAAGGGCGGCAAGGTCGTCGCTCAGCAGGAAATCCAGACGGCGGGCGAACCCAACGCGATCAAGCTCACGTTGCACACGGGGCCGCAGGGCCTGCAGGCGGACGGCAGCGACGTGGCGCTGATCGACTTCGAGGTGGTGGACGCGCAGGGACGCCGTTGTCCGACGGATGAGGCCCGCGTGGATTTTGCCGTCACGGGACCGGCGAACTGGCGCGGCGGGTTCAACGCCGGAAAGCTCGACACCACGAACAACCTCTATCTCGACACCGAGTGCGGCATCAACCGCGTGGCGGTGCGCTCGACGCTCCAGGCGGGCACGATCACGGTGACGGCCACGCGCGCCGGGCTGAAGCCGGCCACAGTGACGATTCAAGCCAAGCCCGTGGCAATCACCGCGGGATTGGAAAGTGAATTCCCGCCCCGGCTCTAGGTGCCGGGGCTCCATAGCTGAGTTTGGTCATAGCAACCGAGGCTCCCAATCATGAACCCATCGTCCTCTCCCCGTGACAACCTCGTCGGATTATTCTGTCTGCTGATCTTCGCCTCCCCTCTGGCTGGCGCGACGGATGCTCCGACATCGGACAACGCGGCCGCCATCCTCGCCGTCACGCCCAGGACCAGCCTGCCGCCCGAAGCCGATGACCCGGCTCGCCCTCAGAATATCCGCTGGGTGAAGCCCAGCTCCACGATACGGCATCCTTATTGGACCGACGACGTGGGAGTGAGTGACAACAATGGCAATCCCTACAATGCGTATCAACGGTCGTCTTTTGGGACCTGGAGCAATTTCGATGAAGCCAAAGCCAATCTTTTCCCGTTGCCCGAGCTGCTGGTCCTGAAAAACGGCCAGCCGGTGAAGGACGCTGATGACTGGTGGGAAAAGCGCCGCCCGGAAATCTTAAGCGACTACCTCACGGAAATTTACGGAAAAATTCCCGAGCGCGCCCCTGCAATAACATGGGAGGTCACTTTAGTAAATGAGAGCGGCGGCGTAAAAACGAAGAGGATTGTCGGGCATATCGACAATTCCACCTATCCGGAGGCAACTCCCACCATCAACCTCACCCTGGCCATCCCCGTCAATGCCTCCGGCCCGGTGCCGGTGATGGTCATTATTCCCCCTTTTGGCGGGGGCAACGATCCGAATCGGGGAGCTGCATCCGGTGCCCGAAGCGCTCCTGGCGGTGCGCCATCAACCGGGGCGGATACCGAACGCGGGCCCGGCGGCCCCAGTCCGTTGCAGCAGGTTCTCGCCCGGGGCTGGGGCTACGCCTTGTTCGACGCCATCAGTTTGCAGCCGGACAACAACGCCGGTCTGACCCGGGGAATCATCGGCCTGATAAACCAGGGCCGGCCGAGGAGCCGTGCCGACGAATGGGGCGCCCTCACCGCCTGGGCTTGGGGCCTGAGCCGATCCATCGATTACCTCGAAACCGACAAGGACGTTGACGCGAAACAACTCGGCGTGGAGGGCCACTCTCGCTGGGGCAAAACCGCGTTGTGGGCCGCCGCTTTGGATCAGCGCTGGGCCATCGTATATGCCAGTTGCTCCGGCGAAGGGGGCGCCAAGCTTCTCCGCCGCAACTATGGCGAAACACCCGACAATATTGTCGACTCCTTCCCTTACTGGATGGCTGGAAATTTTCGAAAATACGGAGGCCATTGGAGCAATCTGCCGGTTGATGCGCACGAATTGATTGCGCTGGTTGCGCCTCGCCCGGTCTTTGTCACCGGCGGAACCCAGGACCAACAGGCGGACCCGCACGGTGAATTCCTGGCCGCAGTGGGCGCCGGGCCAGTCTACCGACTGCTCGGCAAAAACGACCTTGGTACCACCGAAATGCCCGCACCCAATGTTGCATTGATTTCGGGTGCTGTCGCCTTCCGCGAGCACGTGGGCCCCCACACCGATGCGCTCGACTGGCCGGTTTTCCTCGAATACGCGTCCAAATACCTCCAGGCGCCAGCGGCGAACCCCAAAAAACAGCCGGTTGCGGCTGGTCGCTAACGCCTTGCGCGCTATTTGGCGTAACGGTTATTGCGCCACGACCCGCACCGGTCCGAGCAGTCCGGAACCGGCGCCAGCGGCTGGAGCGGGAGCGGGCGGTGGAGGGCCACCGACACCGCCCGGAGGGCCGCCGGCCGGACCGCCAGGCATTCCCATTCCCCGACCGCGGGCGGCAGCAAGCGGAGCGGCCTGCACCTGCACCTCGAGCGTGTTAGCGCCGCTCGTGATGGCGGCGGTCACGTCCCAGAGGTACGGCGGCCACGGCGACGGCGCGAACTCGCGGCCGTTCAGGCGGACACGGGCGATTTCATGGACGTCGCCGAGGTCGAGGTAGACATGCTTGCCCTGCAGTACGGGACCAAGGGTGAATTCCCGCTTGTAAACGGCCATACCAGCGAACGCTGTGACGCCCATCTCATTCCAGGGTTTGAGCGCTCCGGTCACTTGCCGGTCACCCAGCGTCACCGACCAGTCGCCGTCCAGATTGGCGACGGACTGGCTGGTGGAGACAGTCGGCACCGGGCCGCCAGCGCTCGCGGGGATGGCGCCGATCACGATGAAGCGCGCTTCCTGCGGCCCGAGGTTGAGCGGCACAGCGACGCGGCCCGTGGCACCCGCCACGCCGGTCAGCGGATGGATGATCCCGGTGGTCGCGTCCCACACCTGCACCTGGCCCTGGCCGGCGATCGTCGCCGTGCGGGTCAGGGTTTCCTTGGATTCGTTGAAGAAGAAATACACCTCACCGTCCTTGTAGGAACGGTGGTTGTACTTGATCGGCGGCGCGGCGGCGTCGAGCTTGACGTCAGGCGCGGGCAATGCGGCAACGACGCGCGCGGTGATTTTAGGCGTTGGCTCGAGCGTCGCAAAGCTCAGGTCCGGAGCACTGTCCGCGACCTGCAGGAAGGTCCGGTCCATCACCATGGTGGGCGCGCGGCCGACAAAGACGACTTTGCCGCCGCCGCGGGCAAAGTCCTGGAGACGGGCCAGCACGGCCTTCTGGATCACGGTGGAGGTCGGGACGATCACGGCGTGGTAGACCTGTCCGCTGAGATTCTTCAGGCCGCCGCCGGCGAGCGTGCAGTCCGTGGTCAGCGATTCCGCGTCGATGTGGTCGAAGTCGATCTGATGCTCGAGCAGCTGCGTCACGATGCTGACGGTGTCGGTGTCTGCGTCACGATCGCCGTACCACATGCTGTCGGTCGGATGGAGCAGCGCAACCTGCGCGGCCGGCCGGCCAACAGCGAGGAGGTACTGGGCGCGGCTGACGTAGTGGCCCATGGTGGAAGGCAGGTCGAGCAGGGTTGTCCCCGCGGCGGGCGGCGCCACGTTGAGGCCGCGGATATTCAGGTAGTTGACTCCACGGACGAGATGGTAGTCCGCGACAAACTTTCCCGTTTGGTTAGGGCTGCCGCCGGACTCCTCCCATGCGAGGGGATGTCCGTTGATATGCGCGGCCGAGGCGGCGAGCTTCGGGAAGTCCGCGATGATGCCCGGGCCGATCTGGCTGAGATTGTCGACGCCAGGCACGCCGGTGTAGCGCATATCGCGCCAGAACGAGCCCTCGCTGTTAACGAGCGAAAGCATCGACTCCTCGTGATTGAGGTGGATCATGAACTCCATGTTGCGCGCCGTGCACCAGTCGCCCATGTGCTTGTAGAAATTGTCGCGGAACATGCGGCTCCACACGTCCGCGTAGTCGGCCTTCGCGCGCTGTGCCTCGGGCGTCATGTGGCCGCCGAAGATCAGGGGAATGTAGGGTTTTAGATCGTAGCCCTTCATCGCCTGGAAGGTCCCGAGCAGCTTGGGCGTCCACGGCGTGACGCCGGAGTAGTCGGTCTCGTCGGCGCGAAAGCCGAGGATGGTCTTGCCAAACTCCTCGCCGACGGCCTGTTCGTAAGCGCCATAGATCACTTTCAGGTAGGTGTCGGTGGCCACGGGATCCAGATAGTCGATGAGCGTAAAGAGCGTGTCCTTGGTGGCGCCACCGTCGTCCCCGTTGTCATTGCGGGTGGGCGAGGTGCGGTAGACATGGCGGATGAAGGCGATTTCCCATGATCCCCCGTCGGCGGGCGCGGTCCATTTGAGATGTCCGGCGGCCGGCAACGGCACCACTGTTCCCTCGGGTGCGCCGCCGGCGCCCCGTCCGCCACGGCCGCGGGCGCCGCCGGCCCCGGCCGTGGTCAGAAAGATGCGCTTTGTGCCTGGGGGCACCGGGATGCTGAAAGGCTCTCCGACGGTGACGTTGTAGCGTACGTCGGCGTTGGGCAGCTGAACGGTCAATTCACCCGCCCCACCCCGTGGCGCCGTGTATTTGAAGGTGCCGTCGGCCGGCAGCGGAAACTCTTTGACCGCCGGTGCGACCGCACCCGCCGCCGGTGCACCCGGCTCGGGACGCTGGTAGGCCAGGATGCCCAACGTATCGACGGGCAACGGAAGATCGAGCGTCTGGCCGGCCGGGACGGTGCAGTGGGCGTCGGCGAGGATGCCCTGCATGCCCAGTTGCGGGTAGTCCCGGCTGATTATACCGCCGGCGAAACCGTCGGGATAACCGCAATCGCCCTCGATCCAGACCTTCATGCCGCGTTTCTTGCATTCCTGGACGACGGTCTTCACCAGGTCCATATACTCGGGCGAAAGATACTTCGGCTGCACCCGCTGGGAGTTGTCGATCATGTAGACGCCGCCGCCGTTGGCGTGGACGTGCTCGATGTCTGCGATGATGCGCTCCTTCGTCTGCGGGCCGCCCCAGATGGCCCAGTGGATGGCGCTGTAATCCGTGGGTGGCTGGGGAAACGCGGCGGCGACCTCGGCGACGGTCGGCATGGTGATTTCCCGCCATGCCTGGGCGGCGTGGAGCGAGGCGACGGCCGACAGGGCGAGTGTCGCGACAAGAGGATACTGGGGGTTGAAACGGGTTTTCATAGGGAGTTGGGGAAGGGACCGCGCAGGCGCACCGATCACGATGATCGCCACCACGGTCCCGGTCTCTGGGGCAAAGCTCTATCCTCCCGGCAGCCGAAAGACAAGGAGTCTGAGATTTAGAAACGCCGCTTTTCCTGGCTTTTCCGACTACCGGACGACCACGGCATCGCCCTTATTTCAGCGGCGAAAAGTCCGTCGGGGTGAGGAAGACCGACGCGGTCTTGGTCGTCAGGGCGCCGTTCTTTTCCGACGCGGCCTTCAACGCGACCCAGTCCGGGTCGGCGCGGAAGGCGGCCCATGACGTCGCGGCGGCCGGGCGGCTGGCGTGGGCGAGCATATAGACGAGCGTGTGGCCGGTGCCGGCGGCAGCGTCGAGCGGGTGAAACTAGCCGACCTGCATCATCCCGTGCCGCACGAAGTAGGTGCAGAGAAATGAGCGTGTTGCGGCAACTGGACTCAGACTTGCTGTTCAGGATGGTGAGTTGGTCGTTCGGCAGGCCGACATGGTATGCAGTTACTAACCGCCAATCGGCGCCGCTGTGCGAGCCTGGATCCGCTTTCGGAGACGCAAGGCGACCGGACTAACGAGTGCAGCCAACCGACTGTGCTTGCATGGGAATCCGAAAAGCGGGAACCAGTATCGGGCGTTGTGCCAGGAGTCCGGGTCCGCAACCTGAAAGATCCCGCAACCATTGTCAGGTTGGCACGTCATTTTCCTGTGTGTATAGATCGCATTTACCCCTTTTCTGGCGATGAGGACGACTGAGCCGAAAGCCCGCTCGTTTCTCGGGAACGGCGTGGCTGTATGTCTCTTGGGTTTTTGCCTGCTTCTCGCGGCATGCGTTCGCCCGGCCGGCAGCACCCGGACAGGGCCCCAAGCTTCCGCTTCCCTGCTGGCCGCCGCAACGGTCAAGGTTGCGCCCGCCGTCGCGCCCGCCAAGCGGGCCACCCCATGGGATGAGTTTCACAAGACAGTTCAGCCGTTTCTCGCCGAGCACTGTTACACCTGTCACGGCGACGCCAACGCCGAGAACAATTTCCGACTCGATCTCATTCACGATGACGCCTCGCTGGAAGACGGCTCCCGCACCTTGGAAAAGGCGTTCGAAAAACTGGCCAGCCATAAGATGCCGCCGAGCGAGGAACCCCAGCCGTTGCCGGCGGAAGTCGCCCCGGTGGTCGGATGGTTGAGAACTTATCTCGCGGGCGATCCCACGGGTCCGATTAATCCCGGACGCGTGACCCTGCGCCGGCTGAACCGCGCCGAATACAACAACACGATTCGCGATCTCCTCGCGATCGATATTCGCCCGGCGGACAACTTTCCCGTCGATGACGCCGGCTATGGTTTCGACAACAACGGCGATGTGCTCTCGCTGGCGCCGGTGTTGATGGAAAAATATCTTTCTTCCGCCGGACTCGCCGTCGAGAAGGCAATCTATTGCGATCCGGTCGTGCCGCCCCCGTTGCAGCGGTGGGATGCAACGATCGCGGAGGGAACCATGCCCAAGAGCGACCCGGCGGCGGTGGCCAGCACCGCACCGCCCGGCGCGGCCCCGCTTCCGCCTGGAATTACCCCTCGCCGTGCCATGCCGCTGGGCAGGGTTTTCAAATCCAACGGCGAGATTTTTGCGGACTATGACGTGACGACCGATGGCGACTACGTTCTCCGCGTCCGGGCCTATGGCACGCAGGGCTCCGCCAACCGGCAACGACCGCAGGTCGCCTTCGCCGTGGACGGCGCGCCGGTTCAAAAGCCATTTACAATTAAGGAAGATCAACGCAACACCTCGGTCTACGCCTTGGAAAAAGAACATCTGACCGCGGGCCGTCATCGCATCTCGCTCGCCATGCTCAACGGCGCGACGCCTGAGGAGGCCGCGGCAGAAGCGCTCAAACCGGCGCCGCCGCCGAAAACCGAGGCCGAGCTAGCCGCCGAGGAAGCCGCCGCCATCGCCGCCGAAAATGCGGCCGAGGCCGCCGCACTCGCCGCCGCCACGGCCAAACCGCCGGCCAATGGCGCCCCGGCCGGTGCTCGCGGCCGGGCTGGTGGTGTGCGTGGCGGAGCGGCGGGACGGGGCGGTGCCTCCGGCGCTCGCGGCGACGGGCCTCCGGGCCCCGCGAAGCCCACGCTGGGCGTCATCTATTTTGAAGTGGAGGGGCCGCTGGAGCCCACGCTGGATCGCATGCCTGACAGCTACCGCAAGGTGATGATCGCCCGGCCGTCCGCCACGGTGACAAAGCAGGAGGCCGCGGAAAAAATCGTCCGCCACTTTGCCTCGCGGGCCTACCGGCGCCCGGTGAACGACGAAGAGCTGGGTGAACTGATGGTGGTCTGGACGAAGGCCGACAGCGCTGGAAGCCCGTTCGACCAGAGCGTCGATGTCGCGTTGCAAGCCGTGCTCGTGTCGCCCGCGTTTCTTTTCCGCATGGAGCTCGAGCCGCAGCCCGGCGAGCCGCGCGAGATTCACACGCTGAGCGAGTATGAGCTGGCCTCGCGCCTCTCCTATTTCCTCTGGAGCAGCATGCCGGATGATGAGTTGTTCGCGCTCGCCGAAAAAGGAAAACTTCGCGCGAACCTCACGGCGCAGGTCCGCCGCATGCTCAAGGATCCCAAATCGTCCGCGCTGGTCGAGAATTTTGCTGGCCAGTGGCTGCAGTTGCGGTCGATGCAAAACGTCACGCCTGACACGAAAAACTTCCCCGAGTTCGACGAAGCCCTGCGCGAGGCGATGACGAAGGAAACCGAGCTGTTCTTCAACGCCATCGTGCAGGAGGACCGCAGCGTGCTGGATTTCATCGACGCCGACTTCACCTACGTGAACGCGCGACTGGCGAAACACTACGGCATGACCGAGGTCACGGGCGACGACTTCCGGCGGGTCTCGCTGGCCGGCAAGCAGCGCGGTGGTCTGCTCACGCAGGCCAGCATCCTGACGATTACCTCGTATCCCGGCCGCACCTCGCCGGTGCAGCGCGGCAAATGGGTGTTGGAAAATCTGTTTGACGCCGCGCCCCCGCCGCCCCCGCCCAACGTCCCACCCCTGGCCGAAGGCGCAAAAGCCGAACTGACGGGCACGCTACGGCAGCGCATGGAGCAGCATCGCGCCAATCCGACTTGCGCCACGTGCCACGCCCAGATGGACGGCATCGGCTTCGCGCTGGAGAACTTCGACGCCGTCGGTGCCTGGCGGACGGAGGATGGTGGCGAGAAAATTGACGCCGCCGGCACGCTGCCCGGGGGAAAGTCGTTCAACGGCCCGGTCGAACTCCGACAGATAATCAAATCGCAAAGTGACCAGTTTGTGAATTGTCTCGTGGGCAAGATGCTGACCTTCGCCCTCGGTCGCGGCATGGAATCCTATGACCGTCGCACGAGGGACGGCATCGCCGACGTGATGAAAAAGAATGGCGAGAAATTTTCCGTACTGATCGAGGAGATCGTGCGGAGCGACGCTTTCCAGAAACGTAACGGTAAACACAAAAAAGGTGACACATGAGCCAATTGATTATGTCCCGTCGGACGCTGCTGCGGGGTTTGGGCACGGCCATTGCGCTGCCGGTGCTGGACTCAATGATTCCCACGCGGCTCTACAGCGCCGAGGCGAAGGCGGCGGCCAAGGCCGTCGCGGCGCCCAAGCGCCTCGCGTGGATGTATGTTCCCAACGGCATCGACATGCAGAACTGGACGCCCGCCGAGGTCGGCTCCGCGTATGAACTCACCCCGACGCTTCAGCCGCTCGCCCCGTTCCGGGACAAGTTCTCGGTGGTCAGCGGTCTCGTCTGCGACAAAGCCAATCCGAACGGCGACGGCCCGGGCGACCACGCCCGGGCCATGTCCGCCTATCTCACCGGCACGCAGCCCCGCAAGACCGAGGGGGCGAACCTCAAGCTCGGTCTTTCCGCCGACCAGGCGGCCGCCGACAAGATCGGGCACCTGACCCGGTTTCGCTCGCTCGAAATGGGCATCGAGGAAGGCCAACAGATTGGGCGATGCGACAGTGGCTACAGTTGCGCCTACTCCCACACCATCTCTTGGCGCAGCGACACCACACCCGTCGTCAAGGATTGCGATCCCCGGTCTGTTTTCGACCGGATGTTCGCCAACGGCGACCCGCTCGAGTCCGCCGAGGCCCGCGCGCGGCGCGAGGCCAATCGCAAGAGCATCCTCGACTTTGTCCTCATCGACGCCAATCGCCTGGAGAAAAATCTCATTTACACCGACAAACAGAAAATGGACGAATACCTCACGTCTATTCGCGAGATCGAGGTCCGCCTCGGAAAAGCGGCGGCGGAGAAGATCCCGGTCCCCGATGGCGCTGTGCGCCCCGATTTCGACAACCGGGCCGGCACGCGGAAACTCGGCGGCGCCACGACCAAGGATAACTACGTCGTTCATCTACCGCTGATGCTCGATCTGATGGTTCTCGCCTTTCAGACCGATCTCACGCGCGTCATCACCTTCCCGTTCGCTGACGAGCAGAGCAACCAGACCTACGCTTGGGCGGGCGCGAATGTCCCGCACCACGGCACGTCGCACCATCAGGGCGATCCAGCCAAGCAAGCGATGCTCGCCAAGATCAACTCCTACCATATCCAGCAAGTCGCCTATCTGCTGAAGAAACTCGACAGCATCAAGGAGGCCAACGGCGGCACGATCCTCGACAATTCGCTCATCGCCTATGGCTCCGGCAACAGCGATGGCAACCGGCACAACCACGACAACCTGCCGACGCTGCTGTTCGGCAAGGGCGGCGGCACGGTCAGTGGTGGCCGCCACGTCCGCTACGATGGCATCCCGATCACCAATCTCTGGCTCTCGATGCTGGATCGACTGGGCGCGCCTGTCGACCGCCTCGGCGACAGCACCGGCCGGATCGCGCTCGCGTAAATCGAAAGAGCCGGTGGACCGCGATGCCTGGCAGCGCTCACTTGATCGGTCCGAGGCGCTTCGTATCGATCGCGATGTCGTCGTAATAGAGATCGAAATCTTCCTTGGCACCCGCGCCCCAGGCGTGGAAGCCGAAGGAGAAATCGGAGAAGCCCTTCACGAGGTCGGTGCCCG
Source organism: Opitutaceae bacterium (assembly GCA_035549635.1). Lineage (GTDB taxonomy): Bacteria > Verrucomicrobiota > Verrucomicrobiia > Opitutales > Opitutaceae > CAIUWA01. Next base: position 138,943 of record DASZQN010000050.1, read on the forward strand.
GGACGGCGGGCACTTCAGACGCGGGTGCCGCTTTTGGCGGGGCCGCGTCGATGGCGGGATCGGACTTTTTGGCGGCCGCATCGCCCTTGCCCGCGCCGGCTTTGCCGGCGTTGGGGGCGCGCGGCTTGAACATGAAATCCTTAAACTCACCCGCCGGCTCGCCATCGATCCAAACCGTGACGCTGTCGGGATGGTCGTTGAATTCCCACTCGAGGCAGAACCAGCGTCCGACAGGGTAGGCGATGCCGCGGGCGATCGTCTCGCCGCGCGGAATATCCGCGGCGTTTTGCTGGTAAGACATCATGACGTTTTTTCCACCCGAAGCGCCGAGCTCAAGGAAGTTCGAGAGCGGATAGCCTGCCGTGCCGGCGTTCAGCAGCACATCATGACCCGCTGGCGCGGTGGGGCCGACGAAGACGTAGGCACGGCCGAAAAAGTGCTGGCGCACCGACTCCGGCAGGTGGGAGGCGACAATGAAGGCGAAGCTTTTCTCGCCCTTGGGATAATGGATTTGCACCGCGGATTTGCCGTGGGCGACCTGGGTTTTCTGGACGGTGACGGTCGCGTTGCCGGCATCGAGCGTTTTCCAGACCGCCTTGTTCAGGCTGCCGGATTCGAAGTCTTCCGAAAAGACAGGGCTTTGCGCGCGCAGCGACGAAGTGGAAAGTGCGACGAGAGAAAACGCCCACCAAGCGGTGGTGGAGAGAAAGCCTGCTTTCGCAGGGACGGAGAAACGGGAGGATAGGGGCGTCATGTTTGGGAAGGGACCGGTGCATGACGTAACACCGTGACCGAAGTTATCGCGCAAATTCGGGTTTCCTTGTTTTCAAGCGGGCTCTAATTCTACTTTGGTAAGTTTGCGTCGATCTTTTTTGGGGTGATCATTGGGCCGTGTTGGTGGCGGTCGATGTCGCGTTGGCGTGCCGCATGGCGTCGTTGCATCTGGCGCAAGACTTCCGGCTCGTTACGGGGGCGGCGGGCCAGGTAAATGGCCAGCAGTTCAACGATATCGCGGGCACTGAGCATCGGGGTGGTCACACGAGCGTGGCCACGCTCGTGGAGCAGCAGACTGGCAGGCGAGACACCCCGACCTGATCGAGGACGACCTGCGTCTGTGGTGGGTGTTCTGGGCCGACGAGATGGATTATGAGGTGCTACGCGACGGCGCTGATCAGGGCGGCTCAAGCTAACATCGCCCTTGAACCGGCACCATGTCGAAAGGGAGGAGGTAGATCGATTTCGTAGCGGGAGAAAAGAAGAGGGCCGGGGGTGGATTTCTCCTGTCCCGCGGCCTCCCAAGTTGCGACGTTCGCCTCTACAGGTCCGCCCTCGGCAAGGGCAGTGTTCATCCAGTTCGTGGTCGCACGCTAACTAGCTTACGCACTCGAAAGAACTATGTGTGTAAGGGTTTCGCGTGCGCTCGATTTGTCGGGGTAGTTAACCGGTCAGGAATCAAGTTCATCCAGTTCATTGACAGACGACGGCAGGTAGCGGGAGACATCCCTCTCAACCAGCCTAAACCAAGTTCATACTGCCCAGGTCTACTATCCGCGGTGCCAGGAGCCGGTCCGGACAACCCGGTAGGGATAGCCCAGCAGTTGCGGGTCTCATAGCCCGTCGCACAGCTTCGGCACTTAGCCACGTGGGAGCGCCGCCGTCCAAGATGGCCCAGAGGCCACCCGACCAAACCCGTCGGGGGCGTGGAACAACTTCGATGCCTGGGACAAAACCATATTAGGGAGTGTCTTCAAACCTCATGGAACACCAGAAGCGATGATGAATCATAGGGCGGACCATTTTATTTACCAAACGGATGGAGTTGCCGGAGCCACTTTGGGCTCGGCTAAAAAAATTAAGGTAAGCGGGCGCGAAAACGCACTCTGGCAGATTGGCCCAGTGGAGGCCGGCCGCCGAAGGACGACCGGCTCATGATCACCGCGATTTGGTACGTGCTGCGCACGGGCTGCCCGTGGCGCGATGTGCCGGCCCAATTCGGGCCGTGGAGTTCGGTTTATACGCGCTGGCGGCGGTGGTGTGCGGAGGGCTTGTGGGCCAAACTGCTGGCGTTGCTGGCCCGGGGCGCGCGAGGTGAGCTGCGGCACTTGGATTGCTCGCACATCAAGCTGCATCAGCACGGCGCCAATCCCCCCGGCGGCCAAGCCAAGCACGCGATCGGCCGAACCAAAGGGGGCATCAACACCAAGCTGGCGGCCGTCGTCGATGCCTACGGGCGCGCCGTTGCGCTGGGCCTGGCGCCGGGCCAGCAGCACGACCTCAAAGCCATCTTGCCGCTGGTGCCCGCCTTGCGCGGGAAGCGCGCAGTGGGAGACAAAGGGTTCGATGCCGATAACTTTCGCACGCTGCTCCACAGCACGCGGACGCACACGTGCATCGCGCCGCGCCGCAGTCGGCGCCAGCCACCGCCGTTTCATCCCGGCTACTACCGCCGCCGCCATCGCGTCGAAAACTTCTTCTGTCGCATCAAACGATTCCGCCGCGTCTCCATCCGCTACGATAAACTGGCGAGCACCTTTCTCGGCTTCGTTCAGTTCGCGGCAGTCTTGGATTGGCTCTCTCATGTGGTTTGAAGACACTCCCTAGCATAAACTCCGCAACTCAGGGGCTTTTTTTTCGTCAGGCTGGCCGACTCAGCAATGCACCTACATGGACACATCCGAAACGACTGCACCGGCGCTGGCCGACTTGGTGCATCGCGCACAGAAGGGCGAGGAAGCCGCGCAGCACGCGCTTATCCTCAGCTACCAGCGCCGGGTGGCCGGCTTTATCTATGCGGTTGTCGGCCGCAACGACTCGATCGAGGACCTGACGCAGACGGTGTTCATCAAAATGATCCGCGGGCTCGAGCGTTTGCACGCTACCGCCCAGTTCGAGGCGTGGCTTTTCCGGCTCGCCCGCAATGTCTGCATCGACTACCTGCGCCGGCAGCGCCTGCGGCACATTTTTACGTCGTTTACAGCGGTGCACGAGGACATCCCCGAACCGCCGGGGACGGTAGGCACGGAGGAGTTGGATGCGCTGCGTTACGCGCTGTCGCGCCTGCGTCCCGGCGACCGGGCACTGCTGGCGCTCGCCCAGGAAGGCCGCAGCCAGACGGAAATGGCAAAGATTACCGGCGTGAGCGCGGTGGTCGTCAAGGCGCGCCTCCACCGGGCGCGTGAACGCTTGCGCGAATTTTACCATCCACGTCATGAAACCTGAATCATACGCCTGGCGCCAACTCGAGGAACACGCCGCCGCCCGGTTGCGGACCGGGTTTGCCAACCGCGTGCTTCGGGCCACGAGTCTGCCCGATTCCCGGGTCTGGATCGAGTTCGAGGAACGCGCCGTGGCCAGCCTGCGGCCGAACTTTGCCGACCGCGTGCTTTACGCCGTGCGCACGGCGATCCCGGCAGAGATGCCTTCTCTGTTCAGCCAGTTTGCGCTCTGCGCCGCGACGGCGGCGCTTTGCCTGATTGCCGTGGTTTATGTGCATGACCGTACCACGCGTCTCGCGGATGACCGCAGCCTGGCTGACTGGAAGCAGCTGGCTGCTGACGCCCAGGACCTCGACCTGAGTCCATGAAGCACCGCTTGCTAGTCGCCTTCTTGACGGTGTTGGTGTTTGCCACCGGTTTCGCCGCGCACGCCTGGACGGAGACGGCGCGGCCTGTGCCCGCACCGCCGAAGCTGGGCGGTGAATTTGCCCCAAACAGCTCCGCGCCGGAAGGGAAAAAGCCGGTGAATCGAACGCAGCTCATCGCCGACATCGAGCGAAACAAAACGCAAATCGATGCCTATCGGGCCCAAGTGATGGCGCTCGATGGAGAGTTCGAGCACGGCTTCACCGCTTTGCTGCGGCCGGAACAATGCGAGCAATACGCCGCGATGCAGAAAAAACGGGCGGACCGGATTGCCGAACACGAGGCGAAGGCGTCGGTGACACTGACCGATGACGACATCGATCGCCTGATGCAAAGGCCGGTGTTCGGCGTGCTCAACACCCTCGCGCTGTCCGACCTCATCGAGCATCTTACCAAGGAGTACAAACTCGATGCTGCGCAGCAGGGCGATACGCGGGAATTGCTGCTGCGCCGCCGCGACAAATTCATCGCGCTAATCGGCTCCACTCCGCCGCCAAGCATTCGGCTGAGTTGGCTCGCGCCGGTGGTGCAGAAACTTGCAGATCGGGCGCAGAAGTAGTCTTGACGGCGAAAAGCTCGGTCTCTCGTTATGCCCCCAGCCCACGGTCCGCCTGATCGCCCTCGCGCTTGGGCTGTCCCGCTCCACCGTGTCCAACGCCTTATGCAGACTGCCGATCAGGTGGATGGTCGGGTTGCTCCTGCTCAAGCTACTTTCCAACCTTTCCGCCAAGCGCGTCGTCGAGCAGTGGACCCTCAATCCCTACCGCAGTTCTTCTGCGGCGAGCGGGAGTTTCAGTGGGGCGCGCCGTGCGCGGCTAGCGAGTTGGTGCACTTTTGTGGCTGTATCGGGCCCGTCGAAGCGGCGGAGCGGAAAAGCTTCTGGCGCTGGACCGCCTTGCACGGCGCCCAAGCGGAAGAAAATGAAGTCGTGCTCGATACCGCCGCCTAGGAGAAGGCGATCACGTTTCCGACCGATGCCAAGCCGCACGGCAAGGTGATCACGACGGCGCGCCGGATCGCGTCGAAGACCCCGGTGCGCTTGCGCCAGTCGTATGCGCGCACCGTACCCAAACTCCTGCAAGCCCAGTGCGGCTGCCAGCATCCGCGGACCCGGGCGCAGGCGCACAAAGCAGCGCGCAAAATAAAAACCGTTGCCGGTCGACTCGCGCGCGAACTGGAGCGCAAGCTATCGGATACTACGACCTGAGCTTGCCGCCGTGAAGTTGCGTGCCGCTGTGGCGCGCCGTGAGCAGCGCAACCGAGAGTCCCTCTCCAAGCACCAAGACGGCGGTTGGACAGGATATACCTTCGCCAATGCGTCGAAATGTGCCCACGCGTCTGTCAGGGCAAATGGGACACCACTGCAAAACTGCAATGATTTCTCGGCATAGGCAGTGACGTTTTCGTACAGCTCCTCTCGGGTCAGGAACGGAAAAGCCGCCTAAAGAAGCCAAGGCGAAACCGCGGAGAGACGCCTTTCCCGTCGTCGGTCAAAGGCGGCAGCCAGCCTTCAGACCAATGGCCCGCTACATGGAAGACAATGCACTTGAACTTCGGGATCCGTGCAAAGATTCCCGTGTGAAATAAACCCTCATGTTCGACTCATTTCTCCCCAAACGCTTTTTCTCTGAAGTTCTCCTCTGACACCCCAGTCCGTTTTGCCCAAAACGGTCGATTTTGACCAATTTTTAGGGCACCGTGGCATAAAGGAAGTGGCATAAAAATAACTCTTTTGGGCGCAAAAAAAGGCCAATAACTGTGCCAATAGTCCATGTGCCAGATTCTGAAACATCCCGGTGATCCTGCACGATTTTTCCGGCTCCGGAAGCGCTATCTCACGGCAGACAGCCGGTTGCCTGACAATCGACTGGCATCCGGTTTTTACGCTGCCGTTTCCTCGCCTCCGTCACTGGACTCACCAGGTGCGCATCGATCTGGCGCCAAGTGAGCGAGCCCTCGATTTGCCGCTGTGGAGCGACCGCGCGTGGCCTATCAGCAGTTACGAGGGCCAGCACGACATCCCGCAGGGCCCCGGACCCAATGGCGGCCTACTCCAGAATCACCGTCTGTCCGGTGGGTAGGATTTAGCGGACTGCTGAATCAATCGATTTGCGGCGTTATCTCCACGGACTGCCTTTTCCCCCGTGGAACTGCTGCGATCGATTGAACGGAATTTTCGTGAGTCAATCAAAGCCGCGGCTGAGCCGGGTGCATGCCTTTTCGTCCACCTGGCGCAGCGTCACCTTTAGGGCCTACCCGTTGATGGTTGCTTCCAGACCCCTCAGCGACTTGGGAAAATTCGCGAAGGGCCAGAGTGTTCGGGTGAAATCAACTGGTCAGCCAATGGGTCAAGTTCTGAAGTGCACTCAAATGGTATTGGGGCGCCACAGCCTTACCGATTCAGGGCGTAGACGAACATGGCGTTGCCCGCGTTGAAAGCGACATACTGGCGACCACCGACCGCATAGGTGATCGGACCGGATGCCACCTGTCCGCCGACCATGGCCTTCCAGAGCAAGTTCCCGTTCTTCGCGTCCAGCGCGTAGAAATATCCCTCGCGGCCACCGGCAAAGACCAGATCCGTGACGGTTGTAAGGACGCCACTGTCGGTGACGTCGGTCATCTTGAACAGCCATTTCCTTTCGCCGGTTGTCGGATCAATCGCCTGTATGGCGCCGTAACCCTCTTCAGGCAGCCGGGTATTGGTCGCGCGCGGGACCATCGATGGGATCTGCAATTGGGGAGTGATGCCCGTGAACTGCTGGCCTTCGCGGTACTCAACCCCCTTGGGATCTTTGCGATAGACGGAAAATGTGTCCATCCAGCAAGGGACATAGAAGAGCCCTGTACTGGGGCTGTACGACGGCGAATACCAATTCGTTGCGCCCTGATTGTTCGGATAGACCCGGGTGCCTTCCACGGTCGGACCGAGAATCTTGTTGGGTCTGCCTTTGGCATCGAATCCGGTCATCCAGTTCACCTGGGTAAGCGGCTTTCCACTCAGGAACTCCCCGGTGGCACGGTCGAGCACGTACCACATCCCGTTTCGGTTGGCCCACAGCATGACTTTGCGCACCGCGCCTTGCCAACGGATGTCCGCGAGCACCGGAATCTGAACCGAGTCGAAATCGAATTCGTCGTGGGGTGTGAACTGATAATGCCATTTGATTTTTCCCGTGTCCGCATCGAGTGCGACCACCGAATCAGAATACAGGTTGTCGCCCGGACGGTCTTGTCCGTTCCAGTCGGGACCGGGATTTCCCACGCCCCAGTAGGTGAGATTCAGATCGGGATCATACGAGCCCGTCAGCCAGATTGGGGCCCCACCGTGCTGCCATGTCGTCTCGGTCCATGTCTCGTGACCGGGTTCGCCGGGCCCGGGAATGGTATTGAAACGCCATGCTTCCTTTCCGGTCTTCACGTCGAAGGCTGCGATAAATCCGCGGATCCCGTATTCCCCGCCCGCCGGTCCGGTGAGTACCTTGTCCTTTACCACCAGGGGCGCCGAGGTGAAGGAATAGCCCAATTCGGGAGCGACACCATCGGGTTGGATGTTCCAGAGCTCCCGCCCGGTCCTGGCATCAAGCGCGATCAAGCGGGCGTCCAGGGTGGCCAGGAATAACGTCTCGCCGACTATGGCCAGTCCTCGATTCACCCGCCCGCAGCACACCCGGGTCGCTTGCGATGGGGTGTGGGTATACGTCCAGAAGATGCGGCCGGTCGCCGCGTCCAAGGCGACGACCTCATTCGGGGGACGGGTCGTGTACATTACTCCGTCGACGACCAGAGGCGTGGCCTCCCACTTGTCGGCGCCGGTCAGCGTCCGCACTTGGAGGACCCATTGCAGCTCCAGGCCCTTGACGTTGGCCGGAGTGATCTGATCCAGCAGGCTGTATCGCTGGCTGTTCAGATTCCCGGAGTACGTCAGCCAGTTTTGCGGCTCTTGGCCGGCCTTGACGATGCGGTCAAAAGTTACGTCGGCGTGAAGTGAAGTCACTCCAGCCAGGATCAGGATCAGTGCGCGGAAGCATTTCATGGGGCGGTTCATTTCAGGGAAAGTAGATAGCTGATGACATCGGCTGATTCCTGATCGGTCAGCAGCCCTTTGAACGAGGGCATCGGAGAGGGAACCAGCTCAAACTCCTTAAGGAGACGCTGAATAACTCGTCGGGGGATATTTTCTCGATGAGGAGGGGTGGAGGCTCCCAACGCGGCAGGAAGGACGCGGTGGAGCGCAGGATTGCGGGGGCGCGGCGGTCTTTCCCCACCGCGTGCGGGGGGCGGGCGGTTTACGCGGTGGTGCGGCGGGCGCCGATGAGCACGTTGGCCAGAGCGAAGAGGGTGTGGAGTTGGTGGCCGTTTTTCGCCAGCCCGCGATACCGCGTTTTCCGATGCCGGAAGAGATTTTTCACGATGTGGAAGGGGTGCTCGACGAATGCCCGCACCGCCGCCTTGGCTTTCTCCAAGGCTCGGAGCGCTGCTCTCTGCGCGCCTTCGGCCAGCGCTGTGATCACGCCGCGCTTGCATGCGATCTGCCAGTCGAGCGGGCGGGCGAGTGCCACGATCTCCGGGCGTTTTTCCACACCGGTATAGCCGGCGTCGGCGTGCACCTGGGTCTCCGCGCCGTGGAGCAGTTGGGCGGTCTGGGTGATGTCGGCCACGTTGGCCGCGGTGACGACGAGCGTGTGCACCAGTTTGCTGTCCCGATCGACGCCGATGTGCGCCTTGATCCCGAAATGCCACTGATTGCCTTTCTTGGTCTGGTGCATCTCGGGGTCGCGGGCCCGTTTTTCATTCTTGGTCGAGGCGGGCGCGGCGATGAGGGTGGCGTCGACCAGCGTGCCTTCGCGCAGGAGCAAGCCGCGCGCGGCGAGGTCGGCGTTGATCGCGGCGAAGAGCGCTTGGCACAGGTCGTGCCTCTCCAGCAGGCGGCGGAACTTGAGCAGCGTGGTGGCATCGGGCACGCCCTCGGCGTCGAGCTCGATGCGCGCGAAGCGTTGCAACGCCTGGCTGTCGTAGAGGGCATCTTCGAGCGCCTCGTCGGCCAGCGCATACCATTGCTGGAGGAAGTAGACGCGCAGCATCCGCTCCAGGCCCATCGGCGGGCGGCCGCGCTCGCCCTTCGGATAGTGCGGCGCGATGACCGCCAGCAACTGCGCCCACGGGATCACTTCCTCCATCCGCGAGAGGAACTGCTCTCGGCGGGTCGACTTCTTCTTGGCGGTGAACTCGGCGTGGGCGAAGGTCGTCTGTTGCGTCATGCCACCGCCTTAGCAACTCGCGCACCACCCGGCTGTCGGCTTCTTAACGCTGCGGGGATTAAATCAGTGTTTCCTTAAGGTCGGCCTTCATGAACGATGCCAGGCCGAGTTTGGGGTCGAGCAACTGGATCGTGTCGGTGTCCTGGTTCAGGAGATTCCCGGTGCTGGTTGCGCCCGACTTGGTGACGACGCGAATCGTGCGATTTTCCGCGCGAACCTCTGCGTTGGGCTCCAGCAGCGAGCGTCGCAGTTCGGCCGGCGAGCGCCGGCCACGGCCTCCGTTGAGGGTACTCAGGTCGGGTCCGGTGATATTGCCGGCACCGTTGGTCCAGTGACAGGTCAGGCATTTCCCCTTTCCTTCGAAAATGACCTTGCCCCGCGCGGCGTCGCCGGGCGGTCCGAGCGCCTCGATCGGCGCGTTGCGATCCAAGGGCATCGCGGTCATGTTACGAAGATAGGCCACGACCATGGTGGCCTGGCCCTCGGTGAAGTTGAATGGCGGCATCGTTGTGTCGCGGATGCCGCTGCGAATGATGCGCACCAGATCCTCGTCGCTCTTCGCCCTCCGGAACTGTCCGCGCCCGAGATCGATGCCCGGGACCGCGTCGCCAAAAGCGCCATGGCAGATTCCGCAACTCGTCTCGTAAATGCGCCGGCCGTCGTCGATATCCGACGGGAGGTAACTGTGCTGGGCGAACAACCCGCAGGGGGAGGCAAAGGACGTGATGAAGGCAAGCGCTACGTAAATCCTCATTTGGTCATCTTGCTTTGCGAAACTGAAAGGAGACCGGTTATTCGCGGGGTTCGGGATCTGGCAGGGACTATCGGCGGCGGGAGAAGGCCAAAACCGAGGCCTCCCTAGGCCTGCAGGGGTAAAGAAGCTTTAGGAAGCGCGCGGATACGACACGGGGGGTGAACAACAGGGGCTTGCTGGCAAAAATCGGACGGGGTGGGTCTGCAACTGGCAGCGGAAGCAGTTTTCGAGTGAAACCTGCGTTGCGCGAAGTAAGGCTCCCACTGGTTTGCCGTCAAGCGACGAAGCTTGGGATTGAGCCCAACGGGTCGGATCAAACGAAGTCGGCGCCAGAAATCACAGATTGGCACCGCCAGTCCGGAAGGCCAGATCGCGGGCGTTGTTGGCGGCGATCATGCCAGCGATCGCGGGGACGCAAAGAGGAGCAATCCGGCTGTGTTTAGTTCCACGGGGTTCGCCCACGCCTGGCGAAGCCATCATGGGCTCGACCAATTTTTTTCAGCGTCGGAATTTAAGACGAGCTTCGCACCTTGCCGCCAACCATCATCCGCTCTACGACGCCCGATGATGCACTCGATTCGGGCAAAGTTTGTAGTCGGGAGCGACTCGCTGTGAGTCGGAAATGCTGTTTGAAAGCACGGCTAAAATCAGGCGAATGATGATAGCCCAAGGCGAAGGCAACCGACTTCACCGAACGCTTCAGATCGTGGAGCTGTCCGCGCGCCCATTGCATCCGCAATTCCTGCGTGAAGGCGCGCGGACCCTTACCTGCGTGCTCTTGGAATAAGCGATACAATGATGCTTTCGAAATCTGCAGGAATTCGCATAAATCTTGGACCGTCTGCTTCTCTCCCATATGGTTGCGGAGATACTGGACGGCGAGATCGAAGCGGAGACCAGCTTCAGGCACCCGCCGGTTTTCATGCGCGTGGACAAGGCAGAGGTCGATCAGCAGGCGGGTGGCCGATAATCGCAGCATGCTGCTTTCATTGGAATCAGCCACCGCATTGCGACATTGAAAGTGCAAGTTCTTTAAACGACGCATCTGGTCTTGATCGAGGGTCAGCCGCAGGCATTGGTTCTTTTCCGGCCGCAGCGCGGAGTGCGCCGGCGGGGTCCGCCAGATCCATGTCAGCATCTCGCAAACACGGCCCGGCTGATCCCGATGGCCGATCGGGCAGTTGGGGTCTCCAATGCTGATCACACCTGGCTCGGTCAGGATTTCCTTTCCGTTCACGACTAGTCTCGGGCTGCCCGCCAAGACCAGGAAGTAATGCCATCCTTCATGGATAACCGGTTCGATCGGCGGCTCGCCGTAGTGGCGGTGGCCCCAGGAGAGATAGCTCAACTCGAAGGGCCGGGGGCGCGACAGTCGGACAAGGGCGGACCCGTGTTTCCCGCCCTTGGGGACCGGCCCGATCCAGTTGTTGCGCGGAAAGGGGGCAGCACTCAGCACAGTGGCTAGGTAGCAAAATCGCTCACGAGGTCAACCCCTCCACCCGGCTCACTTTTCAACCGGAGAGCGCCCGGCCTGTTCTTCCCGGCTCTTGGGAGGCCGCCCGGCCGTTCAAAACGGCGGAGCCGATTGGCCGGATAGTTCCTGGCGAACGGCGACGATGGCACCGTGGCACCAAGCATGGTGCCGATGAAGTTCGACTCAACCCCTTCGCTTTTGAGCCTTCCTGCGACAGCCCTCATTGATCAAAAACCGATCAATTCCAGACGCCAATGGTGCGATAGCATAAAAGTTCACCGTCGATTGCTGCTACCAGTTGGCCGTTGAACAGATCGACGGATCCGACCTCCATTCCAGCGCATCCTCAGATCTGGTGTATTCGATTCGCGAAGAGATGCAAAGTCCGCGCTCCACCCACCCCTGTTACCCCACCCCAGACCTGCGATACCTTGCCGGGTTTGACGTCTGCTTGTTTGGCTGACCCCGAACCTCGCCACCCAGAGACGTGTCGCGCGCCGCCAGCGCCGTAATCGCTCTTTAGTGTTTCCCACGATCAACCCTGAACCTGATTATCCCATGAACCCGCAGCCCAAAATCCCCACGCTGGTTCACGTGCTCCTGCTTGAGCCAATGTCGTTCATCTTCACGACAACCTTCGATCTGTAGGCCGCACTTGGTTCGGAAAGTCGCCGCTCATTGGTCGCCTTGCGTGAAGCGCGGCGGCCTGAGCCCGGTCATAAAATCCAGTCCCTCTCAGTAACCCCCTGTCGCAAACTCTCATGAAAAAAATCCTCTGCCTGCTGCCGGAGTTGGCCGGTCTCGCTTGGTCTGTTGCTCTTGTCCTGTCCGTTTCCGCCCTGCTGGTCTCCCCGTTGTCCGCCCAGATCGGCCGGCGGTTCCCGTCGGAAAAGAAGATCGTCGTCGATCCCGTTACCGGTGTGCCGCTCACCTTCCTGACCAGCACTCAGGGCACGGGTGATTCCAAGATCTATCAGACTCACCATCAGTGGACCTCCGACGGCAAGTGGGTCATTTTCCGCTCCAGCCGTGCGGGAAGCGGCCAGGCCATGGCCGTCAATGAGGAGACGGGGGATATCGTTCAGGTGAGCGAATCAGGCTTTCAAGGGATGCTCTGCATCGCCGAGCATTCGATGACCCTCTACTTCCTGCGTACACAAGCGCTGCCCGGCACTGCGGTCGAGGCGGCACCCCCGCCCCCGCCAACGGCCGTGGCAGGCAGAGGCGACGGTCCGGCCAACCCGCGCGGAGGCCGCGGCGGCGGTGTTGGAGGGAGAGGCGGTCCCCGCGGTCTTGCGCAAGTGATCTCCGTTGATCTCGCCAAGCTTTTTGCCGACAGCGCCGCCGGCAGGTTGAAGGCGGCCTCCGAATATGAGCACGTGTGCGGCACTCTCCCCGCCGAGATGGGCGCGCCCGGCGACATGGCCCTCGATCCCACCGAGGACTTTGCCTATATCCGCGTGGGCAGCGTCGAGGCGGCCAAGCACCTGCCCCCGGACGCCAAGATCGAGAAGCCATTTGGCCCGCGCGGCATGGGTGCCGGCCCGACCGGACTCGTAGGCATGAATCTCCGGACCGGGGAAACCAAATTCATCGTCGCCGTTCCCTTCCAGATCGGCCACGTGCAGACCAATCCCTGGAATCCCGGTGAGATCATCTTCTGCTGGGAGACCGGCGGCAAGGCCCCGCAGCGCACCTGGACCGTGATGTCCGATGGCACCGGCCTGCGTCCCCTTTATCCCGAGGCGCCCTATGAGTGGGTCACGCACGAGGCCGTGATCAGCCGGGATGAGGTGGCGTTCGCCCTGCTCGCCTTCAGTGGGGAGGGCGTATGGGATGGCGCCGGCACCGGTGAGCATCCGACGGGCGTCGGGATCGTCAACCTCCGCACCCACGAGATGCGGATCGTCGGCCAGGTGCCGGTCGGCGACCCCGGCCGCTCAGACTGGCACGTCAACGGCTCCGCGGATGGCCGTTGGGCGGTCTGTGATGATTTTCGCTATCGTCTCTGGCTCATCGACCGTCACTCGGGCGAGATGGCGATCATCGCCGATCTCGGCCAGAAAACCACCGCCCAGGATCACACCCACCCGACGTTCAGCGCGGACAGCACGAAGATTGAAATTCAGACGGCGATGCTCTCCGAGGACAACCGCTCGTTGAACATCTGCGTTGTTCCCGTGCCGAAGTCCTGGCTCGCACGCACCTACGACAACCCAAAAATCGGCCCGTGATTCTTACCTGCCGCCTTTGCGAATCCCGGATTTAGCCCTATGTTTGGCCTCCCGACCATCGATCTGATCGTCATCGCCGTTTACGCGGTGCTCATGATCGTCATCGGCTTGGTGGCCATGTTCCGCATCAAGAACCAGGAGGATTTTTTCCTGGGCGGCCGGCGCTTTGGCAAGTTCCTCCAGATCTTTTCCTCCTTCGGTCAGGCCACCAGCTCCGATACCGCCGTGGGCGCGGTCACCACCGCATATCGGGACGGCGCCGGTGGGATCTGGAGCCAGTTGGTGGGGCTGTGGGCTACGCCGCTCTTCTGGTTCACCGCACCGTGGTACCGGCGAATGCGAACCCTCACCCTCGGCGACTTCTTCCACGAGCGCTACCGTTCCCAGCGGATGGCCATCGCCTATTCGCTGCTGGCCAGCGCCTACCTCGTGATCGTCATCGGACTCGGCCTGAAGGCCGTGAGCTCGACCGTGATCGGCATCACGCTGAAACCGGTGGCCGCCCTGACCCCCGCCGAGCGCCTCGAGTACAACCAGGCGCTCCGCCTCGAGGCCCTGTCCCAGCAGGGCCCGACCGGCACGCTTAGCCCGGCCGAGGCAGACGAGCTGCAATCCCTCCGCCTGCGCCGGCCGCACCGGGAGTTTTCCTCCATCAACGAGTCCGCCCTGGTGTGGTTCATCGTCCTCATCGTGTTCGTCTATGGCATTGCCGGCGGGCTGGAGGCCGCGGTGTGGACGGACACCGTTCAGGGCACGCTGATCCTGATCCTGTCAATCCTGCTGGTGCCCTTCGCCATCGCCAAGCTCAACGCCCTGCATGGCCAGACCGGCCTCCTGGCAGCGGGCCATACGCTGCACCAGGAGCTGCCCGGACGATTCTTCTCGCTGATGGGATCAGCGCAGAACGCGGATTTCACCTGGTACTTCGTCATCGCCCTGTCCGTGATGACCACACTGAACGTCGCGACGCAGTCGAACCAGCTCACGGCCAACGCCTCGGCGCGCGACGAGCTGACGGCGAGCATCGGCTTCACCACCGGCACGATGATGAAGCGCTACTGCTCCGTGATGTGGGGTTTCCTCGGCATGCTCTGCTTCGCGCTTTACGGCCGGGAGATCCAGGATTCCGACCTCGTCTGGGGCCATGCGACGCGGGACCTGCTGGGCGGCCTTGGTTTCGGGCTGGTCGGCCTGATGATCGCTTGCCTCCTCGCGGCGCTGCAGTCCACGGCCAGCACGCTGATGATTTCCTCCTCAAGCCTTTTCACGAAGAATGTCTACGGTCCGCTGCGCCCCGGACGCAGCGAGCGGCACTACGTGCTGGTCGGCCGGGTTGCCGGAGCACTGGTGCTGCTGGCGGCGGCGCTGCTCAGCACGGCGTTCGGCTCGATCCTCGACATGCTGAAGTTCATGTGGGAGTTCAACGCGATCATCGCCGCCTCGTTCTGGTGCGGCATCAAGTGGCGCCGGGCGACGCGCCAGGGGGCTTGGGCGTCTATCCTGCTTGCGGCCACGATGTTTGTCGCGTTGCCGCTGGCCCTGCCGACCGCCTTCCCGGGGATGCGGACGAATCCCGCGCTCCTGAGCACCACGCGGCAGCGGGTGATCCAGCAGACGCTGGTGGCCACGCCCCGCGACGTGGAGGACCGCGCGCGGCAGATCGCGGCCTGGCACGGCGTCGGCCCGGCCCCGGCACCGTTGCCCGTGGGCGAAACCGTCACCCGCGCGGTCATCATCGCCCCGAAGTCGATCTACTGGGAGCAGGGCATTATCGAGGCGAACGGCGTGAAGCGCGGCGCGGGCACGTTCTACCTCGAAAGCTGGCTCCTGGACCACGTCATCGACCTCTCGGCCAATCCCCACGCGCTCAACGAGACCCTGCGCTACGCCTACAAGATCCTGCTGCCGTTCCTCGTGCTGATCGTCGTCTCACTGCTGACCGCACCCGACGAGTCGGATTCCATCGGGCGCTTTTTCGTCCGGATGCGGACAAAGGTGCGGACGAATCGCGCCGAGGACGACCAGGCCGTCCTGGCCGCCTACGCCAATCCCGACAGCACCCGCAGCTGCCTGCTGCTGCCGCATTCCCAGCTCGAGTTTTTCAAATGGAACCGGGAGGACGTGATCGGCTTCGGCCTCGCCCTGTTCATGGCGTTCGTTGTTCTAGGCCTGCTGAATTTTCTCATCCATTTCGGCGCCTGATCCGGTTTACCGCCGGTTAGTCGCCACCGTCATCGAAACAATTCATGAAAAACGAAGCAATCACCCTGCCCCTATCGATGGCCGTGGTCATGGCCCACGGCCCGGGCGACTACCGCCTGGAAGAACGTCCCGTGCCCCGCCCCG
The DNA here is from genome assembly GCA_035549635.1 of Opitutaceae bacterium. GTDB lineage: Bacteria > Verrucomicrobiota > Verrucomicrobiia > Opitutales > Opitutaceae > CAIUWA01. The sequence goes on from DASZQN010000050.1 coordinate 154,653, forward strand.
GTCCGGGCGAGGTGGTCGTCAAGGTGAAGAGCACCGGCATCTGCGCGAGCGACATCAAGTGTTACACGGGCGCCCCGATGTTCTGGGGCGACAAGGACCGGGCGGGCTATTGCCAGCCGCCGGTCACGCCGGGCCATGAATTTGTCGGCGAAGTGGTCGCGCTCGGTGGCGGCGCCGGCGAGCAGTACGGGCTCGCCATCGGCGACCATGCCATCAGCGAGCAGATCGTGCCCTGCGGCCAGTGCCGCTACTGCCGGCGCGGCCAGTACTGGATGTGCGCGGTGCACGACATATACGGTTTCCGGCAGAAGACGTTCGGCTCCTGGGCCGAATACATGCTCTTTCCTGCCGGGGCCCTGAACTACAAGGTGCCGAAGTCCATCCCGCTGCACCATGCTGTCTTCATCGAACCCCTGGCCTGCTCCATCCACGCGGTCGAGCGCGGGGAAATCCAGTATCAGGACACGGTGGTCATTGCCGGCTGCGGCCCGCTCGGCCTCGGCATGGTGGCCGCCGCCAGGCTGAAGGGGCCCGCCTGCATCATCGCCCTCGATCTGAATGACGACCGGCTGGAGGTGGCCAAGACCTGCGGTGCGGACATCGGCATCAATCCCCAAAAGGAGGACGCCGTCCAGAAGGTGCGCGACCTTACCGAGGGCTACGGCTGCGACGTCTACATCGAGGCGACGGGTGCGCCCGCGGCCGTCGAGCAGGGCCTGAACATGATCCGGAAGCTTGGCACCTTCGTCGAGTTCAGCGTCATGCGGGAAAAGGTCACCGTCGACTGGACCATCATCGGCGACAGCAAGGAGCTCAACATCCACGGCGCCCATCTCGGGCCGTATTGCTACCCCGTGGCGATCCGCATGATCGAGCAAAAGCTCCTGCCGATGGACCAGATCGTGACCCATCGCCTGCCCCTCAAGGAGTTTCAGAGCGGCCTTGATAAAGTCGTTAGCGGCCTTACCTCCGTAAAGGTAACGCTTGAACCTTGATTTACGCGCCAGGAACGGCGGGGCTTGCAAATTCCCCCTTCCGGGCGGGTTGCTCCAAGCTCTGACGAGGAGCGAAAAACGATTGTGCCTAAATCGAAGGTCAGTGAAACGACCTCGCGCGTTGAGAAATGCGATACGGACTCATGGAGTATGCGCACGCTCACATCGAGAAGCGGGGTCCCTGATGCGCTCGTATTTGATGGTCGTAGTACGCAAGGAGGCGCGGAAGCCGATACAACTCCCCGAGGATTTCTCGCCTTGGGATGGACGTAGCCAAGCCCAGATCGTGCTGGTGGTCCAAGGCAACGGCTTGTGCATCACGTGTCACATTGAGGGTCCCCATGAATCGGTCCACCGCATCGCGCTCTGACATGTGTTGTGACAACACGGCCCGATAGGCATCGACCAGGTAGTGTCGGCAACAGACCGTCATGATGCGAACATGTCGGAGATCCGGACGGTTTTCCTGATTGATGCTCGAAAGGTTCGCGAGCTTGGCCTTGAGCATCATTTCGGGAGCCGGCACCCAGTAGGTCCGTCCGTCCGAAAATCTAATTGCTTCCGTCGCGCTTAAGTCGACGTCGGTCAAACCCCGGACCGAACGCAGGACGTCGACCGTGAGCTCGCGGCCATTCTTCTCCAGATAAATGTGGCCGAGGACCGGAGACCGCGTTTCGGGGTTGTTGCGGAATTTCCAGCCTGCCGCCGCTGCCACGGCACGGGCGACGACCTTGTCGCGGAGAAATATATCGCCGTCCTTCGATACGAACGGCGCGAAACGCTTCAGTTCGTCGTCGCCCCGCGGGGCATAGTACGATGCCCACAAGTTCACAGCGTGGCCACCGACTACCAAGACCCCATCTGTTCCGAAAACCGCGCTGAAATCCTCCGGCCGTGTAGACTCAGGCACGGATACGACGGGGCTGCCAAACAATGCTGGCCTTCGAAAAATCCTGTTGGGCAAAAGGGCTGTTTTCGCGCTGCAATTGGACCGGCGTCACAAGCTTGGCCTCCAAGCGGGCAGCATCGAGCATCCGAAGGAGTTTTTTCCGGTGAAAGGTCGCTACAGTCGTCGGTAGACGTGCAACCATTTTCAAGTCCGTCTGAATTGCGACAATTCTCTTGAGCGGCATCAGTTGATGTAGCTCCGCTCTCCGATCCGTGTAAGGATCGTCGTCGGCTGCGGGCGCAGCAGTTTGGCGGTTAGGATGCTCCTCAATCATGGTCTTGAGCCAGCCTAGCAGGGAGATCGATCAAATCAAGCCGACTCAAGCTCTCTGACGAATTTAGCGACTATCCTGACATTGGAACAAATGGGATCTTAAGTCGCTTTAAACTCATGATCCGATGCACGCTTTCGGCCCAAAGGACCCATCAGGCAATTCAAGAGACCCACAGACCAAGGTAGGGCGGCAAAAGCCGCATCTTCTACCTATACAAGTCGGAACACGCCACCCCTAACGTCCGTTAGGCGACCACCACTCCGCCACCACTTCACCACCACTCGCCACGGGGGCCTTGTTTTCTTTTTCGGTTTACCAAAATCCGTGAGGGTCCATAATTTCGCAAAAATGGAATACTCTGAACTTCATGACCGCCTCCTGGAGGAGGCCCGGCGTTATGAGCCACCCGCTCGCGATCGGAGCCTGCTCGTGCCCTATCGAGCCGCGCTGGTTCTCTGGCGGGCGAAGTCCGTGAGCTACGAAGAGATTTCAGCGAACTTCGCCAAGCACGGCCTCAAGGTGTCTCCTTCAGCGGTCGGCGTCTTCTGCCGGGGCAAGCTTTCCAAGGCAGAAATAGAACGAGCCCGCCATCAGCCGCCGGCCAGAGTGACGTCCACCGAGCGGCCTAGCGCGCTGGCAACGTCTCAGGTACGCTTGAAGTCCCCCGAGCTGGATTTCAACCGGCGGAGCCCAAGAATCGCGCGCGATGATTACTAGGTTATCCGATAGGCGGGATGGAAGGCTATCGTGTCCAGCCGGACGGTATCTTTTCAACGGGAACTCACATTATTAGCGTTCCACGGCCAAAAGGTCGGCAGATCTCAGCACTGCTTTTTCAAAAATCGTAGTGGTGGTAAGGTGGTGGCGGAGTGGTGGTGTGGCGGCGGTGCGCTAACGGACGTTAGGGGTGGCGTGTTCAGGATATTATAGGTGGATGGTGGCTCGCTAAGTGCATCGACTGCTCTTGGTTGTTCATTCATCGCGGCTGCGATTAGTTTGTTTGTGAATCAGATTCTCTCATGCAGAGAGGCATTCTTGGGGTATTATGACATGCTGGTTTGTGGCGCGCAGAGTACTCACCCGTTTGTAATCTCCTCGTAATTTTCGGTGAATCAGATAGCGTTTTTATAACTCAAGAGCCTCCGGTAGCGGCTGCATCTGGGATGCACTTCCGCCCCTTACTCTGCTGAGCCTGTCAATCTACGTCGGCCGGAGGCATGTGATCGGAAGAGCGCGCCTCGGCGCCGGCGGCAACCCTTGTGCTTATGCTGAATCTTTCGCCCTCACGCCATGACCCCATTTCAATTCTTCTGACCCTTCCTCAAGCCGCCTCCAATCTGGCCGTTTCCCGGCGCACGCTGGAGCGGCTGATCGCTGCGGGAGATTTTCCCGCGCCAGTTAAGATCGGTCGCGCCTCGCGCATACCTCAGACGGACCTGGCCGCTTACTTGGAAAAAATCTGTCTCGAACGCGGCGCCAAGGCGGGGGCGTCATGATTTGCTACGTTTTCAAGCGGTCGCGCCGGGTAAACGGCCTGCGCGAGGAAAACAAAATCTATCACGGGAAGCTGAAACTCGACACCTGGGCTCGGCCCCGCGTTTTCTCCCTGGAAACGACCGATCGCCGCATTGCCGAAGGCAAGTTGCAGGAACTGGCGAAGGATTTCGAACGGGAGGCACTTGGGCTGGTTCCAGCGCGGAGCGTCCGGGAGGCATTGAAGCAGCCCCTCGAAAAATTGCTCGGTGACTTCGTCGCCGATCTGAGGGTGCGCGGTCGGACCCCCGGCACGCTGCGGAAATATCATGGGACGCTGAAATTGCTCTTTACCCGGCTCGGATGGCGCGAACTGCGGGAGGTAAGCTCGCGTTCCTTTATCCAGTGGCGGGCGAAGTCCAAATTGGGCGCCAAGAGCGTGAATGACGTTCTCGCCAACGCCCAAGGCTTCTTTCGCTGGCTCAGGCAGCATAAGCTCCTGCTCGAGGATCCCCTTGAATCGGTGCAACGGATCGATACGCGAGGGCACCCGCCTTGCCGGCGCGCGCTTTCCCCAAAGGAGTTTTCGACGTTGCTTCAGGTCTGCCCCTTCTTCCGTTCCGTCGTCTACGCCACCGCCCTCCAGACCGGGCTGCGGAGAAAGGAACTGAACAACCTCGCGAAGGCCGACTTCAATCTGGAGGCCTTGCCGCCGTTTATTCGCGTGCCGGCCTCAATCGCCAAGAACCGCAAGGAGGCTTTGATCCCGCTCAACCCCGAACTGACAGAGATGCTGCGGAAAGTCATGCCCGAGGGGACCGTCAACACCTTCAAACCGTTTCGTCACCGGGTCCCCCGGATTGAGACCCTTCGCGGGGATCTTGAAGCCGCCGGTATCCCGATCCGTGACGAACGGGGCCGGCGGGTGGACTTTCATTCGCTGCGCATGACCTTTGGCACCACGATGCTCGCCAACGGAGTGCATCCCATCGTCGTGAAGGAACTAATGAGGCACAGTGATTTAAAGCTGACGACCAACCTTTACACGGATGCTTCGCAGCTTCCGCTGGCCAAGGGGGTCGCCGCGCTCCCGCAACTCCCGGCGATCATAGACACCGGCCGCATTCGGCGCATCCAGACCCGGCCAAAGAAGACGGCCGTTTCAGCGCCAGTCACCCCCGATTCAGTGCCCGGACGCACCGCGTTTCCCCAGAATACGACGGACATCAACGAGAAGGGCGAAATTCCATGTACACAGATTTGCGCACAAAATGGCGCACAAACGGGGGTCTTGACGGGTCGCGAGGAGTCGTCAGCGGTCGTATCGGAGTCATTGATGCCTAATTCGCAACCGACGGGAGACACATCACTTAGACGCGAAAAGTCGCATCAGGGCGCGTCGGTTCGCGCGGGTTAAAATGGTCGGGCTGGTGAGATTCGAACTCGCCGCGGCAATGGCAGGTTGTGCCATCCTCAACAACGACGTGAAGCTATGCACGCATCTAGCGACGGTCCACCGCCGCGGACAATTCTGCGGAGCTTCGCTTCGGCTCCTCCGAACGCAAGGCGGGCGCCGTCTTCCGGGCGCTCGCCCGTCCCGAGCGCGCCATGCGTTGCCGCAGAATCGGAGCGGGAAGCGGCCCGCGGCCCAAGCCTCAGCTTGGGCGATACCGCCATCCCCCAAGCAAAGCCTCCTTCCTCGCACGGTGACCCGATTGTAGCACACCCGCCAAGGTAGTCCCGCTGCGCGGGCTCCACCTTCCCGGCCGGGCGGCCTTCCCCCTCGCGAGAAGCCAGACGCTCCGCGCTCGGCGGCCTGGGCCGTGGCTGGGCGTGCCCTTACGGGCCAGCGCGCGAGGCGCACCCCGACTACCTGGGCAACGACGCCCCGGCCGGTGGGCGCACGAGCGCAAGCAGCCATGACAACTCAATCCACCCTGGATATAGATGTTCGAGAGTACACCGTCCCCGTTAATCGTCTCCAAGCAACCGCCTGCAATGAACGCCCGCAGCAGCGGCTCGAGAATTTCGGAGCCACCGCCCTAAGCGATACCGAGCTTCTTGCGTTATTCCTTCGCGGAGGCACCCGCGACCTTGACGTTCTCACCCTGGCCTCCGGCCTGATCGCGGAAGCGGGTTCAATTACCCGACTGGCATCATGGCAAGAAACTGATTTCCGCAGGTTAAAGGGCATTGGCCGGGCCAAGGCACTCCAGCTGGTCGCCATCATGGAAATCGCTCGACGGGTGATCGCGACACAGCCTGGAGAAGCCCCGCTGCTTAACCGAGCGGACCTCATCGCAAGTTACCTCCAGCCATTCGCTGCCGGTCTTCAGGTTGAGAAATTTTGGGTCCTATGCCTCAATCGGAAGAACCGTCTCATTAAGCGGGTGGAAGTGACCTCGGGGACCGCTACGGCTACCCTGGCTCATCCACGCGAAGTTTTCCGCGCAGTGATTCGAGAATCGGCCAGCGCCCTCGTCTGCGCACACAATCACCCATCTGGTGACCCATCACCTTCTAGTGCAGACGTTACCATTACCCGTACGTTGCGCGAGGCAGCTAGGACCGTGGATATCGAGCTCCTCGATCACGTGGTCATTGGCCGACCCGAAGCTGATCCACTTCAACGTGGATTTTATTCCTTTAGAGAAGCGGGGCTCCTCTAATCCCAAGGCGCTTAGCCCCTCTATGACGAGCACGTCACTGGGCTCACGGAAATAGGCATTCTTTCTGGACGCCAGTTTGCCGCACCAGATTTACGCGCGGCCGTTCATTCAAGAATCTTTCAAGATTTAAGTGGTTAGCGCGTCAACTGTTGCGAACCGTTGGCTATTTTCGTGCTAAGGATGGCGAGGAGCTTCTAAGACGCGGGAGGGCGTTCTGCATTACCCTTAGCCTCAAACCGCTCGGGCCAATTATGCTTAGGCGATTTTTTCCCAGTTTTGATCGAGCATTCTTATCCAAGCAAACCGTCCCGCGCGTCCACGTTGGAACTGCCTCCTGCGACGACGCCGTACCGGCGTGGGCTCATTCATGGCTTAGAAATAGCGGTATTCTTTGATCTCCTCCCAGCTACGACGTGGACGGAGACCAGAACCACGCATGCAAGAATCATGCTGCTCTTTGCACCGGCGTCATGTGAAATGAAGTTTCAGTTGCCCGGAGGCGAAGAGGAAATCCGGCGGCTCTCCGGTGGGCAGCTTTGCTTCGTCGGCCCCGGTTTTCAGCACACTCTCGAATGGCAGAGGGAGGCTGGTTTTGCAGTGATCTACCTTGCGCCGAGCTTCTTGCAGCGGGCTTTCGAAAAGAGAGCGCTGAAAGGACTGCACATCCAGGAGTTGGCCGCCGTCACCTGCCGGGACCACATCGCATCCCTCATCATTTCGATTTTTCGCAGCCTGTGCGAGGACCACGAAGAACGGGATCGCGAGTTCATCATCGTCATCGCCCGCTCGTTGGCCGCGCGCCTCATTCCGTTGCTTTGCGAAACGTTGCGCGGCGGCGAGGGCCGCAACGACCTGTTGTCGCGAAGCCAGCGACGGATCGTGATCGATTACATGGACTCTTGTCTCGGTCGGCGGATTCCGACGGCCGAATTGGCGAAACTGGTGGGTTTCAGTTCCGCGCATTTTATGCGGACTTTCAAGAACACGACGGGCGCGGCGGCGGGCCAGTTCCATCTCGTGCGCCGGCTTCATCAAGCCGAGGAGATCCTCCTCAGAAAAGAAGCGTCGATCGCGGACGTGGCTAACCAGTTCGGCTTTTTCGATCAGAATCACTTCACCCGCCATTTCCGGAAACATCTCAAGTATTCGCCGAGCGCACTCTTGGCGCTGTGCAAAAAACCACCCCGAAACGGCCATTTCTAATATGAACCATGAATACTACCCCAATCCTCACGCTGAAGATAACGCTTCGGTATACCCGTCCGCCGATTTGGCGGCGTTTGACAGTTCCAGGCGATATTACCCTTCTGCGTTTCCATCCCGTGATCCAGGCGGCAATGGGCTGGGCCATTCCCAGCCCGCATTATTTTGAAGACCGGCATGGGGCGCGCTTCTCGACTGCGCCCGCGTTCGCCTCGATGACGGACAACCGCAAAGCCACGCTTTGGTCGATCCTGCACCGAGTGGGTGAGCGGATGACTTACCATTTAGGATTCGAGGAGGATTGGGAGCATGAGGTGGAGCTTGAAACCGTCCTGGAATCGCGAAAGCGTCCGGGCTGTGCCGAGTGTCTCGCCGGTAAGCGGCGGTGTCCGCCGGACGATTGCGGTGGCCCGTTTGGTTTTCGGGACCTTCTCCACGCCATAGCCGACCAGCGCCGGTCCAAGCTGCCAGGCGCCTTCCACGGATGGCTTGAAGGGCGCTTCGACCCTGCCGTGTTTGAACCCATGGCCGTTAATTCCGCGCTTCGACGGATCAAGGTCTGAATGCAAATATCTTACACGAAGTGGTCCAAGGTTTGGTCGTGCAGGGCATCACAACTTCACCGCGCCCGTTACCGACCGTCAGTCAAACAACGCTTGCACCGGCACCTTCAAAGCCTTGGCAATGGCCGCCAATTCATAATCGAGAATTGGACGGTCGCCGCTCTCAATTTTAGCGACCTGCGATTGATTGATCTGAATCCCCTGGCGGGCCAGCCGCCCCACCATGTCCTCCTGCGTAATCTTAGGGGCGGAAGCCATGCGAATCCGCTGGACGGCCTTGCCCGTCAGGTTGCGGCGGCTCTGTTTGATTCTGGGTGCATGTTTCAAGGCGCGCCCATGCTACCTTTATTCGCAGGGAGACTTATTCTCGTTGCGAATAAATGATGCCTGACCACTACGATTGATGCTTCCGCACGTGAATAATGAGAAACGAGTGCTCCGCATCCTTTGCGCCGACGACGACAAGCCGGTCGGCGAGATGTTGATGCTGTACCTCGCGCACGCCGGGCACACCGTCGAGTACGTGGCGGACGGCATGGAAGCGTGGGAGAGAATGTCAAAAGACCTCGGTCATTTCGACGTGCTCATCACGGACAATGATATGCCCGGATTGCGTGGATTGGAACTGGTGGAACTCCTCCGGCAAACGGACTACCGAGGACGGATCATTGTCCACAGTGGTTCGCTTTCACCCAAAGAGGCCGAGGGCTACCGTGCGTTCGGGGTAGATTCCATCATCACGAAGCCAATCATGGCGGAGAAGCTTTTGAACGTGATTGAGTCTTTTTACCTGAAGCAAGCCGGGGCATTGGCATAGGCGGCCGGAGATTTCAGCGATAAATTGTTCGATGTCTTGCCGATAGTCTTCGAGCCTGTGGTCACGTGCCTTTCCACCCGATGAAACGGCTTGCGGCAATTCAGTCGCAGGACGACGATTTTGAGTGCGCCATTTTGCGGAAGTTTCACCATCGGCGGCGACTCTTGAGGTATTGCTCGAAATCGACGCCAGCTACATTATGGGCGTGTTTTCCCGAGGTTTTTTCCCTCGTCCAGGACAACTCCCCCTAGTTTTGGCGGAAGCGTCGCTCCAATCTAACGAAGCACCTCAATCCGTTTTCCTTGGCCGTGCGTGCTTCTCCACGTTTGCCAGACAACTTCTGAATGACATCGACGAGAGTTAGGACTAGTCCGATTCTGCTTTGGGTTTCGCTTTCATGTTTTAGCGGCGCACTCATCACGCACGGGGCGTGGGCCGCGGCTGAAGATCCGACAATCGATAAGGATCTTGGGATAGATTTCAGTTTTCACATTCTGAATCTCGAAGGGGAGCCCAAAGAAGCAAATACCGCGGCCCTATGGCTTCTCAAAAAGTCTAGCCAAGGTAGCGCAGAGGCCCAAAACAACCTAGCAGTTAAGTACCTTACAGGAAATGGCGCCCCGAAGAGTACTTCATTTGCTCTGAGGTGGCTTCGGCCGGCTGCAGAACTGCATCTCGCCGCCGCAGAATACAATCTCGCGATGCTCTACGGTGGCGACAAGGGCGTGCTCAAGGACGAACAATCATTCCGATTATGGATAACAAGATCGGCAGAGGATGGGTTCGATAAAGCCCAGTTGCTTCTTGGCACTTGCTATCTCCAGGGCGACTACGGACTGCCCAAAGATGGCTCGGCAGGACTTACCTGGATCCAAAAAGCCGCCGATCAGAATCTAGGGGCAGCTCAATTAATGGTGGGTTTATCGTATGCGAACGGGAATGGGGTGAAAATGGATAAAGCGGAGGGTTTTCGATGGGTCTTGAAAGCTGCGCAACAAGGGGTGGCGATGGCTGAAATGCAATTGGCGCAGATGTACGCGGGCGGAGAAGGCGTGCAACCAAACGAAGCCGAGGCCATGAGATGGCTTCAGAAGGCGGCTGATTCGGGTTCGTCCTCGGCTCAGTTTATGTTGGGCAAAACCTTATCCGAAGCAACCGATGCACACCGAGACCCAATCACCGGTTTCCGCTATTTGCTTATGGCTGCGAGGCAAGGCAATGAAATGGCCATTTCTGAAGTCGGTTATGCATACGCATTAGGAAAGGGTGTGCCACAAAACGAAAGCGAGGCGATTGCTTGGCTGCGGAAACGCCCTAGTCCATCGGCTGAATTCTCGCGGTTGGGTAGCATTTACGCGAAGGGAAACGAGGCGATGGGTGTGACTAAGAGCGCCACCGAAGCGATAAAGTGGTTCAAGTTGAGCGCCGAAAGCGGCAATAGCGACGCGCTTACTTCAATTTCAGACATCTACAGAGAAGGGAATGGTGTCCCGAAGGATGTGAAGGAGGGGTTCAAGTGGGACCTGTTAGCCGCCCGCAGTGGCGATGCATCGGCGCAATACCGCGTGGGTAAGTCTTATGAAAATGGAGAGGGCGCTGCCAAAGACGAGATGGAGGCGCTTGCGTGGTATAATATTGGCGCCGCTTCAGACTCGCTGTCGGCGATAGCTCAGCAAGTCTTGGAACAACGTCTTGGCCGGCAAGCGGCACTTATTGCTCAGGCGCGGAGCAAGGTCCTAGTTAGTGAGATGGTCGCTTGGAAGGAGGGAACTCCTTCAGGAAATGCCGCAGACAATTCCGGCGTTTCAAGCAATGAACCCAAGGCCAGCGGGTCAGGGGCCATAGTCTCCACCGGCGGCTACATCCTGACGGCAGCCCATGTCGTTGCCGGGGCCAACGGCTTGAAGGTTTATACAGTGCATGGAATTCACACCGCGACGATTGTTCGCATCGACGAGGCCAATGATATCGCGGTGTTGAAACTCGACGGCGGACCTTACCCGGCGCTGCCGATTGCACCTTCACGGTCTATCCGATTGGGGCAACCAGTCGCCACCATCGGTTTTCCGAACATTGAGATTCAGGGTTTTAGTCCGAAGGTCACGAAGGGCGAGATCAGCAGTCTAAACGGAGTTGCTGACGACCCAAGAGCGTGGCAAATCAGCGTTCCGGTGCAGCCGGGCAACTCAGGGGGTGCCCTGTTGGATGAAAACGGGAACCTGATCGGGATCGTTGTCAGTAAGCTCGGAATGAAAGCAGCCCAGGCAACGGGTGACATCCCGCAAAACGTGAACTATGCCGTGAAGAGCACTTACGCGCTGGCTCTGATCGAGCCATATTTAGCCGGCGACGCGCCGGCGGTGAACCAGCCGAAGGCTGGCCAGCGATTCGAAGACATGGTGGCAAAGGCTCAGCAGTCGGTTGTCTTAATCCTGGTGTACTGACGGCCGAGCGATCGCTTTCAAATTAGAGCCGCGATTAGTTTCCGAAGCCGTTTCGCGTCTTTCTTCCACGCTTTGGCCGTGGACTGATCTAGAATCTCAAGCATCTCCTCTTTCGGGGTCTTGCTCCCATTGGTCAAAAGTTTCGGCATGGCGGTTTGAAGGGCGCGCCGGAACTCCTCCCTGCCCGGTTGGAAGTAGTGCTTAAGTACAACGTCAACGGTCTTGTGGCCCGTGACCTTCTGGACGAGTTCAAGCGGAACGCCGGCCGTCAGCGCAAGCGTGACCCACGTTACGCGAAAGCTGTGGAAGTCCCGCACGCTCGCCCGGCGCAAGCCTTCCTTGCGCTGGGCGTGAATCTCGCCACGGATCGCTAGCGCCGGGGTTTGGATAATCGCCTCGTTGCCTTCCTCGTCATCCGCGCCATCGCGGTCCTTAAAGCCGGCGGCGGCGAGCACCTGGCGGACCCGCCAAGTGATGCCGTCCGGGTTCTTACCGTACATCTTCGCCTGCTCAGGGAAGACGTGCTCCTCGCCGTTGCGCGGCTGCCGGGCCAGTTCGTCGTAGAGCATTGGGAAAATGGGGATGCCTACCGTGGTGCCGGTCTTCGCCGTCTTTACCGTGATGAACTTCTGGACAAGGTCCACGTCCGCCCATTTCAACAGACAGCAGTCGCCTCGGCGCATGGCCGTACAGATTCCAGTAACCAGAATCGGGCGAATGAAGTTGTCGTCCAAGGCGGCGTCGAGAATCGCTTTCAGTTCTTCCGGAGTGAACGGCTTGCGAAAGACTGTCTCGACCTCACGGGTGGGAATATCCGAAAACGGATTGATGCTTCCGGCAGGCAGCAGGTACTTACCCGTCGCCCGAAGCAGTTTCAGCACATCATTCCACGTCTTGGCCGTAACGCCCCGCGCCGCCTCGGCCTCCATGAACGTCCGGGCGGTCTGCCGCGTTACGTGCCCAAGCTCCAGGATCTTTGGGTTCTGCTTCCGGATGACCGAGGCGAAGCGCGCCAAGGACGAGCGGCACTGCGCCGCATAGCGCGCGTTCGGTTTCCGCTTCCGGGGAATTCCCGCCCACTCCTCCGGCAGGTTCTCCAACTTCACGGACCGAATCTGCTCCCCGGTCTTAATTTCGTAGAGCTTCTCCACCAAGCGCGCGGAGTCGCGCTTGGTGCGGGCCTCCTCCACGAAACTCGCAAGCTTGGCAAGGGCGGTAGCTCGCGACCGCTCGAAGACCGTGTCGCCTTCTTCCTTCAGCGACAGGCTCGCCGGCGGCGTTCCGCCGATCTTCACATCGAGGTTGTCGCAGTAGCGTTTCCCGTTGATTTCATAACGGCCGTACCAGTACGGCCGAATCGTCCCGTCAGGGTTTTTTCTAATTTCGAGCGACATCTTGCACCATGCCTTTCTAGGTTCCGGCTGTCCCGATTAAGTACTAATCCGCGTCCTTGAAACGCCCAGAAACATGCAGCAACAGGCAGGGCGGTCGCAAGTCATAAAAACCAACAAAACCACCAACGGAAGGCATTTTAAAAGGCGGTTTTTAGCTCTGTAGCTATGAGAAAACCCGATTTACGTTCAGCCTCATAACCTGAAGGTCGCTGGTTCAAATCCAGCCCCTGCACCCAATTTGAAACCCTCCGAATCGCTTCGGAGGGTTTCTTGTTGAATGACTTATGATAGTCGGAAATGAGCACGAATAGAGGCAAAGATGGGACCTGAACTTGGGCAATTTTGGGCAATTATTTTAAGTGAGGCCCCGTAGTTTGCACCGTAGTTTTTCTATGAGATCATGCATGTCCCTGTCATTTGGATAAAAACCTTCAGGCAGTATGCCTGAAGGCGGAAGAGCAAAAGAGCTATGGAAAGCTAAGACGGCACGTAACGGACAGGTGGCGGCCACCGTGGCGGTTCCCCCTCAGGAAGCCTCCTCAGCACTCTTTCCGGACAAAGCACCCAACTTCGAAAGGTTCACAATACCGACTGCCTCGATCACCTCATCGATTGGATAGTCCTTCTCCCCGGGGTAAATGACGTAGAGCTTCTTCAATTTCAGCGTCTCAATCGCCGCGGTCATGGAACGGGTTCTTCTCGGCGCATCTCCCGCCTTGTATTCCACGCCCACCAGTCCGCCGGGGAGCGTCAGCACCAAATCTACTTCCGCGCCGCTCTGGATGGACCACGTGTAGCACTGGTCGTCGGGCAGCTTCAAAACGGAAAGGAGCTGCTCGATACCAAACCCCTCCCAGGAGGCGCCGAACTGCGAAGCCCCATAGACTGCGGAGCGGTCACGGAGATTGAGCAGCGCGTGAAGGAGCCCGCTGTCGCGGATGTAAAGCTTGGGTGCTTTGCGGAGGCGCTTGCCCAGGTTTTCGAAATACGGCGGCAATTCGCGGACCAGATACATGCCCTTGAAGAGTTCGACGTACCGCTGGACCGTGCGGGAATTTACTCCCAGCACGCTCGCAATTTCGGTGTGATTCCAGTATTGGCCATGGTGATGGGCGAGGAGCCGGAAGAAGCGGAAGATCTGTTCGTTGGTGAGCTTGATGTCGATGAGCGCGGGCAGATCGCGGGTCAGGACATCGGAGATGTAGTGTTGCCGGACCTCCATCGATACTTCGTCGAGTTCCTTCGTATAGACGGCGGGAAATCCGCCGCGAACCCACAGCCGCTCCCAGTTCTCCGGCCCGATTTCACTCAAGGTGAAGCCGCCCAAGGAAAGGCGACGGGCGCGCCCGGTCAGGCTCTCGGCTGATGAGTCGGAGATTTTGGGTGAGACGCTGCCCGTCAGGACAAAGCGGGTTTGATTCTCACGACGGTCGGCGAGAACGCGCAGCTTCCGGAAAAGGGCGGGCATTTCCTGCGCCTCGTCGATCACGACAATGCCATCCAGCCCGTCGAGAATCCGGAAATCGCTTTCTTCGAGGCGTGCCCGGTCGACCGCTTGATGGAGGTCGAAATAATGATTGGGGGAAGTGGCAAATCCCTCGACCAAAGTGGTCTTGCCGACTTGGCGCGGCCCGAATAGCAAGGTAGGTGAAGCGTTCGAGGCCGCGAAGCGGGCCCACGCGATGTTCAACGCTGGCGAGTATGACCTGACCGTTGGTCTGTGCCGGACGGCCGTGCAACCGCTGAGAAACCACCTGAAGAGGATCAAGGCCGCTGCAGGCGATGGCACGACCGCGGACTGGGCTGAAAAAATCGGTGACGCGACTTTCGAATGGCTGAGCATCGTAACGGGCAAGACCCATGGGGTCGGCAGCGCGGCGGTTCACGAAGGCAGCCCCGGGCGATTCACCCGCTTGGATGCCCAAATGATCCTGACCACCACGATCTCGATCCTGGCCTATGCCGCGCGCCTTGAGCGGGCGACGCTGAGCTAATACACCACCTAGCCAATTGCATGGATCAAGCTGCTTAATTCGCCCTCAACCGATTGTGCGTAGCATCTCGGGTTCCCGAGAACCTTACTCTAGGAGGGGGGGGGTAAAGTAGCGCCTAAAGTAACTAGAGTGAAGCCAATGAAGTTCGCTGAAATTTAACGTGACGAACGCACGTGCAACATCCCGCAACAGCTTCAAAAACCCTCCCGTAGTTTTCACCGTAGTTTTCGGAAAATATGAGTTAAGTCCTTGGTTCGCCGAGTTATTTCGCAGTGCTCATAACCTGAAGGTCGCTGGTTCAAATCCAGCCCCTGCACCCAATTTGAAACCCTTGGATGCCCCTCCAGGGGTTTTTAATTTGCGGAGCCCTTGCGGTCACGCCGCGCCCCGCGCCGTCCGAGGCTCGGGCGCACGGTCATTTTACCCTTCGTTTCTAGTCCCTTTTGCCTTGGCGCAGGCGGTCGAGGAAGACCGCGGCGACGATCACCAGGCCAATGATGATTTCCTGGAAATAAGTCGGCCAGCCCATCTGCTGCGAGCCGTTGCGCAGGACCGCCATGATCAGTGCGCCGATCATGGAGCCCAGCACGCCGCCGACGCCGCCCGAAAGGCTCGCGCCTCCAATGATCACCGCGGCGATGATATCGAGTTCGAGGCCGATCGCCACGGTTGGATCGCCCTGGCGCAGGCGTGAAAGCTGGAAGAGCCCGGCGAGGCCGAAGTAGCAGCCGGCGACCGCGTAGATCAGGATCTTCACCCGCCGCGTTGGAATCCCACAGAGGCGAGCCGCCGCCTCGTTGGAACCGAGCGCAAAGACGTGCCGCCCAAAGACGGTGTTGCGCAGGAGCAGCGAAGTGAACCCTGCCAGCACCAGCATCACCCAGACGCCGGCCGGCAGGGCGCGGCTGAAGGGATCCGCCGTTGTCATCCAGCCGTTGATCGCCGAGCCGGCGTAGTTGACCGTCTGGTCGTCCGCCAGCCACTTCGCGGTGCCGCGCGCCACGCCCAGCGTGCCGAGCGTGATGATGAAGGGCGTCATGCGCATGCCGGCGATCGCCGCGCCGTTGAGCAGCCCGACGAGCCCGCCGGCCGCCACCACCGCCAGCAGCACCGTCACCGGCCCCCAGCCATGCTGGATCAGCTGCGCGCCCACCACGCTCGTCAGCGCCACGCTCGAACCCACCGAGAGGTCGATGCCGCCGCTGATGATGATCAGCGTCATGCCCAGCGACCCCACCGCCACGATCACCGTTTGGGTCAGGATGATCTTGAAATTGTGATAGGTCAGGAAGAATTCGCGCGTCTCGGCCGGGAGGGCAAACAGGGCAACCACAAGGATCAGTCCCAGAAATGGCCCGATCCGGGCCAGGATCCGTTTCACGGGAGCGTTCATGCGGAACCGGTGGCCACCCGCATGATTTCCGCCTCGTCCCACTCGGCGCGGGGGCGCACCGCGGCGAGCTCCCCGCGGCACATGACGCCGATCGTGTCGCAGAGGCCGAGCAGCTCCGGCAAGTAGGAACTCACCACGACGACCGCCCGGCCGGCGGCGGCCAGTTCGCCGATGAGTTGGTAAACCTGCGCCTTGCTGCCGACGTCGATTCCGCGCGTGGGTTCATCGAGGAGGAAGATCCTCACCGGATGCTCGAGCAGCCGGGCCAGCGCGACTTTCTGCTGATTCCCTCCGGAAAGCTCGCCCACCGGCTGGTCGGCGTCGCGGCACTTCACGCCGAGCTGGGCGATCCAGCGGGTCGCAGCCGCTCCCTGCCGCCGGCGGCTGATCCAACCCAGAGGCCCAAAGCTCCCCAGCTTCGTCAACGTCAGGTTGTCGGCGAGGGACTGGTTGAGCATCAGCCCCTCCTCCTTTCGATTCTCGCTCAGGAAGCCGATTCCCTGCCGCCATCGCTCCCGGGGCGCGGGCGTCCGGCCAGGCTCACCGATGACGCAGACCTCACCCCGCTCCAGGCGGTCGAGGGAAAAAATCGCCCGCAGGAGTTCCGTGCGGCCGGCGCCGATCAATCCGCCCAACCCGAAAATTTCTCCCGCGCGAAGCTGGAAGCTGGCACGCCGGAGCCGCGGCGCTCCGGCTGCGCCTCTTACTTCGAGCACCGGATCACCGAGGCTGGCGCGCAGCGGACGGCGGTAGAGGTCGGTGATTTTACGTCCCGTCATCAGCGTCACGATCCCGTCGAGGCTGGCCTCGGGCATCCGGCCGGTTCCCACGGTCTCCCCATCCTTGAGCACGGTGTAGCGGTCCGCGACGCGCCGGCATTCCTCGAGGAAATGGCTGATGTAGATGATCGCCACGCCTTGGGCGCGCAGCCGCAGGATGGCGGCGAAAAGTTTCTCCGCGTCGGCCTGCGTCAGGCTGCTCGTCGGCTCGTCCATGATCAGCACGCGCGGGCGGCCCAGCAACGCCCGGGCGATCTCGATGACCTGCTGCTCCGCGATCGAAAAGTCGGCCGCCCGGCGGTCCAGGTCGATTTTCTCGTGGCCGAGTTGGGCCAGCGCGGCCCGCGCCCGGACCCGGCCGGCCTCGTGATCGAGCCAGCCGGCCCGCGCCGATTCGGCTCCCAGCAGGATGTTCTCCTGGGCGGTGAGATGCGACGCGAGGTTCAACTCCTGGTAGATCATCGCGACCCCCTTCAGCCGGGCGTCGTGCGGCCCGGCCGGCGCATATTGCTCGCCCCCAAGCTCCATCGTCCCCGCGTCCGCCGATTCCGCGCCGCTGAGGATCTTCATCAGCGTGCTCTTGCCCGCACCGTTCTCGCCGATCAGCGCGTGCACCTCTCCCGGAAGAATCTCCAGCGACACCCCCCGCAGCGCCCGGGTGGCGCCGAAACTTTTCTGGATGCCCGTCAGCCGCAGGCAGGCGGCGCTGGTCGTCGTCACTTCAGATATCGGTCCAGCGGCGGCGCGATCAGGTCGGCAATCGCCGGATCGGCCAGGTTCTCCCGGGTGACGAAACCCACGCCGGTATCCACGGTCGCCGGAACTTTCTCCCCGTGCAGCACCGCCACCGCGGTCTTCACGCCGAGGTAACCCATGCGCAGCGGGTCCTGCACGACGAACCCCTGCATGTCGCCTTTCCTCAGCCCATCGAGCGGCGTCTCCCCGGCGTCGAAGCCGACGAACTTCACCTTGCCGCCGCCGAGACCCGCATCGCGCAGGGCGAGCAGCATGCCGGAGGCGGCGGACTCGTTGGAGGCGAAGATCCCGTTCACCTCGCGGCCGAAGCGGTTGAGGAGGTTCTCCGCGGCGCTCTTCGCGCTGTCCCGCGTCGCACCGGCGTGCTGCTCGGTCGAGATCAGCTTGATGCCCGGAAAATCCTTTTTCATCACCTCGAGAAATCCCTCCTCGCGCTCCTCCGTGCTCGCCGAGCCGGTCATGTAGCGGAGGAGGATGACGTTCCCCTTCCCGTCCAGCATCCGGCCGAGGTTGCGGGCCGCGATCCGTCCGCCTTCCCGGTTGTCCGTCGCGATGAAGCTGGCCTGCGCCTTGGAATCCAGGGCGGAGTCGATGATGATCACCGGAATCTTCCCGCCGACCGCGGTCTCGACGGGCGCCACCAGCGCCTTGCGGTCGAGCGGAGCGAGGACGATGGCGCTGATATGCCGGCCGACGAAATTTTCCACGACCTGGATCTGCTGCTCGCGATTGTCCTCCTTCAGCGGCCCCTGCCACACGATGTGGACCTCGTCCTTTCCCGCCGCATTGATCTCCCGCTCCGCCTTCACGGCGCCGGCGTGGACGGACTTCCAGAATTCGTGCGTCGATCCCTTCGGAATCACGGCGATCTGGTAGGTTTCCGCCAGGGAAGGCGATGCACAGGCGGCCGCCAGCGCGCAAAACGCGAGAAGGATTTTCTTCATGGGGAGGGGTGGGAAAAAGCTGCGCCCTGCCATTGGGCTCGCAAGCATCAAAGCCCTGTCGCGACCCCGTCAATTCGCGCCCGTTACCCACTTTTGGTGAGCGCACCGGACGCCGTCGCGCGCCCTTTCAGCGGGAGCTTTCCTCCCCCTTGCGTGCCTGCGGTGGGCGGATGGATCCGAACCTGCCGCCATGCATGCGCGCTGCACGAACCTCCTCGGCCCATCTTTCATTTTGCACGATTTTGGAGCTTCCGAAACTCCGCCCCAAGCCGTGGGTAACTTTTAAAAATCTATGGAATAGCAGCTTACGTAATCCAAACATCGGCTGGCACGCATCGAGTAATAGGAGCGGGGTTCAACCACCACTAACTTCCCCTCTTATGACAAACAACACCGCCACTGCCACCTCCTCCAACTCGGCCCAGGAAGCCATCGTCGATGCCGGCCTCGTGGCCCGCTTCAACGCGGGCGATGAGTCGGCCTTCGTCGAGATCATGAACCGGTATCGCAGCAAGACCTTCAGCATCGCCCTCGGTCTCCTGCGCAACCGCTCCGACGCCGAGGAGATCACCCAGGACACCTTCATCCGCGCGCACCGCGGCCTGGCCCGGTTCCGCGGCGACTCCTCACTGGCGACCTGGCTGCATCGCATCGCGGTGAACCTGGCGCGCAACCGCTACTGGTACTTTTTCCGCCGCCGCCGGCAGGATTCGCTCTCGCTCGACCACGTGATCGGCGACGGCACCAGCACCGAGGGCACCTTCGCCGACCTGATCGCCGCCGAGACGCGCGATCCCGCGCAGGAAAGCGTCCGCTCCGAATTCACCGGCCTGATCGGCACCTGCATGGAGAAGCTCGACAAGAAGCACCGTGAGATCCTCACCCTGAGAAACGTGCTCAACCTGCCCTACGAGGAGATCGCCCGCATGCTCCACATCAACGTCGGCACGGTGAAAAGCCGCATTGCCCGCGCCCGTGAGAACCTGCGGGAGCTGCTCGCGGAGATGTGCCCGGAGTTCAAGCCCGCCGAGACCGGCGCGGACTACTTCCTCACTTCCCGCCCCGCCTACGGCCGCCCGACGCTCGCCTACGCCTGAGTCGGACAGCATCGCCATTCCCTTCCAGCCGCTCCCTTCGGGGGGGCGGCTTTTTTTCGGATGGCGTCGGGCGGCCGCGGCGCAAGCGTGAAAGAAACGCGGGCCTGCGCCCGTTTCGCATCTATCCGCCGCCCCTCCTCCCATGCCCGCCGCCGCGTCCGAACTCACCGCCCTCCTCCGCCAGACTTTCGGCTACGCGTCGTTTCGTCCGCTCCAGCAGGAGATCATCGAGGCCACCCTCGCCGGCCAGGATGTCTTCGCCCTCCTTCCCACGGGCGGCGGCAAGTCGCTCTGCTTCCAGCTCCCCGCGCTGGTGCGCCCCGGGCTGACCATCGTCGTCTCCCCGCTCATCGCGCTGATGAAGGACCAGGTCGATGCCCTCCAGGCCAGTGGGGTGGCCGCCACCTTCCTCAATTCTTCGCTCGACCCCGACGAAAGCCGCCGCCGCCTGCGCGGCCTGCACCAGGGCGAGTTCAAGCTGCTCTACGTCGCGCCGGAGCGGCTGATGCTGGAGGGCTGGGCGGAAAACCTCCGGAGCTGGAAGATCGCGTGCCTCGCCGTCGATGAGGCGCACTGCGTCTCCGAGTGGGGCCACGATTTCCGTCCCGAGTATCGCCAGCTCGCCCGGCTGCGCGAACTCCTGCCCGAAGTTCCGATGATGGCCTTGACTGCCACCGCAACCGGCCGCGTCCGGACGGATATCATCGCGCACCTGAAACTGCACCGGCCCGCCACCTTCGTCGCCAGCTTCAACCGTCCGAATCTCACCTATCGCGTGATCCCGAAGGACCAGCCGCTGCGGCAGATCGTCGAGTTCGTGAAGACCCGCGAACGGGAAAGCGGCATCATTTACTGCGCCAGCCGCGCCGCCACCGAGCGCACCGCCGAGGGCCTGACGGGCCGTGGTTTCGCCGCCCGGCCCTATCACGCCGGCCTCACGGCCGAGGAACGCAGCCGCCACCAGGAGGCCTTCCTGCGCGACGATACCCGCATCATCTGCGCGACGATCGCCTTCGGCATGGGGATCAACAAGCCGAACGTCCGCTGGATCATCCACCACGACCTGCCGAAGAACATCGAGGGCTATTACCAGGAAACCGGCCGCGCCGGGCGCGACGGCCTGCCGGGCGATTGCCTGCTGCTGTTCAGCGCCGGCGACATCGCGAAGCAGACCCATTTCCTTGACGAGATCACCAACGAGCACGAGCAGCAGGTCGCGCGGTCCCAGCTGCGGCAGATCGTCCACTACGCGGAGAGCGGCGGCTGCCGCCGGGCGGAGCTGCTGGCCTATTTCGGCGAGCCGTTTCCCTCCGCGACCTGCGGCGCCTGCGACAACTGCCTCGAGCCGCGCGCCACCTACGACGGCACGATCGCCGCGCAGAAATTCCTCTCCTGCATCTACCGCATCCGGCAGGCCAGCCAGCTCGGGGTGGGCATGAACCATATCATCGAGGTGCTGACCGGCGCCGACACCGACAAGATCCGGCGCTGGGACCACGATCGCCTCACGACGTACGGCATCGGCCGGGAGTTCTCGCGACCGCAATGGGCCGCCGTGGGCCGCGAGCTGATGCGCCTCGGGCACGTGGCCGTCAGCGAGGGCGAATATGCCACCCTCGAGCTCACCCCCGCCGGCCTCGAAGCACTCCGGACCCGCGCCGCCATCACCCTGACCAAGCCGATGGACCTGCCCAAAGCCCGCCGCGCCGCCCGGCGCGAGGGCGACATCGCCTGCGACGAAATCCTCTTCGAGCGCCTGCGCGGCCTGCGCAAGCGCCTCGCCGACGAGCGCCAGGTGCCGGCCTACATCGTGTTCGGCGACACGACCCTCCGCGCCATGGCGCGCCACTATCCCGACACGCCGGAGGCGATGGAAGGCATCTCCGGCGTGGGGGAGAAGAAACGCGCGGAGTTCGGCGGGATTTTCGCCGCGGAAATCGCCGAGTACCTCCGGTCCAATTCCCGGCAGTCATTCGAGTAGGCGCCACGCGGCTCCCGTTCAAAAAAACTCGCGGTCACCCGTGACCGCGCTTGTATCGCGGCCTGCGGTCGCCCCACCGCCGCCCCCGATGCCCTCCTCCGCTTCTTCCCGGAAGAAATCCCCCGCGAATGTGCAGTCCCTCGTCGAGGGCGCGCTCGCCGACACCGGCGGCCTGCTCCGCCTCGCGCCCTGCTGGGTGCCGCGCTCGTTTCTCCAGCCGGGGAAACGGCTGAAGCTGCATCCCGACGACCTCTATGCCTTCGGTCTCAATCGCGGCGGCATCGACGAGCGCTGGTTCGCCTCGACCACGCCGGCCGCCAACGAGAACCGGACCCCGGACGAGGGCCTCAGCTATGTCGTGACCGCAGCGCGGCGCTTCACGCTCGCCGACGCCGTGGCCGAATGCGGCGCCACGCTGATCGGGCCGTCGATCTGGAAGAAATACCGGAAGTGGCCCGTCTACTCCAAGTTCTTCGACAACATGGGACCGATCCCGCACCACATGCACCAGTCCGCCGCGCAGGCGAAATTGGTCGGGCGCGAGGGCAAGCCCGAGTCGTACTACTTTCCGCCACAGCACAACAACGTGGGAAACAACTTCCCTTACACCTTCATGGGCCTGGAGCCCGGCACGACCAAGGCCGAGGTCCGGCGCTGCCTCGAGAACTGGAACCGCGGCGACAATGGCATCCTCGATCTTTCCCGCGCCTACCGCCTGAAGCCCGGTACCGGCTGGCTGATCCCGCCCGCCGTGCTCCACGCGCCGGGCTCGCTCTGCACCTACGAGCCGCAGTGGGGATCGGATGTCTTCGGGATGTACCAGTCGCTCGTCGAGGGCCGCGAGGTTCCCTGGTCGCTGCTCGTGAAGGACATGCCGGAGGGGAAGCACCGCGATCTCGACTTCATCGTCGACCAGCTCGACTGGGACGAAAACACCGACCCGAATTTCAAGGACAACCACTACCTCGAGCCCGTGCCGGTCGCCGACACCCGCAGCGAGGGCTACGTCGACCGGTGGATTGTCTACGGCAAGGTGAAGGGCGAGCAGCTCTTTACCGCCAAGGAGCTCACGGTCGAGCCCGGCGCGAAGTGCACGATCAAGGACGGTGGCGCCTACGGCCTGATCACCGTCCAGGGGAAAGGCCGCATGAACCGGCTGCCGCTCGATTGTCCCAAGCTCATTCGCTTCCATGAGCTGACCGAGGACGAGGTCTTCTGCTGCGAAAGCGCTGCGAAGGCCGGCGTCACTTTCGAGAACACCAGCGCGGTCGAGCCGCTGGTCGTGCTCCGGTACTTCGGCCCCGAGGTCCATCCCGATGCTCCCGCCCTCGGCGCCTATCGTCGAAACAAATTCTAGGCGTCATTTCTCCCGGCAGTCCTCCGCAGGTTTCCGTCCTCCGTTCCCTGTTTCCGTCATCCGCTGCCCCACCCCCCATGTCCGCCAACAACTATCCCAAGCTGCACAACGCGATGTGGCCCGGCCTCGTCGGCAAGGGCACCGCCGACTCGGAGCCGTTCATCGGGTTCGACACCATGCTCGACCTCACCGCCAACGCCGAGGTCGGCGGGGTGAAATTCGACGGCATCGACCTCTTCCTTTACCAGCCACACATCGACATCGATATCGCGGATGACGGCATCAAGGCGCTCGCCGACAAGGTGCGCGGCCGCGGGCTCGCGATCGGCTCCGTCGTGGCGCCGGTCTGGTTCGACGCCTCCGCGATGGGCGACGAGGCCAAGCGCGCCAACTGGATCGCGCACGTCCGCAAGGCCTGCCGCATCGCCCAAAAACTCCGGGAGCTCGGCATCCGCCCCTCCGGTATCGTGCGCATCGACTCGGCCGCCAGCGTCCGCGACTGGCTGAGGGATCCCAAGGGCAACACGAAGCTCATCGCCGCCACTTTCCGCGAGGCCGGCCGGATCGCCCGGGACCACGGCGAGCGGCTCGCCGCCGAGGGCGAGATCTGCTGGGGCGGGATGCACAGCTGGAAATACATGCTCCAACTGCTCGAGGCCGTCGATCTGCCCAAGGTCGTGGGCTTCCAGGCGGACATGTCGCACACCCACCTCTACACGCTCGGCGAGAATGCGCCCGAGCACCGGCTGGTGCCGAAGAAATATCACTGGGAGCCCGACGCCTTCCACGCCGCGATGAAGAAGCTCACCGCCGCGCTCCGGCCGTGGACGATCGATTTCCACGTCGCCCAGAACGATGGCTCCGTCTTCGGCTCCGGCGAGCACGAGAAGACCGGGCGCCACTGCGTCGCCACCGATCCGCGCGGCAAGCTCAACCTCGTGCGCGATTCCGGCTACTGGCTGCGCGACGGCACGGGCAAGCTCACGAAGCGGATGAAGCACATCTGCTGGGACGGCTGCATGTTCCCCAACGAAACCATGCTGAAGCCGCAGACCTGGAACGACGTCCTCGCCGCGATGATCGAGGTCCGCCACCAGCACGGCTGGGTGGGATGACTTCAAAAGTAGCGGGTAGCGAGTAGCGAGCATCACGACCCGGCCTTCAGCAACTACTCGCTACCCACTACCCGCTACTCGCTACTTCCCAAAAAATGAAACCCCTCAATATCGGCATGATCGGCTACGGCTTCATGGGCCGGGCCCACACGAATGCCTTCCGCAAGGTCGGCAATTTTTTCCCCATCGACCGCCGCATCGTGCTCAAGGCCGCCTGCGGCCGGGACGGCGCGAAGACCGCGGCCTTCGCCCAGACCTGGGGCTATGAATCGGTCGAGACCGACTGGCGCGCGCTCGTCGCCCGCGATGACATCGACCTCGTCGACATCGCCGCGACCAACGATGTCCACGCCGAGATCGCCATCGCCGCCGCCGCGGCCGGCAAGATGGTGCTGTGCGAGAAGCCGCTCGCGATGAATCCGGCCGAGGCCCGCCGGATGGTGCGGGCCGTCGAGCGCGCCCGCGTGCCGAACATGGTGTGGTACAACTACCGCCGCGTTCCCGCCGTCACGCTGGCCAAGCAGCTCATCGACGAGGGCCGCCTCGGCAGGATCTTTCACTATCGCGCGAAGTTCCTCCAGGACTGGACGATCTCGGCTGACGTCCCCCAGGGCGGACCGGGCACGTGGCGCCTCGATGCCGCGGTCGCCGGCAGCGGCGTGACCGGCGATCTCCTCTCCCACTGCATCGACACCGCGCTCTGGCTCAACGGCGGCATCGAGTCCGTCACTGCGATGACCGAGACTTTCGTCAAGCAGCGGCAGCACGCGCTGACCGGAAAGAAGCAGCGCGTCGGCATCGACGACGCGTCCGCGTTCCTCGCCCGCTTCGCCAACGGCTCGCTCGCGACGTTCGAGGCCACCCGCTATGCACGCGGCCACAAGGCCCTCTACACCTTCGAGATCAATGGCGAGCACGCCTCGATCTTCTGGGACCTCCACGACCTGCACCGGCTGCAGTACTTCGACCACCGCGATCCCGGCAACGTCCGCGGCTGGCGTTCCATCCACGTCAGCGATGGCGACCAGCCCTACATGAAAAACTGGTGGGTGCCCGGTCTGCAGATCGGCTACGAGCACAGCTTCGTCCACCAGGTCGCCGACTTCCTTGCCGGCGTGGCCAAGCGAAAGGCGGTGGCACCGACGTTCCGCGACGGCCTCGCCACCGATCTCGTCACCGACGCCGTGCTGAAATCCGCGCGGTCCGGCCGCTGGACCAACGTCAAATCCAGCTGAACTCAACCTCAACCGCTTCCCACCGTGCGCCTCATCCTCGCTCTCCTCTCCCTCGTCGTTTCGCTTCACGCCGCCGATGACGCGGGCTTCCGCTCCCTTTTCAACGGCAAGGATCTGGCCGGTTGGGATGGACTCCCCAGCTTCTGGTCCGTGCGGGACGGAGCGATCACGGGGCAAACCACCACGGCGAATCCGCTCAAGACCAACACGTTTCTGATCTGGAAAGGCGGCGACGTCGGGAATTTCGAACTGCACGCCTCCTTCCGCCTGACGGGGCAGAACACCCAGGGATTCGCGAACTCCGGGATCCAATATCGCAGCCGCATCTTCGAAGCCGCCGGCTTCGTCGTCGGCGGCTACCAGATGGACATGGACCTGAGCGGCAAATACGTCGGCATGCTCTACGAGGAGCGCGGCCGCGGCATCCTGATGCAGCCCGGCCAGACCATCCGCATCGGACAGATCGCCGACGGCCAGAAAAAGGCGCCGGTCGAGATCGTCACCTCCACTCCGCCCGCGGAGATGCTCGCGTCCTATCGGGTCGGCGAATGGAACGACCTGGTGATCATCGCCCGTGGCAACCACCTCCAGCATTTCGTGAACGGCAAGCTGACCGCCGACGTGACCGACAACGACCCGGCCAAGTTCGCTGCGACCGGCGTCCTCGCCCTGCAGCTTCACGCCGGGACGCCGATGACGATCCAGTTCAAGGCTCTTCAGCTCAAAACCCTGCCGTGACCCGGCCGAGTCCCCTTCGCGCATCGGCCCTGCCGGCAACGGACGGACGCGGCAGCCAAACCGCCATCGGCGCCAGGCCCTGGTTGTTCCAGGCGAAATAGGGAATCGCCGTCAGTGCCACGGGCCGCGAGACGGCCGCAGCGGAATCGCCGGGGCCGGAAAGACGGGCGCCGTCGATCTCCAGGACCGTGACGCCGCCGAGAAAGCGCGGCCGCGGCTCCACGGAAATTTTCGCCGCGGCCGGCAGCGTCAGGTTTTTCAGCGGCGTCTTGCCGTCGAGATCCTCCACGCAATAAACCACCGGACCGCGCTCATACGCCACGAGTCCGCGCGTCGCGGCGATCTTCTCGTTGCCCTGCACCGCATGCACCGGCATCGGCAGGCCGAGTTCGACGACATCGCCCGCCCGCCATTCGCGCGTGATCGAGACGTAGCCTTTCTCCGGCTGGGCGGTGACGGCGGCGCCTGCGACACGCAGCGTCCAGGCGGGAACCGCGGCATCGTCGTAGCGGTAGAGGTCCGACGGCACCGGCCGGCCCTGCGCCCATCCCGGCAGCCGGAGCCGCAGGGTAAAGCGCGCCGGCTTCTCGGGCGCAACCGAGATGCGGATGTCGCCCTGCCAGGGATAATCGGTCGCCTGTGTGACCTTCACCGCCGTGCCCGCAACTTTCATCTCCCCTTCGCTCTGGGCGTAGAAATTCACATAGAGCGCGTCGTCCCGCACGGCGTAGAAATAGCCGGTGAGCGAGGCGAGCGTCCGCAGCAGGTTGGGCGGGCAGCAGGCGCAGCCGAACCAGGGCGCCCGGCCGGCGAAGCCGTTGTTGTTCTTTTTCTGTCCGTCGTAGACCAGCGGGTTCGGATAGAAGAAGCGGTCGCCCGAGACGGAGACGCCGCTGATGAAGCCGTTGTAGGCCGTGCGCTCGAACACATCCATGTACTTGGAATCGCCCGTGAGCAGGAACATCCGGTGGTTCCACATCATCAGCGCGACCGCGGCGCAGGTCTCGTTGTAGCCGTCGTTCGGCAGTTCGTAGTCGGCGCCGTAGGCTTCGCCGCGGGACAGCGCGCCCACGCCACCCGTCAGATAGAGCTTCCGGCCCGCGACGTTCTCCCAGATCTTCGTGATCGCGTTGAAATAGCGCTGGTCGCCGGTGAGAGCAGCCACGTCGGCCATGCCGGAATACATGTAATTGGCCCGGACGGCGTGACCGACGGCCTCGTCCTGGTCGACGACCAGCTTGTGCAGCTGGTTGTAGGCCGGTCCGCCCGGACCGCGGGCGTCGAGGAAGATCTGCGCCAGCTCGAGGTAGTGTTTCTCGCCGGTGACGCGGTAAAGCTTCACCAGGCCCATTTCCACAATCTGGTGGCCGGGAGCGATGCGCCGCTGACGGTCCCCGAAATCGTGCCAGAGGAGCGCGGCGTTCTTCAGGCAGATGTCCAGCAGGGTGCGCTTGCCGGTCGCCTGGAAATGCGCGACGCCCGCCTCGTAGAGATGTCCGGCGCAATAAAGCTCGTGGCTCAGCTCCGGGTCCTTCTCCCACCGCTGCTGCCCCACCCACTTGTGGCCCGGCGAGTCCGGATGCATCGTCCGGAAGGTGTAGAGGTAGCCGTCCGGCTCCTGCGCCGCCCCGATCCGCGCGATCCACTCGTCGAGCCGCTGGGCCAGCGCGGCGTCGGGCCGCATGCTCAGGACGTACGAGGCGCCCTCGATCGCCTTGTAGGCGTCGGTGTCGTCGAACGGGTACATCGTCGGCGGCTGGTTCTGGAAATCCTTCTCGCCCGCGGCCCGGCGGCGCATCGTCTCGGCGGCCAGGTCGAAATTGCGGAGCCGTCCGGAGTCCTCGCACTGCTGCAGCGCGAACGGCAGCGTGACCGTGCGGTTCGTCTCCTGTTTCGCCTGCCAGAAGCCGCCGGTCACCCGCACCGCCGTGAAGGGCACGGGCTGCACCGGATAGTCCGCGGCCTCCAGGCCGGCGGCGGAGATCGACAGTCCGAACAGCAGGGCGACGGGAAGGCGCATGGGAACAGCGGGGGTTGCCGGAATTTCGGCCTCCAGCTCGAGACTGTCGAACCGATTCGAGCCGGTTTCCCCCTCGGATGGGCCTCCTGTCACCTGTCCCCCGACTCCCGTCACCTGATCAGCGGCCCGCTCGCGCCCGCTCGAGATTGGCCTGCGCCAGCGCGTCGCCGGGCCGCAGGCGGAGCGCCTGCTCGTAGGCTGCGATCGCTTCGTCGACGCGGTGGAGCAGCAGGAGCACGCCGCCGAGGTTGATCTGCGCCTCGTAGTACTGCGGATTGAGCCGCACCGCCTCGCGGTACGCCGCGGCCGCCTTCTCCCATTGCTCCGCCTTCATCTGCGCGTTGCCGAGCCGGTAATGGCCCTCGGCAAAGTCGGGCTTGAGTTCGACCGCGCGCTGGTAGTGCTCGATCGCCTCCGGCAGGTGATCCGACTGGAAGTCAACCTGGGCCAGGTTGAAGTGGTCCTCGCCGGACTTCGGCAGCCGGCGCAGCACCAGCTCGTATTCACGCCGGGCGTCATCCCAGCGCCCGAGCCGCGCATAGAGCGCCCCGAGGTGAATGTGGCTGTCGGCAAGCTCGGGCTGGAGTCGCCCGGCTTCGCGATAGTGCGCGATCGCCTCGTCGGTCCGTCCGACCAGGACGAGATCGTGGGCGAGATTCGAATGGGCGTTGGCGTAATCGGGCTTCAGCTTCACCGCCGTCTCATAGTAGCCGACCGCCTCCGCCGTCCGGCCGCCGTCATCGGCGATCATGGCGAGGCTGTAGTAGGCCCGTTCGTTCCCCGGCCGCTTGGCCAGCGTGTCCTGCCAGATCGTCTCCGGGGTGCGGTAGTCGCGGTTGCGCACCCAGGTCGCCGCGCCGAGCGGCACGGCCAGCGCCAGGAACAACGCGAGGCAGCGGCGGCCGAGGGCCGCGTGCAACGCGCCCACGCCCAGCGCCACGACAGCCGCGAGCGGCAGATACATCCGGTGCTCCGCCATCGTCTGCGTGACGAGCGGCACGACGCTCGAGCTCGGCGCCAGGATCGCCAGGAACCATGCACCCGCAAAGCCGAGCACCGGGCGGCGCCACAGTGCCATGGCCGTGCCCGCGACCAGGGCCAGCAGCAACAGGATCTGGGGCCAGACCTCTCCCAGCCCGCGCACCACGTCGGTCCCGTAGTCGAGCACGAGCGGATGCGGCCAGAGCGACAGCCGCAGGTAGAGCACGATCGCGCGGCACTGGGTCAGCGCATATTCCCACCAGGCCACGCCGTGGCCGAAGCCCGCCGTCCCGCCCCGGCTCTCGGACCGGAGGACGAGGAACAGAAGCGGAATCCAGGTGGCGGCGAGCGCCAGGTGGAATTTCCAGCGGCGCCGGCAGGCTTCCGCCCAGGTGCCCGCGACGAAGGTGCGATCGTAGAGCAGCACCAGCAGCGGGGCGGACACCATCACCTCCTTGCTCGCCATGCCGAGCAGGCAGGCGATCCATGCGAGCACCCTCCAGCGCAGCGGCGCGGGGCTTTCCACGCTGCGCGCGAAAGCATAGAGCGTGAAGAGATAGAAAAAACCCATCACCGTCTCCGTGCGCTGGATGACCGACGTGACCGATTCGGTCAGCAGCGGATGCAGCGCCCAGATCAGCGCCGCGGCGCCCGCCAGCGGCACGGCGGCGGATCCCGTCCGCGCCGCCAGCACCGGACTTTGAAAGGTGCGGCGCAGCAGTCCGAACAGCGTGATCGCCGACGCGATATGGATCAGGAGGTTGAACAAATGGTAGCTCCACACGCGCTCGCCGCTGATCGCGTGGTTGAGTGCGAGCGAGAGGTTGATCATCGGCCGTCCGGCCACCCCCGCGCCATGCATGGCGCCCGGCAGCAGCACCGCACGCCACGCCGACAGATCCCGGATCTGCGCGTTCTGCGTGATCGCCGGGACGTCGTCGAAGATGAACGGCAACGAAAACGTCCCGCTGTAGGCCGCGAGCGTCGCCAGCGCCAGGACCGCCGCCGTCAGGCGGATTTCCTTCACCGGGGTAATTGCGGGCGTGGCAGGCACGGAAATCTCAACCGCCCAGCCGCCGCCGGTTGCCCCAGAGCTGTCGCGGCCGGAAGATGCCGACCGGGGTGACGATGCCCGTGATCAGCTCCGGCGGCGTCACGTCGAAGCCGGGATTGCGGGCGCGGCTGCCGCGATTCGCCACCCGCACCTGCTCGCGCCGTCCGCCGCGCCCCGCGCCCCACGCGCCCAACACCTCCTCCTCGCCGCGCTCCTCGATCGGGATGTCGCGGCCCGACTTCAATTTCCAGTCGATCGTGGACAGCGGAATCGCGACGTAGAACGGCAGGCCGTGCCGGTGCGCGAGCACCGCCTTGGTGTAGGTGCCGATCTTGTTCGCCACTTCGCCGGTCCGCCCCAGGGTCCGGTCGCTACCGACGATCACCAGGTCGATCTCCCCGCGCGCCATGAGGTGGCCGGCGGCGTTGTCGGCGATGACGTGATGCGGAATCCGCTGCTGCGCGAGCTCCCACGCCGTCAGGGTCGCGCCCTGGGAACGCGGACGGGTTTCGTCGCAGAAGACATGGAATTTTCGGCCCCGCGCCTGCGCGGCGTAAAGCGGCGCGGTGGCGCTGCCAATGTCCACGAAGGCGAGCCAGCCGGCGTTGCAGTGAGTCAGCACGTTCATGCCGCTGCGGATAAGCTTGGCTCCGTGCTGGCCGATCGCGGCGCAATGCGCCACGTCCGCCTCCGCGAACTCCCGCGCGGCCGCCAGCGCCAGCGCCTGCCGCTCCGCGACCGTGGCTCCCCGGTCCATGGCAACGCGGACGCCGTCCATCGCGTTCACCGGATCCACCGCCGTCGGGCGCGCCTCTTTCAAGACGCGATAGACGTGTGCGACGTGGCGGGAAAAGTCCCGCAGGTCGCGCCCCCGGAAAGTCCGCGCACCCTGCGCCAGGCCGTAGGCCGCGGTCGCGCCGATCGCACCGGCCCCGCGCACGACCATGTCCCGGATGGCGCGCGCGGTCGCGCGAAAATCCGTCGTGGCGACGATCCTGAATTCGTGCGGCAGCAGGCGCTGCTCGACCAGCCGCACCGCGTTTTTCGCCGCATCAAAGTCCACGGTGCGGTAATGCCGGGTGCGGCCGCGAACTCTGACGTTCATGCGCGCAGGCTAGAACCGCCACCGGGACAAAACCAGCGGAGAATGTGGAAATCAGGAAACGGAACGGATTCCTGTTTCCGCCGCCTTCCTGATTTCCTGAGTTCCACCTTCTCGGCTCCTTAAAATCAAACAAGGCCCGCCTTCAAAAAGCGGGCCTTGTTCGTGGGTTGTAGGCCACCTCGCCGAGGTGGCCGCCAGGTCAACGACCTGGCCTACAACATCACCATTTCCACTCAATCCCCGCGAACGCCCCGAAGCCGAGCGCCGGGTAGCCGTTCACCTCCTCGTATTTTTCATCGAGCAGATTCTCCAGGCGCACCTTGAACGCGAGCCGCTTGGTCGCCTGCCACGCGCCGTAGAGCCGCACCACGGTGTAGTCCTCGCCGTCGATCGTCGCGAAGGTCCGAGCATCGACGTCCTTCCGGTGCGCCGCCACCACCACGCCGGCGCCGGTGCTGAAGCCGCCGCCGAAGTCGTGCCACGCATCCGCGAAGAAGCTCTGGCGCGGCCGGCGGAGCAGCCGGGTCCGGGTGGTGAGGTTCTGCGCCTCGAGATAGGTGAAGCCGGCCCGCACTTCGACCGCTCCCGGCAGGGTCGCCTGCGCGCTCAGCTCGGCCCCGCGGGTCCGCGCGCGCTGGATATTTTCGACGCTCGTGAAGCTCGGCGTGCTGGCGATGAGGTCGGTGAAGTCGGTCTCGAACCAGGTCGCGCTGAGCACTCCGCGTTTCTGCGGCAGATAGTAGTCCGCGCCGGCGTCCCAGCCGCGCGCGCGCTCGGGACGGAGGTTGGGATTGCCGGTGTAGAAGGCGCTCTTGCCGTAAAGGTCGAGGAAGCCCGGCGAGCGGAAGGCGGTGCCGTAGCTCGCGCGCAGCTTGAGCGCGCGCTGCGCCACCAGCCAGGCCGCAGTCGCCCGGCCCGTGGTGGCCCGGCCGAACGTGTCGAAGTCGTCGCTGCGCAGGCCGCCCGTGAGGTACAGCTCGTCCGTCGGTGAGAACTCGTCCTGCGCGAAGAAGGCCAGCAGGCCCTGCTTCTTGTTGATGTCGCCGAAGCCGGTGTTGCGCGTGTGGTTCGCCTCCGCGGTCACGCCCGCCGTGATCCGGTTCCGCTCGAGGCCCGTGTAGGTCGTCTGGGCGTCGAGGACGGCCCGGCGGTTCTTCACCACGGTCACGCCCGTGACCCGCCCCACCCTCGGCGTTTCCGCCACGAAGCGCCGGTCCTGGCCGCCGAGCACGGCGCGCGCGATCCAGTCGGCGGACAACTTCGCATCGGCGAAGGCCGTCGCGAGCACGTTCTCCTCCTGCTCCGAGTTGTCCGGGTCGTTGGTGAAGCGGTCGCCGGGGTCGCCATAGACGCCGTGGAACCAGCGGATCGTGCCGCCGACCGCGAGGCGCTCATCGATCTTGTGGTCGAGCCGGAGGGCGACGTTGGCGCTGTCGAACGAGTTGTTGACGCGATCGTTGTCGGTGTGCCCGCCCTGCGCCGAGAAATTGTAGGCGTTGGTGGCGGTCGCGCCCTGGGCGGAGACGCTGCCCTGGATCGTGCCGAAGCTCCCGCCTTCGACCGCGACGCGGCCGCTCGAGGTCCCGGCGCCGCGCTGCGAGTGCAGCGCGATGACGCCGCCGATCGCCTCGCCGCCGTAGAGGGTGCCCTGCGGGCCGTGCGCCACCTCGAGGCTGTCGCACGCGGACACGCACGCGCCGCCGAGGAAGACATTGTAGTCGGTGTTGGGATCGTTCAGCCGGATGCCGTCGACGAGGAACAGCGCCTGGTTGGAGTTGGCTCCGCGGAGGAAGAGCGACGCCACCGCGCCGGACTGCCCGGAGGCGAACAGCGGCGCGCCGGGAATGCCGCCGAGCGCGTCCGCCAGCGAGGAGACCTGCCGGCGCTCGAGGTCGGAAAAGGAGATCGTGTCCACGGTGGAACCGATGGTCAGCGGCGATTCGGCGGTGCGGGTGGCGGTCGTGACCACGGCCGGCAGCTGCGGCGGCGGCGTTTGCGCGCGGAGCGACGCCAGGGCGCCGCCCGCGATGATGAGGAGGAGGGACCGGCGCGTCGAACGCCCGGGGCTGGGAACAGGTTTCATGGGATCTGCTTTCTCTGGCCAGCAAGAGCAGAACCGCCCGCCGTCACCGGGGAGTTGCCACTCTCACGCTTCATTTTGGCGATGAAGTTTTCGCGAACGACACGCCCGGCTGGACATCAGCCGGACGCCGGACGCGTGAGTTTCCCGGGGCAGATGTTCGGACTCCGCATTTGCCGCTGCGCGGCAAGTTCCAAGGGGCAAGGAGCAAGTATCAAGGTGAAGACCTTGGCACTTGAATCCTGCCACCTGGAACTTCCGCGAAGCGGTGTTGCCTCGCCCCCGCCTTCACCGGGACTCGCGTCCCGATTGGCTCTGTTCCCGCCGGAGCGGAATGGGGGTCTGTGATGCGTTACCGCAGCGCTAACTGTGGCCGGTTTTCACGGCCTTCCCTGCTTGCCGGAAAAATTAAAAAGAACCGCGAACGCCGCGACCGTCATCGCCTGGCGGCACGGCTGCAAGAAAAATCATATCAACGAATCAATATATGACGATATGAACTCTTGCCAAACCTCCCATCCTGGGCGATGGTTTCGCGCACTCCTCCACCCATGGACTCCTCTCCCGCCCGTCCCTCCGATTCCACCGACGCCCTCCAGGCGCTGTTCCGGCAGCGCATTGTCGTGCTCGACGGCGCGATGGGCTCGATGATCCAGACGTACAAGCTGGAGGAGGCGGACTTTCGCGGAGAGCGCTTCAAGTCCCATCCGCACGACCTGAAGGGCAACAACGACCTGCTCTGCCTCACCCGCCCCGACGTCATTGAGGGGATTCACTCGCAGTATTTCGCGGCGGGCGCCGACATGGTGGAGACGAACACGTTCAGTTCCACCTCGATCGCCCAGGCCGACTACAAGCTCGAGCCGATCGTCACCGAGCTGAACCTCGCCGCGGTCGCCGTGGCCCGCAGCGCCGCGCGCAAGGCCGAGGCCGCCACGCCCGGCCGCCGGTGCTTTGTCGCCGGCGCGATCGGGCCGCTGAACCGGACGCTGTCGATGTCCCCGGACGTCAACCGGCCGGACTTCCGCGCCGTCACCTGGGACCAGGTCGTCGCCGCCTACACCGAGCAGGTGCGGGCGCTGCTCGACGGCGGCGTGGACGCCCTCCTCGTCGAGACGATCTTCGACACCCTCAATTCCAAGGCCGCGCTGTTCGCGATCGAGAGCGTGTTCGACGAGCGCGGCGGCCGGCGGGTGCCGGTCATGATCTCGGTGACGATCACCGACGCCTCCGGTCGCACGCTGTCCGGGCAGACGATCGGTGCGTTCTACAACAGCGTCCGCCACGCGAAGCCGTTCAGCGTCGGAATCAACTGCGCCCTCGGCGGCCGGGCGATGCGCCCGTACGTCGAGGAACTCGCCTCGATCGCGGAATGCTATGTCACCTGCTATCCCAACGCCGGCCTGCCGAACGCCTTTGGCGGCTATGACGAAACGCCCGCCGACATGGCGGCGGTGCTGGGGGAGTTCGCCGCGAGCGGCTTCGTCAATCTCGTCGGCGGCTGCTGCGGCTCGACGCCTGCCCACATCGCCGCGATCGCGCAGGCGGTAAAGGGCCGGAAGCCCCACCAGGTGCCCACGGCGGCCCCCGCCCTGCGCCTGAGCGGGCTCGAGGCACTGCAGGTCGCCTGACGCGCCCGCTCACGCGCGTCATGGTTTCTGCCAAGGAGCACTACGACCGCCACCTCGCCCCGCTCTACTCCTGGATGAGCGGCGGCGGCGCGCCGGCGCGGGAACGTTTCCGCGAGTGGCTGCGCAGCCTCGATCTGCATGCGCCCGGACCCGACCGCACCGCCCTCGACCTGGGAGCGGGCAGCGGTTTCCAGTCCATCCCGCTCGCCGAGGCCGGCTACGACGTGACCGCCGTGGACACGAGCGAAACGCTCCTCGCCGAGCTCCTCCGCGATGCCGGCGAGCGGAAGATCCGCACCATTGCCGGCGACCTGCGCGACTTGCGCCGGCATTGCCCGCGGCCGGCGCCGACGGTGATCGTGTGCATGGGCGACACCCTCGCCCATCTCTCCTCGGCCGCCGAGGCCGCGCAGGTGCTGCACGACGCCGCGGCGGCGCTCGCTTCCGGCGGTTACCTCCTCCTGAGCTTCCGCGACTACACCGTCGCGCGCACGGGCGCGGACCGCTTCATTTCGGTGCGCGCCGACGCCGACCGGATCTTCACCTGCTTCCTCGAGTACGAGGCGGCGCACCTCGCGGTGCACGACATCGTGCACACCCGCGCCGGCGACGGATGGAACACCGCCGTCAGCGCCTACCGCAAGATCCGGCTCGCACCCGACTGGGTTCGCGCCCAACTCGTCGCCGCGGGGCTGGTCATCGTGCGGAATACCGTGCAGAACGGCCTCGTCACCCTCGCCGCCCAACGTCCCGTTCATGCCTGACCTCCCCGCACCCGAGTCCAAGCCCGCCGGCTCCCAGTTCCTCGTCATCGGCGAGCGCACGAACATCACGGGCTCGCCCAAGTTCGCGAAGGCCCTGAAGGCCGGCGACTGGGACGCCTGCCTCGCCATCGCCAAGCAGCAGGTGGAGAGCGGCGCGAACGTCATCGACATCAACGTCGACGAGGCGCTGATCGACGGCGAGGCGACGATGGTGAAGTTCCTCAACCTCATCGCCGCCGAGCCCGACATCTCGCGCGTGCCCGTGATGCTCGATTCGTCGAAGTGGACGGTGCTCGAGTCCGGCCTGAAATGCATCCAGGGCAAGGGCATCGTGAACTCGATCTCGCTCAAGGACGGCGAGGCCGAGTTCCTCCGCCGCGCGCGGCTGCTCACGCGCTACGGCGCCGCCGCGGTCGTGATGGCCTTCGACGAGCAGGGCCAGGCCGCCACGCGCGACGAGAAGGTCCGCATCTGCACCCGCGCCTACCGGCTCCTGACGGAGCAGATCGGCTTCCCGCCAGCCGACATCATCTTCGATCCCAACATCCTCACCGTCGCGACCGGCATCGAGGAGCACAACAACTACGCCGTCGATTTCTTCGAGGCCACCCGGATCATCAAGGCCACGCTGCCGCAGGCGCGTGTCTCGGGCGGTGTCTCCAATGTCTCGTTCTCCTTCCGCGGAAACAATCCGGTGCGCGAGGCGATCCACACGGTCTTCCTCTACCACGCGATCCGCGCCGGCCTCGACATGGCGATCGTCAACGCCGGCATGCTCGGCGTCTACGAGGAGATTCCCCGCGACCTGCGCGACCTCGTCGAGGACGTGCTCCTCAACCGCCGTCCCGATGCCACCGAGCGGCTGGTGAAATTCGCCGACGACCTGAAGGCCGCCCAGGGCGGAGCGTCGAAAACCGAGGCGAAAGAGGACCTCGCCTGGCGCTCCGGCACGGTGGAGCAGCGCCTGTCGCACGCGCTGGTGAAGGGTATCGACCAGTTCGTCGAGGCCGACACCGAGGAGGCCCGCGCCAATTCCGCCAAGTACCCGCGTCCGCTCAACATCATCGAGGGGCCGCTCATGGATGGCATGCGCATCGTCGGCGACCTCTTCGGCGCCGGGAAGATGTTCCTGCCCCAGGTGGTGAAATCCGCCCGCGTGATGAAGCGCTCGGTCGCCTACCTCACCCCGTTCATGGAGGAGGAGAAGAAGCGCCTCGTCGCCGGCGGCGGCACCGCCACGCCCAACGGCCGCTTCCTGATCGCGACCGTCAAGGGCGACGTCCACGACATCGGCAAGAACATCGTCGGCGTCGTCCTCGCCTGCAACAATTACGAGGTCATCGACCTCGGTGTCATGGTCCCGTGCGACAAGATCCTCGCGACGGCGAAGGAGAAGCAGGTCGACATCGTCGGCCTCTCCGGCCTCATCACCCCCTCGCTCGACGAGATGGTGCATGTCGCGAAGGAGATGCAGCGCCAGGGCTTCACCGTGCCGCTGCTGATCGGCGGCGCCACCACCAGCCCGGCCCACGCGGCGGTGAAGATCGCGCCGGAATACCCGCCGGGGGTCGTCCACGTGCTCGACGCCTCGCGCGTGGTCAACGTCGTGAGCGCCCTGCTTTCCGCGCAGCAGAAGCCGGGCTTCCTCGCGGAGAACATCGCGAAGCAGGAGCGTCAGCGCACCGAGTTCGCCGAGCGCCGCAACAAGCGCCCGCTCCTCTCCCTCGCCGCCGCCCGCGAGCGCCGGCAGACCTTCGACTGGTCCGCGGTCGACATCCCGCGGCCGGAATTTCTCGGCCCGAAGGTGTTCGCGGACGTGCCGCTGGAGGAGATCGTTCCTTTCATCGACTGGGGACCTTTCTTCAGCGCCTGGGAGCTGCACGGGCGCTTCCCGGACATCCTCGAGGACGAGAATGTCGGCGCCGAGGCGACAAAGCTCTTCAACGAGGGCCAGCAGCTGCTGGCCCGCATCGTCCGCGAAAAGCGATATTCCGCGAAGGCGGTCGTCGGCTTCTGGCCCTGCAACGCCGTGGGCGACGATCTCGAGGTCTATGCCGACGAGAAGCGCAGCCGCGTCCTGACGACCTTCCACATGCTGCGGCAGCAGCTCGAGAAGCCGGCCGGGCAGTTCAACCACTGCCTCGCCGACTACATCGCGCCGCGGGACAGCGGCCGGGTCGACTACGTCGGCGGCTTCGCCGTGACCGCCGGCCACGGCGTCGAGGCGTTCGCGGCCGAATTCCGCGCGAAGCACGACGACTACAACGCGATCATGGCGCAGGCCCTCGGCGACCGCCTCGCCGAGGCGCTCGCCGAGCTCATGCACAAGCGCGTGCGCGACCTCTGCGGCTATGGCCGCGGCGAGAACCTCTCGATGGCGGACATCATCCGGGAAAAATACCGCGGCATTCGCCCGGCTCCCGGCTATCCCGCCTGCCCCGACCACACCGAGAAGCCGATCCTCTTCCGCCTGCTCGACGCCGAGGCCGCCACCGGCATCACCCTGACGGAAAGCTGCGCGATGCACCCGGCCAGCTCGGTGAGCGGCTGGTATTTCAACCACCCCGACTCGAAATATTTCGGCGTCGGCAAGGTCGGCAAGGACCAGGTCGCCGAGTACGCCCAGCGCAAGGGCTTCACTCTCGCCGAGACCGAGAAGTGGCTCGGTCCGTACCTGGATTACGACCCGGCGTGAGTCCGGGGCCCGCTCCGTTCCTGAAAAACCTTCGGGAAGCCGCTTGACAGTTCGCGCCCTTTAGTTAACCATTTGGTTAAATAGAAACCGAATGACCCCCGACCGCCTCAGCCAGACGTTCGCCGCCCTCGCCGATCCCACCCGGCGCGCGATCCTCGCGCGGCTGACGGCGGGCGCGAGATCGGTGAACGAGCTGGCCGAACCCCACGACATGAGCCTGCCGGCGATCTCGAAGCACCTGAAGGTGCTCGAGCGCAGCGGCCTGATCGCGCGGACGCGCGAGGCACAGTGGCGTCCCTGCCAACTCAAGGCGGAACCTTTGAAGGACGCCGTGGACTGGCTGGAGCACTACCGCCGCCACTGGGAGGAGAGTTTCGATCGCCTGGGCGAATATCTGAAGGAGCTGCAAAACAACCCAACCACTGAAAAGGAGCCACGTCATGTCCGTCCGAAAAAACCATCCCGCTGAGGATACCTCCAACCGTGAGATCGTCATCAGCCGCATCTATGACGCCCCCCGCGACCTGGCCTGGCGCGCGATGACCGATCCGCAGCACGTCGCCAACTGGTGGGGGCCGCGCGGCTTCACGACCACGATCGAGAAGATGGACCTGAAGGTCGGCGGCGTCTGGAAGCACACGATGCGCGGCACCGACGGCGCTCTTTATCCCAACAAGAGCATCTTCAAGGAAATCGTGCGGCACGAGCGCATCGTCTTCTCGCACGGCGGCGGCCGGGAAGAGGGCCCCGGGGCGACCTTCCTCGCGACGTGGACCTTCGAGGAACCGGCTCCCGGCAAGACGCGGGTCACCGCGCGCATGGTGTTCCCCACCCCGG
This sequence comes from Opitutaceae bacterium, assembly GCA_035549635.1. Taxonomy (GTDB): domain Bacteria; phylum Verrucomicrobiota; class Verrucomicrobiia; order Opitutales; family Opitutaceae; genus CAIUWA01. The sequence goes on from DASZQN010000050.1 coordinate 193,990, forward strand.
AGGCCCGCGATTTCGTGGCCCGGGAGTTCGGCGCGGTCGAGGGCGGGAAGCAGACGCTGGAGCGCCTCGCCGAGTACCTCCCGACGATGCCGCCGGCGACGAGGGATTTCGTCCTCACCCGCACGTTCGACGCCCCGCGCGAGCTGGTCTGGGCGGCCTGGACGGATCCCGAGCACCTCAAGCGCTGGTTTGGCCCGAAGGGCTTCACCCTGTCCACCTGCGTCATGGAGCTCCGGCCCGGCGGCGTCTTTCACTACGGGATGAAATCGCCCGACGGCCACGAGATGTGGGGCAAGTGGACTTTCGTCGAGATCGTGAAGCCCGAGAAGCTCGTCGTCATCGTCGCGTTCTCCGACGCCAAGCGCGGCGTGACGCGCCATCCCCTCGCCACCAGCTGGCCGCTCGAGACGCTTTCCACGACCACGTTCACCGAGCACGAGGGCAAGACGACGCTCACGCTGCACTGGTCGGCGTACAATGCGACCGAGGCCGAGCGCCGGACCTTCGACTCCAGCCACGAAAGCATGACGCAGGGCTGGGGCGGGACGATGGAGCAGCTCGAGGCCTATCTCGCCCAGGCGAAAAGAAGCTGAAACCCCATGCCGCCAAAAAATTCTCCCGCCGGTACGCCCGACCGGCGCCGCATCGTCGTGCGGCGCACCTTTTCCGCGCCGGCGGAGACAGTCTTCGACGCCTGGCTCGACCCGGCCGGCGTCGGGCGCTGGCTGTTCGCGACGCCGACGGGAAAGATGGCCCGCGTGGAAATCGATGCGCGCGTCGGCGGCCGCTTCGTGCTCGCCGAGCAGCGCCCGGACGGCCTGCTGGAACACGTCGGAGTCTATCGCGAGATCGTTCGCCCGCGCCGGCTGGCCTTCGACTTCACCGTGCCGAAATTCTCCTCCGAAGCGACGCGGGTGACGATCGATTTCGCCCCGCGCGGCCAGGGTTGCGAGATCACCCTCACCCACGAGGGCGTGCTGCCGGAGTACGCCTCGGCCACCACCGCCGGCTGGACCGGCATCCTCGAACATCTGGCCAAACTTGTCCCCTCCGCCCATTAGTCCTGTCTTCAAACCCATCAAAATCCCCATGGAATCCACCCCCTCCTCCGCCCCCGTCTCGAAGGCCGCGCTCTGGACCGGCCGCATCCTGAGCCTCATCCCCGTGCTGATGCTGCTGCTCAGCGCCGTCATGAAACTGGCCAGGCCGCCCGCCGTGCTGGAAGGCTTCGCCAAGTTTGGCTGGTCCGCCGACATCATCGTGGCCCTCGGCATCCTCGAGCTCGCCTGCACCATCATCTACCTGATCCCGCGCACCGCCGTGCTCGGCGCGATTCTCGTCACCGGCTACCTCGGCGGCGCCATCGCCACCACCGTGCGGGTCGGCGATCCGTCCTGGGTCCTCACGGCCCTCCTCGGCGTGTTCGTCTGGGGCGGCCTTTACCTGCGCGATCCGCGACTGCGCGCGCTGATCCCGCTGCAGCGCTGATTTCGGAGGGGATTCACGCGGAGGACGCAGGGAACGCGGAGCGGCGGAAGGTTCGAGCTTTTCTGCTCCGCGTTCTCCGCGGCCTCTGCGTGAGACTCTTCCGTTAAAACGATTGCCGGAGCAGGACGCGGATTCTTTGCTGGGCCGATGCCCAAGCCCGTCCCCGCCCAAGCCGCGCCTGTCCCGCGCGTCCCGGGGAATCTGCCGGCCGCGGCGCTGCTCGCGGTCGCGACGTTGTTCGCGTACCTGCCGTCGTTCCGGGGGGAGTTCATCTGGAACGACAGCGACTACGTGACCGCCCCGGAGCTGCGGTCCCTCTCTGGCTTGTCCGCAATCTGGACCAGGCTGGGAGCGACCGAGCAGTACTATCCTCTTCTCCATAGCTTCTTCTGGATCCAGCACGCCCTCTGGGGCGACCATCCCTTCGGCTACCATCTGGTCACCCTGCTCCTTCACATCACCGGCTCGGTCCTCTTCGCCCTGATCCTGCAGCGTCTCCGGGTCCCCGGCGCCTGGCTCGCCGGCTTCATCTTCGCCCTTCACCCGGTCCATGTCGAATCGGTCGCCTGGATCACCGAGCAGAAGAACACCCTCTCGCTGGTCTTTTATCTCCTGTCCGCCTGGTACTATCTCCAGTTCGACGAGACCCGAAACGCCAGGGCCTACGGGCTGGCGCTGACCTGGTTCTTCCTCTCGCTCCTGTGCAAGACCGTCACCGCCTCGCTGCCCGCCGCCCTCCTCGTCGTCTTCTGGTGGAAACGCGGCCGGCTGGACTGGCGCAAGGACATCCAGCCCCTCGTTCCCTGGCTGGTCCTCGGCGCGGCCATGGGCCTGTTCACCGGCTGGGTCGAGCAGACCTATCTCGGGGCCAAGGGCCAGGACTTCAATCTTCCCCTTCTGGAACGCGGCCTGGTCGCCGGCCGGGCGATCTGGTTCTACCTCTTCAACCTCCTCTGGCCCTTCGATCTGAACTTCATCTATCCGCGCTGGGTGCCGTCCATCGCGGTCTGGTGGCAGTGGCTGTTTCCCGCGGCCGTCCTCATTCTCCTGGGCCTGCTCTGGTCGATCCGTGCCCGCTCCCGCGCGCCCCTGGCCGCGGCGCTGCTGTTCATCGGCGCCCTCTTCCCGGTCCTGGGTTTCGTGAATCTCTACGGGGCGCTCTATTCCTTCGTCTGGGACCACTGGCAGTACCTGCCGGACCTCGCCCCCGTCGCGCTCCTGTCCGCCGGCCTGGTCCTCGGCTGGGATCGTCTCGCTTCCCGCCTGCCCGGGCTCGGCGCCGTCCTGGCTTCGCTCCTTGTCTTCCTTCTCGCGGCCCTCTCCTGGAGTCATTGCGCCATGTTCCAGGACAACTGGAAACTCTACCGCGAGACCCTCGTCCGCAATCCCGGCGCGTGGATGGCCCACTTCAACCTGGGCGGCATGTATCTGAAAATTCCCGGCCAGGAACCGCCGGCGATCGCCGAGTTCGAGGCGGCGCTGCGGCTCAATCCGGAGTTGTCCGATGCGCACTACGATCTCGGCACGGTCCTGGCAAAGATGCCCGGCCAGGAGCAGGCGGCGATCGCGCATTTCGAGGCGGCGCTGCGCATCAGCCCCGACAATCCCGCGATTCACTACAACCTCGGCAATCTCCTCCTCAAGCTGCCGGGTCGGTTGCCGGATGCGATCACCCATTACCGCGAGGCGCTGCGGCTCAATCCCCGGCTGGCGGAGGCCCACTACAATCTCGGCCTTGCCCTCCTGAGCGACGAGCGGCGGATCCCGGAGGCCATGCCGCATCTCGAGCAGGCGCTGCAGCTCAAGCCCAACGACTTTCCCCTCGCCCGCCAGATCGTGGACCGCTGGCACGCCGCGCTGCGCCCGCACTGAGCCATGCGTGGCGCGGTGCGCCGGAAGGGCGGGGTTTCAAGTGAGCAAGTTCCAGGCAGCAGCGGCGGGCCGGTGAGGATTTTCCGAATTCACCCGAGCGACGGCTGGCTCGCGTCGCGCTTCATCCAGCGGTAGGCGGCGACGGAGTTCTTCCAGAAATACTTCTCGGCGGCCGCGCGACCCTTGGTCGCGAAGAACTCGCGGACGACGTTCAGCACCTTCGGAAATTCCGCCCACTGGTCGCTGTTCGGCCAGTCGCTGCCGAACAGGACGCGGTCCTCGCCGAACACGCCCCAGAGGTCTTCCAGCCGCGCGCGATAAAAACCGAGATCCTCCGGCACTTTTCCGTCCACCCGGCGCAGCACCTCCGAAACCTTGATGTACACCTGCGACCGGCGGCCGAGTTCCTTCAGGTTGGCCTGGTACGCCGCCAGGGCGGCCGCCTCGGCCGGCGGATTGAGCTGCGGCAGGTGGTCGATGATCACGCGCAGGTTCGGCACCTTGTCGGTCACATGCACGACCGCCTCGATCAGCGCGGGATTCGGATTCGCCGTGTCGAGCGCGAGGCCCGCATCGGCCAGCGCCTTCAGCCCGGCCACGAATTCCGGTTTCGCCAGCTCGGCGCCGAGGTCGCGGCCCCACAGATTTCCATAGCGGATGCCGCGGAACAGGGGATTGCGGTGGAAGCGATCCAGCTGGGCGCGGAACTCCGGCACGCCCGGGTCCAGGTTGCCGACGGTGCCGACCATGATGGTGTCCTTCCCGGCGGCATCGAGAACCCACTGGTTGTCCTCGAGCAGGGTGCTGCACTCGACCTCGATCGCACCCTTGATGCCAAAGGGGGCCGCCAGCTGCCGATAGCGCGCCGGCAGCGCGGGCTTGTAGAGGATCGCGTTGTCCTTCGTCGGCCACGGCACGCCGCCCGGACGCGTCGGATCGAAAAGGTGGATGTGGGTGTCGATGATCGGAATGTCATCGATCTTGCCGGCGCCGAGCACCGCGCCCTTCAGGCCGGCGGGAAGCGCGGTCGCCGCCAGGATCGTGCCGACAAATCCGCGGCGCGAGATCACGGACCCGACCGTGTCGGGCGATTCAGTCCGGGGTGAAGACATGCGCGCCATCATGCGTCCGGCCGCGAAGGCTCCAAGCGCGAAATCGGCCCAGGCTCCGATCCATTTTCACACGAAGCCACGAAGAACGCGAAGATCGGAATGATGGCTGCTTCTCCTTCGTGTTCTTCGTGCCTTCGTGTGAGACCTGCCGGGATCCGGATTTTGGATCCGCCTGAATTCCGCCGAGCTCGGATCCTGCAAAAGCGGTCCAGCCGACCCGCTGCCCACGAGCGTTATTTCAGCTCCGCGAGTTTGCGCCGCGCGAGCGGACGGGCGAACGCCGCCGGCGGATTGTGCGCGGTCGCCAGGCCGTAGGCCTTCGCGTAAAGTTCCTTCGCCTTCGCGAGATCGCCGCGATGTTCGTAGGTGATCGCCAGCAAGCAGGTCATGAAGGGATCGCCCTGGTTGCCGGCCGTGGCGACCGCCTTGGTCAGTTCCGTTTCCGCGGTCTTAAGATCGTTCGTGTAGAGCGCCACGTAGCCGACGAGATACGGGAAAAAGCGCTCCTGCTGCGCCGCCATCTGCGGGTCTGCGTCCAGGATTTTCCGCGCCGCCGCGATCTGCTTCTGCGCCTCGGCATTCTTGCCCTGCCGCGCGGCCAGGCGGCCGAGCGCGTGCGCGAGGCGGTAATCCCAGAGGCTTTTCGGATGCGTCTTCGGCTCCGGCTCCTTCAGCCCCAACTCGGCGCCCTTGCGGTACCAGCGCTCGGCCAGGTCGATGTCGCCCGCGTCGAGGCAGATCCGGGCGGCCTCGTTCGCGATCTCGCCCTCCTGGTAGAATGCGTTCTGCGGCTCGGCCTGCTCGCGGGTCTGCCAGTAGGCAATCACCAGCTCCTCGCACTTGAGCGCGTTCGCGCCCTGCCCGTCGAATGCGTACGAGACCGCCATCGCGCGCTGCGCCGCCGCCTTCGCCGCCGGGTCCGCCGCGCCGTCAATGCGGCGCTGCCAGATCACGCGCGCGTCGGCCGTCGCCCCGAGCACGTCGAGCAGACTGGCGGCATCCGCCGAGGAGGGATTGGCCGCCGCCTCGCGCTTGGCCGCCGCGATGGCCTCCGCCGTCTTGCCGGCGCGCATCAGGTCGGTCGCCTCGCGGAGGTCCGCCGACAGGTTGCCGCGGCCGCCCTGCGCCCCCGCGATCGCCGGCAGGGCCAGCGCGAGCAGCACGGAAAGCCAGCGACGCCGGATGAAATTCGCGGGAGGCATGGGCGGGACGGTCGGATCCGCGGGAGCCGGCGGCCGTCAGCGGCCGTCCCAGATGATCGCGTTGAGGATCATCTGCGAGATGTTCGGGTTCTGGTACTCCTCGGCGAAGTGCCCCGACTGGAAATAAAAGATGTAGCCGTCGCCGGATTTCTTGAACCACGCCGTCCGGTCCTGCTCGAAGAACGCGTGCGTGCGCGGGTCGGTGTACTGCATGCCGCAGAGCACGGTCTTCTCCCGGCCGTCGGTGAACTTGTGGTTCATGTAGGCCTCCGACTTCGGCAGCACGATCGCCGGGTAGTCCCGCGCCACCGCGAGCGCATCGGAGGACTGGTAATGGACCGGCGCCCCCCACTGCACGTCATGGGTGACGATGAAGTGCGTCGGGTGCAGCTGCACCAGCGTGACCTTCACGCCCGGCTCGCCCTCGCCGCCCGTGTACCAGCCGTAGCCGCCGCCGGGGGTGACCGGGGAGCTCGACTCCTTCGGGTTGTCCAGCTCGATGCCGAGAAAGGCGAAGTAGTATTTGTTCTCCGCCTTGCCGCTGGAGATCATGTGGTGCAGCGCGACGAAACGGCCGCCCTTCTTCGTGTAGTCGATGATCGCCAGCTCCGTCGGCTCCGTCAGCCGCCCGTGCACGTAACCGAGGACCGCGCGGTAGCCGCTCCAGTCCTTCGGCAGGTGCGCCTGGTCCACGACCAGCGTGTCGAAACCGCCCTTGGCTTTCAGGAACTGCACGAGCGGCTCGACGACCTTGGCCTCGTCGTGCACGAGCAGCAGCTGGTTGCCGGACGCCGCGGCGCGGGCGAGGGGCGCACCGGCCAGGACCCATGCGGCGAAAAGGAGGAAGGCAAGGCGGGACCGCAGCAGGATGGGATGGGATTTTTTCATGAGGGTAATGCTTCCGAAGGTGGCAGGCGCGCAGCAGCGGGTAAAACCTAAACCGTGCGACCGGCCGCTCGAGGCGAACGGCGAGATGCTTGCCCGGCCATGGGCCGCTCGCGGGGATCGGCGAGCGGCTTGGAGCGTCGGAAGGGCGCATCGAATTTTTTGAGGGGAACGAAAAAATCTCCTTCTTTCCCGCCGAAATTTTTCCCTAACTAAGGATGGAAATATTTTGGTCGCATCCCGGCTGCCCGCTTTTCCCCGCGGCCCGCGCATGCCGGACGGTCCCGCTGGCTTCCCCCCCCCCGTGTTTTCCGATTTCATCCATTTCTCCCTCGTCGTCATTCTGGCGCGGCAGATCCAGTCACGGTCCGCCTTGCTTGCACCCTTCCGGGACGGAGCGCGGTTCTTCCTCTCGCTCGGGCTCACGCTGTTCCTTGTCACCTGGGTGGATTTCCTCCTCTACGCCGCCTTCGGCTGGGGGCTGCCCCAGCAGCGGCTCTCCTGGGCCGCCCTGCTCGTGCCGGTGCTGTACTTTTCGGGCCTGCTCGCCCCGCGCCCCCCGGCCCCGCTGGCCGCGGCGCCCCCGGCAGAGCCGGACGCGTCGCCGCTGCGCGATGCCCGCCGCTGGAATTACTGGTTCCTCGGACTGGCGGCCTTCGTGCTGCTCCGCTTTTACCTCGGCGTCACGATCGACGAACGCGGCTCGATCTGGTGCAACTTCAACTTCGTCGACACGCCGTTCCACCTGTCGGTGGCGAACGCGTTCATCGAGTCCCCGCGCTTCCCGCCGATGGACCTCGACGCCGCGCCGTTCCCGCTGAAGTACCACTTTCTCGCGGATTTCCAGGTGGCCTACCTCGTCCGCCTCGGACTGCCGGCGCTGCGCGCGATGTGGTTGATGAACCTGGTGAGCGCGCTCGTGATGATCGGGTCGCTCTGGGCGGTCTTCGAGCGCTGGCTCCGGCTGCCGCCGCGGTGGGTCCTGCTGGCGGGCTGCGTGTTCCTTTTCCTCAACACCTCGCTCGTCAACCTGATCCACTACCTGATTTTCCGTCCGCCGTATTTCCACGCCGACAACCTTTACGACGGACTCCTGCGCTACCCTTATTTCAATTTCGAGTACAGCATGGGGAACCTCTTCGAGCCGCAGCGCGGGTTCCTCTTCACGCTGCCCGTGGTCTTCCTGATCCTGGAAGCACTGTTCGGAAACGAGGCGCCCTCTGCCGGCGACGACCCGCGGCCCGACCCGCGGCGGCTCACGCTCGAGGCCTGCGCCCTGGTCTGCCTGCTGCCCTTCGCCCACATCGTCTCGTTCGCCGTGCTCGCCGCCTGCGCCCTCCCCGCGGCCTGGAGGCACCGCCGCTGGCTGTGGAGCCACGCGGTCATCTGCCTGCCGCTGCTGGCCATCGGGCTCCTCCAGCTGTGGTACCTCGCCGGCTACGGCCCGCCGACCAACACCGCCTACTCCGGCTGGGACGCCTCGCAGATGCTGCCGCTGGACGAATATGAGGCGCTGCCGCCCTTCCTCCGCCGCGTGGCCTTCTGGTTCTTTGCCAACGGCGACTTCTTCTTCTGGGGCCTCCTCTTCGCCGCGCTCGGGTGGCGGCTGCGGGCGGGCGCCGCGGCCAGGCGCCTGCGCCAGTTTCTCCACCAGTGGCGGTGGTATTTCGCCGTCTGCGCCGGGTTCTTCGTGCTGATCAATTTCTACCGCTACAGTTTTGCCTGGGGCGACAGCAACAAGTTCGTCCTCTTCGTGAACCTCGGGCTCACGCTCGTGATCGTGCTCGGCTCCGCCCAGTGGATCGGGCGCCGGAGCCGCGTCCTCTCGTACACGCTCTGGTGGTTCTTCTTCCTGCTCTCCGTCGCCCCTCCCGCCTACAACCTCGTCCGGCTCCTGAACGCGGAGCACCCGATGATCTTGCTCTACACGCAGAACGACCGCGAGGCCGCGAAGTGGCTGCGGACGGCGCTGCATCCGCCCGAGGCGATCCTCACCGGCGCCAACAACCAGATCCATTTCGTCACCGCCCTGGCCGGACGGCCCACGCGCGCCGGCATCTACAGTGCGTCCAATCCGTACCGCCAGCAGGGCCGCGGCGAGATCATCCGCCGGATCTACGAACAGGGGGAATTCCAGCTCCTCTCGCAGCTCGACACCAAGTACGTCTGCGTCTCGGCCCACGAGCGCCGGCGCTACAAGGTGGATCCCCGCTGGGATGAGCTGATGAAAAAAGGCACCGCGGTGGTTTTCCACGCCGGAGGCGGCCCGGAGGACAACACCTCGGTCTTCATCTTCGACGCGAACCAGCTGGCGGGACTGTAGGCCGCCCGGATGGCTCGCACGAAGGCACGAGGCTCAAGAAGGGGACCCACAGCCTGAGCTCCGATCTTCGTGAGCTTCGTGGCTTCGTGTGAGACCTGATCGTCTCTCGGATTAACCGCGACCTTTACTCGTCCCAAACGTCTGGCATGTTGCCCTTCCCCCAGTCGACTGGTGTCCGCTTGCCACCCTTTCTATGAAAACCCGCCCATCCGCCTCCTGGGCCGCGCTGCTCGCGGCCTGCTCCCTCTGCCTGCCGGCCTCGCGGCTGACCGCCGCGGCCGCGCCGGTCCAGCTCCACTGGCTCGACCAGACGCCGCCCGCCCTCGCGCAGGGCGTCAGCTGGGGCGTGCCGTGGCCCCAGGGCGCCGTGGCCAAAAACGCCACTTTCAACCTGACCGATGCCCAGGGGAAGTCCCTGCCGGTGCAGACCTGGCCGCTCGCCTACTGGCCGGACGGCTCGTTGAAATGGAGCGGCTTGGCGACGGTCGTTCCCGCCGGACAGACCGGTGAGCTGACCCTCGCGGCCGGCGCACCGGCGGCCGGCGCCAGTGCCGTCAGCGTGAGCAACGACGGGCGTTCCGTGGTCGTCGACACCGGCGCGCTGAAATGCTCGATCCCGCTCAGCGGCCAGAACCTCATCGATTCGATCAGCATCGGCGGCGCCGAGGTCGCGCGCGCCGGCCAGCTCGTGGGCATCCTCCAGGACGGCCCGGTGACGAATCCCGAGGATGCGCCCAAGCGCGAGAAAATGCTCAGCAGCGTGAAGAAGGTCACGGTCGAGCAGTCCGGCCCCGTGCGCGCGGTCGTGAAGATCGAAGGCATGCACAAGGGCCTCCAGTCGGGCCGCGAGTGGCTGCCGTTCACCGTGCGGCTCTACTTCTACGGCGGGCAGACCGCGGTGCGGCTCGTCCACACCATCGTGTTCGACGGCGACCAGGAGAAGGACTTCCTCCGCGGCCTCGGCGTGCAGTTCGCCGTGCCGCTGCACGAGCAGGTGCAGAACCGCGACGTCCGGTTCGCCGGCGCGAACGGCGGCATCTGGTCCGAGCCGCTCCAGCCGGGCGGCGGCAATGTCGCGCAGGAGAACGGCGAGCCGTTCGAGGGGCGCAACGGCTTCAACCAGAATGCCGTCTGGGACGACTTCAAGCTCTCCCAGCCCACGCCCGATGGCTTCACCATCGTCAAGCGCACCAACCCGAAGAGCACCTGGCTCTTCTCCGCCGCCGGCCAGCGCTCCGAGGGCCTCGCCTACGTCGGCGACCTCAAGAGCGGCCTCGCGGTCAGCGTGAAGAATTTCTGGCAGTCGTATCCCGCCGAGCTCGAGGTCGATCACGCCAGCACGCCGGCGGCCGAGCTCATCGCCTGGCTCTGGTCGCCGGACGGCCCGCAGATGGACATGCGGCACTACGATGTCGTCGCGCACGGTCTCGGGCCCTCCTACGAGGACGTCCAGCCTGGCCTCAGCACCGCCTACGGCGTCGCCCGCACCAGCGAGCTGACGCTCTATCCGAGCGGCCCGATCCCGACGCGTCCCGCGCTCGCCGCCATGGCCAAGGCCGGCACGGAGCTGCCGATGATCGCCGCCACGCCGGCGTACATCCACTCGACCGGCGTCTTCGGCGTCTGGAGCCTCGAGGACCGTTCGACGCCCTTCAAGAAGGCGGTCGAGGACAGCCTCGACGCCGTGCTCGCCTACTACCAGCACCAGGTCGACGACCAGGACTGGTACGGCTTCTGGCAGTATGGCGATTTCATGCATTCCTACTCCGCGCCGCGCCACAAGTGGCATTACGACTGGGGCGGGCATGCCTGGGACAACACCGAGCTCGGTGCCCCGCTCTGGATGTGGTACAGCTACCTCCGCTCCGGCCGCGCCGATCTGTTCCGCCTCGCCGAGGCGCACACGCGCAACACGAGCGAGACGAATGTCTACCACCTCGGTGACATGGCCGGCCTGGGCTCGCGTCACAACGTCATCAAGTGGGGCGACGGCGCCAAGGAGGCCCGGGTCAGCCAGGCCGCCCACTGGCGTCCGTTCTATTATCTCACCACGGACGAGCGCACCGGCGACATCATGCGGGAGATGCTCAAGTCCGACGCCGCGGCCATCAAGTACGACCCGATGCGCGAGGCCGAGCCGCCCGTGCCCGGCGAGCCCGTGTTCCCCGCGCGCATCCGCATCGGCCCCGACTGGTTCGCCCTCGCGGGCAACTGGATGACCGAGTGGGAGCGCACCGGCGACACGAAGTGGCGCGACCGCATCCTCGCCGGCGTCGACTCCATCGTCGCGATGCCCTTCTGGCTCGAGACCGGCCAGCTCAACGGCCTCAACCCCGACATCCCCGGCGGCGGCATCGGCAAGCTGAAGGGCGGCGGCGCGCAGCTCGTCGGCTACGATCTCGCGACGGGCAAGCTGTCGGTCATCCGCGATCCCGTGACCAAGGGCTCCGTGCCGGTGAGCTACAACCTCGCCACGATCCAGGGCGGCGGCGAGGTGATGTTCGAGCTGGTGCCGCTGCTCGGACGCAAGGACTTCGCCACGGCCTGGCTGCAGTACTGCCGCATCGGCGCCGCGCCGGCGGAGGTCCTGACGGCCGACAAGGCCACCGGTACCGAGGGCGCCGATGCCCGCTACGTGCTCAACGAGCAGAGCGGCCCGCGCCTCGCCGCGTACGCCTACGCGCAGACCCGCATCCCGGCGTTCGCCCAGCGTGCGATCACCAGCATGCTCAGCCGCGACGGCACGGCGAACAACCCGCAGCCCCTGTCCCCGCCCGAGGTCCTGAAGCCCACGATGGAGGCCGCGGGGGTCAGCACCAATGACGCCGCGCAAAGCGGCCTCACCACGATCGAGATCCTCGAGCTGTGCAAGGACCAGCTCCCCGTCGACGCCCCGCCCCGGGTCGGACGCGTTCCCGGCGCCGGCCGCGGCCAGCGCGGCGGTCCGCGCGGCGACGCCCCGCCGGCGGCTGCCGCCGGGCAGAAGCAGTAAGCAATAATCGGCCTTCCCAGGCTTCCCTCATGCCGGGCCCGGTTGCAAAACCGCGCCCGGCATTTTTTTGCTCACGCGAAGCCGCGAAGGGCGCGAAGGAAGATCGGCGCACACCCGATTCTCGGGCTTCGCGTCCTCCGCGGCTTCGTGTGAGTCCTCCGAAACGTCGGCATGGCGATCCTGGGAGTCGGAACCAACGCCCGTTTTCCCAGTCGGGCTAGAATCCGCGGAATTGGAACCACGCGGTGCCGGCTCCGGCGAGAAGCCCGAAGAGATGTCCGTCCCACGAGGTGCCGTCGCGCGCGGGCGCCAGACCGGCGAGCATGCCGCCGTAAAACACCAGCACCGCGGCCGCGATCAGCAGGTCCGGCACCGTGCGCGTGAACCACGCGACCGCCAGCAGCCAGCCGAGGAAACCGAAGATCACGCCGCTCATTCCGATATGCGCCGCCCGGCGTCCGAGCGCCCACAGCAGCACGCCCTGCCCCAGCGCGATCTCCAGCGCAATTTCGGGAAATCGCGCCTCGCCGTGACGCAGGACCAGCCCGCCGAGGACGAGGAACGGCGGCAGGTTGGCGGCGAGATGGGCAAAGCTGCCATGAACGAAGGGCGCCGTCAGCAGACCGACAAGCCCGTGCGCCGTGCGCGGCACCACCGCCAACTGCCGCGCCGCCTGCGCCGACGCCGCGCCCAACAGCGTGCCCACGATCATCGCCACGGCGGGCCAGGAAAGATCATACCATGGCGAGTCCGTGAAAAGCCGGCCCAGCTGGTGGAAAATGTCGTCCATGCGGAACCCGAGATTTCAGGCCGCGGCGCCCGGAGGCAATGGAGCAAAATTATCCCGGCGGTTTCACCCAGAGGCACGGAGCCACGGAGAGGGAAAAGAATCCCGTTGGCCCGGTCCTCTGTGCCTCCGCGCCTCTGTGCGAAGCCGGATCGGAATTACGCGACGCAAGGGAGCATTTGCCTCCGTCCTCCCGATGCACCAAGTTTCCCTCGTGAAAAGCCCCCTCCCTCTCCTCACGTTCGCGGCCGCGCTGCTCACTCCTGTTGCCTGGGCTGCCGAGACGGCCCCGGCCGCCGCCAACGCACCTGCCACCGCCGCCATCGCTCCGGTCCAGCCGCCGCGGCCGCCCCCGGACGTCCATGGCGTCGATATGCGCACCCAGGCCGGTCCCGCGGGCCCGCGCTACTCCCCGCCGGTGCCGCTCGACCCGAAGCTTCCCACGTTCTGGCTCATCGGCGACTCCACCGTCCGCAACGGCTCCGCCGGCGACGGCACGAACCTCAACCAGTGGGGCTGGGGCGCGCCGCTCACGTTTTATTTCGATCCACAGAAGGTGAACGTCGTCAACCGCGCCCTGGGCGGGACCAGCGCCCGCAGTTTCTACAACGCGAACTGGAAGAACATGGTCGGAATGATCAAGGCCGGGGACGTCGTCATCATGCAGTTCGGCACCAACGACGCGGGCGACCTGCCCGGCATCGGCGACGAGACCAAGGACGTCACGGACCGCGCCGGCAAGCCCGAGGTGCTGCACACCTTCGGCTGGTACCTCCGTCAGATCATCGCGGAAACCCGCGCAAAGGGCGCGACGCCGATCGTGTGCTCGCTCATTCCCCGCAAACGCTGGGAGGCCGACGGCCACATCAAGCGCGACCGCGACACGTTTGCCGGCTGGGCCGGCCAGGTCGCCGCAGCGGAAAAGGTCGGTTTCATCGATCTCAACGAGCAGATCGCCCGCCGGCTCGACCAGCTCGGCAGGGAAAAGGTCGACCTGCTGTACGTCCCGAACCCCACGCCCGAGAAACCCGTCGGCGAGACGGTGCATCCCGGCTGGGACGGAGCCGTCATCAACGCCGAGATCGTCGTCGCCGGTCTGAAGGCGTTGAAGGACGATCCGGTCGCCGCCTATTTCTCGCCGAAGGCGGCGGCGATTCCGGCCGCCGCTCCATAGAGCGGCAGCCATTGCGGATTTTGGGTTGCGGATTGCGGATTGGAAATCCGGTCGGCAGCCCAATCCGCAGCCCGCAATCCGCATTCCGCAATCGCCTCAGGCGGCCGCGAGCTTCCGGCCGCGACGTCCGACCGGCTGCACGCCGACGGCCGCGACGAGACAGAGCGCACCGGCGGCGATGAAGGCCGCCGTGTACGTGCCCGTGCTCGTCCGCAGCCAGCCCGCGCCGAACGCCGCGAAGGCCGCGCCGAGCTGGTGGGCGGCGACCACCCAGCCGAAGACGATGCTCGCGCGTTCGCGACCGAAAACTTCGGCGGTCAGCCGCACGGTCGGCGGCACCGTCGCGATCCAGTCGAGGCCGTAGAAGACCGCGAAGACCTGCAGGCCCGCCGAGGGACCGGCCAGCGCCACCGGCAGGAAGAGGAGCGAGATGCCGCGCAGGCCGTAGTAGCCAAACAGGAGGTAGCGGCCGTTGAAGCGGTCCGAGAGCCAGCCGGACATCGTCGTGCCGAACAGGTCGAACACGCCCATCATCGCCAGCAGCGCGGCCGAGCGCACCTCCGGGATGCCGCAGTCAAACGCCGCCGACACGAGGTGGGTGCCGATGAGTCCGTTGGTGCTGGCCCCGCAGACGAAGAAGGAGCCCGCCAGCAGCCAGAAATCGCGCACGCGAGCGGCCGCCAGCAGGGTGTCCACCGCCCGCTTGGCGGGATTGCCCGTGTCCGCCGGCACGGCCCGCGGCCCGGTGTTCGCCGGCTCGCCGTAGGGCGCGACACCGACATCCGCGGGATCGTCGCGCATGAGGAACCAGATCACGGGCAGGACGAGCACCGCGCCCGCGCACACCAGCCAGGGCGCGCCGCGCCAGCCCGTCGTCGTCACGATGCGGGCGAGCGAGGGCAGGAACACGAGCTGCCCCGTCGCCGTGCTGGCGGTCAGCAGGCCCGTGACGAGCCCCCGGCGCTCGCTGAACCACCGCGCCGCCACCGCCGCCCCGAGCACGGTCGCCGCCATGCCCGAGCCCGCGCCCACGACGAAGCCCCACAGCACCACGAACTGCCAGTAATGCGTTGCGAAGGTGGACAGCCCGTAGCCGGCGGCGATGAGCGAGAGCGCCAGCAGCATGCTCCGCCGCAGGCCCAGCCGCTGGTACAGCGCCGCGGCGAACGGCCCGATGAGGCCGTAGAGGAAGATGTTGATCGCGACGATCGAAGACACCGTCCGCCGGCTCCACTGGAATTCATTGCCGACCGGGATGATCATCACGCCGGGCGCGGCCCGTCCGCCCGCCGCGGCGAGCAGCGTGAGGAAGGTCACCGCCGCGACGATCCAGGCATAATGGATCTGCGGGCGCTGGGAGGAGGCCGTCATGGCCGCCACCATTCCCCAAAGCCGACCTCCCGCAAGTCTGCCGGGGCTGTACGGACAAATTTGCGCGGCACTGACCGGGTCGGTGCCAGCCCGCGGACTCACTTCCGCATCACGGCGCGCGGCATGGGATGGATCTCGTAGCGGAATCCCAGGCCGGCGGCGACCACCGGATCGGCGGCGCAGATGGCCGGAAGATCCGCGTCGTCCGGCAACTCCCAGATCGCGACCCCGAAGGCGCCCGCCGGGTCGGCCACTGGCCCGAAGACGACTGCCTGGCCCTGTTCCGCGAAGCGCTGGAGGTAGGCGGCGTGCGCCTGCATCAGCTTCGCCTCGGCCGGGGTGAGGTCCTGCGCAAAGGTCGGGCGCGGCGCGTGCAGCTTGCAGAAGAAATATTTCATCGGGAAAACGCTCAGCGCCGCTTCCGCCGCGAACGGAAGCAGTCCTCGAGATGATCGTCCACGATGCCGACCGCCTGCATCCACGCGTAGACGATCACGGGCCCGACGAACTTGAAGCCGCGCTGCTTCAGCGCCGCCGACATTTTCTCGGAGAGTGGGGTCTTCGCCGGGATGTCGCCGCGCTTCCGCCGCACCTTGCGGATCGGCTGTCCACCGGCGAGGCCCCAGACGAAAGCCGAGAAATCCTCGCCCGCCTCTGCCATCGCGAGGTAGGCGCGCGCATTGCCGACCGCCGCCCGGATCTTCGCCCGCGACCGGATAATCCCCGGGTCGCGCAGCAGTCTTGCCACGTCGCGCTCGCCGTAACGCGCGATCACCTTCGGATCGAAGCCCTCGAAGGCGCGGCGGAAGGCCTCACGCTTGCGCAGGACCGTGATCCACGACAGCCCCGCCTGGAAGCCGTCGAGGATGAGCTTCTCCCATAGCGCCCGGCTGTCGCGCTCCGGAAAGCCCCATTCGTCGTCGTGGTAGGCCTGCATCAGCGGATCGTGCTCCGCCCAGAAGCAGCGGGGCTTTGCTTTCTTCGAGGGCGCGGGACGTTTTTTCATCTCCACACGCTAGGCGGCGGGCGGAGGAACGTTCAACGTCCAACGCTCAACATTCAACGTTCAACGTCTCCGAGTTGGACGTTGCGCCGCAGGCGTCCCGCCACTTTTCGGATCGCGGTCCGTCAATCCGTCGCAATCGTCCCCGATTTCCCCACCCGCTTTCACCCCATGAAAAAATCCCTCCTCTTCCTCGCCGCCCTCGTCGCGCTCTTCGCCGGCTGCACCGCGCTGCAGTCCACTCCGCCCAAGCGCTACGTCATCTCCGAGCTCGGCGCCGTCGGCGACGGCCAGACGGTCAACACCAAGGCGATCCAGGCCGCGATCGACCAGTGCGCGGCCGCGGGCGGCGGCGTGATCGTCGTGCCGAAGGGCACGTTCCTCAGCGGGGCGCTCTACTTCAAGCAGGGCGTCAACCTGCTCGTCGAGAAGGACGGCGTCCTCAAGAGCACGATCACCATCGCCGACTTTCCGCCGATCTACACCCGCTGGGAGGGCATCGAGCGCTACTGGACGTCCGCCTTCCTCAACTTCGTCGGCATGAAAAACGTGAGCGTCTCCGGCGAAGGAATCATCGACGGCTCCGGCGACGCCTGGGCCAATTTCGGCCAGAACGCGCGCCTCGCCACGCCTCCCGGCGGCGCGCCCGCGGGCGGCCGCGGCAATGCCCAGCCCGGCGGAGCCGGCGCAGGCGGCGGACGGCGCGGCGGTGCTCCGGGTGGCGGCGGGCAGTTCGCCGGATTTGGCGGTCCCCCGGCTCCGACCGGTCCGCTGCCGAAACCGGCCGACGTTTTCCCGCTGCCCCTTCCCACCACGTCCACGATCAGCCTGTGGCGCTCGACCAGGGATATTCCCGTCGTCAACGCCGCCGGAGTCGCCATTCCCCGCGGCGGCGGCAGCGGCGGCGTGATCGGCACTCCGCCGCGTTCCGTGGTGTTCCAGGACTGCAGCGACGTCCGTGTCTCCGGCCTCACGATCAAGAACGAGGCCCGCTGGGGCTGGGTGTTCATCTACTGCGAAAATGTCGTCGCCGAGAACCTGAAGTCCCTCGCCGAGCATTACATTCCCAGTTCCGACGGCATGGACGTGGACTCCTGCCGGCACGTGCTGATCACCGGCTGCTATTTCGACTGCAACGATGACTGCCTCTCGATCAAGTCCGGCAAGGACGAGGACGGCCGCCGCGTGAACCGCCCCTGCGAGGACATCGTCGTCGAGAAGACCACGTTCGCTTACGGCCACGGCGGCGCCGCGATGGGCAGCGAGACCTCCGGCGGCATCCGCAATGTTGAGGTGCGCGACTGCGTCGCCAACGCGGGCAACTGGGCTCCGATCCGCTTCAAGACCCAGCCCAGCCGCGGCGGCATGGTGGAGAACATCACCTACCGCAACCTCGAGCTGAAGGACACCCGCCAGATGGTGGAGTTCAACCTCGAGTGGAACATGCGCATCAACGTCGCGGGCGACACGCGGGTTATCCCCACTGTCCGCAATGTGCAGCTCATCAACGTCCATGGCACCACCGCGTCGGTCGGCATGATGCACGGCCTGTACGACAGCTACATCGAGGGCATCACCTTCGTGAACTGCGACATCACCGCCCAGAAGGGCCTCGTCATCGAGAACGCCCACCACGTCGACACGTCCGGCCTCAAGCTCAGCGTCAAGGAAGGCGAGGCGATCACGGTGCGCGAGGTGAAGAAGCCCTGATCGTCGCCCAGCGAGGATCAGATTTTGGATTTTGGGTTTTGGATTTTGGATTGTTGGTCCGGCAGTAGATCGAGGCCACGCTCGCGGACATCGACCCCGGCAGCGCTTTCACCGCAGCTCCGATCAATCCAAAATCCGCGATCCAAAATCCAAAATCGGATTTGCCTTGGCTCCGGCGGCGGCCAACAAAGGGCGCATGGATACCCCCGCCCTTGTCCGCCGCCTTGTCGTCCTGTCGTCGCTGGCCACCCTCGCCCTTGGAGTTACGGGCGTTCGTGCGGCTGACTCCGTTTCGTCCGCGCCGGTGCCGCCGGCCGTTGCGATCCAGCGCCCCACCGCGGCCGAAGTCGCGCGGGCTTCCGAAAGCCTGCAGCGGCTCCTCGCCCAGGCTGACTCGCCGACCAAGGCGATCCTCGCGAAGTATCCCGACCTGATCGCTGTCCGTCCGCCCCGCGCAAATCCCGCCACGATCCCCTTCCTCAGCCCCGGCTTCCGGGCCAAGCACGAGATGAACAAGGAAGTCGCGAAGAAGGGCGACATCGACGTTCTCTTCATGGGCGACTCGATCACGGACTTCTGGCGGACAGCCGGAGCGCCCGGCGATGCCAACCCGGCGCACGCCGGCAAGGCTGTCTTCGACAAATACTATGGCGCGATGAAGGTCGCCAACTTCGGCATCTCCGGCGACACGACCCAGGGCGTCCTCTACCGTCTGCAGGACGGAGAGGGCCAGGGCTTCCAGCCGAAAGAGATCATGCTGATGATCGGCACGAACAACGCCGGCAACTGCTCGTCCGCGGAGATCGCCGAGGGCGTCGGCGCCGTGGTGCTCGAGCTGCGCAAGGATTTCCCCGCCGCGAAGATCCTCCTCCTCGGCATTTTCCCGCGCGGCCTTCCGACCGATCCGGTCCGCAAGGTCGTCATGGATGTCAATCCGATCATCGCCAGGCTGCACGACGGGAAAAACGTGTTCTACCTCGATATCGGCGACAAATTCCTCGATGCGAACGGCGTCATTCAGCCCGACATCATGGCCGATCGCCTGCATCCGACCGAAAAGGGCTACGTAATCTGGGCCGAAGCCGTCAAAGGTCCGCTGGCCGAGCTGATGAAGTAGGATTCAGCGGGCCCGGTGTCCGCCCTTTCCCTGGAACTTGAAACCTGGAACCTGGCCCTTCCGCCGCGACCAGCTCGTATGAATCCCCAGCTCTGCTCCCTCGCCCTGGTTCTCGCGGTCGTCCCGGGCATCGTCGGGTCTGCCGCGGCGGCCGCGCCGACCCGGACTTTTTCCATCCGTGATTCCGGCGCGGTTGGCGACAGCCACACGCTGAACACCGCCGCGATCCAGTCCGCGATCGACCGCGCGGCGCAGGCCGGCGGCGGCACGGTGGTGGTTCCCACCGGAACCTTCCTCAGCGGCGCGCTCTTCCTGAAGCAGGGCGTTAACCTGCACCTGGAACGCGGCGGCACGCTGAAGGGCTCGGACCAGCTGAAGGATTACCTCCCGCCCGGCGTGTCCGAGACGGAACGCGGACGGTCGGTCTTCGCGCTGATCAACGCCGAGAACCTCACCGGCTTCACCCTGGACGGCGACGGCACGATCGACGGCAACGGCCAGCACTGGTGGGACGAGTACTGGGTGCTGCGCAACGCCAAGGATCCCGATCTCGCGTTCAAGACGCGCCGGCCGAAGCTGATCCGCCTCACGAGCTGCCGCGATGTGCGCGTCGCCGGCCTGCACCTGCAGAACCAGGCCGTGTGGTGCCTGCATTTCCAGTACTGCGAGAATGCCGTCGCGGAGGACCTGATCATCCGCGCCGGCCATACCGCGCCGAGCTCGGACGGGATCGACGTCGATTCGTGCCGCCACACCCGGATCACCCGATGCGACATCGACGTGAACGACGACGACATCTCGATCAAGGCCGGCGTGCCCGGCGACGGGACGCGTCCGGCCCGGCCGTGCGAGGACGTGCTCATCGAGCACTGCCGCTTCGGCTACGGCCACGGCGGCGTCGCGATGGGCAGCGAGACCTTCGGCGGCATCCGCAACGTCGAGGTCCGCGACTGCCTCGCCGAGGATGACAACTTCGCGCCGATCCGCTTCAAGTCGACGCCCGCCCGCAGCGGCGTGGTGGAGAACATCGTCTTCCGCAACCTGCAGATGCACGGCGTGCGCCGCGCCATCGAGATCAACATGGACTGGGCCAGCGGCACCAGCGGCCCGCAGATTCCCGCCAAGGTGCTGCCGGTGTTCCGGCATTTTGAATTCATCAACGTCAGCGGCACCGCCCAGTCCGCCGGCTTCATCACCGGCCTGAAGGACAGTCCCGTGCAGGACGTCACGTTCAGCAACGTGAAGGTGACCGCCGACACCGGCCTGACCCTCACCGCCCTACAGGACGCCAATCTTTCCGGGCTGGCGCTCGAGGTGAAGCAGGGCGACGCCGTCATCCGCAAGTAGCGCCGCGATTGGCGATTTCGCCTTCGCAGCCCGTTGGAGGCCACCTCGCTGAGGCGGCAGGCCAGGGCAACGACCTGGCCTGCAACGGCGGCGGATGCGCAACAAACTCCCGTTGCCCAGGTCAGTCGTGGCCCCCGGAACCCTCCCGCCGCGCAACCTCCTTCCGCGGGGACCGGAAAACTCCTTCCCTCGCCATGAAAACCAACTTTCACCGGACACTGACCGCACTGCTCGGCCTCACGGGCGGCACCTTGTTCGCCCAGGCTCCGCACGGCACCGCCGAAGCGCCCGCCGCACCTCCGCCGGGCGCCGCGCAGGTCCACACCGGCGCGTCCACGTTCGGCAAGGAAACCGATCCGGCCACCATCGACACGCCGCCGCCGAAGTTGCTGCCTGAGACCAAGCCGGCCTCGCCCGGGCCGGGCTACGTCTGGGTCGCGGGTCACTACAATGCCGTGAAGGGAGAATGGCAGTGGAGCGCCGGCCGCTGGAGCCTGCCGCCGACGCCCGAGTCGGTCTGGATCCAGGGCATCTACGATCCGGCCACGAAACATTGGAGCGAGGGCCATTGGCAGCCCGACGGCAAACCGGCCCAGAAGGTCGAGCCGAATGAAAAAGGGCCCGCGGCTCCGAACTGATTGATGCCAGCTGTAGGCCAGGTCGGCGACCTGGCCTACAACGTAGCAGACGAGGTGACGAGGCGGGTTGGTTGAAGCCGAGCATTTCCAAGCCCAGCCTCGTCACCTCGTCTGCTACGGGCTGCGGCGCTTACTTCCGCCGGAAGACGCAGCGGGTGTCGTCCTCCAAGAAACCATTCGCCGCTCCGAGCTCGGCCTGGATTTTTTCGGTGGCCACCCAGGGCGACAGCTCCCACGGCACGAATTTCTTTCCGACGAAATCGCCCACCTCGACATCGGAGTGCAGCAGCAGCGCCGCCGCCACCTCGCCCACCGCATGGTCGATCGTCTCCAGGCTCTCGCCGGGCCAGGCCCGGCGAAATTCGCCGACGATGTTCGCCAGCGGCAGCGGACCCTTGGCCAGTGCGGGATAGTAGGACGGCCCGGCGGGATCCTGCTCGAGCGCCAGCGCGATCTTGGCGTCGAGCGAGGCCCAGCGCAGGAACAGGCGGGCGCGATGAAGCGTATCCGGCTTCATCACCAGGAGGATGGCTCCCAGCGCGGCGAATCCGACAAGGATCGGAGCCCAGGGAATTTTTCTTCGCACTGATGCGCCCATGCTTTCTCGAGTCGCCGGCATCAATTGCCGGCGGCCTTCATCAACTGCACATATTCGTTGAAGTCGGCAATCTCCTGCGGCGACTCCAGGAACGGCAGCAGCGCCTCCGGGTTCGCCGGCGAGGCTCCGTTGTTGGCGGCGCGGTAAGCCTGCACGGCCCGCTTGCCGACCGGGTCCAGGCGCGGCGCGAGTTCCTGGAGCCGCTGCTGCTGCTCCGGCGACAGGTTGGGGAACGCGGGAGTGGCGGGTTCCAGAACGGTGGTGGTCGCTCCGGTCGGGTCGTAGGTCACCGACATCCCATCGGGCGCCGTGACGGTCAACGGCTGGCCGGGAGCCATCGACACGCCGGCATAGTCTTCGCCGCTGACCGTGCGCACGGTCTTGATATAACCCTTGGCGCCCACGAGATCGTGGACGGACCCGGCCTCATGCCCGTGCGTGAGCGCAAACTGGTCCCGGGCGGCCGCGATCTGCCGCAGATTGCTCATCACCGCGCGCTGCTGGTCGCCCAGGCTCATTCCCAGGGTGGGGCTCGGCGGCAGCGGCGCGGCTGGCGGCGGAGCGTCACGCTGGGCGACCAATTGGGTATTGGCCGCGTTGAGCTGATCGATCTGCGTCCGCAGCTTTTCCGTCTCGCTCCGCAGGGCAAGGTTGTCGTCGCGCAACGCGGCAATGGTACGCGCGTCGCGCGGGTCGGACTGCAGCTGGACAGGAGCCGGCAGCTCGCGCATCAGGCCGAAATAGAGTCCAAGCCCGAACACCGCGACTGCCCCGAGGGTGACGATCGATTTCGTGGTCATAAAGGCAAAGGCCGCGGCGGCCATTCCCGCGCCGCCGCCGGCCAGCGAGGCGGAGGCGAGCGACGACGCCAGTCCGGCCGGTGCGGCGACGAGCGGCTGCGCCGCCACCGCGGCGCCCAGCGCGGCGGCGGTGGACGTGATCCCGCGGCGGGCCAGCGCGGCGCGGAGCTTGTCCAGTGCGCGCTCGGTGCGCATCCGGGCGGCGTCCTCCGACACGCGCAGCCGGGCGCCGATCTCGGCGAACGGCCTCCGCTCGAGAAAGCGCAGCACCACCGCAGCCCGGTCCGTCTCCGGGAGCTCGTCGATCGCGGCGTCGAGCACCGGCCGCAGCCGCTCCCATTCGGGCGTGGCGGTTTCGCCGGACAAAACGGGTTCGAGGGCCAGGGCCTGCAGCTCGCGGGCCTGGCGGCGCTGTTCCGAGATCATGACGTTGAGCGCGGCGTTGCGCGTCGCGGTGTGCAGCCAGGCACCGAGGACGGCGTGGCGCGAAAGCTTGCGCGCATGGCGGGCAAGCGCGGTGAACACCTGCTGCGACACGTCGGCGGCCCGATGCGCGTCGCCCCCGCTGCGGCGGAGGGCCGCCGCATAGACAAGATCCACGTGGCGGCGCACCACCTCGGCAAAGGCTGCCTGGGAGCCTTCCTCGGCGTAGCGTCGAAGGAGCGCGGCATCGTCATCGTTCATCGGGTTCACCTTATAAACAGCGCCGGCCTTGAAACCGAACAAAGAATCGGAATCCGCCCGTTCGGCGCGCCAGGTGCGGTGTCACGTATTACGTGACACGCCAGCCTATGGCCGGACAGGAATCGCGACGGCCCGCCTCCGTGTTCGGCGGCTCCGGAACGATTCGCGGAATTAAGGCGGAAATCGATGGGACCTCTCGCGGTCGCAGCTGTCGGTCGCGTTTCACATGAACCCCACTTCCACCCATGCCGGCGGCTTCCGGCCTCCGCAACGGCCGGCCTGGCAGCGCATCCACCGCAGCCCGGTGTTCTGGCTGGCGGCGTTTTTCATCATGCTCGCGATGACGATCTATGTGATGACCGACAACTTCGCCATCCGGCCCGGCCAGAAGCTGCAGCGGCCGGTGCCGGCGGTGGCACCATAAGTGACAGGTGACAAGTAGCAGGTAACAAGGGGTCGCGGGCAAGGGACGCGGCGGCGCTGGTCCCTTGGAACGTGGACCTTTGGACCTTCCCCTTCCCCGCGCTACTCCGCGACGAGCCTGACCGGGCCGAGCAGCCCGGAGGCATTGGTCGCCTCCGCGGAGCCGCCATCCTGCCGACCACCGCCGCGGCCGCCGCCTCCACCTGGAGGCCCGCCGGCCGCACCACCGCCAGCAGGTCCGCCGCGTCCGCGGCCGCCGCCGGCATTCTCGCCGAGACCGCCCGGGACACCCGTCGGCGCAAAACCCTGGGGAGCCGCGGCCGCCGTCGCCGGCCCCGCTCCCGCCGCGCCTCCGCGCCGGCCTGCACCGGCACCACCCGGACCACCAGCGCCGCCGCCGAATCCGCCGCGTCCGCCGCCGGCCGGCGGCATCTGCACCCGGACCTCGAGGGTGTTCGCACCCGGTTTGATCAGCGCAGTCACGTCCCACACGTAGGGCGGCCAGGACCGCACCTCGAGCGCCGAACCGTTGAGGCTGACGCGCGCGTCCTCGTGCACATTGCCGAGATCGAGATAAACCCGCTTCCCCGCCGGGAGTGAGGCCGGCGCGGTGAATTCCTTCCGGTAGCCGGCGGTGCCCGCGAAGGACGCCGAGCCGAGCTGCTCCCACGACTTGAGCGTCGAGGTCGACTGCTTGTCGCCGAGCGTCACCGACCAGTCGCCGCCGAGGTCGGCGACGGACTGGCCCGCGGAAATCGTCGGCCAGGGCCGGCCGGCGGCGGGAGGAACGGCGCCAATCACGATGAAGCGGCTCTCCTGCGGCTCGAGCGTGAGCGGAATCGTCGCGCTGCCGGCTGCGGGCGCGGTCCCGGCCAGCGGATGGATGGTGCCGTTCGCCGCGTCCCAGATCTGCACCTGGCCGGTGCCCGCAAGCGTCACCGTCCGGGCCTGGACCTGGTTGGATTCGTTGAAGAAGAAATAGACATCGCCGTCCTTCAGCGTGCGGCGGATGTACTTCACCGGCGGACAGGCGGCATCCAGGCGGACGTCCGATGGCGGCAGCGCGGCCACCACGCGCGGCGTGATGCTCGGCTGCGGCTCGAGCGTGGCGAAGCTGAGGTCCGGCGCGCCTGGCTCCGGATTCATGAAGCTGCGGCCCACGACCATCGTCGGCGTGCGGCCGACGAACACGACCTTGCCGCCCG
Source organism: Opitutaceae bacterium (assembly GCA_035549635.1). Lineage (GTDB taxonomy): Bacteria > Verrucomicrobiota > Verrucomicrobiia > Opitutales > Opitutaceae > CAIUWA01. The sequence goes on from DASZQN010000050.1 coordinate 218,721, forward strand.
CGGCGGCGAAGGCCTTCAGCCGGTCGAGCATGCGCCGGTCGATCACCGTGCAGCTCGGGATGACGATCCCGCGATACACCTGGCCGCTGAGGTTTTTCAGGCCGCCGTCGGCGAGGGTGCAGTCGGACACGATCGCGTCGGTGTCGATGTGGTCGAAATCGATCTGGTGCTCCATCAGCTCGGTCACGAGCTTGACCGTGACATCGTCGGATTCCTTGTCGCCCAGCCACATGCTGTCGGTCGGATGAAAGAGCGCGACCTGCGCTCCCGGCCGGCCGCTCGCGAGCAGGTAGCTGGCGCGGTTGACGTACTGGGCCGTCGCGACGGACGGATTGAGCAACAGCTTCGCATCGTCGCCGACCGGGTTGTTCAGCCCGCGGATGTTCAGGAAATTGATCCCGCGCACGAGTTGGTAGTCCGCGACGAACTTGCCGGCCTGGTGCAGCGTGCCGCCGGACTCGGTCCAGACCTGCGGCCGGCCGTCGAGGTGCGCCGTCGAGGCCGCGAGCTTGGGAAAGTCCGCCACGATCCCCGGCCCGATCTGGCCGAGGTTGTCCACGCCGGGCACGCCCACATAGCGCATGTCGCGAAAGAACGAGCCCTCGTTGCGGATGAGGTCCTCGCCGCGGGCGAGATCGAGCATCAGCTCCTCGTGATTGAGGTGCACCATGAAGTCCATGTTGCGCGCCTTGCACCACTCCTCCTGCGGCTTGAAATAATTGTCGCGGAACATCCCGCTCCAGACGTCCCAGTAGTCGGCCTTCGCGCGCAGGACCTCCGGCGTGAACTCCGGCTCGAAGAACTGCGCGAGATACGGTTGCAGGTCATAACCCTTCTTCTCGCGGAAGACCTCCAGCAGCTTCGGCGTCCAGGGCATGAAGCCGGTGTAGTCGGGCTCGTCGCCGCGGAAGCCGAGGACGGTTTTGCCGAACTCGTCGCCCACGATCTTCTCGTAGGTCTCGTGGATCAGCTTCAGGTAGGTGCGCGTCGCCTCGGGATTCAGGTAATCGATCAGCGAATAGAGGCTGTCCTTGTCGTTCGTGCCGTCCTCGCGATTGGTATAGCGCGTGGGCGAGCTGCGATAGACGTGCCGCACGAAGACCACCTCCGACATCCCGGGATTGGGCGCCGTGTAGGCGAACTTTCCGTCAGCCGGGATCGGCAGCGACTTCGCCGGACCCGCCTGGCGGTTGTACGCGAGGATGCCGAGCGTGTCCGGCGGAACGGGAATCCGCAGCGTCTGGCCCGCCGCGACCGAGTAGCGCGCGTCGGCGACGAGCGCCTGCATGCCGAGTTCGGGATAGTCCTTGCTGATGAGTCCGCCCGCCATGCCGTCCGGGTAGCCCGCGTCGTTCTCGATCCAGACCTTCATCCCGCGCTTCTTGCACTCGGCGACGAGGAACTTCACGAGGTCGAGGTACTCCGGGGAAAAGTACTTCGGCTGCAGGCCGCGCGAGTTGTTGATCATGATGATGTGCGCGCCGTTCGCCTGCATGTGGTCGAGGTCCGACACGACCTTCTCCTTGCTCTGCGGGCCGCCCCAGATCGCCCAGTGGATCGCGCCGTACTCCGGCGGCGGCTGCGGAAAGGCCGCGGCGGCCTCGCCGACCGTCGGCTGGGTGATCTCACGCCAGGGTTGGGCGGCCCAGAGCTGCAGCGGAAGGATCGCCGGAAGGATCCAGCGGAAGGGGATTTTGGTTTTCATGGGGATGCTCGGTCCTTGGGACCAGTTGTCCGACGAACCGGCAAACGAAAAGATGCGGGCGCCCTGCGGGTGCAGGGCGCGCGGGCGTAACGTCCAACATTCAACGTTCAACGTTGAACGTCCAACTTCTGAGGTGGCCGCCGGCCTCCGGGCGGCGGTGTGGCAGTCTTGCGACGACTAACACACCCCGCCCTGCGGGCACCCCTCTCTGGAGGGGAGCTCGTTACAGCAGGCTCCCCTCTGGAAAGAGGGGTGGCGCGAACCGACGGGGGTGTCTCCGCAGTTCGACGACTACTTCACTGCACTATTTTCCGCCGGTATCATCCGAACTACCCGCCCCGGCCGCCCGATCAGTTCCAGCGCGATGTAAAGCGAGCCGTCCGGCGCGGTCTTGATGTCACGGATGCGCCCGAGGTCCTTGAAGACTTCCTCCTGGTGCGTGACGCGTCCGCCCTCGATCACGAAGCGGTAGAGGGTCTGCTGCGCGAGAGAGCCCATGAAGAGATTGTTCCTCCACTTCGGGAAGAGCTCGCCGCGGTAGAACTCGATCTCGCTCGCCGCCACCGACGGCGTCCAGTGCAGGACGGGCTGCTCCATGCCAGGCGCCTCGGTCTTGTCGGAGATCGGCGTGCCGTCGTAGTTCATGCCGTGCGTGATGACCGGCCAGCCGTAATTGCGGCCGCGCCGGATGAGGTTGAGCTCGTCGCCGCCGCGCGGGCCGTGCTCGGTTTCCCACAGGTCGCCGTTGCGCGGGTCGGCCGCCAGGCCCTGCGGGTTGCGGACGCCGTAAGCCCAGATCGAGGGCCAGGCGCCGGGCCGGCCGACAAAGGGATTGTCCGGGGGGATCGCGCCGTCGGGCTGCACGCGGTGGATCTTTCCGTTCGGCCGGTCCAGGTCCTGCGCCTGCTGGGTCACCTCGGTCTCCAGGCCGCGCACACCGACGCTGAAGAAAAGACAGCCGTCCTCGAAGACCATCCGGCTGCCGAAGAGCACGTAGCCGGGCGGATATTTCTCGCGCGGCAGCGCGAAGATGACGAGCTGGTCCGTCAGTCGGTGGCCGTCCAATCTCGCGCGCACGACCTTGGTCATGGCCGTGCCATTGTCGCCGGGATCGCTGAAGGTGAGATAAATCCAGTGGTTGTTCGCGAAGTCGGGATGGGCCATGACCGACATCAACCCCGCCTCGTCCTTCACCACGACCGGCGGCACGCCCTCGATGGGCTGTGGATCGAGCCGGCCGTGCTCGACCCGGCGCAGCCGCCCCACCCGCTCGGTCACGAGGAAGCTGCCGTCCGGCAGGAACGCGATCGACCATGGCACGTCGAGGCCCTCGACCACCGACTCGAGGCGGAACGGATATTCCTCGCTGGGCAGCACGCCGGCCGGGAGCGGCTCAGACTGCTTCAGCTGCGGGTCCGCCGCGCGGCCGCTGACCTCGTGCAGGTAGTCGATCAGCGCGCGCGTCTCCGCCTCGCTCATCGCATTGGCGAAGGCCGGCATGCCGTTCTGCGGATAGCCGCCGCGAATGGCACGCTCGAGCGCGGCGTCGTCCCGCCCGTGCTTCAACTGCTCGGGACGCAGGCCCGGGCCCTTGGCGCCCTCCAGCCCCTTTCCGTGGCAGTTGGCGCACAGTTCCGCGTAAATCGCACCGGCGTCACGCCCCGTCGCCGCCGCCCGGGCGCCGCGCGCCCCGAGCAGCGCCGCGGCCAGCAGCAGCCCCCGCCCCACCCGTTGCCCGCCCCCAAAAATCATGGGGCCCGCAGACCGCGCTCGGGCCGCGTCGTTCCGCAGGACGAGGACCGGAGATTTCGCACGGAGACGTCACGACCGGTAGGGCGCGGACTCCGTCCGCGCCGGGGCAACCTTGGAGGATCGCTGCTGTACCGCTATCTCCATTTCGACCCGCAAGCGGATCCGGCGCGGAACGGAGTCCGCGCCCTACCGGGCCGTCTTCTCGGCGTAGAACGGCACCAGCGTCTTGAGATGTCCCTGGACGACGGCGGCGATCTGGGCCGCCGGCAGCGCGCCCTTGTGGAGCTCGAAGATGGCCACGAGCAGCGCGAGCTCGATGTCGGTCTTCCTCGCGCTCACTCCCTTCATCGCGTCCAGGAGCTCGAGCGCCTTGCGCTCGGCCCGTTTGTAATCGTTGAAATTCTCCTCGGTGGCGGTCATCGCGATTTCCTCAGCGTCAGGGATTCTCGCTCAGGTATTTCGCGTCCGCCGCCGGGACCGCGCGGCCCTTGTCGGACAGCAGCGCGACAAACGGGCTGCCCTTGAAGGCCTTCAGGCCCGACACGATCGAGGCCGCGACGAAATCCGCGCCGGGCACGTAGGTGTGGTTGTGGTCGCTGTAGAACGCGTTCACGGTCTCGCGGCCCATTTTCTCGTACTTGTCCGCGCACAGGTTGGTCAGGTCGAGCACGGGGAGGTGGAGCTTCGCGCCGACGTCCTTGGTCCACTGCGTGTATTTGCCGTTGCCCGTGCCGCGCTCGATGCGGTCCTCCTTGGAATCGTAGTCCGCGGGCAGCGGACCGGTCGGCGTGGCGTCGTTGAATTTCACCTTGGGGTTCGTCCAGATGTTGCGCGTCGTGACGGTCAGCAGATAGACGCGCGCCCCCTTGTCCCGCGCGAGGGTGGCCATCGTCGACATGTACCAGCCGTACGTGTGGGCGGTCTCGACGGAGCCGTCCGGCCGCTTCACGTCGACGGTCTCGTCCCCGGTCCCCGGCAGCGAACCGCGGCCGGCGGGCGGCGCGGCGCCGTCGTTGATGCCGAAGACGAGCAGCACGAAATCGCCCGCCTTGATCTGCGGAAGCACCTTGGACCAGTCGCCCGGGTTGTTGAAATAAGTGCGGCTCGACGTGCCGGCATGCGCGACATTGGCGACGACGGCCTTGGCCGGATCGAAATAATCGGCGATCGGGGTACCCCAGCCCGCCCAGGGCTGGCCGTTCTTGCCGTTGCCGGGATTGCGCGCGGTCGAGTCGCCGAGGACGAAGATCGTCGGCACGTTCACGGCGGCGTCGGCGGCGGCCAGCCGGGCGAGGCCAAGCAGACAGGCGGCGGCCAGCAGGGTCTTCAGGAACACGGAGGTGCGGAGATCGGGGGAACGCATGAGGGAGGCGGGGTTGAGAGAGCGGAAAGTCTGACGCATTTCGCAACGCAAAGTGGCCTGGGCGCGAGGCTTTTTGCCGAAGGCGCGCAGGAGCGTCCCTCGCGGACGTCCGGCTCGACGATCGCAAACCCGGGCGTCCGCAAGGGACGCCCCTGCGCCATTCTCGGCCTCACCCGCGCCCGGGCATCTCGAGCGGGATGATGGCGTGGCGGCGCACTTCGACGCCCCGGAGGAACGTCACGATCGCCCGCTCGCCGATGCGGTCGGCGGTGAGCAGCTTGTGGAGGGCGTCGACCGCCGGCGTGGCGATGCCGTCGAGGGCGAGCAGGATGTCGCCCTCGAGCAGGCCGGCGCGGGTGGCGGGGCTGTCGGGCTCGAGGCCCGCGACCAGCACCCCGGTGTCCTGCGCGAGGTGGTGGTAGCGGACGACCTTGCGCAGCAGCGGCACGTTCTGGCCCGCGACGCCGATGAAGCTCCGCCGGATGCGGCCGTCCTTGATCAGCCAGGCCACGACCCAGCGGGCGGTGTTGCTCGCGATGGCGAAGCAGATGCCCTGCGCGGGGCGGATGATCGCGGTGTTCACCCCGATGACCTCGCCGCGCGCGTTGACGAGCGGGCCGCCGGAATTTCCCGGATTCAGCGCCGCGTCGGTCTGGATGACGTTGTCGATCAGCCGGCCGGAGGCGCCGCGCAGCGACCGGCCAAGTCCGCTGACGATACCGGCGGTGACCGTCTGCTGGAAGCCCATGGGCGAACCGATCGCGATCGCAATCTGCCCCGGCCGCACCGCGTCGCTGTCGGCCAGCGTGAGAAAGGACAATTCGTCCGCGCTCACCCTCAGCACGGCGAGATCGGTGTCGGGGTCGTCCCCCACGAGATCGGCGGCGAGCTTGCGCCCGTCGGCCAGGAAGACCTTCCACTCGCGCGCCCCGTGCACGACGTGGCTGTTCGTAAGGATGTAGCCGTCGGGCGAAATGAAAAAGCCCGAGCCCGAGCCGCCAGCACCCTCGGAGCCGCCCTGCCCGCGCGGCGAGTCGCCGCCCCCGCGGACCTCGATGTGCACCACCGCAGGGTGGGCGGCGGCCACCGCGCCGGAAACCGCCTCGGAATAGGCGTCGAAGAGGACGTCATCCGCCGGCGCACTGGAAACAGCCGTGAATGTGGAAGCCATGATTCCAGAAGAAATGCATGAGCTTCCGGGATGCAAATGATCGACTCGCCCTGACGCAGCATTCGCTGCGACACACCCCGTCGCTTCGCGCCACCCCTCTTGATAGAGGGGAGCCTGATCGGATCGACCTCCCCTCTAGAAAGAGGGGTGCCCAACGGGCGGGGTGTGTAGGCTCGCGGCCGCGTTAAGCCACCCTACCGACCCACTGCCCAATCACCGCCGGCAGCTCGCGCATGGTCTGCAGGGTGAAGAGCCGGCCCGGGTGCGCCGGCGGCGGCTCGGCACGCTCCACCGCCCAGGTCAGGTGATAGGGGATGTGCACGCCGGCGGCGCCGAGTTCGAGCACGGGAAGGATGTCCGACTTGAGCGAGTTGCCGACCATGAGAAAACGCTCCGGAGCGACGCCCTGCCGCTGCAGGAAACGGCGGTAGGCGGACGCGTCCTTTTCCGACAGGATCTCGATATGCTGGAAGTGCGCCGCGAGGCCGGACTTCCGCAGCTTCCTTTCCTGGTCGCGGAGATCGCCCTTGGTGATGAGCGCCAGGCGAAAACGCGGCGCCAGCGCGGCCAGGGTGGCCGCCACGTCCGCGAGCAATTCCACCGGGTGCGCCAGCATCGTGCGCCCCGCCTCGAGCAGCCCGCGGATTTCCGCCGAGCTGATCCGGCCGCCGGTGAGTTCGATGGCCGTCTCGATCGCGGAGAGCGTGTAGCCCTTGATGCCGTAGCCGTAGAGCTCGAGGTTGCGCATCTCGATCGTCAGCAGCGTGCGGTCGACCGTCGCCGCGTCGTGATAATCCGCCAGGAGGGCCCGGTAGCGTTCGTGCGCCCGCTCGAAGATGACCTCGTTGTGCCAGAGGGTGTCGTCGGCGTCGAAACCGATGATCCGGTCGGAAGCGCTCATGCGCGCGAGTCAGAGAAGCCGCCGGGGCGAGTCAAGCAGGGCGGGCGGCGGAACGTGCCCCAATGTCGGCACTAACCCCGAATCAATCGTTCTCGTCCTCGTTCTTCGTTCTCGACAAGTTCCCGGAGGGAGAACGAGAAAGAGAACAAAGAACGAGCACGATTGCTCCCGGCTGCGATCCCAGGCGCCGGATCCGATGACGACAAACCGCAGCAACCTTCCGCCCGGGCCCTGCGTCAGGCCAGCACCCCATCCGTGCATCCTTGACCGCCGGCCATCGGAAAACTAGCAAGGAAGCCGCAGCCCCCGCCCGAACCTCCCGGCGTTTTCCCCGACGCCCGCGCAATCCCAGACCCAGGAGCGTCCCATGTTGAATCGAAATTTTTCCCGCCGCGATTTCCTTGGAGCTTCCGCGGTCGGCGCCGCGGCCTCCGCCCTCGCCAATCCGGTCCGCGCCGCGGCCGAGGCCGTCGGCGTCAAGCCGGGCGACCTGCCCGACCTCACGATCAAGGAAGTGAAGGTCTACGTGGCCAACCTCGGGCCGGCCATCCGGCGGATCAACAGCCCGGAGAGCGGCGAGATCGTCTCGATCGTGACCAACAACGGCCTCGAGGCGAACTACACGCTCGGCAACCGCGTCGCCGGCACCGGCTGGCTCGACTACGCGAAGGGCGTCTGCGTCGGGAAGAACGTGCTCGACCTGCTGCCGGCGCTCGCGGCCGCGGCGAACCGCGCCCCGGCGGGCTTCGGCGGCGCGACGGCGTTCGTCGGCGGCTTCGGTTATCCGCGCGGGATGCGGCTCAGCAGCGCGGCGGAGACGAACTACAACGCGGCCATCATCGACGTCTGCCTGTGGGACCTCCTCGGCAAGGCGGTCAACCGGCCCATCTACAAGCTCCTCGGCGGCGGCGGAAAGGACAAGCTGCTCGCCTACGGCAGCTCGCTGCACCTGGCGACGATCGAGGATTTCGCCCCGCAGGCGCTGCAGGCCAAGGCGGACGGCCTCAAGGCCTACAAGATCCATCCCGGCAACGGCCAGCACCCCTCCGGCGCGCCGATCCCGGCATACGTCGGCCACATCGAGGAGATCCGGGAAGTGCGCAAGGCGATGGGCGAGGAATTCACGCTCCTGTTCGACCCCGTCCAGCGCTACAATGTCTTCGAGGCGCTCAAGGTCGGGCGCGCGCTGGAGGAATACGGGTATGTGTCGTTCGAGGATCCGATCCCGTCGACCGACATCGAGGGGCTGATCGAGCTGCGGCAGAAACTCACCGTGCCGATCGAGATCGGCGAGTTCCTCTTCTCCATCCAGGCCTACGCGGAATACATCCGGCGCGGCGCGCTCGATATCGTCCGGCTGATCGCCGACAACGTCGGCGGCATCACCGGCTCGTTCCGCATCGGCCAGCTGGCGGATGCGTTCGGCCTGCCCTGCACGCCGCACAACTGGGGCAACGGCTTCGACCTCGCCGTGCACTTCCAGCTCGAGCTCGCGCTGCCCAACACGTTCTGGTTCGAGATGCCCTACCCGCAGACGCTCTCCGACCGGCCGTATCTCAAGCGCCAGTTCCGCGTCGACGCGGACGGCTACGTCCACGCGCCGACCGCGCCCGGACTCGGCTGCGAACTCGATCGCGACGCCCTCGACAAGATCCTCCTGCGGATCGACCGCTGATTCCCTCACGCCTTTCCCTTCCATTCTTCACCCTGCAAACGCTGCATCGAAAAGTAGCCCGCGGTGTAGGCCACCTCGGTGAGGTGGCCGGCCAGGTCAGCGACCTGGCCTACAACGGCTGGCCCTCGGACTTTCAATCCACAATCCGCAACCCAAAATCCGCAATCACGCCATGAGCCCCACTCCGATTTCTTCCCCCCGCACCTCCGGTCTGCCGCGCCGCGAATTTCTCCAAGTCCTGGGCGCCGGCGCGCTGGGCCTGGCGCTCACCGGCCGCGGTGCCGCGGCGGAGACCACACCCCGCCTCCCCGAGGTCCCGCCGTTCGATCTCAAGCCCGGTCCTAAGAAGCTGCGCGGCCTTTTCCCGATCGGGCAGACGCCGTTCACCGAGGCCGACAAGCTCGACCTCGAGTCGCTCGCCGCGCAGGTCCCCTTCTGCAACCGGGGCGGCGTGCACGGCTTCATCTGGCCGCAGATCGCCAGCGACTGGACCATGCTCACGGAACCCGAGCGCATGGCCGGCGCCGAAGCGATCATCGCGGCCGGCAAGGGCGGCTCCACGACGCTCGTGATCGGCGTGCAGGGGCCGGACATGGCCACCGTCACCCGTTACGCCCAGCACGCCGCGAAGACCGGGGCCGACGCGCTTGTTTCGCTGCCTCCGGCCGGCGTGACCGATGAAAAGGTGCTGCTCGACTACTACCAGCAGGTGGGCCGGCTCACCGAGCTGCCGCTGTTCGTGCAAACCCAGGGCAGCATGAGTGTCGACCTGGTCGTCGAGCTGTTCAAGACGGTCCCGACCATCCGCCAGGTGAAGGACGAGGCCGGCGTGCCGCTGGAGCGCATCACCGAGCTCCGCCGCCGCACCGGCGACCAGCTGCGCGTATTCTCCGGCCAGGGCGTGCGCACGATGATCAACGAGATGGAGCTGGGTTTCGTCGGCCACTGCCCGTACACGGGGCTCGCCGACGTCTACGCCGCCGCCTACGACCTGTGGCACGCGGGCAAGAAACGGGAAGCCTTCGACATGTTCGGCCGCGTCCTCGCCTTCGGCAGTCTCGGGACCGCGGATTGGAGCAACGTCCTCGCGGCCCGCGGAGTCTTCAAACCCAACTTCAAGTCCCGCAAGGCCGCGGGCGCGGGAGGAGGCGGTGGTGGTGGCGGTCGCGGTGCCGCCGGCCCGCGGCTCGACGACCAGGGGATTCGCAACGGGCTCAATTATCTCAAGCCCTACCTGAAGGCGTAGGCCGCGAAGATCGGTCAACCCGGTAGGGCGCGGACTCCGCTCCGCGCCGGATGCGCCGGTGGGCCAAAACGGAGATTTCGACCCAGCCGCCGTCGTCTGG
>DASZQN010000051.1:0-71260 GCA_035549635.1 Opitutaceae bacterium
TCCCTTGCGGACGCCCGATGAGGTCGAGCTGAACCAAACGGGCGTCCGCAAGGGACGCCCCTACATCGATCCATGATCGGTGGCAAAAAACCTTGTTCGGTTTCGCGTCGGCGCGGTGATAGAGGGTGACGATGAGCACCGATCCCGAACTGTTGCGCGCTTACGCGGAAGATGGCTCCGAGGCGGCGTTCGCGGAGCTCGTGCAGCGGCATCTCGGCCTGGTCTACTTCGCGGCGATCCGCCAGCTCGGCGGAGACCGGCACCGGGCGCAGGACGTCACGCAGGCGGTCTTCAGCGACCTCGCGCGCAAGGCCCGCACCCTGACCGGCCGCGCCACGCTCACGGGCTGGCTGCACACGAGCACGCGGTTCGCGGCGGCGAAGGTGCGCCGCGCCGACTTTTCCCGCCAGCATCACGAACGCGAGGCCTCGACCATGAATGAAATTCTCTCCGATTCCGAGCCGGCGCGTGAATGGGAGCGCCTGCGTCCGACCATCGACGACGCCATCCACGAACTCGGCGACCGTGACCGCGAGGCCGTGCTGCTGCGCTTTTTCGAGAACCGCCCCTTTGCCGAGATCGGCGCAGTGCTTCGTGTGTCCGAGGACGCCGCGCGCATGCGGGTCGAGCGGGCCCTGGAAAAACTACGGGCCGCGTTTGCCCGTCGCGGCGTGACCTCGACCGGTGCCGCGCTCGCCGCGGTGCTCGCCCATCAGGCCGGAATCGCGGCTCCCGCCGGGCTCGCCGGCGCGGTCACGAGCGCGGTCCTCGCGGGGGCGGCAGGAGCCGCCGCGGCATCGGGCGTCGGACTGTTTTTTATGAGCAAAATCACCACGACTCTTCTCGCGGCCGTCGCGCTGGCGGCCGCCGGCGCGGCGCTTCACCAATGGTCCGAGGCCCGGCGGGCCGAGGCTGAGCTGGCGGCGCTGCGGCTCGACCGCGACGCCCTGCGGACCCAGCTCGGCGCCGAGCAGCAACACGCGCAAAGATCCGAGCGGGATGCATTGGCGCTCCAAGGCGAGGTCGATGCCCTGCACGCGAAGCTGGCTCCCTCTGCATTCGCCACGCCACCGGCTCCTGCCGCCGCTGCCGCGCCGGCGACAGGGTCGGGTTTCACGTTTAGACAATTCACCCCGGAAGAGGTGGCGCAGATGCGCCGCTCCTCCATGAACAAGGCCATCGTGCAAAACCTGCGCGTGATCGGCGTGGCGCGGGACAAGTTTCAGCAGCAGAACGGGCGTCCGCCGGCATCGTTGGACGAGCTGGTCGGCGAGGGGAAATCCATTCCGGCCTTCGTGGCCGTGAACGGGGAGAACTACGCGAACCTTCCGCTCGAGGCCGGCCAGCCGCTCACGGTCACCGATGCCGACGGCGAGACGGTGACTTACGATCCGTCGGCGCCTCCATCGCCTCCGCAGGAGTTGACGCCGGCGCAGCAGCAGGTGCGGGACATGACCGAGAAACTCAAGCCGGCGCTCATGAAGGCGACCGAGGCTTATCGAGCCGCCAACAACGGGGCGGGGCCGACGAATCCGTACGCCCTGGTGCCCTATTTCTCCACCCCGCAGGAGAGCGCCGATTTCACCGACCTGCTTTCGATCGCGATGAGCGCCCGCGGCAAGTAGCAGGTCAACGTAGGGGCGTCCCTTGCGGACGCCTGTTTGGCTCAGCTCGACTCCATGGGCGTCCGCAAGGAACGCCCCTACATTGATCCTGCCCTGCGCATTCCGGTCTTGTCGTCAGCCGCAAACGGGGCTTCGAAGAGACCGTGAAATTACCCCGTGGCCTGCTGCTGGGCTGCCTGCTGCCCCTTTCCCTGGCGCTCCGCGCGGTGGAACGGCTGCCGATCGAGGATTTCGCCCGGGAGCCGGACGCTGCGCGTGTGCGGCTTTCTCCCGACGGTCTTTCGGTCGCCTTCCTGCGGAATTACGCCGGCCTGCCGGTGCTGCACGTGACCGAGATCGGCAAGAAATCATGGCGGCTGGACCTGGGCGAGGCCACGGTCGTCAACGACGCCACCAAGAGCGTTGCGGCCTACGAGTGGATCAGCAATCAGCGGCTTCTCGTCACCACCGCAGTGTGGGACGCCATTTACGGGACGATTGCCCTCGATCGGAACGGCGATCAAGCGGTGCCTGTCAGCGGTTACGAGGACAACTTGGTCGCCGTGACCGGCCCGAAGTTCTTCGGCCGAGAGGTCATCCACCGGTTTTTCGACAAGGACCAGAGCGTTCTCATGCTCGACCGCCACGAGCAGACCAGCGGGAGTCCTAACCGGCCGGACATAGTGACGATCCGCACGACGGACGGCCAGATAAGCGACCGCTTAAAGAATCCCGGAGAGGTCGTGTCCTGGGGGATCGACGGCAACGGCGTAGCGCGTCTTGGCATCCTGTCCCACGGCGAGCTTTCCGGCGCGATCTATCGCGAAAGCGAAAAGGCACCATGGCGGACCATTCTGCCGCTGCAAAACCGGGACGGGCAGATCCGTCCGGTCGGCTTCGATGCGGCGCACCAGAAGGTCTTTGTCGCAGCCCTTACCAAGGAGCAGCGCTGGACGGTATTCCCACTCGATCCCGCCAGCGGCCAGCTGGGGGAACCGCTCGTGAGTAATCCGGAATACGACATCCTGCCGGATCACTTCATTCCCGCGCTCGACGGCCTGCCGCTCGACGCGCCGATTTTCTCTCCCAAGCGGGATGCGCTGCTGGGCATCCGTTACGTCACCGATGCACCTCGTGTGCAGTGGTTCGATCGAGCCTTTTTCAACCGGCAGCGGCAGATTGACCGTCTCCTTCCGGACACGGTCAATCTTCTCGTGGACATCTCGCTCGATGGAAAGCGCATGCTCTGGTTTTCGTTTTCGGACCAGGATCCCGGAGTCTATTACCTGGCGGACGAGGAAACACACACCTTCAAGGCGCTGCTGCCGCGAATGTCGTGGATCAAGCCGCCGCAGATGGCGCCGATGCTCGCGATTCATTACAAGGCGCGCGATGGACTGGACGTGCATGGCTTCCTGACCGTGCCAGTCGGTCATCCGCCCAAGAATCTGCCGCTGATCGTCATGCCGCACGGCGGTCCGTGGGTGCGGGACGTTTGGGGTTTCGATCCATTGGTGGAACTGCTCGCGAACCGCGGCTATGCGGTGCTGCAGATGAATTACCGTGGATCGCCGGGTTACGGTGAGCAGCTCTATCAGCAGGCCCGTCGGCAGATTGGCGGAAAAATCCAGGACGACATCGAGGATGCGACGCGCTGGGCGATCGCGGCGGGCATTGCTGATCCCAAGCGGATCGCAATCTTCGGGGAAAGCTATGGCGGCTATTCCGCGTTATTCGCCCTCGGGCACAATCCCGAGCTCTACCGCTGCGGCATCTCGTATGCCGGCGTGACCGACTGGCCGGCGATCTACACGGACAGCGACGTCGCGGAAAACAAGCTGGCGAAGAAATACTGGCGCGATCAGATCGGTGATCCGGACAAGGACGGCGACATGCTCCGGTCGGTTTCGCCGGTCTACTTCGCCGACAAGATCACGGCGCCGGTGCTGATCATGCAGGGCCGAAAGGACCAGCGGGTACCGCAGGACCAGGCGAAGCGGATGATCGCGGCGTTGGAAAAGGCCGGGAAAAAACCGGAAAGCTATTTCATCTCCGGCATCGGTCACACCTTCGGTCACGAGAAGGACCGGATCGAGATCTACCAGACGATCGTCGCTTTCCTGGAAAAGCAGCTCGGTCCCGGGCTGGAATGATCCGAGGCGGTGAATCTTTCGGGGTCGCAGCGGACGAGGTCACGAGGCCGGGGTGGGCACGCCGGGCAACCAGCCTCGTGACCTCGTCGGCTACATGACCCTGGCGGTCGCGTGCAAGCGAACTTGCCGGCCTGGCTCAGTATCCGCGCTGCTGCAGCTGCCGGCTGAGCTCCTGCATGAAGGCCTGGGCGTCGCCGGGAGTGGGGCGGTAGTGGGGCTTGCTCACCTCGGTGAGGCCGGGGCGGCCCTGCTGGTCGATGATCCATTTTCCCGTCACGCCGTCGCCGAACGTCACCGTGCCGCTGGCGAGGACGCCGGGGATCAGCGTGACCTTGTCCACGCTGACGGTCACTCCGCCCGGACCCGCGGGCGGAAGGGCGTCGTCCTCGGGCGGATTCCCCTCGCCGGCGTCGTCCGCGTCGTCCTTGGCCAGGCCGAGCTTTTCCTTCGCCTTGTCAAAAAATCCTTTTTTCTCCGCCGGCGCCGCGGTCGGCCGGGCGGCCGGCGCCTTGGACACGTCGCTGGTGTCGACCTTGGGAGCGGGGTCCTTCAACTCCAGGTTCAGGTCGTCGACGAGGAAGCGCACATCCCGGTAGGTCAGCGCCAGCTTGAACTGGTCGGCCAGCTTCTTCTGGACCGCGGACAGGTTGTCGCCGGCGGCGATCCAGCCGGCCACGGCCTGTTTCTGCTCGGGAGTGAGAGTCATGGTGGAGGTTGAAAGGTGAAGGTTGAAAGTTGAAAGAGGAACAGCATGGGCACGTTGGCCTGACTTTCAACCTTCAGCCTTCAACTTTCAACCGCGCATGGCGGCGGCGCAGCCGCTCAGCGCGACAGCTGCGCGCGGAGGAACTCCACGCTGCCGCGCATGGACGCGTCCTGCTCCATCATGTTGTCCACCGCCTTGCAGGCGTGGATGACGGTGCCGTGGTCGCGGCCGCCGAAGGCGTCGCCGATTTCCTGCAGGGAATGCTTCGTGAGCGTGCGCGTGAGGAACATCGCGATCTGGCGGGGGATGGCGATGTTGTTGGGCCGCCGCTTGCTCGTCATGTCGCTGTGGCGGATCTGGAAGTGGTCGGCCACGCGCTTCTGAATCGACTCGATCGTGAGGATGTTCTGCGCCTGCTCCATCAGCACGTCCTGCAGCAGCATCTCGGCCGTCGCGAGGTCGAGGGGCTTGCCGGTGAGGGCGCCGTAGCTGGCGACCTTGATCAGCGCGCCCTCGAGGCGGCGGATGTTCTTGGAGATGTTCTGGGCGATGAAGTTCAGGACCGGGGCGGGGATGTCGAACTTAAGGCTCGCCGCCTTGGTGCGGAGGATGGCGACGCGCGTCTCGAAATCGGGCGCCTGGATGTCCGCCGGCAGGCCCCACTCGAAGCGCGACACGAGGCGCGACTCGAGCTTCTGGATCTCGCTGGCGCGCCGGTCGCTGGAGAGGACGATCTGCTTCCCCGACTCGAAGAGGTCGTTGAAGGTGTGGAAGAACTCCTCCTGGATGCGCTCCTTGCCGGCGAGGAACTGGACGTCGTCGATCAGCAGCACGTCCACGTGGCGGTAGCGCTGGCGGAACTTGGTGAGCGCATTTTCCTGGAGGGCCTGGATGAACTCGTTGGTGAACTTCTCCGTCGAGAGGTAGGCCACGCGCGCCTCCGGGTTGTTGCGGAGGATGGCGTGCCCGATGGCGTGCATCAGGTGGGTCTTGCCGAGGCCGGTGTCGCCGTAGATGAAGAGCGGGTTGTAGGCCTGCGCGGGCGACTGGGCGACGGCGAGCGAGGCCGCGTGCGCCATCTGGTTGTTGTTGCCGACGACGAAGGTCTCGAAGGTGTTGCGGGGGTTGAGCGAGCCATTGGCGGAATGGCCGCGCTCGTCGTAACGCAGCACCCGCTTCGGCATCCCGGCGCGGGCGCGGCCGGGCGCGGCGTGATCGCCTCCGGCCGCCCGGGCGGCGCCGGCGCGGCTGGCGCCGGAGTCGATCTTCTTCAGGTTGACCGTGACCATGCGCCCGGCCGTGAGCCGCAGCCGCTGGGTGATCAGGTCCAGATAGTTGTCGTTGATCCAGATGGCGGCGAAATCGTTGGGCACGCCGAGGGTCATCATGTCCTCCGCGGTCTCGAGGCACACGAGGGGCTCGAACCACATCTGGAAGACGTCCTCAGGGAACAGGCCCTTGAAGTCGCACTTCACGGTTTCCCAGAGGCTGGGAGACAAGGAGGAGGCTGGCATGAGCGGTTCGGGGGCTGGTTTATTCACACGTCGCCGCCGGAGGTCGATTCAACACGTCACGAAGGCCGCGTCCACGAGCCACAAACCGCAAAGAAAGTTTGGTCCGGCCACCGCAAGGAGGGTAATTGCGAATGAGTATTATAAGACATTGATGGCCAAGGAATATTGGTGAGCTTTGCTGCTCGGCAGATGAACGATCCCAACGAACGTGTGAAAGAACGAGCCGGAAGGCTGAAACGGATTGGACGAATGCGGAGTAACGGGGAACCAAAAAGGCATTTCAAGTGCAACTTTCCAACAACTTATTCACACGGGGGGTGGGCATAACTTTTCGCGGATTTTGTTTGCATGCCTGGGACGTTTTTCGGACGGCGCAAGGCCGTATCGGAGGGAAATTACGGACGAATCTTCGGTCGTCTCCAGGCCGGCAGGACGCGTGACGGGGAGGTGACGAACAGGTGACGCGCGCGCGGCGCGGCCCGCCCTCAGGCCGGCACCGGCGCGGGGTCGGCCCACTTGCCATGCGCCTTGATCAGCGCGATCAGGCGCGCATCGGCCTCGGCCTGCGGGAGGTTGTACTGCACGCACTGCTTGCCGACGTAGAGGTTGATCTTGCCCGGCGCGCCGCCGACGTAGCCGAAATCGGCATCGGCCATCTCGCCCGGCCCGTTCACGATGCAGCCCATGATGGCGATCTTCACGCCGCGGAGGTGGCCGGTCTTCTCGCGGATGCGCTGCGTCGTCGTCTGCAGGT
The DNA here is from genome assembly GCA_035549635.1 of Opitutaceae bacterium. Lineage (GTDB taxonomy): Bacteria > Verrucomicrobiota > Verrucomicrobiia > Opitutales > Opitutaceae > CAIUWA01. Next base: position 6,732 of record DASZQN010000051.1, read on the forward strand.
CGAAAAGCGTGCGGCCGCAGCTCGGGCACGCGACGAATTCGGTCTTCGAGATGCGCGCGCCGGCGCCCTGCAGGATATTGTAGGCGAGCTTGGTCGCGCGGAGCGGATCGGGCTCGGTCTCGAGGCTGACGAGGTCGCCGACGCCGTCACAGAGCAGGCTGCCGGTGAGGAAGCTGGCCTCGAGCAGGCGGGAGAGAAAGCTGTTGTCCCCCCGGACGGCGGTGGCGGCCGTGTTGCGGATCCAGATCGGGGCGCGGGAGCCGAGCCGGCGCAGCTCTTCCGCGAGCTGGCGGTAGGCGCCGACCGCGTGCGCCGCGGACGTCCCGCGCTGGCGCAGGGTGAAGACCAGATCCATGCCGCCCAGCTGGCGCAGCGTGTCACCTAGCGCCGCGAAATCGGCCGGCGCGATCTCCGCGGCGAGCACGAGCTCGTGCTCGTGGGCGAACTGCGCGAACGCGGCGAGCACGGCGGCCTCGCCCGCGCCGAAGGCGCGCGCGAGCACCGTGCGGGGCCGCAGACGTGCGGCCTGCGCCTTGAGGTCTGCGAGCGGGAGGGTGGCCGGCAGTTCCAGGGCGAGGAATGGCGCGGCCGGCGCGAGAGGCAGCTGCGCGAGGTCCTCGGCCGCGGCGACCGGCACGAGCACGCCTTCCGCGGGCGTGTCCTTCAGGCGTGGGTTGGCGAGCTGGGACAGGACCTCCGGGAGGCGCGCCGCGGAGCCGGCGGAGACGATCACGCGCGGCGGCTGCTCGGGCCCGGCCGTCACGTCGCCACCCAGCGCGAGGCTGGCGGTCTCCCGGCGGGTGAAATGAAAGGGATCGATCGAATCGGCGGTGGCCGATTCGGAACGTCCAACGTCCGACGTCCAACGTTCAACGTTCAAGTCGGCGGCAGCGGAACGCGAGGCGTTGGAATCAGAACTCCGGGGATCGACCGTTGAACGTTGGACGTTGGACGTCGGACGTTGGACGTTGGGCTCGCCGGCCCAAAGGCTCATGGCCTTGTCGGCGATCGCCCGCGCGACGGGGATCTCGTAGACGCTGTCCTCGGTGAGCGACACGCGGATCGTGTCTCCCAGGCCGTCGAGCAGCAGCGAGCCGATGCCGATCGCGCTCTTGATGCGGCCGTCCTCGCCGTCGCCCGCCTCGGTGACGCCCAGGTGCAGCGGGTAGTGCATGTCCTCCTGCTGCATGCGTTCCACGAGAAGGCGGTAGGCCTGGATCATCACCTTGGGATTCGAGGCCTTCATCGACAGGATCGTCTGCCGGAAGCCGTGTGACTCGGCGATGCGGAGGAATTCCAGTGCGCTCTCGACCATGCCGAGCGGCGTGTCGCCGTAGCGGTTCATGATCCGGTCGCTGAGCGAACCGTGGTTGGTGCCGATGCGGAGGGAGCGGCCGAGCGTCTTGGCGCGGAGCACGAGCGGGGAGAACGCGTCGTGGAGCCGCTGCAGCTCGCGGTCGTAGTCGGCGTCGGTGTATTCGTGGACGGCGAATTTTTTCTTGTCGGCGTAGTTGCCGGGATTGACGCGGACCTTCTCGACGTGCTCGACCGCCTCCATCGCGGCGGACGGCAGGAAATGGATGTCGGCCACGAGCGGCACGTGGCCGAAGCCGGCGGCGGTGAACCGGGCGCGGATCTCCCGGAGGCATTTCGCCGCGGCCACGTTGGGCGCGGTGATGCGCACGATCTCGCAGCCGACCTCGGCGAGCGCGATCGACTGGCGCACGGTGGCGGCGACATCCTGCGTGTCGCTCGTCGTCATCGACTGGAGCCGCACCGGGTTCGTGCCGCCGACGCCCACGGCGCCGACCTTCACCTCGAGGGTGCGGCGCCGGACGGTGCGAAAACGGGACGGGCAGTACGACATGGTCGGGAAGGAGTCTGGCCGCCGAAACGGCTCCCTGCCAAGCCCGGGAACGCGCCGACGGCGTCCGGCGTTATTTGGCCGGCGCCGCGGTGGCCGCCGGCGCCTCGGCCGCCGCCCGGTCGGCCTTGGCCTCGCGGGTCCAGCGCCGGGTGTCGAACACGGTCAGATAGGCCATCATCATCAGCAGCAGCACGACGAAGACGCTCTGCGTGGTCATGATGAAATTGAGGGGCAGCGCGCGACCGCGCAGCCGGCCGATGGTGGCGAAGAGAATGTGGCCGCCGTCGAGCACCGGGATCGGCAGCAGGTTGAAGATCGCGAGATTGATGTTGATGAGGATCGTGAACCAGAGGATCGCGCTCATCCCCGCCTTGGCGGCGTCATAGAAGATGTGCACGATGCCGACGGGCCCGGCCATCTTGGACAGGTCGACGTCGGAATGGGGGTTGAGCAGGCTGGCGAATGTCCGGACCGTCATCCCGAGGATCTCGCCGACCTGGGCCAGCGGCGTCGGGTGGCTGAGACGGAAGCCCGTGGTGATGCCCATGCCGAGCAGGGGACGGTTGATCGCGGTGCGGCGGACCGGGATGGCGAGGGCGAGCACCTGGCCGGCGCGGCGCACGTGGGCGACGATTTCCCGGTCGTGGTTGGCCACGAGGTAATTCTGGTAGACCGTGACGTTGAGCATCGGCTGTCCGTCGAAATCGAGAATCTCGTCGTCGGCCTTGAAGCCGGCCTTTTCCCCGATGGTCCCGGCGGCCACATCATGGACGATCAGCTCGTAGCCGGACATGATTCCGACGATGCGCTCCTCGCCGGCGAGCCGGGGATAGACGACGATGTCCTGCTGCCGTCCGTCGCGCTCGATCGTGAAGACCGCCTTGCGGCGCCCGTCCGGCGCCGTGCCGGTGCCGAGGGCGAGCTCGAACGGGATGTCGCTCCACTTGCTGATCGCCACGCCGTCGATGGCGCGGATGACGTCGCCGACCTGCAGCCCGGCTTCGGCCGCGGGGCTGGTGACCTTGTGGCCCTCGGAGATCTCGATCGTCGGGCTCACGCTGCCGATGCGGGTGGTGACGAAGCTGCTGCTCTCGGGCTGGCCGACGATCCAGATCACGGAGGCGAGCAGGAAGGCGAAGATCACGTTGAAGGTCGCGCCCGCCGCGAACACGATGAGCTTGCTCGAATAGCTGATCGAGGGAAGCTGCGCCGCGTCGACGTCGCTGTCGCCCTCGATGCCGCGCATGTCGGCGAGTTGCGGCATGCTGACGTAGCCGCCGAGCGGCAGCCAGCACAGGCAGTACTCGACGCCGTCCTTGTCCCGCCGGGAGAAGATCTTCGGACCGAAGCCGATCGAAAACCGCTCCACCCGCAGTCCCCGCCACCGGGCGGCCAGGAAGTGGCCGAGCTCGTGCACGAAGATCGACCCGCAGAAAAAGAGGACGACCAGGAAGATCGACCAGATGTTCGAGAAGAGGGCGGGGAAGATGTCGGTGGACACGGAAATCAGGATTTGGCCTTCACCGCGGCGATTTGGGCGGCGGCCAGGCGGCGGGCTTCGGCATCGAGGGCAAGCACGGCGGGCAGGTCGGGGGGGTCGAGGTTTACGAGCGAGGAAAGAATGTGCTCAACTATCCCGGAAATCGCAAGAAAGGGAATCTCGCCCGCGAGGAACGCCGTGACGGCCATTTCGTTAGCGGCGTTATACGCGGCGGGGGCGCCGCCGCCGGCCGCCATCGCCTCGCGTGCGAGCCGGAGGAGCGGGAAGCGCTCCTCATCGACCGGCCGGAATTCCAGGGAAAGGAGCCGGGCCAGGTCGATCGGGGGCTCGGTCCCGGGAGCGCGCAGGGGATGGAGCAGGGCGTGCTGGATGGGAAAGGTCATCGAGGGCGGGCAGAGCTGCGCCAGCATCGCGCCGTCGGCGAATTCCACGAGGCAGTGCACGATGCTCTGCGGATGGAGCACCGCGTGGCACTGGTCGGCGCGCAGCCCGAAAAGCCACTGGGCCTCCATGAGCTCGAGGCCCTTGTTGGCGAGCGTGGCGGAATCCACGGTGATCTTGGGCCCCATCGCCCAGTTGGGATGCTTGAGGGCGTCGGCCGGCGTGGCCTGGGCGAGGCGCGCGGCCGGCCAGTCCCGGAAGGCGCCGCCGCTCGCCGTCAGCACGATCCGCCGCACGCCCGCCCCCGGGTGGCCCTCGAGGCACTGGAAGACGGCGTTGTGCTCGCTGTCGACCGGCAGGAGCCGGACCCGGTGCTCGCGGGCCGCGGCCATGACGAACTTGCCGGCGAGCACCAGGATCTCCTTGGACGCGAGGGCCAGATCCTTGCCGGCGGCGATCGCGGCGAGCGCGGGCTCGAGGCCGGTCGTGCCGACGACCGCGACGAGGACGACGTCGGCCTCGGGCAGGCGCGCGAGCTCGACGAGGCCGGCCAGGCCGCCGTGGAGCCGGGTGCCGGCGGGGAAGTCCGGCGCGGCGCGGGCCGCGCGGTAGGCGTCGTCGTCGTGGAGGGCGACGTGCCGCACGCGGAACTGCGCCGCGATGGCGGCGAGCTTGCGCCAATTCGAACGGGCGGCGACGCCGACGAGCTCGAGCTTGTCGGGGTGCGCCGCGATCACGCGCAGCGTGTTCTCGCCGATCGAGCCGGTGGCGCCGAGGAGGACGACGCGTTTTTTGGAAGGAGGAGGCATGCCGGAATCTTGCTCTCGATGCTTGGTCTTTCTCCTTCGCCGGGAAATCACCCGCCAGAGGGAGAAAGATTTGCTAGAGGAGGCTGAACAGCACGTAGCCGACCGGCGCGGTCAGGATGAGGCTGTCCGAGAGGTCGAACACCCCGCCGATGCCGGGGATGGTCTGGCCGGCGTCCTTCGTGCCGGCGCGGCGCTTGATGATAGACTCGATCAGGTCGGACACGATCGCGAGCCCGGCGATGGGCAGCGCCATGGCCGCCCCGACCACCGGGGTCAGGCCGGAAGGCAGCCAGGCGCGGCAGGTCCAGGCGAGCGTCGCCCCGATCCCGGCCGAGACAAGCACGCCGCCGGCGGCGCCCTCCCAGGTTTTCTTCGGGCTGATGTTGGGCGTCATCTTGTGCCGCCCGATGGCGAGGCCGGTCAGCAGCGCACCGACGTCGCAGAACTTCGATACCGCGATCAGCCAGATGGTCAGCACGAGTCCGGTCTGGGTCCGCGGCTCGTCGAACATCAGGATGCGCACCATGAACTGGAGCATGAAGGGCACGTAGATGACGCCGAAGAGCGACCACGCGAGCGTCTCGACGCGGTTGTGCGGCTCGCGTTCCCCGAGGATGCGGATGGAGAAGACCAGGACCGCCAGCGCCAGCAGGACGTCCGGCCGCGCATACTGGGGCAGGTAGCACGGGCCGAGGGTGAGCGCCGCGGCGAGCGTGAGCCCGAAGCGGTCGAAGGGATCGGGACCCATGCGCTTCACCATCGCGTAGAACTCCCGCAGCGTGAGCACGCTGATGGCGGTGACGAGCCACACGCCGCCGATCGTGCCGAAGAAATGCACGCACAGCAGCACCAGGGTCCAGAGGCCGACGGTGCTGAAGATGCGTTTCGTCACGGCGGAAGCGGCGCGCCTACTTCGTGACGGCCGCGGCCGGCTTCAGCTGTTCGCTGGTGAGGCCGTAGCGCCGTTCCCGCCGGGCGAACTCGGCGCAGGCCGCGGCGAGGTCGGCCTTGGTGAAGTCCGGCCAGAGCACCGGCGAGAAGACGAACTCCGCGTAGGCGCCCTGCAACAGGAGGAAGTTGCTCACGCGCGTCTCGCCCGACGTGCGGATGATGAGGTCGGGATCGGGGATGTCCGCGGTGTAGAGATAGCGGGCGAAGGTGGCCCAGGAGCCGTCGTTGAGCTTCTCCCGGCCGGCGGCGACGGCCGCGGCGTAGGCCCGCGCGGCGTCGACGACCTCGGAGCGCGCGCCATAGTTCAGCGCCAGCACGAGCGTGTGCTCGGTGAACTTCGCGGTGGCCTTGATGGCGGCCTCGAGCTGGTCGCGGACCACGGCCGGCAGCTCCTGCGTGCGGCCGATCGTGAGCAGCCGCACGCGGTTCTTCACCAGCGTCCGCGTCTCCCGCTTGAGGAAATATTCGAGCAGGCCCATGAGCGCCCCGACCTCCTCCCGGGGACGGTTCCAGTTCTCCACGGAAAACGCGTAGAGCGTGAGGTAGCGGATGCCGAGCTCGCGCGATGCGTCGATGATCGCCCGCACGGTCTCGACGCCGCGCCGGTGACCCTCGATCCGCGGGAGCTGCCGCTGCCGCGCCCACCGGCCGTTGCCGTCCATGATGATGGCGACATGCACCGGGACGGACGCGTGCGGCGGGGGCGAGGCGGGGGTCTGGGCGGCAGGCATGCGGTGACCGGCCGAGTTAGGTTGGGGGCATGGGATTTGACAAGGGGGAAGCCTTGGCGCGGCGGCCGGAGGCGGAGGTGTCGCGCAGAGACGCGGAGGCACAGGGATCGGATGACAAAAATGCGAGGTTCCCTCTCTGCGCCTCTGCGTCTCCGCGCGAAACTTCCGGAAGCGGACAAGTAGGCCATGACCTGAGTCCGGGCGGATTGACGCGCGGGCGGCGCGGCCCAGATTGGCGGCATGAGCAAGCCCCTTTCCCCGGCGAAGATCCGGACGGCGCTCGGCCGGCTGCCGGGCTGGAAGCTGCAGCGCAACGCCCTGGCCAAGACCTTTGCCTTTGCGACATTCCGCGAGGCCCTGAGCTTCATGCTCCGCGTCGGCTTCGAGGCCGAGGCCATGAACCACCATCCCGACTGGACCAATGTCTACAACCGGGTCGCCATCCGGTTGAACACCCACGACGCCGGCGGCCGCGTCACGCCGAAGGACGTGGAGCTGGCGGGGCGTATCCAGAAAATTTCCTGGGTGGGGTAGTGCCCGGCCCCGGGACAGAAAAGAGTTTGCCGGCCCTGCGCGGCCCCGGGACGATCCGGGCATGAAAGTCGCGTTCATCAGCGGCACCAGCATCGTGAACTCCGATCTCTTCGCGGCGTGGGCGGTGAAGACGATCGAGACGCCGTACGGCGCGGTGATCTACAAGGCGCGCGGCGACCATGTCCTGATCAACCGCCACGGCTACGGCTTTCCCCTGCCGCCGCACTCGATCAACTACCGCGCCAACATCCGCGCGCTGGCCGACCTCGGCTATCGCGACATCCTTTCGCTGAACTCCGTCGGCTCGCTGAAGGCCGCGCTGCCGCCGGGAACGCTCGTTTCCTGCAGCGACTACGTCGGGCTGCAGCAGGGGCCGGCCACCTTCTTCGACCAGGAGCTCAAGGGCGGTTCGCCCCGCATCGCCAACAACCTGATCCCCGATCTGATCATGAAGCTCTCGCCGGAGTTCATGATCCACCCCGGCAAGACCTACGTGCAGATGCGCGGACCGCGCTTCGAGACGCAGGCGGAGATCCGGATCGTCAAGGACTGGGGCGACGTCATCGGCATGACGGCGGCGCACGAGGCGGACCTCTGCGCCGAGATCGGGCTGAACTACAACAGCCTCGCGATCATCGACAATTACGGCAACGGGCTGCTGCAGGACGACATCGACTTCGCCAAGTTCAAGGAGCTCGTGAAGGCCAACCAGCAGCTGGTGAACCGGCTCTTCGCGCGGATCCTGGAAATTTTGGGGTAGGAGTCTCGCGCAAAGACGCGGAGACGCAAAGCAGGAGAGGCAAGCCCTCCGATCTCCGCGGCTTTGCGCCTCTGCGCGAACCTTTCCGGTTACGATCGTGCCCGGATTTGACGCCTGCTTCCTTCCCGGACAGCATTTTCGCCCATGAGCGACTTTGTGCAGGCGGCGCAGATCACCGAGGCGAAACAGACGTTGGGGCGGCTGCGCGCCAACATGCGCGTGACGATCAAGGGCAAGGACGAGGTCATCGAGCAGGTGCTGACCTGCCTGGTGGCCGGCGGGCATCTGCTGATCGAGGACCTGCCGGGCGTCGGCAAGACGACCCTGGCCTATTCGCTGGCGCGCTCGATGGACTGCGCGTTCTCCCGGATCCAGTTCACGAGCGACCTCCTGCCGGGCGACGTCACGGGCGTGGCGATCTACGACGAGACGATCAAGGAGTTCGTCTTCAAGAAGGGCCCGGTCTTCGCCAGCGTGGTGCTGGCGGACGAGATCAACCGGGCGACGCCGAAGACGCAGTCCGCGCTGCTCGAGGTGATGGATCGCGCGCGGGTGACGGTCGATGGCGAAGCCCACGCGGTCGGCGCGCCCTTCATGGTTTTCGCCACGCAGAATCCCGTCGATTACGAGGGCACGTTCCCGCTGCCCGAGAGCCAGATGGACCGTTTCCTCATGCGGCTGCAGATGGGCTACCCGCAGGCGGCCGACGAACTGGAGATCCTGCGCTCGGCCCGGCTGGCATACGACGCGATCCCGCTCAACCCGGTCATCACGCGCGGGGACGTGCTCAAGCTGCAGGCGCTCGCCCAGCAGGTCTTCGTCGAGGAGAGCGTGCTTGATTACATCCTGAAGATCGTCGCCGCGACGCGCACCGAGGTGGAGTTCAAGGCGGGCGCCAGCGTCCGGGGCGGCCTCGCGCTCAAGGTGGCGGCGCAGGCGCGCGCGCTGGTCAATGGCCGGGACTTCGTCGTGCCGGACGACGTGGTGGATCTCACCGGCCCGGTCCTTGCGCACCGCCTGGGCCTCGCGCGCCAGACGAGCGACGCCCTGGAGGAGCGGCGCACGGTCGCGGCGGCGCTGCGCCGGATCGTCGGGTCACTTCCGCCGCCGGTGTGATCGGCGGAAGTTTCAAGGACCAAGGTCCAAGTTCCAGGGAAACGGCAATGGGCGCATTTGAACATTGGGATTTGGCGTTTGGGATTTCCTCCGTGCTGGAATTCGCCCGTCCATGAGCGCGGCGTCTGACGATTGGGAAGGTCCCGGCCGTTCCAGCGGAGGCCGCTGGGGCTTCAGGTGGAGCGACCTCGTCTGGGCGCTGGTGTTTCCGCGCACCGGGCAGCGCATCATGCCGACGGTGTCGGGCGTGATCCTCGTCGCGCTCGCGTTCGGCATCGGCACCGCGGCCTACAACACGGCGAACAACATCCTGTTCATCACCCTCTCGCTGCTCCTCGCCTGCCTGCTCCTCAGCGGCGTCCTCTCGTGGCTCAATTCGAAGGGGATGGCCTGGCGCCTGCAGCCGCCGCCATCGCTGCGTGCCGGCCAGGAGGCGGTGGTCGCGCTCGAGCTGCACAATGCGAAGAGACTCCTGCCGACGTACGGCCTCTGGTTCGGCGCGACGGCGCGGCCGGTGGATCCCGTTCCGCCGGGGACGGGGGAAAAGTCGAAGGACCGCCCGGTGCGGGAAATCCTCGCGGAGACGGAGAAGGAACGGATCCGCACCCGGCTCTTCCTGCGCGGCCGGCTGGACGCGGGCGGGACGGCGCGGCTGGAATGGAACCTGAAGCCCACCCGCCGCGGCACGCTGAGGCTCGCCCTCGAGAACGTGGGCTCGCTCTTTCCCTTCGGTTTTCTCCAGAAGCGGATCGGCGGCGGCCTGCGGCGCGAGGTGGTGGTCTGGCCGGCGGCGATCGAGTACCGCCGCTGGGGGGCGCTTTCCTCGCGGCCGCAGACGGCTGGCGCGCGCGTGGCGCGGGCCGGCAGCGGCATCGACCTCTTTGCGTTGCGCCGGTACGAGCCCGGCGATTCCCACCGTCTCATCCACTGGAAGGCGAGCGCGCGCAGCCGCCAGCTGCTCGTGCGGCAGTTCGCCGCGGAGAGCCAGGAATCCCTCGCCCTCTGGCTGCAGACGCCGGCGGACCGATGGTCGCGGCCGGAGCAGTTCGAGCTGCTCGTGAGCTTCGCCGCCACACTGGCCGAGGATCTGTTCCGCGCCGGCAGGCTGACCACCGTCGCGGTCAACGACCGCCCCCCGCTGCCGGTGCGCCGCGTGCGCGACTTCGAATCCTTCCTCGACGCCCTCGCCGTGGTGCAGCCGCTGCCCGCGGCCGCGCCTTCGCCGGACGAGGCCACCCGCGCCGGCGCGGGTGGAAAAAACCTCATCATCTTCGCCCCCGACGGCGCCCGCGGCGTGGCCGCCTTCGTCGACGGGGAGAAGACGGCCTCCGCCTGACCGCTGCTGCCATGGCCCCGAGCAAACCCCAGTTGAGCCTGGACGACCTGCAGCAGCTGAAATGGCTGCTCGGCGGCGTGCTGGCGCTGTTCTCCGCCTGGACGGTGTTCTATCTCGATGTCGACGCCTGGACGCTGCTGATCCTCAACACCGTCGCGATCCTGGTCGCGCTCGTCCGGCCGGGCTGGCTGGCACGCATCCCGGTTGCGGCGCACGCGGCGGCATTCCCCGTGATCGTGGCCTGCTTTCTCGCCGACCTGTGGTCCGGCGGCCAGCTCCTGCCGGCGATGATCCGGCTCGACCTGATGCTGATCCTGTACCGCAGCCTGAGCTACCGGCAGCGGCGCGACGACCTGCAGCTCATCGTGCTCGGCCTCTTCCTGGTGGTCGTGGCCGGCGTGCTGACCGTGTCACTCGCGTTCGCGTTCCAGATCCTGGCCTTCACGGCCTGCGCGCTGGCGTTCCTATTTGTCATCACGCTGGTGGATGCCTCCGAGGCGGTCTGGCCGCCCGTGCCCACGCCGCTGTTCACCTGGCGGATCTCGGTCGCGACGCCGGCGTGGGTCCGGCATGCCGACTGGCTGCGGCTGTTGGGGCGGCTGCGGGCCGTGTCCGACTGGCGCATCCTCGTGTTCGGCGCGCTGCTCTTTGCGGGCGTCGTGGGGGCGTCGGGCCTGCTCTTCATGGCGATCCCGCGCTTCCAGCTCGAGAACAGCCTCTTTCTCGACCGCTTCATCTCGAAGAAGGCGCGCACGGGTTTCACGGACAACATCAAGTTCGGCGATGTCACGGACATCATTTCCGACAACGGCCTGGCCGTGAGCATCGACGTGTCCGATCCCGCCCAGATGCCGGCGACGCCGTACCTGCGCATGGTCGTGCTCGATGAGTACCGGGATGGCTCTTTCCTTCTCTCGGCGCCGCTGCGGCGCGCCGTGTTTGAGCGGGAGCAGCCCGCGATGGGCGTGTACGGCACGGAGCGGCCGCGGCCCGGGGCCCCGGTTTACTGGACCTTCTACCTCGAGTCCGGCGTGAGCCGCTACCTGCCGCTGCCGGGCTCATTCGAGCGCCTGAATTTCCGCGAGCTGCAGAACGTGCAGGCGAGCAAGAGCCTGCGGTTGCTGGCGCTCCGCAATGAGCCGGTCACGATGACCGCCTACCGCATCGATGGCGTCAACACCTCGCCGCTCCTGCCGGATCCGGCCTTCGCCCAGAGTCTGCGGACCGCGCTGCGCGATCCCGAGGGCCGGCCCGTACGCGCATCCCGGCGCGAACTCGCGCTGCCGTTCGGCGCGTCGGACCAGGCGGCGCTGCAGGCGGCGGTGGCGAAGATCACCGGCGGCGCCGCGCTTGGCGCCGAGGAGTTCGCCCGGCGGGCCTGCGAGTGGCTCGACGCGCAGCACGACTATTCGCTGCAGTCGACCCTGCCGTCCGGCACGGGGGATCCCCTCGTGCGCTGGATCGGCGGGCGCGAACCGGGCCACTGCGAGCTGTTCGCCGGTTCCTTCATCGTGCTGGCGCGCGCCGCGGGTTTTCCCGCGCGCCTGGTCAGCGGCTTCAAGGGCGGCACCTGGAATGCGTTCAGCAACAATCTCACCGTCCGCAACAGCAACGCCCACGCCTGGTGCGAAATCTGGAACGGCGCGGGCGCGTGGCTGCGCGTGGACCCGACGCCGGGCTCAGCGCCGGTGACCAGCGCCAACGAACCCGCGGGCGAGGCGGCGCTGGCGGCGCGGATGGACCGCAGCTGGTCGGCGCGCCTGGATAGCCTGCGCATCTTCTGGTACCGGCGCATCGTCAACTTCGACCGCGGCAACCAGCTCGACACGCTGCGCAACGTGAAGAGCGCGACGCAGCTCTACGCCCAGCGGGCGCGCGCGGCGCTGGACCGCATCGTGCAGTCGGGCCGCGCGTGGCTGGCATCGGGCTGGAACGGGCGCCGGATCGCGACCGTCGTGGCCACGCTCTTCGCGCTGGCGGGGGCGGGCTGGGCGGCGCTGGCGGCGGTCCGGGGCTGGCGCTGGCGTCGCCGGCGAACCGGGGACGGATCGAGATCCGATCCGGCCCGGCGCGAAGCCGGTCGCTGGCTCGCGCGGCTGCAGGAAAGAAAAACCGGCGGCGCACCGGTCGTCCTCGACGTGTGGCCGCAGCTGGAGCGCATCCGTTATGGTTCGCGTCCGAGCTGGCCGGACCTGGAGTCGGTGTTCCGGCAGGCGCGGCAGGCACTGCGGGCTCGATAGGGCGCGGACTCCGCTCTGAACCACTGGCCAATGGGGCAGCACAGCTCCCCTCTAAAAAGAGGGGTGGCACGAAGTGACGGGGTGTGTGGTCGTCGCTATCCAGAGGGCTCTGCGCCGTGCCGTTGGATCCAGAGATCAATGGCCCGCGCCACGACCTCAGGATCCCGCCGCACTTCCTGCTCGGTGAAGCGCAGGAAACGAACGCCCTGGGATTCCAGGACACGCTGTCGGACCGCATCGCGATCGGATTTGAGGAAATGAGTTCCGCCATCGATCTCGACCGCGAGGTGGAGCTTCGGCGCGTAGAAATCGACGATGAAGTTTCCGATCGGCTTCTGTCGGTGGAAATCGAATCCCATGCGCTGCCTCTGTTTGAGGTGATGCCAAAGCAGGATTTCGCCGAGGGTGCTTTGGTTGCGGAGATCGCGGGCCAGCTTTTTGAGCGCAGAGTTGTAGCGGACTTTCATCGCGGACGATGCGGGACACACCCCGTCACTTCGTGCCACCCCTCTTTTTAGAGGGGAGCTGTTCCCCCGTGAAACGTCAGCAAACCCGACGGTCTTTCACTGCCTGCGTTGACCGCCTTATTTCTTCACCGACACCGCGGGCCCCGGCGGCCGCGATTTCTTGTCCCACCATTCCTTGAGCACGGCCTGGGCGATGGGCGCCGAGTAGAGTCCGCCGGCCACCGCCTCGCCGGGGGTGTCGCCCTCGATCGCCACCGCCAGGGCGATTTCCGGATTCTCCAGGGGAGCGAAGCAGATGAACCAGGCGACCGTTCGTTTGTTGCCGATCTGCGCGGTGCCGGTCTTGCCGGCGATCCGCAGGCCCGGAATCCGGAGGGCGGCCAGCTGGGTCAGCACCTTGGCGGTGCCGTTGATCGTGCAGTCCTCCATGCCGCCGAGCAGCACGGCGCGCTGCGGCGCCGTCAGGCCGATTGCCTCCGTGTGCTGCGGGGCGGAGTTCGGATCGTGGAGCAGGGTCGGCTTCGTGTAGACTTCGCCGCGGGCGACGGAGGCGGCGAAGCAGGCCATTTCCAGCGGGGTCACGAGGACGTCGCCCTGACCGATCGACATGTTGGCGGTATCGCCGGCGAACCATTTCTCTCCGCGTGTCCTTTCGCGCCAGGCGGGGTCGGGGATGATCATGCCCTTGGTTTCGGACAGCTGGATGCCCGTACGCTGGTCGAGATGGAAGCGCCGCGCCTCCGCCGCGATGACCTCGGGGGACATCTTCAGGCCCTGGGTGTAGAAATAGTAGTCGCAGCTCTGGGCAATCGCCTCGCGGAGGGCGATGTGGCCGTGCTCGGCATAGCCGGTGGCGGTCCGGTCGCAGTAATAGGTCCGTCCGCCGATCAGCATCTGTCCGGTGCAGTTGATGGAGTCGTCGCCGGGATCGATGAGGCCGGCGCGCAGGCCGGCGATGGACACCAGGATCTTGAACGTGGACCCCGGCGGGTAGAGGCCGTTCACCGCGCGATTGCTCCAGCCGCCGGCCGCCTCGATCTCGGCGAACTTGTCCGTGGAGATGCGCGGCGAGACGTCGTTGAGATTGTAGCTCGGGGCGCTGGCGAGCGCGAGCACCTCGCCGGTCTTCACCTCGATCGCCACGACGGCGCCGGACTTGTCGCCGGCGAGCTTCGCGAAGCTCTGTTCGGCGGCGAGCTGCAGGTCGATGTCCAGCGAGGTCGTGAGATTCTGGCCCTGCCGCGGCGGGCGGCGCTTGACGCTCGACTTCACCTTGTAGCCGAGACGGTCGACCTGGAAGATCGTCCCGCCGGTCTCGCCCTCGAGCACCGACTCGAACTGCTTCTCCAGGCCGTCGCGGCCGACGGTGCCCTTCATCTTGAAGGTCGTCAGGTCCTGCTCGGGAAAGTCGGGCGCCTCGATGTTGGGATCGGGCATCACCATGCCCAGCGCGTGCGCGGCGGCGGAGTCATAGGGATAGTAGCGCTTGCTCGACGTGTGGATCTCCACCGGCGAATTCACGGGCAGGCGCTCGGTCAGGCGGCCGAATTCCTCCGGGGTGAGATCGTCGAGCAGCAAATAGGGCAGCTGCAGCATGCCGCTCGTGAAGTGCTTCGCGTCGAAGTCCTGGCTCCGGATCTTCTCGTCGCGGCCGATGATGCCGTCGACGCGGTCGAGATAGCGCTGGACGACCGCGACGCGGGCGATCTGCTCCATCTGCTCCGCGTTCGGCAGGTCGCGGTCGCCGCTTTCCCGGTAGGCCGTGCGGATCTTGATGTACTCGCGGCGGAACTCCGACTGCAGCGCGTCGAGGTGGACGATGACGGAAAGATTCTGGTCGTTGCCGGCGAGCACGCGGCCCTCGCGGTCGAGCAGGTCGCCGCGCGCCCCGGGCTCCAGCGTGCGGCGCCAGCTCTGCATGCGCTGCCGGTCCTGGTGGAGGTCGGTCTTGAAGACCTGCTGGTAGGCCAGCCCGCCGACCAGGATCAGCAGCAGCAGCAGGATGACAAAGTGGAAGAACACCACCCGCGGCTGGTAGTTGCGGTGGCTCTCGACGAGACTGCCGGAGCGGTCGGCGAGATTGGTGTCCGCGGTGGCCATGGCGCGTCAGTCGAGGGTGAGGGGCTCCGTGCGCGCCAGCACGAGGGCACGCCCCTGCAGCGCAAAGAACCACGGGCCGATGAGCGCGATCGCCACCTGCGAGCACACCAGGTCGAAAAAGAGGCGGCCCCACGCCGCGGACGGCACGGGGTCGTCGCCGATGCCGGCGAACGAGACCAGGAGGAAGAGGGCGAGGTTCGCGATCAGCGCGACGAGGACGCGCACGACCGTCTCCTCGCGCGGCAGCCGGTCGCGCAGGTTGAAGATCACGGCGTGCGCGAGGACGAAGAGGAAGGTGAAGGTCCCGAAGCGGACCGGCGCAGTGGCGTCGCAGAGCAGCCCGCCGAGCGCGACCGCGCCGAGCCCCGCGCCGTGGGGGAGCCGCAGCGCCGCGAAGGCGACGAACAGCCCGCCGGCGAAAAGCCAGACGTGCTGCGGCGCCAGGTAGTGGTTGGCCTGCGCGAGGATCAGCCAGAGGAGCAGAAGCGTGAGGAAGATGACGAGGGCGCGGCGCACGGCGGGAAGATGGAGGGCGGACGGCGGGATTTCAAACGGCGGGACGATCCGTTCGCCTCATTCCGGGTTCAGCGGGACCAGCACCGTAACCTCGTTCAGCGAGGACAGCCGCGGATCCAGGCGCACCTCGCCGGTCTTGAAGAGCCCGTCGGGACTGGGCTCGACGTTGACGATCTGGCCGATGACCAGCCCGGGCGGAAACAGGCCGAGCCCCGAGGTCACCAGCGTCTTCGGGATGGTCGCGCTGGCGTAGACATTGAGCGGCACGAATTCGATCAGGCCCTGCGCCGGGCCGAAGGTCGGGTTGTTGCCGCCTTGGAAGCTGATCGGCCGGTCGTCGCCCTCGACCACGGCGGACAGGCGCACCCCGGGATCGCTGATGAGCTCGACGACGGACGTGTACGCGTGCACCTCCCGGATCCGGCCGACGACGCCGCCGGCGAAGATCACCGGCGCACCCACGGTGAGGCCGAAGTTCCGGCCCTTGCGGATGACCAGCTGCTGCCACCAGCCGGAGAAATCACGCTGGATGACGCGGGCATGCTCGGGGCGGAAATCCGCGAACGAGGGCAGGTTCAGCAGTCCCTCGAGGCGCGTGATCTCGTCGCGCAGCGTGGAGTTTTCCTGGACCTTGTCCTCGTACGACGCCGTGAGCCGCCCGAGGTCGCGGCCGGCCTGGATCAGTTCGTCGTTGGAGTGCATCCGCAGCGACCAGTATTCCTGGAGATCGCGGACATAGGAGGCGGCCAGCGTCAGGGGCGCCTGGAATTCGAAGAAGCTCGCGCGGAGGAAGGACTTCACCACCACCGGCACGGCGAGCCAGGCGACGAGCGCGAGGGCGAGCGTGACGAACGGTCTGGCCTGATCGAAGCGTTTGGGCGGCACGGGTTCCCCGGAAAACAAAACGTCCAACGCTCAACATTCAACGTTCAACATCCAACTCGGAGGGGAATGGAAACGGGAGATCGGCTCTCCTTGGACGTTCAACGTTGGATGTTGGACGTTGAACGTTCCGGCGGCAGCGCCGCCGGCTAGACGTTCTGCAACACCCAGTTCAGGTCGTTCAGGACGGCGCCGGTGCCGTTCGCGACGGCGGAAAGCGGGTCGGGGGAGACCGTGACGGGAAGGCCGGTCTTCTCGCTGAGCAGGCGGTCGATGCCGCGGATGAGCGCGCCGCCGCCGGCCATGACGAAACCGCGGTCGACGAGGTCGGCGGAAAGTTCCGGCGGGCAGCGCTCGAGCGTGCCGCGCACGGCGTCGACGATGGCGGCGACCGTGTCGCTCAAGGCCTCCCGGATTTCCTGCGAGGTGACGTGGATGGTCTTGGGCAGCCCCGCGACCGAATCGCGTCCCTTGACCTCCATCGTCAGCTCCTCGTCGAGGGGGTAGGCGGAGCCGATGCGCATCTTGATCTCCTCCGCCGTCCGCTCGCCGATGAGGAGGTTGTAGGCGCGCTTCATGTAGTTGATGATGGCGCTGTCGAGCTCGTCGCCGGCGACGCGGATCGACTTGGAAAAAACGATGCCCGAAAGGGAAATGATCGCGATCTCGGTGGTGCCGCCGCCGATGTCGACGATCATGTTCGCGGCCGGCTCCTCGATCGGGAGGCCGACGCCGATGGCCGCGGCCATCGGCTCCGGAATGGTGATGACGTCGCGGGCGCCGGCGTGGAGGGCGGATTCCTTGACCGCGCGCTTCTCGACCTCGGTGATGCCGGAGGGGATCGCGATGACGACGCGGGGGTTCACGCGGAAGGCCTGGCCGGTGACCTTGCGGATGAAGTAGCGCAGCATCGCCTCGGTGACGTCGAAGTCGGCGATCACGCCGTCCTTCATCGGGCGGATGGCGGTGATGTTGCCCGGCGTGCGGCCCAGCATGCGCTTGGCCTCGTCGCCGACCGCGCGGACCTTGCGCGAAGTCGTGTCCAACGCCACCACCGACGGCTCACGGAGGACGATACCCTTGTCTTTCACGTAAACGAGCGTGTTGGCCGTGCCGAGATCGATGCCAATGTCGTTGGAGAAATAACCGAGGAAGTTGGCCATGATGACTTAGGGAGGGCGGCGTTTCGCCGACGGAAACGAATCGTCGGGCCGAGGGGGTGTCAACGAGGGAAAAAGCGGCCAAGGCCGCCAAGAGCCAAGGGCCAAGTAACAAGTATCAAGGGAGAATGCGGGAGGCGGAAATCCCAAACGCCAAAGAACCCAACGCCAAAAACCCGGCGGTGGCAGCGAACCGGCGCGCGTGGCAGGCATGGTTTACGTCGGTAAGACAGCGGCCGGGCATGCGTGATTTGGTGGTTGATGTCTGGTTGATCTTTTTTGGCCTTTGGCCGTTTGGCGTTTGGGATTTCTTCCCTTGTTACCTGGTACGTGGTCCTTGTTACTTCCCCCATGCACGGCATCGACTTCATCCAGGACCTCGCGGTCATCCTGGCGGTGGCCGCGCTGGTGGGGTGGGTGTGCCAGCGCATCGGGCTCTCGGTCGTCGTGGGTTTTCTCGTCGCGGGCATCGTGGTGGGTCCGCACACCCCGCCGTTCTCGCTGGTGACGGACCCGGACCGCATCGACACCGCGGCGCAGGTCGGCCTGGTGTTCCTGATGTTCGGGATCGGCCTGCGGCTGAGCGTGCGCAAGCTCCGCCGGCTCGGGCCGGCCCTGCTCGCGGCGGTGGCGGCGTCGGCCCTCGTGATGTATTTCCTTTCCCGCCTGCTCGGGCTCGCGCTGGGCTGGAACAACGCGGAGGGGCTGTTCCTGGCGGGGATGCTGATGATCTCGTCGTCCGCGATCATCAGCAAAATCCTCCACGAGACCGGTGCGACCCATGAGCGGTCCGGCCAGCTGGCGATGGGGGTGTCGGTGCTGGAGGACGTCGTCGCGGTCGTGATGCTGACGCTGCTGAACTCCCTCGTGCAGTTCGGCGCCGGCGACCACGTGCCGGTGATGGAGACGCTGGCCAAGCTCGGGGCCTTCATCGCGCTGGCGGGCGTGGCGGGGCTGATCGTGGTGCCGTGGCTGCTGAAGCGGATGAGCATCGCGGCCGACGAGGAACTGCAGACCCTCGGCATCGCCGGCCTGCTCTTCGCGCTGGCGCTGGTGGCGCAGCGCGCCGGCTATTCGCTGGCGCTGGGCGCGTTCCTGCTCGGGACCATCGTGGCGGAGACGCCGCACCGCCCGCAGGTCGAGCGGACCTTCGAGGGCATGCGCGACGTGTTCAGCGCGGTGTTCTTCGTCGCGATCGGCATGCAGATCGACCTGCACCTGCTCTGGCACTCGGGCTGGCTGATCGTGGGCGTGGCGGTCTTCACCTTCGCGGCGCGCACGCTCGCCGCGACGACCGGGCTGACGCTGATCGGCACCCCGCCGCGGGACGCGCTGCGGGCCGGCATGGCGGTGACGCCCATCGGCGAATTCTCGTTCATCATCGCGCAGCTCGGCGTGACCCACGAGGTCGTGCCGCCGGCGTTCTATCCGCTGGCGGTCGGCGTCTCGCTCCTCACGACGCTGGCGGCCCCCATGGTGACGCGGCGCTCCGAGGCGATCGCGGCCGTGGTGCTCGCCCGCCAGCCCCGCTGGCTCGAGACCTTCCAGCAATACTACCAGAACTGGCTTGAGCGCATCCGCCGGCGGCAGGCGCGCAATCTCCTCTGGCAGCTGAGCCGGAAGCGCATCGCGCAGGTCGGGATCGGCATGCTGTTCGTCACCGGCCTCGTGGTGTTTTCCGAGCAACTGTACGGGATGACGCGCGCGTGGCTGGGCCGCGACTGGCTGTTTCCGCACGGGCTGGAGGTGATCTTCTGGCTGGTCCTCATCCTCGTGATCCTGGCGCCGCTGGTGGCGATCTGGCGCAACGTCTCCGCCATGGCGCTGCTCTATGCCGAGGTCTCGACCAAGGGTCACGCGCGGCAGAAGGTCCTGCGGCCGATCGTGGAGACGAGCCTCAAGCTGGTGGCGGGGACGGCGCTCTTCCTCTGGCTCCTGACCATCCTGCCCGACGAGGGCACGGCGAAATGGCTGCTGCTGCTCAGCGCGATCTTCGCGGCGGCGGCGCTGTTCCTCCTGCGGCGGAGGCTCATTTACTGGCACAGCGAGCTCGAAGTGGAATTGCAGGAAATGCTGGCGACGGACGGCAACCGGATGACGGCGACGACGGCCCCCTGGCTGCGCCCGCACGAGGACTGGAACCTCCACATCGCGGACTGCCTGCTGCCGGACCTGGCGGATTGCCAGGGCCGCCGGATCGAGGAGCTCGGCTTGCGCGCGAAGTTCGGCTGCTCGGTCGTCGGCATCGAGCGCCAGGGCTTCATGATTCCGCTGCCGCCGCCGGACACCGTGCTTTATCCGCGCGATAAGGTGCTGCTGATGGGAACCGTGGAGCAGGTGCAGGCGGGTAAGAAATTCCTGGGCACCGTGTCGGGCGCCCCGGCGGCGCTGTCGGCCTTCGAGGAGGCGAGCATGGAGGCGCTGGCCGTGCCGGCGTGGAGCCGGGCCGTCAGCCATACGCTCGGGGAGATTGGTCCGATGAAGGCGTACGGCGTCCTCGTGGCGGGCGTGAATCGCGGGGGCGTCCGCATCCTCAATCCGCGGGCGGAGGAGGTGCTGCAGGCCGGCGACGAGGTGCTCGCGCTGGGCACGCCGGAGCAGATCAGGAATTTCCGGGACTGGCTGCGCGAGGAGCCGGCCGGCGACGGCGAGGCGGGAAAATAAAAAAGGCGCGCCGGCCGGCGCGCCTCGGAAAGGACAGGGCGGGAAGGATCAGTTCGAGCCGTGGGTCTTGGCGGCCTCGACGGTCTTCTTCGCCTCGGAGGACTTGCCCTCCTCGGGATCTTCCTTGGCGGCCTTCTTGAATTCCTTGATCGATTGCCCGAGACCCTTGGCGAGCTCCGGGAGCTTGGCGCCGCCGAACAGGACGAGCATGATCACCAAAATGACCATCAATTCCGGCGCACCGAGGCCGAGAATCCCCGCGAGGGGTGCAGAGAGAGTTTCCATAGGTTCAACGGTAAGACGCAGCAGGGCAGTGTAAAGTGACAAAGCGGTGTCAGCGGCGCACCCTCAGGCGGGTGAGCCACTTAGGACGGTTTCGGCGCCGACGGCGGAAAAGGAGGCAGCGAACCCTGCATCCGGGCCGCCGTGGCGGCGTTGAAGGCGTTCTGCTGGGTGTCGAGCTGCTCCGCATCGAAGAAGCCGTGCAGCTGCCGGATGCGCGTCGGGTGGCGCATCTTGCGCAGCGCCTTGGCCTCGATCTGGCGGATGCGCTCGCGGGTCACCTTGAACTGCTTGCCCACCTCCTCGAGGGTGCGGCTGTAGCCGTCGACGAGGCCGAAGCGGAGGGACAGCACGCGTCGCTCGCGCTCGGTGAGGGAGTCGAGCACGTCGATGATCTTTTCGCGCAGCAGCGAATAGGCCGTCATGTCGTACGGGTTCTCCGCGGACTTGTCCTCGATGAAGTCGCCGAAGCTGGTGTCGTCGCCGTCGCCCACCGGCGACTGCAGGGAGATCGGCTGCTGCGCCATCTTCATGATCTGCTGCACGCGCTCGACCGGCAGGTTCATCTCGTCGGCCACTTCGTCGGGCGTCGGCTCGTGGCCGTATTCCTGGAGCAGCTGCTTCTGCACCTGCATGACCTTGTTGAGCGTCTCGATCATGTGGACCGGGATGCGGATGGTGCGCGCCTGGTCGGCGATCGAGCGCGTGATGGCCTGGCGGATCCACCAGGTGGCGTAGGTGGAGAACTTGTAGCCGCGGCGGTATTCGAATTTCTCGACCGCCTTCATCAGGCCCATGTTGCCCTCCTGGATGAGGTCGAGGAAGGAAAGGCCGCGGTTGGTGTACTTCTTCGCGATGGAGATCACGAGGCGCAGGTTGGCCTCGACCATCTCGGTCTTCGCCTTGTGGGCCTCGCGGACGTGCACCATCGTCTGCGCCACGACCGCCAGCAGCTGGGCGGCGGGGATGCGCTGCTCGGCCTCGATGTGCTTGAGGCGGTGGTGGACCGCGCGGGTGTCGATCGTCGTGTCCTTCTTCGTCTTCGGGTGCTTCGCCCGCTCGAGCTGGCGGTGGAGCGACTCGATCTCCTCCAGCGCGGGCCGGAGCTGCTCCAGGTATTCCTCGTAGACCTTGAGCTTGAAATAGAACTTGGAGAAATGGGCGCGCAGCAGCGTCTCGCGCTTCCGGAACTTGGCGTGGACCTTCTTCTTCTCGGCCTCGGTGCGGGCCTTGACGTATTCCTGCCAGCCCTCCGCGGTGGACGCCTCCGCCTTCTGCGTGCCCTCGACGAGCTTGGGCAGCGACTTGAAGTAGGCCTCGCGCGAATCGATCTTCTTGTCGATGACCACGCGGTCGAAGCGCTCCTCGCGGTTGAGCAGCTTGGCGCCGAGCGTGCCGATGTACTTGCCGATCGCGGACGCCTGGAACAGCGCCTCCTGCGCCTTGAGCTCGGCGTTCTCGATGCGCTTGGAGATCTCGACCTCCTGCTCGCGCGTCAGCAGCGGGACCTGGCCCATCTGCTTGAGGTACATCCGGACGGGATCGTCGAGGATGTCGTTCTGCGAGGTGCGCGACTCCTCCTCCTCCGCCTCCTCCTGCCGCTGCTTGTAGTCCTCGACCTGATCCGGCTCGAGGATCTCGATCTCGAGGTTCTGCAGGATGGAGAGGACGTTGTCGATTTCCTCCTGGTTCTCGACCGACTCGGGCAGCGCCTCGTTGATGTCGTCGAAGGTGAGGTAGCCCTGTTCCTTGGACAGGCGGATGAGCTGGCGGATCTTCTCGTTGATGCCGCCCGCCACGCCCTCGGGGCCGGGGGCTCCGGCTTCGCCGGAAAGGGCGGGAACGTTCTTCAAGGCCGCCTCGACGGCTTCGGACTGGGCGGGAGTGGCGGCGGGCTTGGCTTTGCGCGGCATGTGAAAAGTTGGGCGGGACGGGAGAGTCGCAGTCAAACGGCGGGGGCCAGGACCAATGGCTGGCGGAGCTGTCTTTGCAATTCGGTGCGTTCCTTTAAGAGTGAAATTGGGTCAGACTTACTGTCCGCATGGTGGTTGGCTAAATCAAGTTCTATTTGCCGGAGGCGGGGCTCGAGGGCCCGGAGGCGGAGCTGGCGCAGTCCTTCGCAGGCGTTCTTGGCCGGATCGTCGATGGCCGGGGCCTCGAAGAGCAGCGAGGCCACGAGGGTGCGCTCCTCGGGCGTTTCCAGCAGGGCGTCGAGGTGGTCGCGGCCGGGCCAGGTGTTGGCCTCGAACTCGCTGAGGAAGCGGTTGAGGAGGACGCCGGCAGGCTGGCTGGAATCGATCCAGTCGTGGGCCAGGGCGCCGCTCAGGGGGCGCCCGAGGTTCTCGAAATGGAGGCAGAGCATCAGCAGGTGATGTTCCGGCGTGTGGGTGCTGGCCGCGGCCGGCGCAGCGGCCGACGCCGGCTCCGCGGGCCGGGCCCGGGCGCTCCGGGCGTCGTGCTGCTGCTGGCGCCGCTGCTGGGCGGCGAAGTCCTGCTGCAGCGCGGTCACGGGCAGCTTCAGGTAGGCGGCGATCTCGCCGATGAAGCCGGCGCGCGCCACCTCGGATTCCGCGGCCGAGACAATCTCGTGGAGCTGGCGGGCGGCACCGGCCTTCTGCTCGGGCGTCGCGGTGCCGGGCGACGGCAGCACCGCCCGGCAGGCGAAGGCCATGGCCCCGAGCGCGCCCCGGCGCACTTCCTCGTAGGCCGGCAGGCCTTGCTCGAGGAACAGCAGGTCGGGATCGATCTTCCCGGCGCCGGCCAGGGTGAGGAACCGCACCTCCAGGCCGGCCTTCAGCGCCATCGGCAGGAAGCGCAGCGAGGCCTTCTGGCCGGCGCTGTCGCTGTCGAAGAAGCATTCCACCTGCGTGTGGTAGCGCCGGAGCAGCAGGAGCTGGGGCTCGGTGATCGACGTCCCCTGCGGTGCGATGGCGGTCTTGAGGCCGACGGACCAGCAGCGGAGCGCGTCGAGCTGCCCCTCGACGAGCACGAACGGCCGGCCCTCGCCCACCGCGGTGCGGGCGCGGTCCAGGTTGAAGAGCAGGTTGCCCTTCGTGAAGATCGGCGTCTCGGGGGAGTTGACGTACTTCGCCTCGCGCGCGGGGTCGTCCGCGGGCGTGAGGTCGGTCTGGCGCGCCGTGAACGCCACGACGCGTCCCTGGTGGTCGCGGATCGGGATCATCAGCCGGCCCCGGAAGCGCGGCTTGAGGGAGCCGGCGGAAACCGGCCCGTCTTCGCGGGTGAAGAACAGCCCGCAGCGCCGCAGCGCCTCCTCGGAGAATTTGCGTTTCAGCAGCGCCGCGCCGAGCCCGCCACCGTGCTCGTCGGCGGCGCCGATCTTGAACTCGTCCGCCAGTTCGAGGGGGAAACGCCGCTTCTCCATCCAGTAGGCGCGCATGAATCCGCCGGTGGCATCGTTCGCCTTGAACGCCTGGTGGAAATGCTCGGCGGCGACGTCGTGCAGGTCGTAGATTTCCTGGCGGAGCGAACG
The DNA here is from genome assembly GCA_035549635.1 of Opitutaceae bacterium. Classification (GTDB taxonomy): domain Bacteria; phylum Verrucomicrobiota; class Verrucomicrobiia; order Opitutales; family Opitutaceae; genus CAIUWA01. Next base: position 30,519 of record DASZQN010000051.1, read on the forward strand.
CTCCTCGCGGCTCGGCCCGCCGGAGCCCTCGACGTATTCGATGACCACGCCGAAGCGCTTGCCGAGGGTCTCGATCGCCTCGGTGAAGCTGAGCTGCTCCGTCTCCCGCACGAACGTGATGATGTCGCCGGCCTTGCCGCAGCCGAAGCACTTGTAGAAGCCCTTCTCGGCATCGACGTTGAAGGACGGGGTCTTCTCGTTGTGGAAGGGGCACAGCCCCCGGAAGCGCGCCCCGGCCTTCTTCAGCGTCACCACCCGCGAGACCACGTCGACGATGTTCACGCGCAGCTTCAGATCGAGCACGCTGGTGTCTTTGATGGCTGGCATGGGGGAGGGAAGGAGAGGAAGCAGAATGAATGCCCCTCTACCCTAGGCGCGGGGGAAAGGCGCGCCGTGGCGCGCGCCGAAGAAGAATGCACTTTCCCCCCGTGCCGCTCCCTGTCAAGTTTCGCGGCTTCCCGGCGAAACATTCGCCGGTTTTGGGCGACTCACCTAACAACATGCGTCTTTTTCCGATCCCGGTCCTGCTCCTGTCCCTCCTGGCCGCCGGCAGCGCCGCCCGGGCGGACATGCCTTCGGTCCTGAAGGCCGGCGCCGCCCCGCAGGCCACCACGCCCGCCCTGCCGCCGCCCAAGGAGGTGGTCTGGGAGGCCCGGCTGCAGAACTTCGACGCCCCGATCTACGAGCGCGAGGTGGAGAAGCTCATCACCCAGTTCGAGGCCTCCACCGGCCGGCATCTCGTCCCGGGCGCCAAGAGGAAGGTCGGCCTCAAGATCTACACCGATTCCGGCCCCGGCGTCGCCACGCCCAAGGCGCTGGTGCACGCGGTGATCGACGCCCTCGAGCGGCGCGGGTTCGAATCCCAGAACATCTTCCTCGTCGGACTCAACCAGCTGCGCCTGCGGATGACGGGCTACCTGCCGTCGCTGGTGAAGGGCGAGACCGAGTTCAAGGGCCATCCGGTCTACGTGCTCGAGTCGGGCCGCTATTACGATCCGGTGTGGTTCTACCCGAGCCCGCTGCCGGAGCATTTCGATCCGATCTTCGCCGCGAGCCAGACGCGCGACGTCCCGAACACCTCGACGAAGGAGGAGGATCGCAACAGCTACCTCGCGACGCCGCTGTTCCTCGACGCCGATTTCTGGATCAACCTGCCGGTCTACACCGACCATCCCACCCTCGGCGTGAACGGCTCGCTGGTGAACGCCACGCTGTGGAACGCGTCCAACACCGCGCGGTTTTTCCGCAGCCCCGCGAGCGCCCCGGAGGCCGTCGCCGAGATGAGCGCCATCCCCGAGCTTCGCTCCACCTGGGTCTTCAGCATCGTCAGCCTCGAGCGCTACCAGTTCATCGGCGGCCCCTACTTCAACTCCCTCTACACGGTCTCCGAGCCGCTCATCTGGCTGAGCACCGACCCGGTGATGCTGGACTCGCTCATGCTCGAGCGGATGAACAAGTGGCGGCAGAAGACGGGCTTTCAGCCGATCTCGGACGAAATCCCGACGCTGCAGTTCGCCGAGCAGCTCGGCGTGGGTTCGACCAAGACGGACACGGTCAAGATGATCCATCTCGGCGAGTAGCCCGCGGCGCGAAATTCCCTCTTGTCACCGTCGCACCGCTCCGCCCTTTTTTAGCCGCATGTCCTCCGCCGCTTATCTTCCCTTCCTGATCCAGGCCGTGCTGGCCGCGGGCGTCGGTGGACTGATCGTCGGCGTCAGCCATCTGCTGGGCCAGCGCGCCAAGCACACCGGGATCAAGGACAGCGCCTACGAGTGCGGCGTGCCGGCCGAGGGCGTGATCCACACGCGGTTCTCGGTTAAGTTCTACCTCACGGCGCTGCTCTTCATGCTGTTCGACCTCGAGATCGTCATCCTCATCCCGTGGAGCTTCGTCTACCGCGACTTTCTCGCGCACCACATCGCGATCCTGGGTCCCATCTTTTTCTTCATCGGCGTCCTCGTGCTCGGCCTGTTCTACGAGGTGAAGAAGGGCGCGCTGGAGTGGGAAAAGTGATCGCCGCGCGTTCCGCGCGGCAAATCCCAGACGCCAAAAGTCCAAATCCCAAAATGCCGACGGTGCCGCTGCGGATTGGGATTTTGCCGGAATTCTTTTTGGCGTTTGGCGCTTTGGAACTTTGGGATTTTTAGCCAATGCGTCTCGACAAAATCATCGCCCGGAGCCGCATCATCGACCTGCGCAGCGTCGACCTGAAGGGCGCGCTCGAGGAGCTGCTGGAGGTGTCCGCGGCGAAGTTCCCCGACCTCAAGCAGGATGCGCTCCTCCGCGGGCTGCTCGCGCGCGAGAGCACGATGACGACCTACCTGGGCTTCGGCGTCGCGCTGCCGCACGTGCGGGTCAAGATGAGCCGCCGCTACATCCTCGCGATCGGGCGCACGCGCGTCGGCATCCGCCACGACGGCGCCAAGGACGACGAGCCGGTCCGCCTGATCTTCATGCTCATCGCCGGCGAGAAGGCGCGGGACTACCTGCAGGTCCTCGCCTCGATCGCGCGGCTGGTGAGCGAGTCGGCGTTCGTGGACAGCCTCGTGCACGCCCCCGACCTCGATGCGCTCTACGAGCAGCTCGTCGGCGGCTTCACCGGCATCCGGCCGGTGCAGGCGCACCAGAACCGGGTCAACCGCCTCATGTTTCGCGAGGCCGAGCGGGTGGCGGGCGGAGCGAGCTGCGGCGCGATCATGGTGTTCGGCGACACGTTCGTCGGAGGGATCGAACCGGGCGTGATCCAGAGCCGGACGAAGACCATCCTCGTCACCCGCAACCCGATCGAGGCGGGCGACGGCCACAAGGACGATTTCACCGAGACCATCCAGGTCCGGTCATTTTCCAACCAGCGCATGGCGCAGCTGCGCAGCGCGATCCTTGTCGCGTTGACCCGCGGGATCGTGGCCTTCACGGACCGCGTGTGCTGCATCGGCGGGCAGACGGGCAGCAATCAATTCGACACGCTCGTGGTCGTGGACATCGAACGGGAGTTTCAGACGCTATTGACCGGTCACGGCGACCTGGTGCCGGAGGACGTGAAGCCGGAGGTGATCGAGCGCGTCATCGCCGTCGCGACGGAGCTGGCGGTGGAAGGCCGGGAGGGCCGGCCCGTCGGCTGTCTCTTCGTGGTGGGCGACACCGAGAAGGTGGAGAAGCTCTCCAAGCCGCTCGTGCTCAATCCATTTTTCGGCTACAAGGAGGAGGACAGGAACATCCTCAACCCGTTCATGGACGAGACCGTGAAGGAGTTCTCCTCGATCGACGGCGCCTTCATCATCCGCGGCGACGGGGTGGTGGTGTCCGCGGGCAGCCTGATCCAGGCGGCGGACTACGATCACGCGCTGCCGAGTGGCCTGGGCAGCCGGCACGCCGCGGCCGCGGCGATCAGCGTCGCGACGCAGTGCATCTCCATCGTGGTCTCCTCGAGCACGGGCCAGGTCATGCTTTTCCGCCGCGGCGTGATGCTGCCGCTGACGGACAAGAAGATGAGCATGAGCGGGTAGGCGCGGAGGAAGTCGAGAGGGGGAGAGTCCAGAGTCGAGAGCTTGATCGGCAAAGACTTGGAATTCCGGCACTCGACTCTCCGCTCTCGTCTCTCGACTTTGAGGTTGCACCTGCCCGGGGCGCCCCTTTCCTCTGACCCTTCAACCCATTTAACACCATGCAAGAAGTCGTCACCCTGGAATGCACCGAGGCCAAGAAGGAGGGGAAGCCCGCTTCCCGCTACCTGACCAAGCGCAACAAGAAGACCGTGACCGAGCGCATCGAGAAGATGAAGTACAACCCCTTCCTCAAGCGCCACACGCTCCACAAGGAGATCAAATAAGTTTGGACGATTCCGACCGCACGGGTCGGGTCCTCTTTCCGAGCCGGGCTATTCGCCCGGCTTTTTTATGTGGAAATTGGGAAGTCAGGGAGCAGGCAGGAAGTTCGGTTCCCGCTTTTCCTGATTTCCACATTCCCCAGCTGCTCGATTCATTCGCGCTGATCCGCGAAATTCGCGGTCTACCTCCCGATCTTCCCGCGGATTTCGCGGATGGACGCGGATAAAGGTGGTGGCTCAGCGGACGGCCGGCTTGGTGCCGCGCGGTCCCTGCTGCTGCGCCACCTGCTGCTGCATCTGCAGCTGGGAGCGGCGGGCCGCGCGCCAGCTTTCCCGGTGCTTGCGGATCCAGTCCAGCAGCGCCCGTTCGAAGCCGATGTCATAGCCGAGTCTCTCCGACTCGATCCACTTGTGCTTCAGAATCTCCTCCCGCTCGGCCAGGAACTCTTGGTAGAGGCTGGACTGCTTCACAAAATCGCGTGAAGCCTCGGGTTCTTTGACGGGTGATGTCATGCGGCAATCAGCAGCGTTAGATGAGACGAAGCGCGCGCGGTCTGTCAATGCCGGCCATGGGGTGAACACACTAAGTGCTTGACGCCACGCCGCTCGGCTTGGCCAGCCGCGCCAGAAGTTCGGTGGCGATCGCGCGGAAAACGCCGGCGGCCGCGCTCGCCGGCGCCTCCACCACGACGGGCCGTCCGCGGTCGCCGGCCTCGCGGACTTCCGGCAGCAGCGGCACCTGGCCGATCAGGGAGGTGCCGAGGCGCTCCGCGGTGAGCACGCCGCCGCCCTCGCCGAAGAGGTGGTGGCGCAGGCCGGCGGGATCGACGAAATAGCTCATGTTTTCCGCCACGCCCAGGATCGGCACGTTGACCTTCTGGAACATCAGGCCGCCCTTGATCGCGACGTTCGTCGCGGCGGGCTGCGGGGTCGTCACGATGAGCGCGCCGTCCAGCGGCAGCGTCTGCACGAGCGAGAGCTGCGCGTCGCCGGTCCCCGGCGGCAGGTCGACGAGGAGGATGTCGAGCTCGCCCCACTTCACGTTCTGGACGAACTGCTGGATGGTTTTCATGATCATCGGCCCGCGCCAGACGACCGGCGTGTTGTCGTCGACCAGGAAACCCATGCTCATCACCTTCACGCCATGCCGCTCGATGGGAATGAGCGTGGCCGCCGCGCCTTCGCCCTCGGCCTCGGGCCGGCTGCCGTGCAGGCCGATCATCAGCGGCACGCTCGGACCGTGGATGTCGCAGTCCATCAGGCCGGTGCGGCCGGGACGTCCCTGTTCCGTCAGCACCTGCGCGAGCGCGCAGGCGAGGTTCACGGAGAAGGTGCTCTTGCCCACGCCGCCCTTGCCGGAGGCGATCGCGACGGCGTGGCGGATGGTCTTCGGCGCGGCCTGGTTGCCGCCGAGGTTGCCGCCGCCCGCGGCCGGTGCCTTCGCCGGGGACACCGCGATGTCGATGATCGTTTCCTTCACGCCGGGCAGCGCCCGCAGGCACTGCTCGATCTCGCGCTTCAGGTGCAGCGGGATCTTCGGGTCGCTCGTGGTCAGCGTGATCGAGACCCGTGCGGTGCCGTCGACGAAGCCCGCCGCCCGCACCAGGCCGAACGAGACGATGTCCCGGCTGAAGCCGGGATACTTCACCTGTTTCAGCTGGGCCTTGATGTCGTCGGAAGTCACGCGGAGGAAAATCGAATCATCGGGAAATAAGAGTTGTTATGCGCAGGCGGCGCGCAAATAGAAATGCCGCGGCTTTTCGATCGGACTTTCAACGCTCTCCTCCTCGTTCATGCAAAAAATCCTGCGCTTTTTCCTCCTCCTCGGCCTGCTCCTGCCGGCGTTGCGCGCCCAGGGCGTCCGCGACATCGGGGCGGTGGTCGTCAACAACGACAGCAAGACCCTGCCGGTGCGCGTGTCCGCCAACACGCCCGAGCTCAATGCCCTCGCCAACCAGGCCTTCCGCGCCCACGGCCGCTACCGACTGGCGGGGAGCGGGCCGTATGTGTATGACATCAAGTTCACGCTCGTCGGAGCGCAGCAGGTGCGCGTGGACGTCACGCGGGGCTCCGCCGGCGCCGTGCTCTCGGAGACCGTCAGCGGCACCAGCGCCCGCAACGCCCTCCTGCGCGCGGCCGACCTCGCCGTGGAGAGGACCAACGGCCTCGGCCTGAAGGGATTTTTCACCGCGCGGCTCGCGTTCATCAGCGAGCGCACGGGCAAGCCGGAGATCTACACGTCCGATCTCTTCTGCGGCGAGGTGAAGCAGATCACCCGCGACAATGCGTTCGCGCTCACGCCGCGCTGGTCGCCCGACGGCACGCGGATCATCTATACCAGCTATTATGGCTCCGGGTTTCCCGATATCTACCTCATCGACCTCGCCAGCATGCGCCGCGACGTTTTCATGCGGGTGAAGGGCACCAACCAGGGCGCGCGTTTCAGTCCCAACGGCCGCCAGGTCGCGATGGTGCTGAGCGGCACGGGCACGCCCGAGATCTATATCAGCGACACGCTGGGACACGGCCTGGCGCGCAAGACCCAGTCGGACGCGGTGAAGTCCTCGCCCTGCTTCTCTCCCGACGGCTCGCGGCTCGTTTTCTCCTCCGAGCCCGGGCCGCAGCTTTACATCATGCCGGTGGGCGGCGGCGGTATGCAGCGGGTGACGGCCGGCATCAGCAACTATTGCGCGGAGCCGGATTGGAGCCGGGCGGATCCCAACAAGATCGCGTTCACCTGCAGGGTGGGCAGCTACCAGGTCGCCGTCCTCGATCTCGCCAGCGGCAGGAGCGCGCAGGTCTCGCATGCGCCCTTCGATGCCCAGGAACCGGCATGGCTGGCGGACGGCCGCCATCTCATCTACACCGCGCGCGACCGCCGCTCCAGCGTGCTCTGCATTCTCGACACCGAGACGGGCGCGAGCATGCCGATCAGCCAGGGCCTGGGCTCCTCCTGCTTGCAGGCCAGTGTGTGGACGCCGTAGCGCGGCTTCGGCGCGACACACCCCGCCCTGCGGGCACCCCTCTTGATAGAGGGGAGCTCCGGCAATCAGGCTCCCCTCTATCAAGAGGGGTGGCGCGCAGCGACGGGGTGTCTGGAGGGAGTCCGCCCAATAAAAAAGGCGCGCCAAACTGGGCGCGCCTTTGGGCGAAAGGAATTTCGGCTCTCTTACTTCGAGGCCGCCGTGAAATTCGCCTCGGCCTGGTCCCAGTTCACCACGTTCCAGAACGCGGCGATATAGTCCGGGCGGCGGTTCTGGTAGTTGAGGTAGTAGGCGTGTTCCCAGACGTCGAGGCCAACGACGGGCTTGCCCTCGATGCCGGCGACGGCCTTGCCCATCAGCGGGCTGTCCTGGTTGGCCGTGGAGCCGATCGCGAGCTTCTGGTCCGCGCCGACGTAGAGCCAGGCCCAGCCGGAGCCGAAGCGGGTGGTCGCGGCGGTGGCGAAGGCGGCCTTGAACTTGTCGTAGTCGCCGAACGCCGCGGTGATCGCCTGCGCGAGCTTGCCCTTCGGGGCGCCGCCCTTGCCCGGGCCGATGACCGTCCAGAAGAAGCTGTGGTTGCTGTGGCCGCCGGCGTTGTTGCGCACGCCGCCGCGAATCGCTTCCGGCACCTTGCTGAGGTCCGCGATCAGCGCGTTGACGTCGAGCGCTGCGAGGGCGGGGTGGTCCTTGAGCAGATTGTTCGCATTGGTGATGTACGCCTGGTGGTGCTTGCCGTGATGGATCTCCATCGTCTTGGCGTCGATGTGCGGCTCGAGCGCGTTCGGGGCGTAGGGCAGTTTCGGGAGTTCGTAGGCCATGGTCGTTTTCTGGTTATGGGTTGAAGGAAAGGAGGTTCAAGGATGCGCGCGGCCCGCGCCGGCGTCAACCTCGCGGGCGGGAATCAGGAGACAGGGGACGAGGTGACTGGAGACAGGAAAGACCGGGAAAAGCGGAGCGGGTTCGCGAGGATCCACACCTTGGCCTGATGTCGGCCCGTCCCCCGTCTCCGGTCCCCTGTCTCCTGAAAAGCGCGCGACCAGCGCGCGCCTTTCCCCTTGACGTTCTACAGGAGAGGTCTTTTTCCTATCTCCTGTAGACCATCTAGGAGGAAAAATTTATGCCCAAAGAAAATCCCGATCTGCTCCAGGGCACCCTGGACATGCTCATCCTGAAGGCGCTCCAGCTCGAGCCGATGCACGGCTTCGGCATCTCGGTGCGCATCCGCCAGATGTCCGACGAGGTCCTGCAGGTGGAGCAGGGCTCGCTCTATCCCGCGCTCTACCGGCTCGAGGAGCAGGGCTGGATCAAGGCGGAGTGGGGCGTCTCGGAAAACAACCGCCGGGCGCGTTTCTACGAGCTGACGGCCGCCGGCCGGAAGCAGCTCAACGCCGAGACCGAGAACTGGGCGCGGGTGTCCGCCGCGATCAACCTGATCCTGAAGAACGCCTGAAGTCTGTCTGCGGAAGGTTACACACCGAGGCACGGAGCCCACGAGATCGGTAGATCGAAGAATTCCTCCGCAGGCTCCGTGCCTGTGTGCGAAACCTTCCGAAATCTTCATTCTCACGTCGGCCTCACATGAAATTTCTCCGGAAAATCCGCTCGTTCTTCCGCCGCGAGAAGCTCGACGCCGACATGGCCGAGGAGCTGCGCCTGCATGTCGAGGAGCAGGCGCGGTTGAATCTCGCGGCCGGCATGACGCCGGACGAGGCGCGCCACGCCGCCCAACGGCAGTTCGGCAACGCGGACGTGATCCAGGAGCGCGTCCGCGACGGGCGGGCCGGACGCTGGCTCGAGCAGTTTCGCCGGGATCTGATTCTCGGCGGGCGCCTGTTGCTGAAGGAAAAGGCGTTCTTCGCGATTTCGGTTTTCATCACCACCCTGGGGATCGGGGGCGTGACGGCCCAGTTCAGCGTGATCAATGCCGCCCTGTTGCGCGGCCTGCCGTTTCCCGAGCCCGACCGCCTGGTGCGGATTGCCGTCCGCGATCCATCGTGGGCGCCCGGGCGGATCCGCAACCTGTGGACGCGCGACGTCGTCGCCTGGGATAAGGAGCAACAGTCGCTCACCGGGCTCGCGGGTTATTTCATGGGCGGGTCGTTCATCGCCACGATCCACGACGTGCCGGAGCGTTTCAGCGGGTCGCACGTGACGGACGGTTTTTTCTCCCTCCTCGGGGTGAAGCCGGCGCAGGGGCGCGACTTCACCGCCGATGACCAGCGCCCCGGCGCGCCGCGGGTCACGATCATCAGCGACGCCCTCTGGGAATCGGAATTCGACCGGGATCCCCGCATCCTTGGCCGCACGTTCCGGCTCAATGGCGCGGTCACGACGATCGTCGGCGTCATGCCGGCCGGCTTCAGCTTCCCGCGCGACCAGCTCTGGCTGCCGATGTTCAACGAATATCCGCTCGGCTCCGGCCCCGGCGGCCAGCCGTATGCGCTCGGCCGGCTCAAGCCCGGGGTCTCGTTCGCGCAGGCCACGGCGGAGTTCGCCCTGCTGGCGCAGCGCACGGCGCACGACCATCCGGACGACAGCGGCGGGCTCACGGCCGTCACGGTCGAGCCCCTGCTCGGCGCCTTTGTCGGCCGCGATGCTCGCCAGCTTCTCTATGTCGTGCTCGTCGCCGTCGGCGCGGTGCTCCTCATCGCGTGCGTCAACGTGATGAACATGCAGTTCGCGCGGACCGCCCGGCGCACGCGGGAGCTCGCGGTCCGCGGCGCCCTCGGCGCCTCCCGGGGCCGGCTCATCGCGCAGATGCTCACCGAGAGCCTGATCGTCGCAATCTGCGGCGGCGCCGGCGGCGTGCTCCTGGCGGCCTGGACGGTGGACGCCTATCCGGGCCTGATCGGCGCGCTTCCGGGCGGCACGGCCCTGCCGCCATGGATGCGGTTCGAGATCGACCGCACCGTGCTGCTTTTCACCCTCGGCGCGACCACGCTGGCCGTGCTGGTGTCCGGCCTGCTGCCGGCCTTCCTCGCCTCGCGGGTCAACAGTCTCGACGTCCTGAAGGAGGGCGGACGCGGCCAGACGCATCCGCTCATCAACCGCCTCGCGGGCGGCCTGGTCGTCGGCCAGATCGCGCTCACCGGGGCGCTGCTCGTCGCGTCCCTGCTCCTCGTGAAGTCCGTGCGCAGCCGCTACGAGCTCGATTTCGGCTACGACCTCGACTCCGTCCTGGCGGGCCGGATCAATTTCGAGGTCAGCTATCGCGACACGGACGCCCTGCTCGCCGCGCAGGGCCGCTTTCTGGAACGGCTGCGGCACTCGCCGGAGGTCACGCACGCCGCGCTTTCCTCGCGGCGGAACCTGATGACGAACATTTCCGACCGGCTCCAGATCGAGGGCCGCGAGGGCGAATGGCTGCCGGCGTCGCTCGAGATCGTCTCCGACGGCTACTTCGCCACCCTCGGCCTGCGGCCGCTGGCGGGACGCGAATTCGAGGTGACCGATACGCCGGAGCGGTCGTCGATCGTCGTGGTCAATGCCACGTTCGCCCGGAAATATTTCGGGGCCGAAAACCCCGTCGGGCGCCGCGTGCGCGATGACGAGAAAGGGTCCTGGTTCACGATCGTCGGCGTCGTGCCCGACACCCTCATGCAGGGACCGCTCGACGCCCGGACGGACGGCGCCGGCTTCTTCGTTCCCATGGCGCATCACCCGCAATCGTACGCGACCCTCGTCGTCCGCGGCCGCGGCGCCCCGATGCAGCTCGCGGGCGCGGTGCGGCGGGAACTCGCGCAGTTCGACTCCAATCTCGCGATCTACGGCCTCGACACCCCGCGGGGCTTCCTGCGCTCGGCGCTGGGACAGGTGCGGGCGGTGACGCTCCTGTTCGGCGCATTCGGATTCGTCGCCACCGTGCTTTCGGTAACCGGGCTCTACGGCGTGGCGGCCTTCTCGGTCAGCCAGCGCACCCAGGAATTCGGCATCCGCATGGCGCTCGGCGCCGCCCCGCGCGCGATCCTGCGCCTCGTGCTCGGCCAGGGCCTCGTGCGCTTCGCCCTCGGCACGGCGCTCGGCCTCGGCCTTGCGCTCGCCCTGACCCGCCTCGCCAGCTCCATGGTCGACAACTTCCTCTACAAGACCAGCCCCCACGACCCGGCGGTCTATGCCCTGGTGCTCGCGCTGCTGGCCGTCACCACGCTGCTCGCGTGCCTCCTTCCCGCCTGGCGCGCGACCAAGGTCGATCCGGTGGTGGCGCTGCGCGCCGAATGACGCATCGCGCCTCTCCCGCCATGAAGTTCTTCCGCAAGATCCGCACCCTGTTCCGCAGGAGAAAACTCGATTCCGAGATGGCGGAGGAGTTGCGCGCGCATCTCGAACAGCAGACCGAGCACAATCTTGCGGCGGGCATGTCGCCGGAGGAGGCGCGCGCCGCCGCGCAGCGACAGTTCGGAGGGGTGGAGCAGATCAAGGAGCGGGCGCGCGACCAGCGCGGCCTCGTCTGGCTGGAGCACGCGTTGCGGGACGTCCGCTATGCGTTTCGCTCCCTGGTCAAATCCCCGAGCTTTGCCGTGACGGCGGTGCTGACGCTGGCGCTCGGCATCGGGGTCAATGCGGCGCTGTTCACGGTCTACAACATCGTCGCGCTGCGTTCGCTGCCGGTGCGGGATCCGGATGCGCTGGTCAAGATCGCGGGCCAGCGCAAGGGCGCGTTCTATCCCGGATTCTCCTATGCGGAGTATCTCGGCTACCGCGACGGCAATCACGTGCTTTCCGGTCTCGTGGCGGTCAACGAGGCCCAGGCGCGGCTCAGTGGCAGCGAGTCCCTCGTGCGCGATCCGCTTTTCCAGGGGCGCGACCGCGATTCCCTGCCGGTGCAGTTTGTGTCGGACAACTACTTCAGCGTGCTGGGCGGAGAAATGGCGCTGGGCCGCGGGTTCCTCCCGGAGGAAAACCGATCCCCCGGGGCGGCCCCGGTGGTGGTGCTCAGCCATCTTTTTTGGACCCGCCAGCTCAATGGCGACCCGAACGTCATCGGCCGGACGCTGACGTTTTCCGGCCGGACGTTCACCGTCATCGGAGTCACCTCGCCGGAATTCGTCGGACAGCAGCCGGCGCCGCCGGCCGCGTGGCTGCCGCTCATGATGTGGGGCCGCCCCGCCGATTACGGTCCGAAAGGGATGCCGACGTTCCGCCTGATCGGCCGCCTGCTGCCCGGGGTGACGATGGGGCAGGTCAAGGCCGACTTCGACCTCATCGCGACGCGGCTCGAGACCGAACTGCCCAATCCGGAGGCGAAGGACTCCGTGCGGCTCGAGCGCGGCATGCGGTTCGTGGATATTCCGCTCGATGCGAAGACCCTCGCCGCGACGACGCCGTTGCTGCTCGGATTCGCCCTCGTGCTGGTGATCGCCTGCACGAATGTGGCCAACCTGCTGCTCGCGCGCGGCGTCACGCGGCAGCACGAGATCGGCGTGCGCCTGACGCTGGGGGCGGGGCGGGGCCGGGTGATCCGCCAGCTGCTGACCGAAAACCTGCTGCTGTGCGCGGTCGGGGCGGTGGTGGGCCTGGCGCTCGCGCTCTGGACCCTGCAGATCCTTCAGCCGATCATCCTCGGCCGGCTGCCGGCGGAGTGGGGCATGGAAGTGCGCCGGTGGTATTTCCTGAAAATGACGCCCGACTGGCACGTCGCCGCCTTCACCGGCTTCCTCACCGTGGTGGCGGTGCTGGCCGCGGGCCTGCTGCCGGCCCTGCACGCGAGCGGCACGAGCCTCGTTTCCCACCTGAAGAACGAGGGCACGCTCTTCGGCCGGCGGCTGCGGCAGTCGCGGCTGCGCAGCCTGCTGGTGGTCGCGCAGGTGGCGGTCTGCCTCATGCTGCTTTCCTGCGCCGGGCTGCTGGCCCGGAACCTGTTCGCGCTGCGGCACGCGGACGTGGGCTTCGACCCGGGCGCAGTTTTCCTCGTGAACGCCGCGCCGAAGGCCGTCCCGGCGGATCGCCAGGCCGCCGCGCTCGCGGCGGTGGCGACGCTCAACGGCCTGCCGGGCGTCGCTGCGGCGAGCCTCGGCTCCGATGCGCCGCTGCTCGGCCGCAGCGCGACGACCGTATTGGTGCGCACCGACGGTGGCACCGGGCCCGGCGGCGCCATGGAAAAAATGAAATCGTTCGCGGTCGGGGCGAATTTCTTCCCGGCCTTCGGTTTGAAATTGCGGCGCGGCCGCGGCTTCGAGGAGGCGGACGTCCGGTCCGGAGCCCGGATCGTCGTGGTGAGCGAGTCGCTCGCGAAACGTCTCTGGCCGGGGCAGGAAGCGGTCGGGCGGACGATCGGGGTCAGCGAGGCGGCGTTTTCGGGCGGTCCCTGGACGGGGGCGGTGAGCGCGTGCGAGGTGATCGGCGTGGCCCCCGACGTCACGAGCCAGGTTTACCGCGACACGCCGGAGATCGTTTACCTTCCCCTTCTTTCCACGGTGGCATCCTCCGGCGTGATGTTCCTTCGACCCCGGAGTCCTTCCGCCGCGGCGTGGGCGGAGATCGTGCAGGCGGCCGATGCCGCCGGACTCACGCTGCGCGTGGATCGCCGGCTCGCGGATTATTATGAGGAGCAGGTGCTGCCGTTTTTCGGCGCGGCCGTGCTGAGCGGCGCCCTGGGCGGCCTGGCGCTGCTGATGGCCTCCGTCGGCCTGTATGGCGTGATGGCGTTCGGCGTGAACCAGCGCGTGCGGGAGATCGGCATCCGCGTCGCGCTCGGGGCGACGGCGAAGAAAGTGATCGGCCTGTTTCTCCGCCAGGGCATGGGACTCGTCGCCGTCGGAATCGCCCTCGGCCTCGGAGGCGGAGCGCTGTTTGCGCTGATGCTGCGGAAAATCCTCCCGGGCCTCCCCGAGCCCTTTGATCCGCTGGCCTTCGGCGGCGTGACGCTGGTCTTCACCCTCGTCGCCCTGCTGGCCTGCTGGCTGCCCGCGCGCCGGGCGGCGAAGGTCGATCCGATGGTGGCGCTGAGGGCGGAGTAAAAACCATGAATCATTCTCGTTCCTCGTTCTCTTTCTCGTTCTCGAACCTCCTGGGTAGGGAGGGCGACGCGTCGAGAACGAGGAACGAGTCAGGGAACGAGAACGATGCTCCGGTCATCTACTGATGAAACTCCTCCGCAAATTCTCCGCCTTGTTCCGCCGCCGGCAGCTCGATGCCGAGATGGCGGAGGAGCTGCGGGCGCACGTCGAGGAACAGACCGAGCGCAATCTCGCGGCCGGCATGACACCGGACGAGGCGCGCTACGCGGCGCGGCGGCAGTTCGGCGGGGTGGAGCGGATCAAGGAGCAGGTGCGCGAGCAGCGGGGTCTGCCCTGGCTGGAAAATGTTCTGCGCGATGTCCGGCTCGGGGCGCGCATGCTGCGCAGGAATCCCGGGTTTGCGACGGTGGCGGTGCTGACGCTGGCGCTCGGCATCGGGGCGTGCACCGCGATCTTCACCGTGGTCAACGCCACGCTGCTGCGGCCGCCCGATTACTTCGAGTCGGAGCGGATCGTGATCCTTCGGGAGGTTTCGCCACCGCCGTCCGCGCGGGAAAACCCCGTGTCGGCGCCCAACTTCCTCGACTGGCAGAGGCGCGCGACCTCGTTCACGAGCATGGCGGCCTACACGAATGCCGCGGTGAATTTCACCGGCGGCGACGAACCCCGGCAGCTTGCCGGCGTGAAAGTCACCGGCCGCTTCTTCGATGTCTTCGGCCTCCGGCCGGCCCTGGGCCGCGTCATCGCGCCGGCGGATGACCAGGCCGGAAGCCAGCACGTGGCGGTGCTGAGTTTTCCCTTTTGGCAGCGGGCCTTTGGGGGCGCCGCGGATGTCGTCGGCCGCACCCTGCAGCTCGACGGCGAGGAGTACACGGTGATCGGCGTCGCTGCGGCCACCCCGGGTCACACCGATCTCTGGCTGCCGATGGCCTTCACCACGGAGCAGACCGCGGAGGACAATCGCGGCGCCCACTGGCTGAACGTGGCGGCCCGGCTGAAGCCGGGCGTGTCCGCCGTGCAGGCGGCGGCGGAGATGAAGGTCATCGCGGCGCAGCTGGGAGATACCGCGGCGAACGATCGGTGGGGCGCACAGGTCGTGCCCCTGCTCGATTACAGTGTCCGAGACGGACGCACCGGCCTGCTCGTCCTGTTCGGGACGGTGATCTGCCTGCTGCTGATCGCCTGCGTGAATGTCTCCAACCTGCTGCTGGCGCGGGCGACGGCGCGCCTGAAGGAGATTTCGATCCGGGCGGCGCTCGGAGCCGGCCGCGCGCGGCTGGTGGGACAGTTGCTGACGGAAAGCCTGCTGCTGTCGGCGCTGGGCGGCGCGCTCGGGGTGGTGCTCGGACGTGGCATGCTGCGCATCGCCGCGATTTTTTCGCCGATGGGTTCGAACGCGGTCGCCCTCGACGGACGCGTGCTCGCCTTCGCGCTGGCGGTCAGCCTGGCGACGGGACTGCTCTTCGGCCTGGCGCCGGCCTGGCTGGGCGCCCGTGCCGGCATGAACGAGGCGCTCAAGCAAAATGCCCGCGGCATGACGGAGAACGGATCCCTCCGGCGGCTGCGGGGCGGACTCATCGTCGGTGAACTGGCCGCCACCGTCATGCTGCTGGCGCTCGCCGGCTTGCTCGGCCGGAGCTTTGTTGCCCTCGTCAGGGACGACCCGGGGTTCGTGCCCGACCAGGCGACCGTCCTGCGGCTGACGCTGCCTCAGAAAAAATATCCCCGGCCCGAGCAGCAGGCCGCGTTTACCGACGCCCTGCTGGCGCGGGTGCGCAGTCTCCCGGGCGTGGTGGCCGCTGGTGCCGCGCACATCATGCCCATGATGGGCGGCCAGACCAACGGCTTCACGATCCAAGGCCGGCCCGTCCCCGAAAGACTGCCGGTGACTTCCTACTTCGCCGTCACGCCCGACTATTTCCCGGCGATGGGGATCAGGCTCCGGCGCGGCCGGCTTTTCGAGGAGAAGGACGATGCCCGGGCACCACGCGTGGCGCTCATCAACGAAACCCTCGCCCGGCAGCAGTTTCCCAACGAGAATCCGATCGGACAACGCATCAACTTCACGACGGACAACGGGGACTGGAGCGAAATTGTCGGGGTCGTTGCTGACGTGGCCCAGAACGCGCTCGATCGGACGGTGCCGCCGCAGGCTTATGAGCCGTTCGCCCAGGTGCCGAGGCTCGGCTTCTATGTCGTCGTCCGCGCTGCCGCGGGAGAAAACAGTGCGGCGGTGTCCGCGACGCTGCCACGAGGATTGCGTGCGGCGGTCCGCGCCGTGGACCCGGATCAGCCGCTTGGAAACATCGCCGCCCTCGGCGAGGTGCTCAACGGAGGGATGGCGCGGCAGCGCTTCCTGCTGCTGTTGCTGGCGGCGTTCTCCCTCCTCGCCCTCCTGATCGCGGCGGTCGGCCTTTACGGCGTCATGGCCTACGACGTGGCGCAGCGCACCAGCGAATTCGGCATCCGCCTGGCACTCGGAGCCCGGCCGGCGGACCTCCTGCGGCTCGTGCTGATCCGGGGCGGATGGTTCGTTGCCGGCGGCCTCGTGCTTGGCCTGGCCCTGACCGTTGCAGGGTCCGGAGTCATCCGGTCGATGCTGTTCCATACGCCCGGTTACGATCCGGCGACGCTCGGTGGCATCGCCCTCCTGCTGTCCTTTGTGGCCCTGCTGGCCTGCTGGCTGCCCGCCCGGCGCGCGGCGAAGATCGACCCGCTGGTGGCGCTGCGGACGGAGTGAACACCATGAAACTCCTCCGCAAATTCTCCGTCCTTTTTCGCCGCCGGCAGCTCGACACCGAGATGGCAGAGGAGCTGCACGCGCACGTCGAGGCACAGACGCGGGCGAATGTCGCGGCCGGGATGGATCCGGAGGAGGCGCGGTACGCGGCCCAGCGGCAGTTCGGCGGGGAAGACCAGATCAAGGAGCGCTGCCGCGACCAGCGGGGCGCGCCGTGGATTGAGGGCGTGTTCCGGGATCTTGCCTTCGGCGCGCGCATGCTGCGCAAGCATCCGGGCTTCACGGTGGTGATCGTGCTGATCCTCGGGCTGGGCATCGGGGCGGCGACGGCGATCTTCAGCATCGTCAACGGCGTCCTGCTCAAGCCGCTGCCGTACGACCAGCCGGGCCAGCTGGTCCAGGCGTTTGAATCCTCCCCCGGCGACCTCCACAACGTCGTGTCGCCCGGCGCCCTGACGGACTGGCGGACCCAGGGCACGCTGTTCGAGGGGTTCACCGCGATGAACAACGCCGACGCCAATCTCACCGGCGCCGGCGAGCCGCGGCGGATCCGCGGCCTGCGCATGACCGCGAACGGGCTGCAGCTGCTGCGCGCCCGTCCGCTGCTCGGACGGATCTTCGCCGCGGACGAGGACCAGGCGGGCAAGGACAAGGTGATCGTGCTCACCGCCGAGCTCTGGAAGAGCGAGTTCGGCGGGGCGGCGGACGTGGTCGGGCGGACCGTGGCGCTGAACGGCGAGAATTTCACCGTGATCGGAGTCCTGCCGCCGGGATTCCTGCCGGAGGACCGGCCGCAGTTCGTCATTCCCTACGTTTTCCCGCCGGACTGGACGGAGAAGCGCGACGGCCATTTCCTGCAGGTCTACGCGCGGCTCAAGCCCGGCGTCACGGCCGAGCAGGGCCGGGCGGAGCTGGCCGCGATCGCCCAGCGGCTGAAGCCGCTTTATCCGGCGTGGAAGAAGAGCTGGGGTGCGACCCTCGAGCCGCTGGACGAGCAGCTGGCGCGGGAATTCCGGCCGGGGCTGCTGATCCTGATCGGCGCCGTCGCGCTCCTGCTGGCCATCGCCTGCGCCAACGTCGCCAACCTGCTGCTCGCCCGCGCCGCGGCCCGCGGGCGCGAGATCGCCGTCCGTGCGGCGCTGGGCGCCACCCGGGCCCGGCTCGTGCGGCAGCTGCTCGCGGAAAGCCTCCTGCTTTTCCTCCTCGGCGGAGGCGTCGGCCTCGCCATCGCGGTCGGTGCAACGGGAGTGCTGCGCCAGCTGGTCGGCCTGATGAATTTTCCCCGCGCCCATGCGGTCGGCATGGATCCGGCGGTGTTCGGCTGGGCCCTGGGCGTCTCGCTGCTGACGGGCCTCGTGTTCGGGCTCATCCCGGCGCTGTCCGCGGTGCGCTCCGACCTGAATCCGACCCTGAAGGAGGCGGCGCGCGGCTCCGCGGCAGGCGGCGAGCGGCTCCGGCGCGGATTGATCGTCGGCGAGGTGGCGTTGTCGCTCGTCCTGCTGGTCGGGGCCGGGCTGCTGCTGCACAGTTTTATCCGCCTGATGCAGGTATCGCCGGGCTTCAATCCGGAGCAGGCGATGGTTGTGCAGTTCGCCGTGTCCAACGCGAAGTATCCCGACAACGACCGGCGCGCGGCGTTCTACGTTCGGCTCGAGGAGCGGGTGTCCGCCCTGCCGGGGGTTTCCGCGGCGGGCATGATCGATACGATTTCGCTGAGCCCAAACCATTCGGACACGTTCTTCCGCATTCCCGGCTGGGCGGAAGACAAGGAGCCGGGGTTCGATGCCGATTACGACTACTGCACGCCGGGTTTCTTCCGGGCGATGGCCATTCCCCTGCGTCTGGGCCGCTTTTTCGAGGCGCGCGATTTCAGGAGCGATCGTCGTGCCGCCATCATCAACGAGACCATGGCCCGCGCCTGTTTTCCGGACGGAAATCCGCTGGGCCGCCAGATCTCGACGCCCCAGGCCACCTGGGAGATCGTCGGGGTCGTGGGCGACGTGCACGGCCGCGGGCTGTCCCAGGGGGTGCGTCCCACGGTTTATCTTTCATCCGGTGCCGAACCATGGCGCGGCGGCACGCTCGTGGTGCGCACCGCCGGCGCCCCGCTCGCCCTGGCGCCGGCCGTGCGCGATGCGATCCATGAGCTCGACCCGTCGCTGCCGGTGACGGCGGCGAGGCTGCTCGGGGATATTCTCGCCAGTTCGCTGGCCGATCGCCGCCTGCTGCTCCTGCTGCTGGCGGTGTTCGCGCTCGCGGCGCTGCTGCTGGCGGGGATCGGGCTTTACGGAGTCATCACCTACGTCGTGGGCCAGCGCTCGCGGGAGTTCGGCATTCGTCTGGCCCTGGGGGCTGATCCCCGCGACGTGATGGGGCTCGTCCTGCGCCACGGATTGGGCCTGGCCGTCCTGGGTCTCGCCGTCGGTACCGTGGCCGCCTTCGCCCTGGCCCGGCTCCTCCAGAACCTGCTTTACGAGATCAAACCCACCGATCCTCTCGCCTTCGCCGGTGTTTCGCTCCTCCTGCTGACGGTGGCGGCGTTCGCCTCCTGGCTGCCGGCGCGCCGGGCCGCGAAAGTCGACCCGATGGTGGCGCTGCGTTGCGAATGAACATGAAGAACACCGTCACGTCCCCCCCCATTCCCCCGCCAGCCCGGCCGCCTTCGGCGATGGCCCCGACCTCGTCGATGGACATTCCACGGCCGTCGCAGGCGAAGGCGAAGCGCCGGCGGCGGATCCTGCTGGGCTCCGGCGGGGCCCTGCTGCTCGCCGCCATCACGTGGGGGCTGGCGCGGCTCCAACCCGCGGCGCCGTCGGTGGATCGCAACAGCGTCGTGATCGACACGGTGAAGCGCGGCCCGCTCGTGCGCCAGGTGCACGGGATCGGCACGCTCGTGCCCGAGGAGATCCGCTGGATCCCTGCGCGCACGTCGGGCCGGATCGAGCGCATCGTGCTGCGGCCGGGCGCGGCCGTGGAGCCGGACAGCGTCATCCTCGTGCTGAGCAATCCCGATGTCGTCCAGGCCGCCGCGGCCGCCGATTCGCAGCTCACGGCGGACGAGGCGGATCTGGTGAACCTCAATGTCACGCTCCAGAGCAACCTGCTGTCGGCCGAGTCGTCCGCGGCCGGCGCCCAGGCCGACTACGAGCAGGCGAAGGCGAGGGCCGACGTGAACGACCTGCTGTACAAGAAAGGCCTGCTGTCCGATCTCGACCAGCGCCTGACCCAGATCACGGTCCAGCAGCAGGAGGCCCGGAACATCATCGAGCAGAAGCGGTTTGCCTTCGCCAAGGACTCCATCGCGCCGCAGCTCGCCGTGAAGAAGGCCGAAGTCGATCGCCTGCGGGACCAGGCCAAGCTGCGGCACGAGGAGCTCGATGCGCTCAACATCCGCGCCGGCATGCACGGCGTGCTCCAGCTGCTCCCGGGCGAGGTCGGCGCGCAGGTCACCGCCGGAGCCAACCTCGCGCGCGTCGCCGATCCCCGCCGTCTCCAAGCCCAGATCCAGGTGGCCGAGACGCAGGCCAAGGACATCGAGCCGGGGCAGCCCGCCTCCATCGACACGCGCAACGGCGTGGTCGAGGGCCGCGTCGTGCGGATCGATCCCTCGGTGCAGAACGGCACGGTCACGGTGGACGTCACGCTGGACGGAGCGCTGCCGAAGGGCGCGCGGCCCGACCTCTCGATCGACGGCACCGTCCAGCTCGAACGGATCGAGAACTCGGTCTACGTCGGCCGCCCGCCGGTCGGGCAGGAGGGCGCCACGGTCGGGATCTTCAAGCTCGAGGACGACGGCGTCCACGCCCACCGCGTCCCGGTGCAGCTCGGCCGCAGCTCGGTGAACTTCATCGAAGTGGTGAAGGGCCTCCAGCCGGGCGACAAGGTCATCACCTCCGACATGTCCCAGTGGGACGCCAACGAACGGATCAAGCTGAACTAGTCACCACGAAACACACGAAACACACGAAGATGAAAACCTCCGGTCTGGAAATGCCCTTTCGTGTTTTTGGTGTGTTTCGTGGTCATGCCCTTTTCTCCTCATGAACCCTGAAGCACTGATCAAACTCGACCAGGTCACGAAAGTTTACCTCACCGACGAAGTCGAAACGCACGCGCTGGCGGGCATCGACTTCGCGATCCACCGGGGCGAGTACGTCTCGATCGCGGGGCCCTCGGGCTGCGGCAAGTCCACGCTGCTCTCGATCCTCGGCCTGCTCGACAGCCCGAGCGGCGGGATTTACGAGCTGAACGGGCGGCCGGTGCAGGATCTGACGCTGCCCGAGCGCGCGCGCATCCGGAACCGCGAGATCGGGTTCATTTTCCAGTCGTTCAACCTCATCGGCGACCTGAGCGTCTACGAGAACGTGGAACTGCCGCTCACCTATCGCGGGATGCTCGCCGGCGAGCGCAAGGAACGCGTGAACGAGGCGCTGGAGAAAGTGGGGATGGGCCACCGCGCGAAGCACCTGCCGTCGCAGCTTTCCGGCGGCCAGCAGCAGCGCGTGGCCGTGGCCCGCGCGCTTGGCGGACATCCGGCCGTGCTGCTGGCCGACGAGCCGACGGGCAATCTCGACTCGAAGAACGGCGATGCCGTGATGGAATTGCTCCACGACCTGCACCGCGGCGGCGCGACGATCATCATGGTGACCCACGACGCACGCTTCGCGCGCCACGCGCAGCGCACCGTCCACATGTTCGACGGCCGCGTGGTCGGCGAACCGGTGGAGGTATAAGTGGCAGGGGCCAAGTAACAAGTGGCAGGTGCCGGCGCCAAAATCCCAAGGGACAAATCCCAAACGTCAAAAAAATCGGAGGCTGGATGTGACGCGGTCTAAGCTCCTGGTTTTGATTTGCTGCTCTTCGTGCTCCGCCGGCTGCTGAAATCCAAAATCCAAAATCCAAAATCGAAAATGATTCAGCTCCGCTCCGTCAACCGCGTCTATCCCCTGAAGGGCGGGCCGTTCTATGCGGTCCGGAACGTGAACCTCGAGATCCAGCCGGGCGACTTTCTCTCGATCATGGGGCCGTCCGGCTCGGGGAAGTCGACGCTCCTGCACATCCTCGGGCTCCACGACGCCGCCTGGTCGGGCGAGTACTGGTTCCGGGGCGAACCGGTGCACCGATACGACCAGAAAAAACGTCAGGCGCTGCAGAAGCGGGAGATCGGCTTCGTGTTCCAGAGCTATCACCTGCTCGACGATCTCACCGTCTACGAGAACCTGGAGATTCCGCTGTCCTACCGCGACCTGCCGCGCGCGGAGCGCGAGAGCCTCGTCTGTGACACGCTCGACCGCTTTCATCTCGTCGGGAAAAAGGACCTTTATCCCTCGCAGCTTTCCGGCGGCCAGCAGCAGCTGGTCGGCGTCGCCCGCGCGCTGGTCGCGAAGCCGTCGCTGATCCTCGCCGACGAGCCGACCGGCAACCTGCATTCAGGCCAGGCGCGCGAGATCATGGAGCTCTTCCGCCGGCTCAACCGCGAGGACGGCGTCACGATCGTGCAGGTGACGCACTCCGACGAGAACGCCGGCTACGGCTCGCGCATCGTCCGCCTGGCCGACGGTGCGATGGTGGGCTAGGCCGGGCGGCCGAAATCCGGAGGGGTGGCCACAAAAAGGCACAAAAAATCCGGGGCTGCGGCTGCGTCTCCATTGCGCCTATAGGCGCGCGGGAGATCCAGGATGAAACCTTGGAATTCTCGTGCCTTTTCGTGGCCAAAATTCAGCCCGGTCCGATCGGATTCAACGCGGCGCCGGCATCGCGAAGGCGTAGCGGCCGGCGGGCACGGTCAGCACGACGCGGCCGCTGGCTTCGCCGAGGTTCGTGGCGCCGGTCAGTTCGCGCAGCGGCCGGCCGGCCTCGGTGACGTCCCCGGCGCGCGACGCCGGCAGGCTGACCTGCGCCGTGGTGTTCGCGGGCACCGTGACGGCGAGTTCGAAGCGGCCGTTGGCGATTCTCCAGTCGGAGGCGGCGACGCCGTAGGGTGTCTCGACGCTCGCCTTCGCGGAGGTCAGCCCGCCGCCCGGGATCGGGGCGACCTGGAAACGCTTCCAGCCGGGCGCCGCGGCGTCGGGTTTCAGGCCGGCGATCGTGTCGTAGAACCAGCCGACGACGCAGCCGTAGGCGTAGTGGTTGAACGAGTTCATGCCCTCGGGGTTGAAGCCGTGCTCGGGCGTCCAGCTGTCCCAGCGCTCCCAGACCGTGGTCGCGCCGTTCTTCACGCTGAAGAGCCAGCCCGGATAGGTTTCCTGCTGCACCACCTTGTAGGCGAGGTCGGGCCGGCCGACGGCGGTGAGGACGGGCGCGACGAGCGGGGTGCCGAGGAAACCCGTGGCGAGGTGGTCATTCTTCTCCGCGAACGTGCGCACGAGGTGCGCGATCGTCTGCGGCCGCACGGCGGGAGGCACGAGATCGAAGCCGAGCGCCAGCAGGTAGGCCGTCTGCTCGTCGCTGGCCAGACGTCCATCAGTTGCGATGTACTCGCGCGCAAAAGCGTCGCGGACGTGCGCGAAGAGCGCCCGGTCGCGCTCCGCGGCTTCGGTGCGGCCGAGCTCGGCGGCGATGCGCGCGGCGAGATCGGCGACATGCGCGTAGTACGCGGTGGCGATCAGCGTGTAGGGCGTCGGCGCCTCCGCGGGCTTGAAGCCCGGGGCGAGCCAGTCGCCGTAACTGCGGGTGCTTCGCCGGATGCCGTCCGGCCAGTCGCGGGCCTGCGCGTCGATCCAGTGCTGGATCGCATCGAAATTTTCCTCGAGCAGCCGGCGATCGCCGGTGTGCACCCAGGTGTTGTAGGGCACGATGACGGCCGCGTCGCCCCAGCCGGTGCTGCCGTAGCGCAGGCCGATGTCCGGCGCGACATCCGCGAAGCCGCTCAGGCCGCCGGGATCGTCGCGGTAGCTGTCGCGCAGGGAGGTCAGCCACTGGCGGTAGAACGCGCCGCTCCCGAAGTTGTAGTTGGCGGTGTTCGAGAACACCTGGGCGTCGCCGGTCCAGCCGAGCCGTTCGTCGCGCTGCGGGCAGTCGGTCGGCACCTCGAGGAAATTGCCCTTCTGGCCCCAGAGCGTGTTGGAATAGAGTTTGTTCAGCAGCGGGTTCGAGCACTCGAAGTAACCAATGCGGGGGATGTCCGAGTGCAGCACGATGCCGGTGACCACGTCGTCCGGCGGCTGGGCGAGCCCGGAAACCTCGATGTAGCGGAAGCCGAAGAACGAGAACCGCGGCTCCCACACCTCGACGCCGTCGCCGCGCGCGATGTACGTGGCGGTGGCGTGCGCGGTGCGCAGGTTGCGGGTGTGGATCGTGCCGTCGGCCTCGAGCATCTCGGCGAAGCGCAGCGTGATCTGGGTCCCGGCCGGGGCCTGCGCCCGGAGGCGCGCCCAGCCGACCATGTTCTGGCCGAGGTCGTAGAGGAACACGCCGGGCGAGACCTCGCGGCGCGAGATCGGATGCAGCTCCTCGGTGCGCCGGATCGGCGGCGCGAAGTGCGCGGTGATGGCCGTCACGGCGGACGACATTCCCTGGGCCTGCACGGGATGCCAGTCCCACGCGGCGCCCTGCGGGGTGCTCCACTGCGGGTTGTCGCGCCGGGCGTCGAAGGTTTCGCCATAGTAGATCGACTGCGCGGTGATCGGTCCCTCGGCCCAGCGCCAGTTCTTGTCGGTCGTCACCATCGTCGTCGCGCCGGTGGCGTCCGTGAGCTCGAGGAACGCCGCGGCCATCGGCTCGTGGCCGAACTGCGAGCCGCGCAGCAGCGTGCTGCTGTACCAGCCCTCGCCGAGGATGAGGCCGAGGGCGTTGTGGCCGGCCTGGATGCCGTCGGTGACGTCGTAGGCGACGTAGAAGACCCGCTTGCGGTAGTCGGGCCAGCCGGGAAGGAAGAAATCGTTCCCGACCTTGCGGCCGTTGAGCCAGGGCTCGACCGCGCCGAAGGCCGAGAGGTACAGCCGCGCGCGGGCCGGCTTGGACGCGACGTCGAACTCGCCGCGGAAATAGCGCGCCCGGGGCGCGCCGCCCTGCGCCGTGGCGACGCCGTCGCCAAGCCACGCGGCCGTGGCCGGCCAGCCGCCGCCCAGCAGCCCGGTGTCGAATTGGGCCGCCTCGCTCCAGCCGCTGTCGCGGTCCTGCTCGTCCCAGATACGCACCTGCCAGCGGTAGCGCTGCCGCGGTTTCGGCGTGAAGCCGGGGACGGTGACCATCTGCGACTGGTCGGAACCGACGCGCGGCAACTGCACCGATTCGGCCGTGGGCTTCCCGTCGGGCCCGATGGCGGCGATGCGCAACTGGTAGGCGGTCTGCCGCGCGCCGCGCGCGGACGATTCAAGCCGCCAGGAAAACCGCGGGGCGGTGGTGTCGATCACCGTGGCTTCGGCGAGTCCGTCGCAGGTCAGGTGGGAAACGGCGGGCATGTCGGCGGCCGCGACGAGGCGCGGAAGCAGGGCCGCGCCGCACGCAAGCAGGGGTAGGAGGCGCATCCCTCGTGCTTAGCGCGTTCCGGCACGGCGACAAGGATTCATCTGGACCGGAGGTTTGGCCACAAAAAGGCGGGAGAAATCCAGGGCTGCGGCTGCGTCCCCATTGCGCCTATAGGTGCGCGGGAGATCCAGGATGAAACCTTGGGCTTTTCGTGCCTTTTCGCGGTCAAGGCCTCACTCCTCGGAGCCGCGCTTCAGCTTGAAGAACGCCTGCAGCAGCTCCCGGCATTCGGCCTCGAGCACGCCGCCCGCGGTGAGTTCGACGTGGTGGTTGACGCGCGGCAGGTCGTTGAGGTTGGTGGCGCCGCCGAGGCAGCCCATCTTCGGGTCGGGCACGGCGTAGCAGACGCGTTTCACCCGCGACATGAGCATCGCGCCCGAGCACATCGGGCAAGGTTCCTTGGTGACGTACACCGTGGCGCCCGCGAGGCGCCAGTCGCCGAGCTTCGTTGCCGCCTGGGTGAGCGCCAGCATCTCGGCGTGGGCGGTGGGATCGTCGCTGCCTTCGACCGTGTTGTGGGCCGAGGCGATGACCTCGCCGCCGTACTCGATCACCGCGCCGATCGGCACTTCGTCCTTGCGCCAGGCATCGATCGCCTGGTTGTAGGCGAGGTTCATGAAAAACACATCGTCGCGAACGAGTTGCGACGGGAAGCGCTTCTCGAAGGGGCAGGGCGGCGGCGTGGTCTGGGCCATGATGAGGGAAAGGCGGCGAGGGTCCTCGGATGCCGGCGACAAGCATCAAGCCGCAAGACGAATGTGGAAAGCGGGAAAGAGGGAGGGGGAACATTGAGCGCGGAGTGGGGACTTCCTCCTGTTTTCCTGATTTCCACATTCAAAAAGTTCCCCCTCAGCATCTCCCAAGGTAAATCCTTGCTTCGCCCCCGGCTTTCGACCTTAACAAGGGCTTTTATTCTTCCTTACGACCAACGCCTATGATTTCCCGCACGGCCGCAAACTCCCGCGTTCACCATGGCTGAAGGCAACGCGATCGAAGTTGAGGGCAAGGTCGTCGCCGTGCTTCCGGGCACGATGTTCAAGGTGCAGCTCGCCAACGCGACCGGGCATATCGTGCTCGCGCACATCTCCGGCAAGCTGCGGAAAAATTTCATCAAGATCGCCGCGGGCGACACCGTGAAGATGGAGATGAGCCCCTACGACCTCGACAAGGCGCGCATCACGTTCCGCATGAAGGAGCAGAATCCCTTCGTGCCTCCGCCGCGCCGCCGGCAGTACTGAGCACGGCGCCGCCGTGACCGGCGGAGGACGGAGGACAGACGGACGGACAGCGGTGCCGTGGTGGGGCCGGCGAGCGCGTTCCGCCTCTATCACCGATCGTCGGTTGTGGGTATTGGATTCGGTCCCGCTTTTTCCCGGGGCGGGCGCGACGGGAATCGGGGCAGACGATAAGAACGATTTGGTCGCTTTCACGGTCCGCTGCGGATTTATCCGATCCATGGCCCGATCCGTCTTCCGCCGCGACACCCCGAGCAGGGCCCCGGGCGCATTCGCCGAGCCGATCGACGGTTTCATCGGCGTCCTGAAGCTCGAGCGCAGCCTGGCTTTCAACACCTGGTCGAACTACCAGCGGGACCTGGACCAGTGCGCCGCCTTCCTCGCGAAGCGGCGCGTGAGCGGCTGGCAGTCGGTGACGGGAGCGCAGGCGGCGGAATGGGTGCAGTCGCTCGGCCCGGGCCGCTATGCCGCGACCTCGCTGGCCCGCAAGCTCACCGCGCTGCGGGTCTTCGCGCGCCACCTCGTGAAGGAAAAGGTGAGGGAGGATGATTTCACGGCGCTGCTCACGGCCCCGAAGCTGCCGCGGCGGCTCCCGGGAACGCTGTCGCCGGAGGAAATCGGACGACTGCTGGCGGCGCCCAGCGGCGGCAATGCCCGGGCGCTGCGCGATCGCGCGCTGCTCGAGCTTTTTTATTCCAGCGGCCTGCGGGTGTCCGAGCTCGCCGCGCTCACGCTGCAGCAGCTCGACCTCGAGGGCGGCTTCCTGCGGGTCTTTGGCAAGGGTTCGAAGGAGCGGGTTGTGCCCGTGGGAGGCAGGGCCCGCGAGGCGCTGGCGGCATGGATCTCGGCCGGGCGGCCCCCGTTCGTGAAGAAGGCGACCGGCAGCCAGCTCTTCCTCAACAATCGCGGGACCGCCCTCTCGCGGGTCGCCCTCTGGCAGATCGTGAAGAAGCACGCCCGGCGCGCAGGCATCGCCCGGAACGTGAAGCCGCATCTCCTGCGCCATTCCTTCGCGACGCACCTCCTCGGCGGAGGGGCCGACCTGCGCGCGATCCAGGAAATGCTCGGCCATGCCAACATCGCGACGACCCAGATCTACACGGCCGTCGAATCGCGCCGCCTAGCCGACCACCACGCGAAATACCATCCGCGCAACCGGACGTAGGCGCGGCGTTGAAAGTTGAACGTTGAAGGTTGAACGTTGCGCGTTCCGACCGCGCCGCGCGGTCGGCCTCAGCGTCCAAAACGGTCCGCTTCCTGGCGCCGGAGTTCGGCGTTCATCTTGTCGTCCCGGGCCTCTGCCTGGGCCCGGGCCTGTTCGTAGGCGTAATCGGACGTCGAGTTCGTCTCCCAGGATTGGTCGGCGGCCTCGGCATTCGCACGCCGCTGGGCCGCGGCCGGGGAATAGCCCTTCGCCTGCAAGTCATTCGCCCGTCGGTCGATCGATTTCGAGTCGGGCGGATTGTAGACGACGGCGGACGAGGAGTCGTGCGGGGATCTTGCGGGGCTCGAGCAGGCCGACAGCAGGACCAGGGCGGCGAAGGACAGGGGCAGCGTCCGGCTCATGGCGGCAAAGGAAGATCGCTTCGCGAAAGGCGTCAAGGCGCCCGCACCCCGACCGCGGGGACCAAATTCGGTGCTGACATGACCTTGGCGGATGTCACTTTGGCTTCCGCTCTCTCGTCAGGCTGCAAGTCCCCGTTTCCCATCTCCCCCGCGCCTGTCGGTCCGACCTGATCCCCATGCCCATTTCCCCTTTGCTGTCCCGTCTCCGTCGCGTGCTCGGGCTTAATCTGGCGGCGCTGTTCGTCTGTGCCGGCGCGGCGCAGCTGCGGGCCGACAGCTCGCAGGTGGCGGCGACCTTCCACCGGGACATCCAGCCGATGCTGGAGAACTATTGTTACGACTGCCACGGCGACGGTTCGCGGAAGGGCAAGGTGGCGTTCGACGAATTGTCGGATGCCGACCTCCAGGCCAAGCCCGACCTGTGGATGGCCGTGCTGAAGAACGTCCGCGCCGGCCTGATGCCGCAGGGCGAGGGGGCTCGCCCCTCCGCGGAGGAGATCGCGCGCCTGGCCGACTGGATCAAGTACCAGGCCCTGGGCCTCGATGCGGCGAATGCCGATCCCGGCCGCGTCACGGTGCGCCGGCTGAACCGCATCGAGTACCACAACACGATCCACGACCTGATGGGTTTCGATTTCAACAGCGAGGCGGAGTTCCCGCCGGACGACACGGGCCACGGTTTCGACAACATCGGCGACGCCCTGAGCATCTCGCCGCTGCTGCTCGAGAAGTACCTGGAGTCGGCCGAGTTCATCGCCAATTCCGCCATCCCGAAGGTGTCCCGCGTGCTCGCCACGCGGACGGCGACCGGCAAGGACTTCCTGAAGGATGACGGCAGTCACGGACCGGACCTGATGCCGGTGGGCAAGCCCGCGCACGTCTCGCACACCTACACCGTCGCCGACACCGAGGACTACCACGTCGTCGCGGAGCTGCAGGTCCGGGGTTCGTTCGATTTCGACCCGAACCACTGCAATCTCATCCTCACCGTCGACGGCGAGCCGCGGCACCAGGAGGAAGTCATCTGGAGCGAAAGCAAGACCCTCAAGATCGACGAGAAGGTGCACCTGGCGGCGGGCGACCATGTCGTGGCATTCGAGATGCAGCCGCTGGAGCCGATCAAGACCCCGGTGCAGCTTCCTTTCCAGCGCGGTGGCGGCCAGCGCGCCGGCGCGGCGCAAAAAGAGAAGCCCGCGGACAAACCGACGGACAAGGACAAGCCCGCCGCTCCCGCCGCCGATGTCCCGCCCGTCGCGGACGTGGTGGCCGCGGTCGTGGCCGCGGCGGATGCGCCCGCGGCTTCGAAACCGGGCCCCGCGGGGGCTCCCGCCGATGCCGCCAAGGCTGCGCCTGATCCCGCGGCTGCTCCGGACGCCGCGGTGGATCCCGCGGTGCCCGCGAGCCTGAAGGTGGCGCCGGTGGCGGTGCGGACCGCGGCGCGCCTCGACCTTCGGATCGTGTCGGTGCAGATCAACGGGCCGGCCGCCGAGAAATACTGGATTCCGCCGGAGAATCATTCGCGTTTCTTCCCGAACGGCGCGGCGCCGGCCGAACCGGTCGCGCGCGTCGCCTATGCCCGCGAGGTGCTGCGCGACTTTGCGACGAAGGCCTTCCGCCGCCCGGTCGACGACGCCAAGCTCGACCAGCTGGTCGGCATCGCCAAGCGGACCTACGAGCAGCCCGGGAAGACCTTCGAGGAAGGTTTTGCGAAGGCGGCGATGGTCGTGCTGGCCTCGCCGCGTTTCCTCTTCCGGGTCGAGCCGGTCGCGGCCGGCACGCCGGTCGGCGCCTCGGCGCCGGTCGACGAGTACGCGCTGGCCTCGCGCCTTTCGTACCTGCTCTGGTCCACGATGCCGGATGACGAGCTGTTCCGCGCGGCGGCGGCCGGCCGGCTGCGGTCCACCCAGGCCGCCCAGGTCGCGCGCATGCTGAAGGACCCGAAGGCGCAGGCATTCGTGAAGAATTTCACCGGACAGTGGCTCGAGGCCCGGGACGTCGAGTTCCTCCCCATCAACCCGGTGGCCGTCCTCGGCCTGACCGGCCGCAAAGCCAATGCGCCCGGCGTGGACTTCGACGGCGTCATGCGGCGCGCGATGCGCACGGAGGTCGAGATGGACTTCGATTACATGATGAAGGAGGACCGCAGCGTGCTCGAGCTGATCGACTCGAACTACACCTTCCTCAATGAGAAGCTCGCGGCCCATTACGGCATCACCGGTGTTTCCGGCGATTCGTTCCGCCGCGTCGAACTGCCGCCGGACAGCCCGCGCGGCGGCGTGCTCACGTCCGGCGCCGTCCTGGTGGTGACCTCGAATCCCACGCGCACCTCGCCGGTGAAGCGCGGCCTGTTCGTCCTCGATAACATTCTCGGCATTCCGCCGCCGCCGCCGCCGCCGGACATCCCGGCGCTCGAGGAGGCGAAGAAGGGCATCGACGGCCACGAGCCGACCCTGCGCGAACTCCTTTCGGCGCATCGGAGCAGCCCGCTGTGCAGTTCCTGCCATTCCCGCATGGATCCGCTCGGCCTGGCGTTCGAGAACTTCAATGCCATGGGCATGTGGCGCGACACCGACGCCAAGCAGCCCATCACCGCCGCGGGCCAGCTGGTCACCGGCGAGGCGTTCGCGAACGTCCGCGAGCTCAAGCATATCATCACGCACGAGCGGCGGCTCGATTACTACCGCTGCCTGACGGAAAAGCTCATGACCTACGCCCTCGGCCGCGGCCTGGAGTACTATGACGTGGCCACCGTCGACCAGATCGTTGCCAGGCTGGACCAGGAGCAGGGTAAGTTCTCGGTGCTCCTCGACGGCGTGATCCAGTCGGCCGCCTTCCAGCGCCAGCGCAATGCGCCGTCGGCCGCCGTCGCCGATACCTCCGGTCGCACCCACGGAACCAACGCCGCCCTTTCCGCCTCCAACGATTCCCGCTGAAAAACCTTCCTCACCGCAATCCGTCCCTCGTCCCCATGAAAAAGCAACCGATCCGCCCTGCCGACGCCTCCCTCCAACGCCACCTCTCCCTCAGCCGGCGGCATTTCCTCCGCGGCGTCGGCGCCTGCATCGCCCTGCCAATGTTCGAGTCGGCCTTCCCCGGCAGCCTGCGCGCCGCGACGGCGGGCGCGGCGGCCGGTGCGCCGGGAGCGGTCACGGCCAGCGGCATGCCGCTGCGCATGGCCGTCGCTTATTTTCCCAACGGGGCGCACCAGGCGAACTGGTGGCCGACGGGCGAGGGCAGTGCCTTCGAGCTCGGCAAGACCATGCAGCCCCTTGCGGCGCTGAAAAACTCCCTCCAGGTCGTCGGCGGCCTCGACCACAAGGAGGCCATGCCGGGCAACGACGGCGCCGGCGACCACGCCCGCGCCAACGCGACGTTCCTCACCGGCGCCCGCGCGCGCAAGACCGACAGCGCCAACATCGAGGTCGGCACCTCCATCGACCAGGTGATCGCCCAGCGCGTGGGACACCTCACGCGCCTTTCCTCCCTCGAGCTGTCCTGCGATTTCGTCCGGAAGTCCGGGCGGTGCGACTCGGGTTATTCCTGCGCCTACCTCTATAATATTTCCTGGGCCTCCCCCGAGACGCCGGCCGCGCCGGAGCCGAATCCGCGCCTCGTCTTCGAGCGCCTGTTCGGCCAGGGCGCACCCTCGGAGCGCCGCGCGAACTTCAAGGAGCGCCAGATGACGGAGAAGTCGCTGCTCGACTTCGTGCGCGACGACACCCGTGCGCTCGAGCGCCAGCTCGGCTACAACGACCATCAGAAGCTCGACGAGTACCTGACCGGCGTCCGTGAGATCGAGCAGCGCATCCAGCGCGCGGAGAATTTCGGCGACCTGCCCGATCCGCATGCGGACACGCCGGCGGGCATCCCGGCCGACTACGGCGCCCACATGGACATCATGTACGACCTGCTGGCGATGGCGTTCCAGACCGACTCGACCCGGATCGCGACGCTCCTGCTCGCGGGTGACGGGACCAACCGCGCGTTCCCCGAGATCGGAATCCCGGAGGGACACCATTACTGCTCCCACCACCGCATGAATCCCGAGCTGATGGACAAGGTCGCGCAGATCGACCTCTACTACATGCAGCATTTCGCGCGCTTCCTCACGAAGCTGGAGCAGATCAAGGACGTCGATGGCAGCTCCGTCCTCCACAATTCGATGATCATCTACGGCTGCGGCAACGCCGACGGCAACCGCCACACCCATGACAACCTCCCGGTGATCCTCGCCGGCGCCGGCGGCGGCACGCTCCAGGCCGGGCGGTACGTGAAGGAGGAGAGCCAGCCGATGAGCAACCTCTTCCTCAGCCTCGCCGACCGCATGGGCATGCCGGATCTCGCACGCATCGGCGACTCCTCGGGTCGGTTGAAGAACGTCTGACGCGACTCACCTCCGGCAACGTAGGGGCGTCCCTCGTGGACGCCCTTTTTGTTTTCCGATTGCGGACCGGGTGTCCGCAAGGGCCGCCCCTACATGATCTCGAGTCGGCATCTTTTGTTGTAGGCCACCTCGAGGAGGTGGCCCGCCAGGTCATCGACCTGGCCTACAACATTCAGTCGGCGATCGCCTGCATCACCACGTTGTGGAAGCCGTACTGCAGCTCGAGGATGTTGGCCGGCGAGCGCTGGACGAGCAGCACCATGATGACCTGCTCCTTCGGATCGATGCGGAAATAGGTGTTGTACGCACCGCTCCAGCCGTACGTGCCGGGCGAGCTGATCAGTCCCGAATCGCCGTCGGCCTTCTGCACCGCGACGCCGAGCCCGAAATACTGGCCGCTGAGGAAGGGCAGTGGAATCGGGTCCGAGTGCCGCGCCGTCATCAGCTCGATCGTCTTGCGGCTCAGGAACCGCTTCCCCTCGAACACGCCGTCATCCAGCAGCATCTGGCAGAAGCGGAGGTAGTCCGGCGCGGTCGAGAACAGGCCGCCGGTGGCGGAGAGAAATTTCGGGTTGAGGTTCGGCTGGGTCGTCTTCGTCAGCTGGCCCGCCGTCACGGTGTAGATGGCGGCCAGGCGCGACCGCTTTTCGGCCGGGACGCTGAAGCCGGTGTCGACCATGCCCAGCGGACCGAGGATGCGCTGCTGCAGGTAGACATCCAGGGTCTGCCCGGAGATCACCTCGATGATGCGGCCGAGCACGTTGGTCGAGGCGCCGTACTCCCACCTGGCGCCGGGCTGGAAGTTGAGGGGGACCGTGGCGAGGGCGCGGACGTGATCGGCGAGGAGCGAGTCCTCGGGCACCGACTTGAACGCCTCCTGGAAGGCGGTGCGCGCGGGGCCCCCGGCGGAGGCGACGCCGGAGCGGTGGATCAGGAGGTCGTGGATGGTGATGCTGCGCTCCGCCGGCACGGTCACGAAGCCGCCGGGGGCGTCGGCCTTCGCGATGGCGACCTTGAGATTGCGGTATTCCGGCAGGTATTTCTCCACCGGGTCGCTCAGCAGGAGGCGCTGTTCCTCCAGGAGCATCAGGACGCCGACGGTCACGATGGGCTTCGTCATCGACGCCATCGCGAAGATGTCGTCCGTGCGCAACGCGCGCCTGGTCTCGAGGTCGCCGTAGCCCTGCGCCTCCAGCCGCACGAGCTTGCCGTGCCGCGCGACCGCGGTGACCGCCCCGGAAATCTGCCCGCCCGCGGTGGCCCGGTCCACGAACGCGCTCACGCGCTGCAGGCGCTCGGAGGAGATGCCCACGTCCTCGGGTTTGGCCATCGGCAGGGGCGGGCCCGCGAACAGGGCGGGGACCAGGGCGATTCCGAGCAAGGCGAGGCGGGACGGGGTTTTCATGGGGTGAGGCGGGGATTTTCTAACGAAGACTGGTGACGGGCGGGGCGGAGGAGCGACAAATTTGTGGACCTTGGCGGGGTATAATCAAACCTCCTCTCGAGCGTATTGACCCGGAGTCCGACCGGCCGGCGATTTGCGCTCTACTCTGGCCAAGGCGCCGGGAGTAAGTAGATTTCCCCTGTCCCGCGCGCCTGCCTGCCTGTCCGACCCCTTCCCCCGCACCCCAATGCGAAAAAGTTTTGCGCTTCTTGTCGTCGCCCCCCTGGCGGCCTGCCTCGTCGCGCTGGGCTGGTTCGCGCTGCGGCCGCCGCCGCCGGTCGTCCCGCCGCCCGCGCCGGGGCATTTTGGGCAGCTGGTGGACGCGCGGTTTCATTCCACGGTGCATCCCTTCATCGAGACCTACTGCGTCTCCTGTCACGGAGGCAAAAAACCCAAGGCGGAGCTCGATCTCGGCAGTTATGCGACGCTCGATTCGATCAGGCGCGATCCGCGGCGCTGGAGCCTGATTGCCGACCGGATCAAGGCCGGCGAGATGCCGCCGGATGACGCCGAGAAGCAGCCGACGGAGGCGGAGAAGAAGCCGATCGTCGGCTGGATCCGGACGGTGGCGGCGCAGGAGGCAATGCGCCACGCCGACGATCCCGGCATCGTGCTGGCCCGGCGGCTGAGCAATGCCGAGTACGACTACACGATCCGCGACCTCACCGGCGTGGACATCCGCCCGACGAAGGAATTTCCCGTCGATCCCGCCAACGAGGCCGGCTTCGACAATTCGGGCGAGTCGCTCGCGATGTCGCCGGCGCTGGTGAAGAAATACCTGGATGCCGCGCGCCTCGTGGCCGACCACGTGGTCTTCACGCCCGACGGACTGTCCTTCGCCCCTTATCCGGTGACCACGTTCGAGGACCGCGACAAGTACGCCACCAATCGCATCATCGATTTCTACCGGCGCCAGGGCGTCAGCATCGCGACCCGCTTCGACAACTACATGGCGCAGTCGCTCGACTACGCCGACTACGCCGCCGCCGCCTGGCGGTTCCAGCACCGGGCGGAACTGGGGCGCGGCGGCGCCACGCTCGCCGACTTCGCCGCGGACGCGAAGCTCAGTCCCAAATATCTCGCCACGCTCTGGACGACCCTGACGACGCCCGGCGGCGACGCCGGGCCGATCGCCGCCCTTCAGGCGCGCTGGAAAAATCTGCCCGCTCCGGCCGCCGGCCAGGAACCGGCCGCCCTCCGGGACGACTGTGTCGCCCTGCGCGATTTCATCCTGAACACCCGTGCGCTCGTGCGGATGAAATTCCAGAATCTGGTGCCCAACAGCCGGATCGTGGCGGACGGCTCGCAGACGATGGTGCTGTGGAAGGACCGCCAGTTTGCCGAAAACCGGACGCATTACGCCGGCAATGCGCTGACCCTCGACTGGGCCAAGACGGTCGAGACGGATCCCGCCATGGCCATCCCGACGGCCGAGGCCGCCCGCGCCCGCTACGAGGAATCGTTCACCCGGTTTTGCGCCGTGTTTCCCGACGCCTTCGTCGTTTACGAGCGGGCCCGCATGTTTCTCACCAGTCAGAAGGATATCCTGTCGGATCTCAGCGGCCACCGCTACCTGACCGCCGGCTTCCACAGCCAGATGGGCTATTTCCGTGACGACCGGCCGCTCTACGACCTCGTCCTCGACGCCGGCCAGCAGCGGGAACTCGACCGGCTCTGGGCGGAGTTCAATTTTTCCACCCAGACCCCGATTCGCCAGATGAAGGGCTTCATCTGGTTCGAGACCGCCGAGCCGCCGAGCATCATGTTCGACCCGGTCTTCGCCGACTTCCGCGCGGCGGACGACGAGCTGCTTTCCGAGCCCAAGCTGAAGCGGCTCGCGGAGGTTTACTATTCCCGGGCCGAAAATACGCGGGTCACGCTCCCGCCCGCCGGCGTAAGCGGCGCCACGCCGTTGAATTATCGCGCACCCGCGCCCGGCACTCCCGTGGACATCCCCCCCGGTTACACCGAGTTCAAGCTCGATGCCGCCATGCTGGGCGCCATCCGCGATTACTTCACGGACATGAACGCGAGGATCCGCGCGCTCGAACAGGCCCAGCGCGCCGCCGAGCCGCTCCAGCTCAAGGCCCTGCTCGCGTTTGCCGAGCGCGCGTCCCGCCGCCCGCTCGCTCCGGCCGAGGCGGAGAGCCTGCTCGCGTTCTATCGTTCGCTCCGCGCCGAAAAGCTCACGCACGAGGATGCGGTCCGCGAGGCGATCGTGAGCGTGCTGATGTCGCCCGCCTTCACCTTCCGCGTCGATCTGCCGAACCCGGGCGGACCGGTGGCGCGCAACGGCGTGCAGCCGCTCTCCGACTACGAGCTGGCCAGCCGTCTCAGCTATTTCCTCTGGTCGAGCCTGCCCGACCAGGAACTGATGGCGCACGCCGCCGCCGGCGACCTGCACCGGCCCGACGTGCTTCTCGCCCAGGCGCACCGCATGGCCAAGGACGAACGCGTGCGCGGCTTCGCCACCGAGTTCGCCGGCAACTGGCTCGATATCCGTCGTTTTGAGGAACACAACGCCGTCGACCGCGAGCGCTTCCCGGCCTTCACGAACGAGCTGCGCGAGGCGATGTTCGAGGAACCGATCCGTTTCACCGAGGATCTCGTCCAGCACAACGGCTCGGTGCTCGAGTTCATTTACGGCAAGTACACCTTCGTCAATGCGACGCTCGCGAAGCACTACGGCATGCCCGCTCCCGCGGCCGCCGCCGACTGGGTGCGCGTCGACGACGCCGACAAATACCAGCGCGGCGGCCTCCTCCCGATGGCTGCGTTCCTCACCAAAAACGCCCCCGGTCTCCGCACCAGTCCCGTGAAGCGCGGCCACTGGGTCGTCACGAAGCTCCTCGGCGAGCGCATCCCCGCGCCGCCGCCGAATGTCCCGGTGCTTCCCACGGACGAGACCAAGCTGGGCGATCTCACGCTGCGGCAGACGCTCGCCCGGCACCGCCAGGACAAGAGCTGCGCGAGCTGCCACAACAAATTCGACGCGATGGGGCTCGTCTTCGAGGGTTTCGGACCCGTGGGCGAGGTGCGCACCACCGATCTCGCCGGACGCCCGACCGAGACCAGCGCCGTCTTTCCCGACGGCAGCGAGGGCGCCGGCCTCGCGGGCCTGCAGACTTATTTCCGCACGAAGGTTCAGCCCGAGTTCGTCGAAAATCTTTGCCGGAAACTGCTGGCTTACGCCCTCGGCCGGACGCTTCTGCCCTCCGACGATCCCGTCGTCGCCGGCATGATCCGGCAGCTGGCGGCCGACGGCTATCGCTTCGACACCCTGATCGACCGGATCGTGACCAGCCCCCAGTTTCTCCACAAACGCGTCTCCCCTGACTTTGCCAACAACTGATCCCATGAGCACTTCACTCCCCGGCAACCGTCACCAGTTCACCCGCCGCCGCTTCCTTCATGGAGCCGGGGTCGTCATGGCGCTCCCGTGGCTCGAGTCGCTTCCCGTCTGGGGCGCGGAGCCGATGACTCCGCAGGGCACGCCCGCCGCGACCCCGAAACGTCTCGCCGTGATGTTCATGGCCAACGGCGTCAACCAGAAGTACTGGAACGCGAGCGGCGCCGGTGAAGCGATGCAGCTCGGCGAAAGCCTTTCCCCGCTCGAACCGGTCAAGACCAGGATCAATTACGTCAAGGGACTCTTCAACAAGGCGGCTGTCGGCGTCGGCATTCATCCCGGGATGACGGGCAACCTGCTTTCGGGTGCGCCGCTCACCAAGGGCGCCGAACTCCACGGCGGCGTCAGCATGGACCAGGTGCTCGCCACCCGGATCGGCGACCAGACCGTGCAGCCGAGCATGGTCCTCGGCTGCGAACAGCCCCAGACCGGCTACCACGAGACGAATTTCTCGATGGCCTACAGCTCGCACATTTCCTGGCAGACGCCGACGTCGCCGGTGCCGATGGAGGTCTATCCCTCGCTCGCCTTCGACAGCCTCTTCGACAACCAGGGCGCGCAGCGCAATCAAAGTGTCCTCGATCGCGTCAAGGACCAGGCCGACAGCCTCGCCCGCCAGGTGAGCGCCGCGGACAGGGCCAAGATCGACGAATACCTGACCAGCGTGCGCGAAGTGGAAAAGCGCGCCGAGAGCATGCGCGCCGCGAAAGCCAAGGCGGACGCCAAGGGCCAGGGCGCGGACATTCCCGTGATCGCCATGAAGCGCCCGCAGAACGGCCTGCCCGAGGACATCCGCGAGCACATGCGCCTCATGTGCGACATCGTCGCGCTGGGCTTCCAGACCGACAAGACCCGGCTGGCGACCCTGCTGCTCTGCCGCGACATCTCGGGGCTGGTTTATCCCTTCCTCGACGCGAAGCTCGCCCACCATCTCGCGAGCCACGAGGACGACGATGCGTTCATGCGCATCAACAAGTATTACGTGAGCCAGTATGCCTACCTCATCCAGAAACTGGCCGCGATGAAGGAAGGCGAGGGCAGCGTGCTCGACAATTCCTGCATCGTTTTCATGTCGAACATGTGGTCCGGCAAAAACCACGACAGCACCAAGGTGCCGCTGCTCACCGCGGGCTCCCTCGGCGGCACGATGGAAACGGGCCGCGTGCTCGACTACACCGAGGCCGGCAACGACAACCGCAAGCTCTGCAGCCTGTACCTGTCGCTCATGGACCGGATGGGCGTGAAGCTCGACCGCTTCGGCGACGCGGAGACCCGCCTGGCGGGGATTTAGGCGGGGACCGGGGAAGTCGAGAGGCGAGGGTCGAGAGTCGAGAGCAGAACCCCGGAGCTTAGCCGGTAAATCGGTTTTCTAGGCCGGCGAATGGATCGCACTCTCGACGCTGGACTCTTGACCCTCGACCGGCCCCATCAGACCTCCCGGAAATCCTCGCCCGTGAACTGGCGGCTCTGCGGGGTGTATTCCTGCAGCTCGATCAGGTTGCCGTCGGGATCCTTGATCCACGCCTGGCGCGAGCGGTCGTTGCCGGTCTTGCGGCCGGTCACGGTCACGCCCCGCGACTCGATCAGCCGCACGTAGCCGTCGAGGTCCTCGATCTGGAGGCAGAAATGGTTGTAGCGGGCCAGCCAGGGATCGCGCGGATCCTGCAGCGGCTCGAGCGGCTTCGGCGAGTTGCTCCGCCGGTGCGCGTCGGCGTGGTCAAACACCTCGATGAAGGTCATCCCGCCGAAGGCGAAATAGCACCCCGCAGGGCGGCCACTCTTGTCCAGGTAGCGGAATTTCACCGTGGCGCCGAGGCGGTCGCGGTAGAACTCCGTCATCTTGTCGAGCTGGCTCGTCTTCAGGCAGAGGTGGGCGAGTTGTTTGATCATGGAGTTTGTTTTCGCGGGGGAGAATGGGAATGCCACCGCTCAGAGGCGGCCATCCGGATCGACCGCACGCTCGAGCATGTAGAGCCAGTCCAGGCCGCTGACATCCTTCCGCGCCTCCATCTGCTGCTTGATGAAGCGCAGCGGCTGGGCGGTGATCTCCGTCACCCACGGGGTCTGGGTGCTGAGGTCCTCGATCCGCTCCCCGCGGTACATGTTTTTCCGCAGCACGCGGACGGTGTCCACGAAGTCCTGGCGCGACTTGGTCCGGTCGATGCCGTCCACCCGGATGATGACGTCGTCGCCGGCCAGCCGGGTCTCGGTGAACGCGACGTAGGGGTTCGAGTTGGCCGCGTGCTTCTGCTGGTCGAGCGGATTGAGGATCTTGTACCGCAGCAGCTGGTCGCGGATGCCGGCCGCCGCGGTCTGGCGGCCCTGCAGGAATGGGTCCTGCGAGATGGATCCCCGGACGATCTCGTTCCCGAGGCGGACGTCCTCGTCCACCATTTTCCCGTAGAGGACCAGGAGATCGAGCAGGTGGTGCTCCAGCAGCAGCAGGAAGGCGGAGAAGTACAGCGGCTCCTGGGCGTGGAGGCGGTCGAGCAGCGCACGCACGACCGCCGGCTCGCCGATCGCCCCGGCGGCCAGTTCGCCCTTTGCGTGGAGATCCGCGAGCTTCCGGGCCACACGGTGCGGGGTGGCCGAGCCCACCAGCTCCTTGATCATCGCCTGCTCCGGGGGCGACGGTCGCCGCCAGAGTCCCGTCAGCGTCCGCTGCACGTCGTCCAGCCAGAAGACCGCCCGCTCACGGTTCTCCGTGTTCACATAGTAGAGCGTCCACGCGTCGCCCTCGGCCTCGCCGGTCGCGTAGGCGAAGTTCACGTGGCTGAGCAGGTCCTTCGCGAGGACGTGGCCGGCCTGGTCCTTGGCCGCCACGGCAAACAGCGCCCACGCGTCGGGACCGATCGCGAGGTTGCCGCCGAAATCCCGCACCTGCGGCGCCAGGAAGGCCAGGATCTCCCGCTCGTCCATCACCAGCGCCGGGCCGCCGAGGGGAAAGGGCGCGCCCGACGAGGACGAGGGAATGGGAGGAACGGAGGACGACATGACCGGAACGGGAAAAAGCCCACGTTCTCTTCCCGGCGAAACACGGGGCCGTCAAGAACGCAGCCCGCGCCGCCGGCGGCGGTGCCGCTAGCCCTTGGGCGTGAGCGGCGTGTAGTAGTAAATCACGGTGTAGGTCACGGGCACCTTGCCGGGATTGTGGAGAAAGGTGGTCGCGCCCGAGGCGAGGAAGACCACCGAGCCCGGTCCCACCGAGCGGGCGGTGCCGTCGTAGTTCGCCTCGAGGGTGCCTTCCTTGACAATCACGATCTCCTCCTGGAGGTGCTTCGTCGGCGGGTTGCTGCTCTCCCCGGGATTGAGCGTGGAGATGTGACAGTGGATCTTGTCGAGCGTGGTCGTGCTGCCCTCGAACACCGCCCGGCGGACGCCGGTCGGCAGCGGGGCGACGGTCAGTTTCTCCCAATCGTAGGCCTGGGAGACGAGTTTTTCCAGCGGCCCAGCGGGGGTGGCGGGCATCTTGGCGGCGGTGGGATTCTGCTGGGCATAAAGCGCGCCGATGGCGGCCGCGAACAGGACGAGGGGCAGGAGCGGTTTCATGATGGGGATAACCTTCGCAGCTTAACACCGATGACCGCACGGAATCCAGCCTTCCGGAAATCTCGCACAGAGGCCGGTAGGGCGCGGACTCCGCTCCGCGCCGGGTCAATCCCAGACGACGGCGGCTGGGTCGAAATCTCCGTTTTGGCCCACCGGCGCATCCGGCGCGGAGCGGAGTCC
>DASZQN010000052.1:0-34078 GCA_035549635.1 Opitutaceae bacterium
CCCTTGTGGACGCCCGGCTCGATGATCACAAACCGGGCGTCCGCAAGGGACGCCCCTACGTCGGCGGTTTTCCTTGGCCGAAAGGTGGAGCGCGTTGACCCCAACGCGCTGGAACCTCGAGCCCGAATCCAACGTCGGCGGGGCGGACCAACGCGTCGAGGTCAACGCGTACCGCCCAGGAGACGCCGAGTCACTTCGCACCTCGTTCCGCGGCCATCGGCAGCACCACCGGCGTCCCCACTTCCACGTGCGGGGATTTCTCGTGCGGGATCTTGATCTCGACGCCGTCGGTTTTGTGGCCGAAGGCGGCGCGGCCGGCATTGCTCATGAGGCCCACGCCCTGACGGAAATTCATGCCGGGCGCGCGCATGCTGAGGCGCAGGCTCCAGACGAGCTCGAACTTGCCGTGCTGGATGAACTCGCGGCAGTCGTAGGCGTTCAATGCGACGAAGTAGCGCTCGTCGGCCATGAAGGCGCGGAGCATCTGGCCCTGGAAGGTGCCGAAGGCGCTGTTGGCGTCGGCGCGCAGCTCGTCGTCGAAGCCGACCAGCGCGGCGTTGGAGGCCAGGCCCATGTTCAGCGCCTTCTGGTCGAGCTCCTGGAACTCGGCGTCGCTGATCAGGCCGTTCAGCCGGTTCATTTCGTAGCCCTGGTCCATCATCTGGACCGAGGCGCTCGGAGTGTCGTTGGCGCGCTCGGCCTCCGCCATCGCGTGCATCGCGTCCCGCCGGCCGGCGTCGATGTCGGCCATGCCGGTGGGATTGTCGCGCGCGAACTGCTTGTAGGTGCTGTCCGCCACGGTGGTCACGCCCCACTCGACGATGATGAGCAGGTCGGCGTGATGCAGCGACTCGGCCGGATAGTAGTGCTGGCCGACCAGATCGTTCGCGAGCGACTTGGCGAGGTCGATGAACGGCATCTTCTCCAGCACGGGATCGCGCGTCGTGCCGCCGAAGAAGCGCCCCTGGTTGAAGACGTAGGACTCGTTCTTGATCTCGCCCGAGCCGAACTTCCACGCCGTGTACTCCGGGCTCGCCTTGCCGCGCACCGTGACCCGGTCGTCGCCGCGCAACGCCACCGCGGCCGGAAAGCAGGCAAAGACCAGCAGCGAGCGCACGCACAGCAGGCGTGGACTGAAACAGGGGTAGTTCACGAGTCCGAGGGGACGGGTGACCACTGTAGGCCACCTCGCTGAGGTGGCGAGCCGCAAGCGTCTCGATCCACACACCCCGTCGCTGCGCGCCACCCCTCTTTCTAGAGGGGAGCCTGGCAGATCGAGATCCCCTCTAGAAAGAGGGGTGCCCGCAGGGCGGGGTGTGTCGTCCGCGATGCCGCCCTGCCGTCCGTCCTCCGACCACCGTCCTCCGAAATCAATTCCCGTATCCCTTGACCAGAATCTCCGGCGTGAACGGCGGCGGAGTCACGCCGTTCTTGATCTCCTCTTCCTTGATCGCATCGAGCGTGTCGTAGGAAGGCTTGAAGTTGCCGGGGCGGTGGCCTTCCGCGACGAGTTGCGGGGTCCAGCCCAGCTTGTCCTTGGTGTTCCAGATCGAGATCTTCGCGCCCTTGGACGCGAGGAAGTGGACCATCCGGGGAAAGTTCGCGTAGGCGGCGCCGTGCATCGCGGTCTCGCCGTTGTCGTCGACCGCGTTGATGTCGCCGCCCAGATCGATCGCCAGCTGCACCGCCGCGAGCGCCTCGTCCTCGGTGGCGGCCTCCTCGCCGGGAGCGCGCGTGCCGACGCCGGCCGCCGCCATCAGAGGCGTGCTGTGGTCGACGTTCGTCCTGAGCGGGTCCGCCCCGAGTTCGACCAGGAGTTTCATGTAGGGGACGTCCGCGGTCTGCGCCGCCAGCAGGAAGGGCGTGCTGCCCTTGCGGCTGAGATGTCCCGGGCCGCCGGCGCCGCCCTGGAGCGGCGCGTTCACGTCCGCGCCGTGCGCGACGAGCTGCCGCACGAACTGGAGGCTGCTGATGTTGCCCGAGCCGGCGACCGGGTTGGAGGCCGGATCATCGCCGGTGCTGGACTTGCGGACCGACGCCAGCAAATGGAGCGGCGCCATGCCGGAACGCTGGTCGTTCGGGTCGGCGCCGGCCTCGAGCATCATCGTGGCCAGCTCGAAGTGCGCATTTTCCACCGCGAGGTGCATCGGCGTCATGTTCGCCTTGATCCCCCTCGCCCCCGTGCGCTTCGACTGCATCGGCTCGTTCACGTCGATGCCGGCCTTGAGCAGCGCCTGGACGACCGGGATGCGGCCCTCGCGGATCGCGAAGAAAAACGGACTGAAACCGGAATCGAGGTGCGCGCGGAAATTGGCGCCGGCGGCGATCAGCTGCTTCACCACGTCGAGATTGCCGTCGTCGGCCGCCCACATCAGCGCGGTCTGGCCCTTGTCGTCGGTGGCGTCGACCTTCGCGCCGTGGTCGAGCAGCACCTTCACGGCCGCAGTCCTGCCCGTGCGGGCCGCGGTCAGCAGCGGGAGCTCGCCGCCGCGCAAGGGCTTGTTCGCGTCGGCGCCGGCACCGAGCAGGAGCTCGACCATCGCGGCGTCGCCGTTGGTGCAGGCGAGGGACAGCGCGGTCACCCCGTAACGGTTCCCGGCCGTCACGTCCGCGCCGGCGGCGACGAGGCGCTTCGCCACGTCGAGGTTGTCCTGGTACGCGGCCCAGAGCAGCGCGGTCATGCCGTCGACCTGCGCGGCGTTCACATCGGTCTTGCGGTCGAGGAGTAGCAGGATCGCGGCGCGGTCCGACTTTTCCACGGCGTCGGCGAGACGGGTGTCGGCCGCGGCGAAGGCGGCGGCCGGGAACAGGGACAGCGCGAGCGCGACGCCGAGAGCGCAGCGGGAGGATTCGCGGACGGAAATTTTCAACGCGCCGGGGTCGGCGCGTTCCACCGGGAGACTCATATGGCGAGCGGTTGGAAGAGTTCGTCCATCTTGCGGCTGCTGTCGGCGAAGGAGTCGATGCGGACGCCGAC
Source organism: Opitutaceae bacterium (assembly GCA_035549635.1). Lineage (GTDB taxonomy): Bacteria > Verrucomicrobiota > Verrucomicrobiia > Opitutales > Opitutaceae > CAIUWA01. Next base: position 2,978 of record DASZQN010000052.1, read on the forward strand.
CTTGTCGAGCAGCGTGAGGTGCAGGTTGGCGAGCGGCGTCGGATTGTCGTAGCGGATGTGCCGGTTGCCCTTCATGCCGCCGGCCGCGCCGCCGGCGACGAGCACCGGCAGGTTGATGTGGTCGTGGACGTTCGGGTTGCCCATGCCGCTGCCGTACATGATGAGCGAATGGTCGAGCAGCGAGCCGTCGCCCTCGGGCGTGGCCTTGAGGCGCTCGAGGAAATAGGCGAAGAGCGAGACGTGGTACTGGTTGATCTTCGCCATGCGCGCGATCTTGTCGGGATCGTTGCCGTGGTGCGTCAGCGGGTGATGCGGGTCGCTCACGCCGGTCTCGGGATAGACGCGGGTGCTGGTCTCGCGCGCGAGCTGGAAGGTCATGACGCGCGTGATGTCGCCCTGCATCGCGAGCACCTGGAGGTCGAACATCAGCTTGGCGTGCTCCGTGTACGACGCCGGCACGCCGGTCGGGCGGTCGAGGTCCGGCAGCGGGTTGTCCGCGACGTCGGCCTCGGCGCGCTGGATCCGGCGCTCCACCTCGCGCACGGTGTCGAGGTACTGGCCGACGCGGGCGCGGTCCGCGGCGCCGAGCTTGGCCTGAAGGCTGGAGATGTCCTCGGTCACCCAGTCGAGCAGGCTGGCGCGCTTGCGCAGCGCCGCGCGGCGGTCGGCGACGTTGCCGCCCTCGCCGAAGAGCGTCTCGAACACGAGGCGCGGATGGGCCTCGGCCGGCAGCGGGGTCGTCGGGGAGGACCACGAGAGATTGTTCTGGTAGACACAGGCGTAGCCGTTGTCGCACTGCCCCACGGTCTGCAGCATGTCCATCGCGAGCTCCAGCGACGGCAGCTGCGTCTCCTGGCCGATCTGCTGGGCGGCGATCTGGTCCGCGGTCGTGCCGAGGTAGAAGTCGGAGCTTTCCGTGTGCTTCGCCTTCGCGGCGCTGAGGTAGGCGGCGTTGGAGGTCGCGTGCGTGCCGGGATAGGCGTTGCGCAGCTCGAGGTTCGTGATCGCGGTGACGTGGTCCTTGACGCCCGCGAGCGAGCTGAGGATCGGCGAGAGCTCGTCGAGCCGGCCGTTGGTGCCCGGCGGGATCCACCGCGGCATGTCGGCGCCCATCGGCATGAAGATGTAGCCGAGGCGGCGCACCGGCTTCGCGGGCGTGCTGGTCATGACGGTCGCGGCCGGGACCATCGCGTCCAGCAGCGGCAGCGCGACCGCGGCGCCCATCCCGCGCAGAAACGTCCGACGTGGCAGGGCCTTCTTCGTGATAATCATGGTGATTTCCTCATCTTGAACGGTGTGCTGTTCACTATGCCTAAAATAAGCGACGAGAACTTGTAGTCCTGCGCCTTCGCCTGGCGCACGATCTGACGGATCGCGGGGGCGTCGTAGGGTTCCACGCCGCGGCCGAGCGCGAAGGTCAGCAGCTTCTCCGTCATCGTCGTGGTGAAGACCTCCGGGTGCGCCGCCAGCCCGTTCTCGAGCCCGGCCACGCCGTCGCACTTGCTGCCGTCGGGGAGCCCGCCGGTCGCGTCGATCGGGATGCCCTCCTCCGTCACGCGCCAGCGGCCGATCGCGTCGAAATTCTCCAGCGCGAAGCCGGCCGGATCGATCAGGTTGTGGCAGCTCGCGCAGGCGGGGTTGGCGCGGTGCTCCGCCAGCCGGGCGCGCATCGGCAGGCTGGCCGAGATCGTGTTGTCCTTCAGCGCCGGCACGTTCGGCGGCGGGGGCGGCGGAGGCGAGCCAAGGAGGTTTTCCATGATCCACTTTCCCCGGATCGTGGGCGCGGTGCGCGTGGCATACGACGTCACGGTGAGGATGCTGCCCTGCCGCAGCAGGCCGCCGCGGTGGCTGTCGGGATCGAGCGTCACGCGGCGGAAGCGGCTGCCGTAGACGTTCGGGATGCCATAGTGCTTCGCGAGGCGCTCGTTGAGGAAGGTGTAGTCGGACTTGATCAGGTCCATCACGCTGCGGTCCTCGCGCTGGATGCTCTGGAAGAAGAGCTCGGTCTCCTGGCGCATGGACTGGCGGAGGTTGTCGTCGAAATCGGGAAACAGCCGCAGGTCGGGGCTGAACGAGTCGAGGTTGCGCAGGTAGAGCCACTGGTTGGCGAAGTTGGTGGCGAGGCTGCCGGCCCGCTCGTCGGCGAGCATGCGGCGCACCTGGTGCTCGAGCACGGCGGGCTTGCCGAGTTCGCCGCGCTCCGCCGTGGCGAGCAGCTCGTCGTCGGGGAGGCTGCTCCAGAGGAAGAACGAGAGCCGGGACGCCAGGTCGAGGTCGCCGAGCGCATAGACGGCGCCGGGCTTCGCGGCGGGCGGGTCCTGCTCGACGCGGAAGAGGAACTGCGGGCTCACCAGCACGGCGCAGAGCGCGTTCTCGAGGCCCGAGTCGAAGTCGCCCTCGACCTCGCCCGCGTGGAAGAACTCCATCGGCTTGCGCAGGTCCTCGTCGGTCACGGGCCGGCGGTAGGCGCGGCGCATCAGGCCGGCAAGGATCCGTCGCGCGCTCGCGTCCTCGGCCGCGGCGTTCGCCGGGTGCATCGGCTCGCCGCCGAAGATCAGGCGGCGGCTCGGCGTGTCGCCCGGGCCCTTCGCGTCGTAGGGGCCGGTGATCGTCACCTGGTAAACCGCCGGCGTGAGACGCGGGTGGCGGTGGAAGTTGAAGTGCGCGTAGAACGGCTCGCGCTCGGTCTCGAGGATGTCCGTCGCGCTTTTGAGGAAGGTCACGCCGATCTCGTGCGGGCCGGCCTTCACGGGGACGCGGACCTTCAGGTTCTGGTCGACGCCCTCGTAGCTCTTCGTTCCCTCGGGCGGGGCGACGGTCAGCAGGGCGACGCGCGCGCGGTCGACGAGCATCTCGACGTCGTTCGGCTTGGTCAGGCCCTCGACGGACTCGTTGCGGTCGCGGGTGAGGCGGACCTGGATGTCGTATTCTCCGTCCTCGGGAAACTCGTAGGGAATCAGCGCGCCGCCGCGGGTCCCGACCGGCAGCCCCTCGACATGCTCCTCCTGCGTGAGATCGGGGCGGATGCGGATCGTGTCGCCGCCCGGCGTGCGCCGCGAGGTGCCGAGCGCGAGGCGGGCGATCTTCTGCGCCGCGGTGATGTAGCGGTCGAGCAGCGTGGGCGAGAGGTTGCCCACGGTCACGTTGTCGAAGCCGTGGCTCGCCTCGTCGTTGGGCAGCAGCGCCGTGGCGTCGATCTGGACGGCGAGCAGGTCGCGGACGGCGTTTTGATACTCGGTGCGGTTGAGCCGGCGGAAGGTGTCGGTGCGGCCGGGGTTGGGATGTGCCTGGGCGACTTTGTCGAGCGACGCCTCGAGCGAGGCGACCACCTGGTTGTAGGTGGCCTCGTCGGGCCGGTCCTGGTCATTGGGCGGCATCTGGCGGCTGTTGAGCTTGCGGACCACGCGTTCCCAGACGTCGGGCGCCGCCGCGGGATTGGCCGGATCGACCTCCTCGAGCGAGACCCCGCCCTTGCGGGTCGCGGAGTCATGACAATCCATGCAATAATCCTGGATCATCGCCGCCGTCGGGTTCGCCGGCACCGGATGCGGGGCGGTGGGCGTCGGCGCGGCTGCGGCCCAGGCCGGCGTCAGGCCGGCGGCGAGCCAGAGCAGCGCGGGGGCGCGGAGGCGGAGGAAGTTCGACCGGGGGTGAAAAAACATGTCGAAAAAAAACGGGGGGACGCCCGCGCCCGGAGGCGGCGGTCGCTTCGGAGGTAACCTGGCGTGAAAAGATGAGCGGCACCCCGCGGCGCGCGAGAAAAAATACCACCCGCGCAGCCTGACGCACGGCAATGGAAGCGGTGACGGTCTCGGTTTTCCTCGGATCGTCCCTTGTGAAGATCCGGATTGGAAATCGCACAGGAGGCAAACCGAGGGGGAACCGAGGAAAAAAGCCCATTCCCCTGTCACGGTCGGCTGGGTCAAACGTCAATCTGACGCCCCGCTACCCCAAAGGGCACCACCCCTGGTGGTTTTCCCTCAACCCATCGTCCTCGAAGTTGTTGCCATGAAAAACCAAACCTCGCTGACCCTTGCGCTGGCCGCCCTGCTGGCGGTTCCGGCCTTCGCCGGCATCGGCGCGCGCTTCCCGTCCGAAAAGAAGATCGTGCCCGATCCGGTCACCGGCGTGCCGCTGACCTTTCTCACGACGGCCGACGGCAAGGGCGACTCCAAGATCTACCAGACCCACCACCAGTGGACCTCGGACGGCAAGTGGGTGATCTTCCGCTCGAACCGCGCCGGCTCGCCGCAGGCGATGGCGGTCAACGAGGAGACGGGCGACATCGTGCAGGTCAGCGAGTCCGGTTTCTCCGGCATGCTCTGCGTGGCCGACCATTCGATGCATCTGTATTTTCTCCGCCAGGAACGCGGCAACACGCCGGACGGCGCACCCGCGGCCCCTCCCCCGGCCGCCGACGGCGTTCCGCCCGCGACCCCCGGAGCGCCGGGCGGCGGGCGCGGCTTCGGGCCGCGCGGACCCACGCAGGTCATCTCGGTCGACCTCGCCAAGCTCTTCGCCGACAGCGCGGCCGGCACCCTGAAGGCCTCGACCGTGTATGAACACGTGTGCGGCACGATTCCCGCCGAAGACGGCGCCGGCGACATGGCCCTCGATCCCACCGAGGATTACGCCTACGTCCGCACCGGCCGCGACTACGCCCTGAAGCACATCGCTCCGGAAACGAAGCTCGAGCCGATCTTCGGCCCGCGCGGCATGGGCGCCGGCCCGACCGGGCTCATCAGCGTCAATCTCCACGACGGCTCGATCAAGGACATCGTCTCCGTTCCCTTCCAGATGGGGCATGTGCAGACCAATCCATGGATGCCCGGTGAAATCGTCTTCTGCTGGGAGACCGGCGGCAAGGCGCCGCAGCGCACCTGGACCATCAAGGCCGACGGCACCGGCCTGCGTCCGCTTTATCCCGAGCCGGACTATGACTGGGTGACGCACGAAGCGGTCATCACGCAGGACGAGGTCGCGATCGCCATCCTCTATCTCCGCACGCCCCTCGGCCAGCGCGCCGGGGGCGGCGGCCAGCGCGCCGCCGCGGCGAACCAGAAGGACGGCGCGGCCGCCAACCAGAAGGGCCGGGCCAACCAGCCCCAGCGCGCGGCGGCTCCTCCGCCCACGCCTGAGCAGGCCGCGATTCTCAACGCCACCGGCACCGACGGCCACGCCACGGGCGTCGGCATCGTCAATCTCCGCACGCGCGAGATGCGCATCGTCGGCCAGGTCCCGCTCGGCGACCCGGGCCGTTCCATCTGGCACGTCAACGGCTCGCCCGACGGGCGCTGGGCCGTGGCCGACGACTTCCAGTACCGCCTGTGGATCATCGACCGCCACTCCGGCGAGATGAAGCTCCTTGCGGACATGGGCCACGTCACGACGGCGCAGGACCACATCCATCCGACCTTCAACGCCGACAGCACCAAGGTCGAGATCCAGTCGGCGATGGGCTCGGCGGACGGACGCTCGCTGCACGTCGTGGTCGTCCCGGTGCCGCAGTCCTGGCTGTCGCGGACCTATCCGAAGACCTTCTGAGCGACGCGATCTTTTTTGGGTAGTAGTGCGCAGGGCGGGTCCATGGCCCGCCCTGCTTTTTTGTTTTTATTCCAGACGGGGGAGTTTCGCACAGAGGCGCGGAGACCCAGAGGAACGGGGAGCAGGAAATGAGTGTGCCGTGATTTCCGGACACGTCCAGCGACCGGCAGGGCGACCCCGTCTTTCGCTTCCGTCTCTGCGTCTCCGCGCCTCTGCGCGAAACTTCCGGCTCCGGCCTTACTTCTCGACCGGAGCGGCGATCGCGGGGCGGAAGGCGCGCTCGACCTGGTCGTCCGGGTCGACCGAGACCGGCTGGTCGCGCCAGAGCCAGCGCATCATCTCGGGAAAGACCGCCCCGCCCTGCTTCTGGCCGTGGTTGCCGATGCCCCAGGTGTAGGCGACGTCGTAGCCCTTCTTGAGGAGGGCGTCCTTCAGCCGGACGTTCTGCAGGAACCAGTCGCGCTTCGGATTGCCGGGGACGCGGTTGTCGTTGCGGCCATCCTGCATGTAGATGCGGAACGGCTTCCTTTCGCTGTCGGCGACCAGCTCGGGATAGATGTATTCGCCGCGGAGGTCGGTGAAGCTGCCGACGATCGTGATCACCTTGTGGAAATCGTTCGGCCGAAACCACACCACGCCGAATGCGGCGCAGCCGCCCGAGCTCGCGCCCATGATGCCGTGGAGTTCGGGATCGGGGGAGATGTTGTAGTCCTTCCGCAGGGCCGGCATCAGCTCCTCGGTCACGACGCGGGCGTACTTGTCGTTGGGCGGATTGTACTCGTCGGCGCGGTTGGTCGTGCGGTCGCCCCAGTCGCTCGGGACCGGCTCGGGCTGGTCGGGCCGCCGGCCGGGATTGATGAAGACGCCGAGCATCACCGGGATTTCGCGGCGGTAGATCAGGTTATCGAGGACGTTCTGCCCCTGCACGTCGCCGGGCTCGGCCATCATCGCCTGGCCGTCGTTGAAGATCATCACCGCCGTCGGCTTGGACGGATCGTACTGCGCCGGCACATAGACGTAATACGTGTGCTGGGTGCCGGGAAAAACGTTCGAGGGAATGATCTTCGGGCCGACGAACTTCCCCTTCGGCACGCCCTCCATCGGCTGCGAATCCGGGCCGAGCTTGTAGAACGCGTCATTCCGGTTGCGCGGAGCCGCCGGCCGGGCGGCCGCGGGCGCTGCGGCCGGCGGCGACGCCGGCGTAGCCGCAGGCTGGGCCAGAAGCGCAGAGGTCACGGTGAGAAAAACGAGGGCAAGGAGGGGCTTGTTCATGAGGTTGAAATGAAATCTTTCGGAGAGTTTCACGCAGAGGACGCAGGGACCGCGGAGGAAGACGGCATGATTGTCTCCGCGTCCTCCGCGTCCTCTGCGTGAAACCAAATCAGGCCTGCCGCACCACGTAGTACGGTGCGCGAGAGAGGGCGGTGCCGAGGCCGGGATGGATCCAGGCCACGCCGGCCCTGTCGACCGGCTCGAAGTAATACTGCATGGGGAAGGCCGAGTCGGTGTCGGCGCCCGGGATCTCGGCGCGCCAGGTCCCGTCCGCCAGCTGCATCGGCGCGGACTTCCAGGCCTCCGCCTGGTTGACGCGCCGGTAGTGCAGCCGCACGGACTTCTGCGCCTGATCGGCCGGGAATGCGAGGGCGACCGCAATCGCCTGGCCGCGGCGGAACGGCGCGGGCGCGGTGTGCGTAGCGTTGGGCGCGGGGCGCGCCGGCTTGCCCGTCACGTCGCGAATGATCGCGGCCAGCTTCTCGGGCGGGACCACCGGCGTCGCCGGCGCGGGCACGGAGGCCTTCTCCATCGCGGCGAGGTCCCGGTCGATCGCGGGCAGGCGGTCGGACCAGTGGCCGCGCTTGAAGCGCGTGTCGCCGTAGGAGACGTCAGGCCCGTAGACCGCGGTGCTCGTGCCCACCAGCGCGAAGGGCGGCTCGGCCTTGCCCGAGGCCGGCGCGGTGTAGGTGCCCATCGTCATGGCCACCATGCCCGCCCAGACCTCGCGCGCGGCGCGGTAGTGGGCGATGGCCTCGCGCAGCGCGGCGGGATCGCCGGTGCGCTGGTAGAGCGCGAACAGGACGCCGGCACGCAGCTTGCGCCCGAAGAAGCGGCCGATGCCGGCCTGGATCATCACGTCGATCGCGAGGCGGCGGAAGGCCGGCGCCTTCGGATCGGGCGAGGCCTTGATCATCTCCTCGAGGTGCTCGCCGACGGAGTGCGAGAGGTCCTCGATCCACTGCGCGACCTCGACCGGGGAGAACTTGCCGTCGACCGTGCCCTTGAGCAGCGCGTCGGCGTGGTCCTCGATGCGCGAGAACAGCTGGGGATCGAGCGGGCTGACCGTGCCGAAGCGGCGCGGCGCGGGCGTGTCGCTGTACGGGCCGGGCTCGTCGATCGCGATCGACATGTTCGCGTACATCTCCGGCCAGTAGGAATTGTTCGACGCCGACGGCAGGTGCGCGGCGGTGATCGTCGGCAGGATGCGGGTGGCGTGCCGCAGCACGACCTCGCCGCGTTCCGCCGCCGGGCCGAACTCCCTGCGGAACTCGCGCTGCCAGCCCGCCGGGCTGGTCTGCGGATTGTAGAGGAGCCGGCCCCAGTAGCGGTAGGTCAGCAGGTATTTTTCAAAGTCGCCGCCCGCCGGCCGCAGCGAGGCGTCGGCATAACCTTCGCGGCCGCCCGCGATGCCCGAGCCTTCGCGGCCCTTGAACGACAGCGGCTCCATGTATTCGCAGCCTGCGCTGCCGCAGAAGCTCATCGCGCGGCTGTAGCCGGACGTGAACGCCACGTCGCCCGACAGCAGCACGCGCTGCGTCCCCGGCCAGATGCGGTGGACGACCGCGTACTTGCGGTCCTCCGCCATGAGGTCGCCGAGGCCGTAGCGGAGAAAGCTCCGCGCGCCGTTGCTCTCCGCGAACGCCCCCTCGCCCCGCGCGCGCACGGGCATCTCCGTCTGCCGGATCCCGGCCTGGTGATACGGCAGGCCGAGGTGCTCGGCCCAGAATTTCGGCGAGATCGTGACCGGCAGCTTCGTGTCGATCGCCACGTCGATCATCTCCTTCGTCATGCCCTTCGAGTGCATGTCGATCCCGATCTGGCGGTCCTTGACCTGGCAGCCCTCGAAGATGGTCTTCCAGAGATCGTAACTGTCCTCCGGCACCCCGCTCTCGCCGTGGATGCGGAAGGTCACGCCGGTGATTCCCGGGCACTCCTTGAGCAGGATCGCGAGGGCGTCGCGCGAATACGGCGCCTGCGTCTTCAGATCGAGTCCCGTGATGTTGTGGTTCACGTCCGGGCTGTTCGTCCACTGGTACGCGTGCGTCCACAGGCCGAGCTGGAACTCGATCCCGCGGAGCGCCGCCTCGTCGGTGATGAAGCGGAGCATCTCGAGGTTCCGGTCGCGCTCGGCGTCCGCCAGGTTCGTCGCCCGCACGTCGTAGCCGGGCACCGCGAGGAGGAACGGGTACGGGAAATAAAAATAGGTGTCGCGCAGCCGGTTCGGGGCGTCGTAGCCCAAACCGAAGCCGAGGTTGATCCGGTTGAAGCGCTGCGTCGTGAGCATCGTCAGGTAGCGCCGCCAGAAATCGCGGTCGTTGTACCAGCCCTTGTCCTCGACGTCGCTGACGAACGACCGCATCACGCTGCGTACCGGGTTGGCCGGGCGCTCCGCGACCGCCCGGGCCGGGCGCAGCGCCGTCGCGGGATCGTCGGCCACGCCGTCGGCGATCTCGGTCAGAGCGTAGACGAGTCCGCGGATGCCGCCGCCGCGCGCGACCAGCACCTCGCGCTGCCCGATGCGGCCCGACCCGATGGCGAGCGCCTCGGAATCGGAGGCGGCCGTCACGCCGGTGTCGCGTGCGAGCGCCGATGCCGGGCCCGCCGCGACGACGCAAAGGTCGCCCGGCGCGGCCTCGTCGAGGCGTGCGCAGAGTTTCACGGTGAAGCCGCGGGCGGTGAGCGCCTGCTGCAGCTGCTCGGCGGCCCATCGCGCCGGCTTGGAGGCGGCGACGGGATCGGACGGATCGCAGACGATCGCGACACTCGCGGGCCTGGCGGCGTCGGCGCCGAAGGATTTGGAGAGCAGACCGACGGCGGCCGCGGTCATGCCGGTCTTGGCCAGAAATTCACGGCGATTCATAAGGCGAAAAGCGGGGGTTGCCTGAACGGGGGTGAGGGAACGCCAGCCCACCAGAGTCGCGGCGGTCAGGCAAGCTGGGAACCCGCTTCGCGCGAAGGCGCAGAGAGAAAAAGTCCATCGATTCGATCCCCTCCTCCGCGTTTCCTGCGTCCTCTGCGTGAAACCTTCCGGAGTTCGATCCCCCACTGATTTCACGCAGAGGACGCAGGGAACGCGGAGGAGAAATCTTTTTCCCGCCTTGGTGTCTTTGCGCGAAACCGCTCTTCAGTGACTTTGCAGCGAACGCCAGCGGGCGACGATCTGGCGGGCGAGCGGGAAATCCGGACCGAGCCGCAGCGCCGTCTCGAGATGGCCGATGCCTTCCGGGACGTGGGCCGGATCGCTCAGCAGCGCCAATCCGAAATTGTAGTGGGCTTCCGCCAAATTGGGGTCCAACTGGAGCGCCGCCTGGTACTGCTCCAGGGCCTCGGGTTGGCGGCCGGGCATCTTCATCAGGACGTTCGCGAAATTGTAGCGCACCTTCGCGACCTTCGGCCGGAGCTTGATCGCGGCCTCGAAATGCGCGGCGGCCTCCGCCAGGCGGTCGGGGCTGCGCGCCAGGGCGCTGGCGAGATCGTATTCGAACTCGGCATTGGGATCGATCCGGAGCGCGGCCTCGTAATGCGCGATCGCGTCGGGCAGGCGTCCCGGCTGGTTGACGAGGAGGTTGGCGAGATTGGTATGTGCGCCGGCGTGGTCCGGCTTGAGCCGCAGCGTCGCCTCGTATTCCGCCATCGCCTGCGCCTGGCCGTCCGCCCGCCTGGAATAGATGCCCCCCAGGTTGTAATGCGCCATCCAGACGTCCGGATTCCGCGCGAGCGTCTCACGATAGAGCGCCTCCTCGCTCCGGAACATGGCGCAATGACTCCAGGAAAGGGCCGCAAGGAGGAGGACGAGCAGCGAGGCCAGGACGGGGCCGAGTCCGGGCAGGCGGGAGGCGAGACGATCCCAGCCGAGGACAAGGCCGGCGGACAGGAGCGCGATGGGCGCCAGGTCCGGCAGGTACTGCCAGTGGTCCCAGACGAAGGAGTAGAGCGCGCCGTAGAGATTGACGAAGCCCAGGACCGGAAACAGCGAGCCGATGAAAAGGAGCGCCGCGGCCAGCGGGGCGCGGCTGCGGGCACGGACCGACCAGCAGAAGAAGAGCAATACGAGGACCCCCAGGGGAAACAGCCACTGCCACCAGACCCCGGCGGACGGCACCCAGCGGGGATAGATGAAGTTCAGATCAAAGGGCCACAGCAGATTGGCCAGGTAGAACCAGATCGCCCGGCCGGCAACCAGGCCCCGTTCGAGGAGCGGAAGGTTGAAGTCCTGACCCTGGGCCCCGAGGTAATTTTTCTCCACCCAGCTGGTGAACAGGCCCACGGCGGCGCCGATGACAAGCCAGGGGATGAGTGGCTGGACGTCCCTGCGCCAGTCCAGGCGGCCGCGTTTCCACCAGAAGGTGACAAGGAGGGCGGCGGGGAGAGAAGCGGTGACAGTCTTGCAGAGGAGCGAGAGGACGAACCAGGCGAGGGCCAGGACATAGGTCCGCGGCCGGCGGGTCTCGTCGAATTGGAGATAGTACCAGCCGGCGAGGAGATAGAAGACCAGCGAGAGGGTGTTCTTCTGCTCGGTGATCCAGGCGACCGATTCGACATGGACCGGGTGAAGGGCGAAGATGAAACCGGCCAGCCAGGCGCCGGGAACGGCGAGGCGCTGGAGGATGAGGGCAAAGAGAATCGAGCCGGTGATGTGAAGCAGGAGGGTGACCAGGTGGTAACCGAAGGGATGGTCGCCCCAGAGCCTGTGCTGGACCCAGAAGAAAGTGTGCAGAAGCGGATAGTACTGCTCGGTGGCCCCGATCTTGGTCCAGATGGCGGACAGGCCGGAGAGCGACCGCAGCTCCGGGGCGGTCACGTAGTCGCTGTCGTTCCAGATGAATTCCCCCCGGAACGACGGCAGGTACGCGAACACCGTCACCACGAACAAAAGCATCCCGGCCTGGAGATTGCCCCAGGCGCGCGGAGGCGGCGCCGCTCGGGCGGGGACGGGTTGGGCCATCCGCAGAGCAAAGAATCCGGTCTCTACCCCGGCAATCGTTTTAAAAACCGAAGGAGCCCGCGTGAAGGCGCCAAGCCGCGAAGGCGGGCTTCAAATCAGATTCCCAAACCACGAACCCGTTTCGCACAGAGGCACGGAGTACACAGAGGAAAAATCAAATCTCGTTGATCTGGATCGGTCCGACCTCTGTGTGCTCCGTGCCTCTGTGCGAAACCTTCCGGGTTCGGATTTATTTCGCCGGCGGCGCGAGCGACGCGAGGTAGGCCCCGATCGCCACGAAGTCGTCGTCGGTCAGGTTCGCGACGATCGGCTGCATCAGCGGCGAGGAGGCGCCCTTGCGCGTGCCCTGCTGCAGGTCATAGAGCTGGCGGACGAGATAGCTCGGGGAACGGCCGGCGATGCCGGGCACGTCGGCGAGGCCCATGAGATCCGGGCCGTGGCAGGTGACGCACATGATGGTTTTTCCCGGCACGATCGCGCCGTCGACGATGCTCATGCCGCCCGTCTTCACGAGGTTCTCGCCCTTCTTCACGCTGCCCACCGGCACGTAGGCGACGAAACCCGAGTGGGCGTTGCGCAGCGTCTCGGCCTGCTCCTCGTTCTCGGGCACCTCGATGATCCGGCCGGCGATGGGCTCGGTGCGCGCGGTCTCCGTCGCGATGAACAGGTTGCCGGAAATCTTCGTCTTCGGGACGAGGTCGGTCTCGACCACCCGGATCCACGGCGCGGACCACTTGATCGAACCGAAGTATTCCGCCGCCGCCTTCATCTCGTCGTCGCTCATCGCCTTCGCGAGCGCGACCATCGTGATCGGGTTGGGCTTGCGCGGATCGGCGCTGTGGCGGTTGTCGCTCCGGAAATCCTGGAGCTGGCGCAGGAAATAGGCGACCGGCTGCCCGGACACCGGCGCGTTCTCCGGCCGGCCGCGGCCGTTGGAAAGATGGCAGGACGCGCAGGCGCGGGCCGTGTTGCCGGTGCCGGCGGCGGGACCGTGGGCGACGACGTCCGGCATCGGCCCGTGCTCGCCGGGGAACCAGTCGATCGCGTTGCGCGCGTCCCGGATGTCCACGAGCGAGAAGCTGCGGTCGCTGCCCTCGGCCTGGCGCGGGCGCGTCTGCTCCGCGAGGTCCTGGTTGGGCCGCGGCCCGCGCGGCCCCGGCGCGGCCTGCGGGGCCGCCTTGTCGCCCGGCTGCGGCGGCGTGAGAAAGCCGTAGGCCCAGAGCGGCTCGGGCGCGCCGGCGGCGCGCACCGGCGCGGAGCCGGACAGCAGGATCGCCACGCCGAGTCCGAAGGCGCCGCGCGCGGGAGTTGCGCGGAAAAATTCCCGAACGGAGGACGGTATCATCGATAAGGGGAAAAACGCGCCGGGAATCTCGTCACGCCATCGCCGTGAGCCGGCGGCCCTCGGCCTCGAGGTTGTTGCGCACCTCGCAGGGCGCGTCGAAGACCATCGTCTCGCACTTCTCCGCCGTGAAGGCCGGCCAGTGCGGCAGGCCGGGATGGTTGGGATTCCCGGTGCGCGCGAAGCTCACCCAGGCTCCGCTCACCTGCTTGGCGAGCGCGAGCGCCTCGGGCGTGCGGCCGCTGTAGTGGTCGCAGAGCTCGGCGTTGTCGAAGGCGAACGACACCTCGCAGCTGTGGAACGTCCCGGGCCGGCCGTCGAGCACCGGCGTGCGCCAGCTGAACATATACTGGTAGGCCGGCGCGGCCCCGAGCGCAGCCTTCCGCGCGGTCTGGGTGAAGCTCGCCTCGCGCACCGGCGCGGCGGCGATCGACGCATAGTGATCGAAAGGCGAGTTGCGCGGATATTCCTTCCGATAGGCGGCGATGATCGCCGGGGCCTTGTCGCCAAAGGCCTCGCGCACGCGGCGGGTGAGATCGTCGTCCGTCATCGTCGTCACCTGCGGGTTGTCGCAGCCGTTGACGAACTCATGGAAATTGCTGCCGACCATCAGCGGCACCGACGCGGAGATCGCCGGCGCGCCGGGATCGAAGGGATGGGTCGGCAGGATGGTGCCGTCGACTGTCGGGCTGAAGACGATCCCGCCAAATGTGCGCTTCAGCGGGTTGGTGCCGCCGCGGGGAAACTTCCGTCCCATCGCGCCGACCGCGGCGAGAATGCGCTCGACCGGAAGCTTCTGCAGATCGTCGATCCGGTCCTTGGTCACGCCGAGTTCCTGGAGCATCGCGGCCGAGAGCTGGTTCGACTCCTCCATGGTGAGGAAGCGGAGGTACGGGCCGGTCTGGATGATCGCGCGATGGAAAAGTCCCTTCGCCGACGGCATGGCCATCAACGCCGCGACCTTCCCTCCCCCGCCCGACTGGCCGAAGACCGTGACGTTGCCCGGATCGCCGCCGAAGTTCGCGATGTTGTCGCGCACCCACTCGAGCACCGCGACGATGTCGAGCATGCCGACATTCGCGGACGCGGCGTACTTGGAGCCGTGCTCCATCAGGTTCAGGTAGCCGAAGGCATTGAGCCGGTGGTTGTGGGTCAGCACCACGACGTCGTGGTTGCGCGCCAGGTTTTCGCCGTCGTACGACAGCAGGTCCTGGCTGCAGCCGCCGGTGAAGCCGCCGCCGTGCATGTAGATCATCACCGGGCGCCGGCCGGAGCCGTTGATCTCCGGCGTCCACACATTCACGCGCAGGCAGTCCTCGCCCGGCACCTGCTCGGCGTAACCGCGGTAGAGGAGGAACTGGTCCTCGTCCTTGTCCGCGCGATTGCCGCCGTCGGCATAACCGTGGGCCGGATCGCCGATCGGGCAGACGTGCCCGTAATGCAGCGCATTGTGGATGCCCGCCCAGCGCCCGGGTTTCTGCGGCGGCAGGAAGCGCGCCGCGCCGCCCGTCGACGCACCGTAGGGCACACCCCTGAAACCGTAGACGCCGTTGCGCCGGCAGCCGCGGATTTTGCCCGCGGTGGTCTCGACCACGGTCGCGGCGTCGGAGGCCGTCGTCAGCCCCGGCGCACGCTCCGCCGGCCCGGCCTTCGCCGCGGCGGGCTGGGCCTGCGCGGAGTTCGAGAAGACCGTCGAGGATGCAAGGCCGGCGCCGAGCGTCGCGAGGCCCTTGACGAAGGCGCGCCGCTCGGGGGACGCAGGCGGGGAGGCCGGGCAGGAATCGTTCTGTCGGGAGGCGGGCGGGGTTTTCATGGAAAGCACGGCAGGGTTCGGGGGATGCGGTCGGGGCGCAGCCAGGCTGGCGGCAGCGCGAGCCGGAGGCAACGGGGTAAAAGCATGACGGGTCGCCGCAAGCGAAGGATGCGGAATTTATTCCGCGCCGAGCCAGTTCGGTCGCGATCAATCGTTCTCGTTCTTCGTCCTCATTCTCGCTCTTCCTCTTGGATATCCGGGAACGAGGAACGAGTACGAGAACGATGAATTCAGAGTTACGGGCAATGGGACGCCAAGCGCGCCGAGCCTGCCCTTGCGTTGGAGGCCGCTTCCGTCTGTATCGTCGGTCGCGTCTCCGCCGGCCGGAGCGCCTCGCCCCCACCCCCAATCCTCCGCCGCCATGCTTCGCCTGCGCCTGTCCGTGTCGGTCCTGCCATTCCTGTTTGCCGCCGCTCAGGCGGCGGACGCCCCGCCCACCGCCCGGGCCTACCGCGACTTCGCGATGCGGCACGACGGCGACGTCCAGCACGGCCGCCAGCTCTTCGAACGGGAACAGACCGCGTGCGTGCGCTGCCATACGGTGGACGGACGCGGCGGACGCGCGGGCCCGGACCTGTTCGCGGTCGGCGACACGCACCCGCGTCCGGAGCTGATCGACGCGATCCTCGATCCCTCCGCCGTGATCGCCGTCGGCTACGGCGCCACCGTCGTCGAGACCAGGTCCGGCGAGATCGTCTCGGGCATCATCAAGCGCGCCGACGACACGGCGATCGAGCTGATGAACATCGACAGCCAGGTCGTGCGCCTCCTGACGAAGGACATCAAGGAGCAGCACGGCAGCCCCGTGTCGCTGATGCCGCAGAACCTGCAGGCCGGGATGTCGCCACAGGATTTCACCGACCTGATCGATTACCTCGTCACGTTGAAGCAGCCCGCGAATTCGCTCACGAGCAACCGCGGCATGCCGGACGTGATCCCGCTCGCGGCGAAACAAGTGAACGTGCAGCCGTTCTTCGGCGAGGACATGCGCTTCCCGTCCTCGGTGGTGCAGAAGCCGGGCGACGTCCGCTCGGGCCTCACCTGGTTTGGCCAGGTGCCGGGCCTGCCCGGATGTTTCCTCGTCGTGCACCAGACCGGGAAGATCTGGCTGATGGAGAAGAAGGCGGGCGGCGACGTGAAGACGCTGTTCGGCGACTTCACACCCGAGGTCTACAGCCAGGTCGGCCCGAACGGCCTGCTCGGCCTGGCGTTCCACCCGCATTTCCGCGAGAACCATCTCTACTACATCAAGCACCAGGTGCTCGAGGAGGGAAAGATCGCGACCATCCTCGACGAGAAGCGGGCGTCCGCGGATTTCCGCGCCGACTCCGGCCAGCTCTCGCGGCGGCTGCTGAAGATCGTCACCGTGACGCAGAACCACACCGGCGGCTGCATCGCGTTCGGCCCCGACGGGTATCTCTACCTCGGCATGGGCGACACGGGACCGCAGGGCGACACGGAGGGCCACGCGCAGAACCTGCAGCTCCTGCTCGGGAAGATGCTGCGGATCGACGTCGATCACCAGGATCCCGGGCTGCCCTACGCGATCCCGCGGGACAACCCGTTCCGCGGCCGGGACGACGCGCGGCCGGAGATCTATGCGCTCGGCCTGCGCGAGCCGTGGCGCTTCAGCTTCGACCCGGCCACCGGCGACCTCTGGGTCGGCGACGTCGGCCAGGACCGCGTCGAGGAGGTGGACATCGTCCGCCGCGGCGAAAACTACGGCTGGAATGTCTTCGAGGGCTTCGAACCCTACTCCAACCAGTACCGCCGCGAGGGCCGGGAATTCGTCCTGCCCGTCGCGGCCTACAAACGGAAGTACGGCAACTCGGTCACCGGCGGCTACGTTTACCGCGGCGACAAGAACTCGCCGTTCTACGGCGTGTACATCTTCGGCGACTACACCTCGCAGCGCGTCTTCGGCCTGACCCAGGAGAACCGGACCCTGAAGACCGTGCTGCAGATCGGCAAGGCCCCCGAGCCGCTCGATTCCTTCGGCACCGACGAGCAGGGCAACATCTACACGGTCGGCTACACCGGCATGATCTACAAAATCGATTTCAGCGGCGCGACCTTTGAGGCCGCCAAGCCGGCGCTGGCCGCAAAGCCGTGAAATCAGCGATTGAATCGGAGGTTTCACGCAGAGGACGCGGAGAACGCAGAGGAATATGAGGCGTTGCCGGTCCGGGACTTCCTTCGCGTTCTTTGCGAACTCTGCGTGAAACTCTCCGGAAGTGAAATGAATTCAAAACTCCCCCTCTTCATGCGTACCGTCCGTCTTGTTCGCGGCCTCAGGCTGCTCGTCCTCTCCGCCTCCCTTGCCCAAGCCGCGGCGTCGCCTCCGAACTGGGAGCGGCACGCGTTTTCCCTGCCGGAGTCCATCTGGAGCGTCACCGCGGTGGACGTGAACGGCGACGGCCGGCTGGACCTCATCGCGATGGGCGTGACCAAGGTCTATGCGCTGATCGCGCCCGACTTCGCGCCGCACGTGATCTTCGACATGCAGGAGGGGAAGATGCTTTACTGCGTGACGGTGGATGTGAACCACGACGGCGCTCCGGACATCGCGCTTGGCCGGTACCTCGTGCCGTGGATCGACTACCGGCAGGCGAAGGCCGAGGGCAAGGAGCTGCCGCCGCTCCCGCACGGGCCCGATTTCAGCGTGGCGTGGATCGAGAACAACCACCAGGTGGACAAGCCGTGGCCGCTGCACGTCATCGACCGCGAGCTGAACGGCGTGCATGGGCTCGCCCTCGGCGACGTCAACCAGGACGGCCAGCCGGACCTGATCGCGCAGAGCATCAGCGGCCCGTTCTTCGCCAACAGCGTCGTGTGGTTCCAGCTCCCGCGGCCCGGGGAGGACGCGGTCGTGCGGCACGTCGTCACCAAGGGCGGCACGGACGGACGGCCGCACTACCTCGACTTCGCCGACCTCGACGGCGATGGGCGCGGCGACATCCTGCTCGGCGATTCCGGCGCGGGCACCTTCACCTGGTGGGGCCGCGGCGCGACGATCGACGCCCCATGGACCAAGCACCTGATCGCGCAGGAAAAAGGGGCGACCAACATCAAGGCCGCGGACGTGAACCGCGACGGCCGGCCCGACGCGTTCGCGGCGTGCGGGCACGGCACGGGCGTCTTCTGGTTCGAGGGACCGGACTGGAAAAAGCACGCCATCGACCCGCAGCTCGGCACGCCGCACGCCCTGGCGATCGGCGACTTCGACGGCGACGGCACGATCGACGCCGCCGTGGCCTCGTACACCGCGTTCGTCGTCCGCTGGTATGCGAATGACGGGAAGGGAAATTTCACCGCGCACGACATCGATACCGGCCACAAGCAGCAGGCCTACGACATGAAGGCGGTCGACCTGGACGGCGACGGGCGGCTCGATCTCCTGCTGGCCGGCCGCGAGTCGAACAACGTCGTCTGGTTCCGCAACCGCCCGTGACCGCGGCAGGAAACCCACTCACCTCCACCCCATGAAAAACATCCTCCTTCTCCTCCTGGCCGCCGGCGCCGCCCACGCGGCGCAGTCCGCGGACACGCCGCGGTCGTGGATCGACCCCGACACCGGCCACCGCGTGGTCCAGCTTTCGACGGATCCCGGCAGCGCCTGCCTCTATTTCACGCAATACGCCTACACCGCCAACGGAACCAAGCTGCTGATGACCACCCCGCAGGGCATCGACCTCGTCACCCTCGCGACCGGCGTCATCGAGCACGTCTACGAAGGCCGCGCGGAACGCGTGCTGCAGACCGGACGCAAGACCGGGGCCATCTTCTATGCGAAGGAGGGCTTCCTTTACGCGCTCGATCCCGCGACGAAGCAGTCGCGGCAGGTGGCCAAGGCGCCGCCCCGCGGCAGCTTCCTCTCGGTCAACTCCGACGAGACCCTCGCCGCCGGCACCATCACCGAGGGCGAGAGCAACTCGCGCGCCGCCGTCGCCCCGACGGCGAAGGCCGCGCCCGGCGCCACGCAGAAGGGCCGCGACAACTATCCCGACAAGCACGACATGATGGACCGCCGTCTCGCCGAGCGGCTGCCGATGATCCTGTTCACCGTCAACCTCCAGACCGGCGAGTACAAGGAGCTGTTCCACACCACCGACTGGCTCGGCCACGTGCAGTTCTCCCCCACGGCGCCGCTGCAGCTGATGTACTGCCACGAAGGCCGGCAGTGGAAACTCGACCGCATCTGGCTCATCCAGGCGGACGGCCGTTCGCAGCCGATGCTCGTCCACCAGCGCACGATGCGGATGGAGATCGCGGTGCACGAATACTGGAGCAACGATGGCCAGTGGATCTGGTACGACCTGCAGACGCCGCTGGCGGAGGACTTCTGGGTGGCGGGCTACAACGTGACCAACGGCGAACGCCGCTGGTACCACCTGCCGCCGAAGATGTGGCGGTCGGTGCATTACAACACCTCGCCCGACGGCCTGCTCTTCTCCGGCGACGGCTCCGGCACGGACCCGGCGATGGTCTACGGGCATCCGGAGGATTCGCAGTGGCTCGTGCTGCTCCGTCCCGAGCTGACTCCCGACATGCCGGACGAGACCCCCGACCAGCAGCACATGATCCAGGCCGGCCGCTTCACCTCCGAGCGCCTCGTCAACCTGGCCAAGCACGACTACTCACTCGAGCCGAACGGCAACTTCACGCCGGATGGCAGATGGATCGTCTTCCGCTCCAACCTCCGCGGCCCCTCCCAGGTCTACGCAGTGGAAGTGGCCCGGACCGCCCCGATCAAGGTCCCCTAAGGAATGAAACTTGCCTTGGCGGGAGCCGGAGTAGGTAATCGCCCCATATTCCTCCGGTGAATTATTTGCGAAAATTTAGAATCTAAATGACCGCCAAATCGAACTCCCTGACCAAATCCGACATTCGGGAAATCATTTCGCACCTGGAGGACAGTCTGACCGTCCTCAATCGCCGGTCGGGCCATATGTCCGCAGGCGAGCTTTCGCTCAAGAGCATGCTGGGCGCACTGAAGCGGGAACTCGAGGCGCAGTTGCGGAACCGGAGCGAACACGAGGAGTGAGCTTGACCTCGCGGCTTCTATCCCGACCCGGCCATGGTGATGGGGTCAAGTACCCCTCAACGCGGCCGAAATCGCGGGGTCCATTGTGTGCATGAAAACCGAAGACTACCGGACGATCCTCAACTCGATTGAGCAGACTCTCCGCCTGATCGGAGACGAGCCGCCCGAGAAGGAAGCGGACTTGGAAATATACAATGAGCTCAGGAAGATCCGCGAGACGCTGATCCGCGCGCAGCGCGACAGCCTGGACAAGAACCTCAAGCGTCCCGACAGCCGCTCCCCGACGGGCGTGCAGTAGGCGGCGGGCCGAAATACTTCAGCCTCTGTAGGGGCGTTCCTTGCGGACGCCCGGGTCCGACGATCTCAAACCGGTGTCCCCAAGGAACGCCCCTACGCCGGACCGAGGTAAGTCACTCACCGGCGTCCGCTTGACGGACCGGCAACGGCCCGTGGAAAATGGACGGATGTTCAACGTCCTCATCTCGGCCCACGATACCGCGTGGGAGACGGACCAGCTGATGCGGATGCCGAAGGACCGCTTCAAGGAACACAGTGTCGAAGGCGGCGAGGCGGACGAGGTGTCGCTGGCGCGCCCCGCGACGCTGAAGCTGCTGGAGGCGGTCCCCGCGCTGCTGCTTTACGAGAACTGCATCGGCGGACCGGCCGGCGAGGTCGTGCGTTACGGCTACCTGCGCGGAATCCGGGTCGCCGGCAGCGAGATCGTCTTCCGTTTCGCGGAGGAGGGCCGCTTCACGCGGGCGCTCGTCGAGGAGTTCGGCGACCGGCTCGACATCGACCAATGGGAGCTGAACCGCACGCACTGGGCGGTGAAGGAAGGCGACCTCCCGCGCGCGATGATGAAGAAGCTGCAGCCTTCCTATGACGTCGTCCTCTCGTTCGCAGGCGAGGACCGCGCCTACGTCAAGCAGGTCGCGGCCGCCCTCGACGCGAAGGGCGTGCGCGTGTTCTACGACGGCTTCGAGGAGGCCGCGCTCTGGGGCAAGGACCTGGCGGAGCACCTCGATGCCGTCTACCGCCGGGGCGGCACCTTCTGCGTGGTGTTCATCTCCGCGGCCTACCGCGAAAAGATGTGGACGCGTCACGAGCGCCGGTCCGCCCTGGTGCGCGCCCTCGCCGACGATGCCGAATACATCCTGCCGGCGCGCTTCGACGACACCGAGATCGAGGGCATCCGCCCCACGCTCGGCCATGTCACCCTCACGGACAAGACGCCGGCCGACCTGGCCAAGATCATCCTGAAAAAGCTCGGGCGGAAATGAGGGTCGCGCCCGAATCGAGCCGGTTTCACGCAGGGTACGGGGAGAACGCAGAGAAAAGCAGGCTGACCGGCCTCTGCGTCCTCCGCGTACTCTGCGTGAACCCTCCGAAAGCTACGGCCGGTAAGCCGGGATCGCCTTGCCCTTCTCGTTCAGGAAGGCGACGAGCGGCTGATCCGGCAGCGCCTTCAGTCCCGCGATGAGCGTCTCGGCGTTCCGGATCGCGCCCTCGGTGCTCGTATGCGTGTGGTCGGCGGGAAAGAATTTCGCGGTCTCCTCGCGGCCGGCCTTCTCGTAGGTGTCGGCGGTGATGTTGCTGTGGTCGAGGAAGGCGACGTGCTCCTCGGCCGCCACCTGGCGCGCCCATTCCAGCATGTGGCCCATGCCCCGCTCGACCCGGTCGTCCGCCGGCCGGTAGCCGTCCTTCTTCTTCGTGATCACCGCGTCGCGGAAGCTGGCGTTGGGATTGCTCCACATGTTGCGGACGGTCGTGGAGGAGACGATCGGCGTCGCGCCCTTCGCCTTCACGTCGCGGATGAAGGTGCGCGTGTACCAGCCGTAGGTGTGCACGGTCTCGGAGGCACCGTTCGGCTTCGTCACCACCTGCGTCTCGTCGCCCACGCCCGGCAGGTCGCCGCGCGCCGGGCCGTCCGCGACGGGACCGCCGTCGTTGTGGCCGAACTCGATCACGACAAAGTCGCCGGGCTTGAGGCCGTCGACGACCTTCTGCCACGCACCCTCGCCATAGAACGTGCGGAACGAGCGGCCGCCGATGGCGCGGTTGACCACGTTCACCCGCACCGGATCGAAATAGTCGATGAGCACCGCGCCCCAGCCGCGGTGCGCGGTGTCACCGGTCGAGGCGGTCGAGTCGCCCGCGATCACCAGCGTCGGCAGCTTGGGATTGGCCGCGGCGAAATCCGTCGGGCTCCAGGGCTGGTCATCGCGCGGCGAATGCACCTCGAGGCGCGGCCGGCCCGGCGCGGCCTTCGCCGCGGCGGCGGCCGGGCCGTCGAAATTCCCCGGCACGGGAGGCGTGGCGGTTTTCTCCTGCGCCGGGAGCGGAAGCGCGCACGCGAGGCAGAGTCCGAGCGCGAGCGAAAACGGGGCGGTCGTTGGGTTCATAAAGGATCTCCGCCGTTCACCACTCGGCGAACGAGCCGTCGGGCAGGCGGAACTGCGGCGTGCGCCAGTCGCCGGCGAAGGTCCGCGCCCGCACCGCGGCCTCGTCCACCTCGATGCCCAGGCCGGGCCTCTCCGGCACCGCCACATGCCCGGCCACCACGCGGAACGGCTCGGCGAGGATGCCCTCTCCGAGCGTGAGGTGCTCCTGGATCAGGAAATTCGGCGTGCACGCCGCGAGCTGCAGGCAGGCCGCGAGCGCGACCGGCCCGAGGGGACAGTGCGGCGCGACCGCGATGTTCCGGGCCTCGGCCATCGCCGCGATCTTCCGAGCCTCCCAGATTCCGCCGCAGTGCGAGAGATCGGGCTGGATCACCGCCACGGCCTGCCGCTCGATGAGCTCCTGGAACTGCCACCGCGTGAACAGCCGCTCGCCGGCCGCGATCGGGATCGTCGTGCTGCGCGCGACGTCGAGCAGCGCGGCGGTGTCGCCCGGCAGGACCGGCTCCTCAAGGAAGAACGGCTGGAAGGGCTCGAGCCGCCGGGCGAGCAGTTTCGCCATCGCCGGCGAGGCGCGGCCGTGGAAGTCGAGCGCCAGGTCGATCTCCGGGCCCGCCGCCTTCCGCACGGCCGCCACGGTCTCGACGACGCGATCCACCACCGCCGGGCCCTCGATCGCGTGCATCGCCGGCAGCGGGACGAGCTTGTACGCCGTGAACTCCCGGCGCGCGACGCCCTGCAGCACGTGATCGACGTAGTCGCCTGTCGGCTCGCCCCGGCTCCAGCCGTAGAGCCGGATGCGGTCGCGCACGCGGCCTCCCAGCAGCTGGTGCACCGGCACCTTGAGGTGCCGGCCGAGGATGTCCCACAGCGCCTGCTCGATGCCCGAGAGCGCGCTCGTGAGGATGCCGCCGCCGCGATAAAACCCGCCGCGGTAGAGGGTCTGCCAGTGATGCTCGATGCGTCGCGGATCCTCGCCGATGAGCTCGCGCATCATCTCGTCCACGGCCGTCGCCACCGTCTGCGCCCGGCCCTCCAGCACCGGCTCGCCCCAGCCGCACAGGCCGCCGTCGGTCTCGATCTTCAGCAGCAGCCAGCGCGGCCGGACATGGAACAGCTCGTAGCGCGCGATCTTCATCGGTTGGGGAAACCGGAGACTCAACGTTCAACGTCCAACGTTCAACCTTCAACGTTCAACCTTCAACGTTCAACGTTGCTGCCCGGATTTTTTGGCCACGAAAAGGCACGAAGGGCCGATGGCTTCGTCGGGAGCCTCCCGTGCGCCTATAGGCGCGATGGAGACGTGGCCGGAGCCTGGGATTTCCTGTGCCTTTTCGTGGCCAAAATCCGCCTGCTTTCCCTGCGTTGACACTGAACGACGGGCGACTTCGTCTTCCCTCTCCCTTTTCGCAATGCCCCCGCTGCGCCCCGGCACGCTGTTGCTTGTCCCCCTCGCCTTGCTGCTGTTCCCCGGCTGCGAGTCCCATTCCGCGGCGAACGGCTCTTCTGTTCAAACCGCGCCGGCGATGGCGGCGACGACGGCTCCCGCCGCCCAGCCCCCTTCCGCGGCGGTGGCGGCCCGCGACGTGGGATTCGCGCACACGATCCGGCCGTTCATCACGGACAACTGTTTCGACTGCCACGACGCGGCGACCCAGAAGGCCGACCTGAATCTCGAGGCGCTGGCCGGCGACGCCCAATCGGTGGTCCGGCAGCGTGAGAAGTGGGAGCTCGTCTACGACAAACTGCGCCACGGCGAGATGCCGCCAAAGGACCAGCCGCGGCCGGACGCCGGGCAGCTCGGCGCCACCACGCGCTGGCTCGCGGGAGAGTTCGACCGCCAGGACGCGTCGGCGCCGCCCTCCGTCGGCCACGTCGCCGTCCGCCGCCTGAACCGCTCCGAATACGACAACACCGTCCGCGACCTGCTCGGCGTGGATTTTCATCCCGGCGACGACTTCCCGCCCGACGACTCGGGCTACGGCTTCGACAACAACGGCGACGTGCTCTCCCTCTCGCCGCTGCTGATGGAGAAATACCTCAAGGCGGCCGAGAAGGTCGCGCGCACCGCCGTCTTCGGCGTCGAGCCGCTCAAGCCCAGCTCCTACACGCATCAGCCTTGGTACATCGACTTCGACACGACGAAGGCGGTGAAGCAGGACTACGACGAGACCGGCCTGAGCATGCCCTACGCGCTGCACGTCATGCATCGTTTTCCGGTCGAGGCCGACTACGACCTGACCTCGATCCACCGCGGCTTCATGCCCGTGGGCGCCGATCCCTGCCACCTCGGGCTCTGGATCGACGGCAAGCTGGTGCACGAGGGCTACCTCACCGCGCGCTACGACGGCGAGATGAACGGCCTGTACGACAAGTTCCGCGTGCACCTCACGGCCGGCGAGCATTGGATCGCCGTTTCCATCCTCAAGATCTACGACGGCCTGCCCCCGGCCTACGGCGGTCCGCATCCCAACCAGAGCAAGGAGCGCGTGGGCAAGTCGCCGACCGAGCACTTCGTCAGCAATCTTGTCGTGACCGGTCCCTATGACCAGGTGACGGGCCCCACCGCCGCCAGCGTGGCCAAGCTCTACCGCGGCCAACCGCCGCAGGGCGCCGTCACGCCCGCCCGCGTGCGCGAGATCGTGTCCGACCTCGCCCACCGCGCCTACCGACGGCCGGTGACCGCCGCGGAAGTGGACGAACTGGCGGGTTTCGTCGCGCGGGTGCAGCGGGAGGGCGACTCGTTCGAGGAAGGCCTGTGCCTCGCGATCGAGCGGATGCTGATCTCGTCGAACTTCCTCTTCCGCCTCGAGCGCGATCCGGCGCCCGGCGCGCCCCGGCCGCTCGACCCGCACGAGCTGGCGACGCGGCTCTCCTATTTTCTCTGGAGCTCGATGCCGGACGACGAGCTGCTGCGCGCCGCCGACGAAGGCCGCCTGTCCACCCCGGCGGCCGTGGAAACCCAGGTCCGCCGGATGCTGCAGGATCCCAGGGCGTTCGCGCTCGTGGAAAATTTCGGCGGCCAGTGGCTCCAGTTCCGCGCGCTCGAATCGCACACGGTCGAGCGCAAGGCCTTCCAAGGCTACACCGACTACACGCGCATGTCGATGCAGCGGGAGACCGAGGAGTTCTTCCGCTACATCATCCGCGAGGACCGCAGCGTCTTCGACTTCGTCGACGCCGACTACACCTTCCTCAACGAGCGGCTGGCGGACTACTACGGCATTCCCGGCGTGAAGGGCACGGAGTTCCGCAAGGTGGCGCTGCCGCCGGAATCGCACCGCCAGGGCGTGATCACGCAGGCGAGCGTCCTCACCGTCTCGTCGTACGCGAACCGCACCTCGCCGGTCATCCGCGGCAAATGGATCCTCGAGAACATCCTCAACGCCCCGCCGCCCCCGCCGCCGCCGAACGTCCCCAGCCTCAAGGAGGAGGAGATCGGCGTGTCCAAGTCCATGCGCGAGCAGCTGGAAGCGCACCGCGCCAACCCGGTCTGCGCCTCGTGCCATGCGCGGATGGACCCGCTGGGCTTCGGGCTGGAGAACTTCGACGCGGTGGGAGCGTGGCGTGAGAAGATCGGGACGTTCCCCGTCGACGCCACCGGCAGCCTGCCCGACGGCCGCACGTTCACGGGTCCGGTGCAGCTGGTCTCCACGCTTAAGGTCGACAAGTCGGACTTCGCCGAGTGTATTGCGGACAAGTTGCTGACCTACGCCCTGGGCCGCGGGCTCACCTTTGCGGACCGCGGCGCGGTGCGGCACATCTCCTCCCAGCTTTCCGCCGACGATCGTTTCTCCCGCCTCGTGCTCGCCGTCGTCAACACCCCGCAATTCCAGCTCCGGGCCCCCGCGCCCTCCCCCGCCGCCCCCGTGGCCTCCGCCCCATGATCCTCACCGGCAAGCATCTTTCCCGGCGTCATTTCCTCCGCGGCGTGGGCACCGTCATCGCCCTGCCCGTGCTCGACTCCATGATTCCGGCCGGCTTCGGCCAGGTGGCGAAGGCCGCCACGGCCGCGGCGAAGGCGCCGACGCGCCTCTCCTTCGTCTACGTGCCGAACGGCATCGTGATGAACAACTGGACGCCGGCGGCGGAGGGTGCTGATTTCGTCCTCCCCAGCATCCTGCAGCTGCTGGCGCCCTATCGCAGCCAGGCGACCGTGATCTCCGGCCTGATCAACCACCAGGCCAACGCACTCGGCGACGGCGGCGGCGACCACGCGCGGGCGGGGGCGAGTTTCCTCACCGGCAGCCATCCGAAGAAGACGGGCGGCTCGGACATCCATGCCGGCATTTCCGCCGACCAGGTGGCGGCGCAGCAGATCGGCGGGGCCACGCGGCTGCCCTCGCTGGAGATCGGCCTCGACGACAACCGAGTCGTCGGCCACTGCGATTCCGGCTACAGCTGCGCCTACACCAACAGCATTTCCTGGCGCGGCCCCGCGACGCCGCTCCCGCCGGAGTCCAATCCGCGCCTGCTGTTCGAGCGCCTCTTCGGCGATTTCGACCCGAGCGTCAGCGCCGAGACGCGCGCCCGCCGGGCGAACGACCGCAAGAGCATCCTCGACAGCGCCCGCGAGGAGGCCGGCCGCCTCGCCCGCGATGTCGGCGCCGCCGATCGCCGGAAGCTCGACGAGTACCTGACCACCGTCCGCGAAATCGAGCAGCGGATCGAGCTGGCGGAGAAGAGCCCGGCTCCGGCCGACCCCGGCATCGACAAACCTTCCGGCATCCCGTCCGACTTCGGGGAGCACGCCCGGCTCCTCTACGATCTCCAGGCGCTCGCGTTCCAGGCGGACCTCACGCGCATCGCCACGATGGTGATCGGCCGCGAGGGCAGCGTGCGCACCTACGAGGAGATCGGCGTGCCCGACCCGCACCATCCGCTCTCCCACCACCGCGGCCGGGCGGAGGCGCTCGAGAAGCTGACCAAGATCAACACCTATCACATGCAGCTCTTCGCCCATTTCCTCGAGCGCCTGCGCACGATGAAGGAGGGCGATGGCACGCTGCTGGACCGGTCGATGGTGCTCTACGGCTGCGGCATTTCCGACAGCGACCGCCACATCCACGAGAACCTCCCCGTGGTCGTGGCCGGCGGCGGCAACGGCACGTTCGCCGGCAACCGCCACGTGCGCGTGAAGGAGAACACCCCCGTCACGAACCTCTACCTCTCCCTGCTCGACCGCATGGGCGTGCGCGCGGATGTCCTCGGCGACAGCACCGGCAAGCTCGAGATCTGAGTTTTCCCCGCTTTCTCCGCGCCTGCGCCGGTCACGTGCGCCGTTCGTCCGCTTTCCGTCCTCCGTCCCCGGTCCTCCGCCAATGATCTCCCTCCGCGCCCGCCTCCTGTTTCCGCTCGCCGCGCTGCTCAATCCGGCCCTCGCGTTCGCGCAGACCGTGCCGGCGCCCGCCCCGGTGCAGACCCCGGCCCCGGCTCCCGCCGAGCCCGGGCCCGCGCCGGCGGCCGATGTCGCCTTCGGACAGTCGCTCGCCTTGCGGACCGACCGGATCGTGGCCGATTCCTCCCGCCCGATGTTCGGCTGGCTGACCCAGGTGACGCCCGCCGCCTACACCTCGAGGGGCGCGCTGCAGCTGAGCGTGGCGCTGGCCGCGTGGGAGGGCGAAGCGAGGCCGCTGATTCCGCTCGGGGCCTTCAACGTCTACGGCGGCAACCTCGGCGCGGCTCCCTTCCCGTTTTCCGTGGACCTGGCCTCCGCGCCGGACGGCTATTATCGCTACCTCGTCGAGGTCTGGGACGGGGAGCGGCGCCTGGCCCGCTTCGAGAAGCCGGTCGTGCTCGTCGCCGGCCTCGACGAGAAACAGGCGGAGGCGGCCCGGCGCCTGGCGAAAATCGCCGGCCACGACAGCGCGAAGGCGAGCATCCTCTATCCCTTCGACCTCGCGCGGGTGATCAATCTCGGCAAGCGCGTGTACGGATCCGACAACCGCAACCCGGAGTTCGGCCTCTCGCAGGCCGGGGCGCCGCAGCTGTATGATTTTCCCGCCGGCCTGAAAAAGTCCGCGGAGTTGCTCGCCACCCTCGAGGCCGGGCATGATCCCGTCTGGCGCACGGGCGGGGAGACGGTCCGTCACTATCACATGGCCGAGGCCGACGAAATCCTGCCCTACCACGTCTTCGTGCCGTCGACCTGGGACGGAAAATCCGCGCTGCCGCTGGTTTTCATCCTGCACGGGAACTCCCGCGACCAGGATTTCTACTTCGACCGCGACGACCGCATCATCCCGAAGGCCGCGGAACAGCACGGCTTCATGCTGGTGGCGCCGCTCGGCTATTCGCCCAACGGCGGGTACAACTACGTTCCCTTCAACCGCGAGCGCGGTGCGCGCGGCGTCGCCGCGGCGCTGGCGGCCCCGCAGGGCTTCGGCACCCCGGCCGGGGGCGGCGGCCCGGCGAACGCCGGCGGAGTCAACGGCTCGGTGACGCCGGCAGTCGTGCGCTCCGAGTGGAGCGAGCAGGACGCGGTGCATGTCTTCAACCTGGTCAAGGAGGAGTACCCGATCGATCCGAAGCGGACCTTCCTCTTCGGCTACTCGGCCGGCGGCCAGGGTTCGCACTATTTCGGCCAGAAGTACGCCGAGAACTGGGCGGCGGTCGCCATCGGCGGCTCCAACGCCACGCCCGGCCCGCAATACGCCTTCGACCGGCTGAAGGGCATCCCCATGATGGTGTTCGTCGGCGCGCAGGACCAGCCCAACATCCGTCCGACCCACGAGATGTTCCTCGCGCTGCGCGACCACGGCGTCGAGACCGTGACCAAGGAATATCCCGGCGCCACCCACGACAGCGCCCCCTCCGCGGCAATCGCCGACGTCTTCAATTTCTTCGCCGCGCACGGGCGAAAATAGGAACGGTCGTTTTCGATCGGCCAACCTGTTTCACGCGAAGCCGCGAAGAACGCGAAGCTAGGCCAGCTCGTCTCCAGGCTTCGTGCCAGCCCGGGATGGGACGCGCTCACCGATTTTGATTTATGGCCAGTCGCGAACCAGAGAAATTCCTATGATCATTTACGATCCGCCGGACGCCTTCCTTGAACGTGGCTGCCCCGAAGTTCAGGAGCAATCCCAAGGGCAGATGCATTAGCTTCAAATACGTGAGCAGTTGCTTGCCATGAACCGGAACGAATTGTTCCGCAGACTTGAGTTCGATCACCAGCAACTTCTCAACGACCAGATCGGCGCGAAAGCCTTCGTCCAAGCGTACTCCGCCATAGTCGATCGGTACCGGTTGCTGACGAACGACCGATATTCCGCAGTCCGCTAGGCGCCGGGCGAGAATGCTCTCGTAGACCGACTCCAATAAACCGGGGCCTAATTCCCGATGGAGATGAAAACCGACATCGATCACTTTTGCGGCAAGATCCTCAATGTTCGCCATGCCTCCTGTAACGGGCGAAAGAAGCACTATCTTTCGGGTATGTTCACGCGAAGCTTGGAGCAAAAACTCCCTTCGCGCTCTTCGCGGCTTCGCGTGAACCCTCCGAAACCCTAGCCCGATCGTCGTCTCATGCTCGATCACCAGATCCTCGTATGGGCCGCGCCCTGGTAGAAATCGGGATTGGGTCCCAGCTTCGCCCGCAAATCGCTCGTCGCGGCGTTGAGGCGGTCGATCGTGGCGACGGATAGTTTCACGCGGAGCGCCCGGGCGTTTTCCTCGAGCTGGGCCGAATTGCGGCAGCCGGCGAGCACGCAGGAAAGCGCGGGATTGGCCAGGGCCCAGGCGAGCGCGAGGTCGGAAAGCGGCAGGTTCTCGTCCCGGGCGATTGTGCGGATCGCCTGCAGCGCGGCGAAGGTCTCCGTCTCGAACCCGGCCTCGCCGTGGCGCGAGCCGGCGCGGCGGCCGGAAAAGTGCCGCGTGCGCGTGCGGATCGGCGGAAGCTCGTCGAACGACGCGAAATCGCCCGCGAGGACGCCCTGCATCAGCGTCATGTAGCCGATGACCGCGATGCCGCGGGACCGGCAGAACGGCAGCAGCTCCAGTTCGATCCCGCGCATGAGGAGGTTGTAGGGCAGCTCGTTGGCGGCGATCTCGACGCCGAGGTCGAGGACCTCCTGGAGCTGCCGCACGCCGAAATTGCTCACGCCGATGTGCCGGATTTTTCCCTCGCGCTGCAGCGCCCCCAGCGCGAGGAACGCGTCGCGGGTCGACGGCGGATGCGCGATGACGGACTCGTCCTTCGTGAAGTGCCGGATGGAATCCGCATGGATCGGCCAGTGCATCATGTACAGGTCGATGCGATCCGTCTGCAGCCGCCCGAGGCTGGCCTCGCAGCGGGCGCGCAGGACCGCGGGGGCCGCGTTGGCCGGGCTGAGCTTGCTGCCGATCAGCACGCGGTCGCGCCGGCCGCGCAGCGCCTGCCCGAGCGACGCCTCGCTCGCCCCGCCGTTGTACATCTCCGCGGTGTCGAAATAGGTCAGCCCGAGATCGATCGCCCGGCCCACCACGTCGTCCACGTCCGCCTGGGCCTGCGGCCCCCAGTATTCGCCGCCGCCGAAGGACCACGTGCCGAGCCCCATGGCGGGAAGTTTCAGTTCGCGGGAGGCGGGCACCGGCATGGCGCGTTTCAAGATGTCCGCGCGGACGACGCAAGCCTGGTTTCGGCCGGCGCGCGGAGAGCAGGCCCGGAATTTCCGGCTCCGGCCTCCGCTTCCCCGCGTCTTTGCGTCTTCGCGTCTTCGCGCGAAATTCATCGGCCCTGCTCCGCGGGTTGTGTGACGTATT
>DASZQN010000053.1:0-21658 GCA_035549635.1 Opitutaceae bacterium
ACTGCCTGTCGCTTGAAGGCCGCGTCATATTTGCGCCGCCGTTGATACTCCTTCGATTTCGGTTCGTTCATGATGCCTCACTTTCACCCGAACCGACCGACTTCCACGCCAGCGCGGTCCGGGTGCTTCCTCCGGCAAGCCGTATGGCTCCTGTCCTCGGAAGCACCCAAACCGCTTACCCGCTACGCGGCTGTCTGTCTCCACCAAATCGAGGCAATCTCAAGCTCCGAACGTTGGATGTTCAACGTTGAGCGTTGGACGTTGAACGTTCCGCCGCTAGGCGGAGTGCTTCTCCGCCGGAATGCAGATCCAGAGGATGATGTAGGCGAGCAATCCGGTGCCCCACGCGAGCAGGGCGGTAAGGAAGAGCACGCGCCACATCCAGGCGGCGAAGGGCGTGGCCCGGCCGAGCGCGGCGCAGACGCCGCCGACGGGGGCGTCCTCCGGCAGCTCGAGGTTCCGGAATTTCTGCCAGCCTTCGCTGCCGAAAAAATTCCTGATCGTCGTCATGGGGGAAAGCTGTAGGGAGTCCGTCTGGAAAGACAAGAGTCCGCTGGGGCGCGACTCAGCCCGGCTTGCGCTTGTCGAGCAGGACGATGATGAAGGTGGCGATCGGCCCGAGGAGGAGGCTCGCCAGGAACCAGCCGAACCCGCTGCGGTTCTTCCCCTGGGCCAGGCCGGCGTTGATCAGCGCGAGGGTGCCGAGACCGACGGCAAATTCGGGACTTTGGTAGTGCATGGGGGGAAACGTGGCCGGGTTTAGGCGGGGCTGCGATGCCGAGCGGTGTCGATCGCGATGAACCACTTCGGCTTCATCCGCCCGAAGTCGGTCCGCCGGTGGGTGCGGAGGGCCCGCTTCGAATCGAGCACGCAGGCGTTCGCGCCGTCGCGCGTGAAGACGACCCAGTGCCAGGCCGGCCCGGTCGGTTCGCGATGCCACTTGATCGCCAGCAGCGCGCAGTCGGGGAGGCGGTCCCACGCCGTGAATCTTTTTTCGCCGCGCCCCGCGCGGAGTCCGAAGTGCGCGAGCAGCCGCCGCACGTGGCCGGTCGCGCTCCAGAGCGCCGGATCCGCCGCGGAAATGCCCAGCCCCGCGGCTTCTTTCCTGGCCGTTGCGTAGGAGACGCCCGCGAGCGCGGCGACGCACGCGATGGCGCAGCCGGTCCGTTCTTCCTGGATCACTGCCTGCACACGGGAGAAATTTTTCACGCGAAGTCGCGAAGGACACGAAGAAATTCAGGGGGACCTTCGTGCCTTCGTGAGAGCCATTCCCCTCACTTCTTCTTGTAGACCGTCGCGGGATCGAACAGCCGCTGCGCGGCGAACTCGAGCTTCGTGGCGGGGGCGCCGGCGGAGACCTTGCGGTAGAAACAGGACTTGTAGCCGTTGTGGCAGGCCGCGCCGCCGGAGCCGGTCTGGTCGACCTTGATCAGGATCACGTCCTGGTCGCAGTCGGTGCGGACTTCCTTCACGACCTGCACGTTGCCGGACTCCTCGCCCTTCACCCAGAGCTTGTTCCGGGAGCGGCTCCAGTACGTGGCCTTTTTCGTCTCGAGCGTGTGGGCGAGGGCCTCGGCGTTCATGAAGGCGAACATCAGCACCTCGCCGCTGGCGGCGTCCTGCGTGATGCAGGGGATCAGGCCGTCGGCGCCGAACTTAGGCTGCAGCGTGGTGCCGAGTTCGACCTCGGCGGTGGTGGTGCGGGCGGGAAAAACAAATGAGGACATCGGGAAGAAAGTAGGAGGATTATCACCACGAAATACACCAAATACACGAAAGCCAAATTTTCCGGAGGGCTCCTTTTTCGTGTGCTTCGTGTGTTTCGTGGTTAAAAATTCCTGGTTTCATTCGGCGCCCAGTTTTCGCAGGTAGTCGTATGTGTAGAGTCCGGTGCGGTGGCCGTCGCTGAAATCGAAGCGGATGGCGTAGTTGCCGACCTGCTCCCAGCCGGTCACCGCGACGCCATCGAAATTTCGCGGACCGTGGCCGCCGTGCTGCTGGCCGAAGATGTCCCGCTCGCCCTGGGTCTCCGCGCTGGGCGAGGCCGCGCGCAGGCGGGCGAAGGGCAGGTAGCTCTCGGCGCCGTCGCTCCAGCGGATGGCGACTTCCTGGCCGATGATCTGGAGGTTGGCGGGTGCGTGCATGGAACCGGTGGAGGGGGGAAATGACCATCTTTCGGCCGGATTGCCAGCACCGCCGGAACCTTCCACCTTGGCCGCGATGAAAAAATCCGCCTCCGACTCCCTGCCGCACGTCGTGGTGGTCGGGGCGGGCTTCGCCGGGCTGGCCTGCGTGCACGGACTTCCGCCGAAGGCCGCGCGGGTCACGATCCTCGACCGGCAGAACCACCACGTTTTCCAGCCGCTGCTTTACCAGGTGGCCACGGCGGGTCTCTCCGCCGTGGACATCGCGCAGCCGGTGCGCGGGATCTTCGGCGCCCGGCCGAATCTGAACGTGCTGATGAGCGAGGTCCGGGGCTTCGACCTCGTCCATCGGCACGTGCATCACGCGCACGGCGAACTCACCTACGACTACCTCGTCGTCGCGGCGGGCGGCATGACCAGTTATTTCGGCCATCCGGAGTGGGAGAAATTCGCGCCGGGACTGAAGACGATCGACGACGCGCTGCGCATCCGCCGGCAGATCCTCTCGGCCTTCGAGCGCGCCGAGATCGAGACCGACCGCGCGAAGCGCGAGGCGGCGATGACCATCGTGGTCGTGGGCGGCGGCCCGACCGGCGTGGAGCTCGCCGGCGCGTTCGCCGAGCTCACGCGCTCCGTGCTGAAGCGCGATTTCGACCACATCGATCCGACGAAGGCGCGCGTTCTCCTGATCGAGGGGAGCCCCCGCGTGCTCGCGGCCTTCCCGCCGGACCTGTCGGCCAGCGCGCAGCGCCAGCTCGAGCGACTCGGCGTCGAGGTGCACACGGGCATCCACGTCGAGACCGTGCGTGAGGGCGAACTGGTGTTCGGCGGGCAGACGATCCGGGCCGACAACATCTTCTGGGGCGCCGGCGTCGTCGCGGCGCCCGTGGCGCGGCAGCTCGGGGCGGAGACGGACAGGGCCGGGCGCATCAGGGTGCTGCCCGACCTCAGCCTGCCCGGACATCCCGAGGTCTTCATCGCCGGCGACATCGCCACGCTGGTGGATGCGAACGGCGTCACCGTGCCCGGCGTGGCGCAGGGCGCGATCCAGATGGGGCGCCACGCGGCGAAGGTGATCCGCCGCGAGCTGCGCGGGGAAAAGCTGTCCCCGGCGGGCCGCGCGCCCTTCGCGTATCGCGACAAAGGCTCGATGGCCACGATCGGCCGGTCGTCGGCGGTCGCCGATATCGACGGACTGCACCTCAGCGGCTATCCCGCGTGGATCGCGTGGCTCGGCGTGCACCTGCTCTTCCTCGTCGGTTTCCGCAGCAAGGTCTCGGTGCTGCTCCAGTGGATCTACTCCTACCTGACCTACAAGCGCGGGGCCCGGCTCATCACCGGCGTCTCGGGCGAGCGCTCGGCGGGCTCGGCGTAATCTCTCCGTGAGAAAAATTCCGAATCCGGGTAGGGGCGTCCCTCGCGGACGCCCGGTTTGATGGTTGCGAATCGGGCGTCCGCAAGGGACGCCCCTACATTTCGACCGGACGGCCGCGCGAATCGCAGCGGTACGGCGGCATGGAGCCGTCGCGTGACGCCACGAATTCTCCCATCCGGCACGCGTGTGCCAGGGCCGCGCGGGGCGGCTGACGGCGCCGGAGCAGGGCGGCGAGCAGTCCGGCGAGGAACGCGTCGCCCGCGCCGATCGTGTCCCGGATGTCCACCGGCCGCGCCTTTTCCCAATGCCAGGACCCATCCCACCACAGGCCGGCGCCGTGGGCTCCGGCGGTCACGCACACGCGGGAAAGGCCGTGGCGCCGGCCGAGACGCGTCACGGCGCGCTCCCTTCCGGCGGGCGTGGCGGGGAATTTTCCCGCCACGCGCCTGAGCTCGGAGTCGTTCAGCTTGAGCAGCTGCGCCTGGCCGAGGACGAGATCGATCACCTTCGGGGAATCGAACGGCGGACGGAGATTGAGATCGGCGACCCGCAGCGCCGAGGGCCACGCCGCGAGCAGCGCGGCGAGGGCGCGCCGGTTGGCGGGTTCGCGCAGCGCGAGCGTGCCGAAGACCACGGCGGCCGGGGGGTGCGAGCGCCGCCGGCGCGGCACGGGGATGCGATCCCAGGCCACCGCGCGGTGGATTGTGAACGTCGGGCTGCCGTTGCGGTCGAGCGCCGCCCGCACCGTGCCCGTTGGCCGATCCGCGAGCCGGGCAATGAAACGCGGGTCGACGCCGGCCGCGGCCAGCCGGCGGAGAAGCTCGTCGCCGAGGAAATCGCGTCCGACTGCGCTCACCGGCCGCGCGCGGAGCCCCTGCCGCGCGAGGTGGTACGCCACATTCGCCGGCGCGCCGCCGGGAAAAATCCCGCGGGGCAGGCAGTCCCACAGCAGCTCGCCGAAGCAGGCGACGACCGGCGCGGGAGCAGGGTGGGAGGGCGGTTTCATGGGCTTGTCATCGAAGAGGAGGCGGCGATCGCAACGTCCAATGTTCAACGTCCAACGCTCAACGTTCAAGGTCCGAGCGTCAGTCGTTGAACGTTGGAGGTTGAGCGTTGGACGTTGAACGTGGCGCCTTTCCTCAGCGCCTCGGCGACATTCGCGGCGAACCTCGCGGTTGCTTCGCGGTCGGGAGGAGGCATGAATTCGCCCAGCTCCGCCCCCGCATGAAACAGTCCAAGATCGACCCCGACGATTTTCGCGTGCCGCCGGGCCGCAAGGTCGACCTGCGGAAATGGCCGACGAAGGTGAAGCCGTTCTACCATTCGCCGCACGACCTGGAGAAGGCGCACCGCCACCACATCGAGCGATTGAACGAACGGCAGAACCTGCTCTACGCGCACAACCGCTACTCGCTGCTGCTGATCTTCCAGGCGATGGACGCGGCGGGCAAGGACGGCGCGATCAAGCACGTGATGTCCGGCGTCAATCCGCAGGGCTGCCAGGTGTTCAGCTTCAAGCATCCGAGCGCGGAGGAGCTGGAGCACGATTTCCTCTGGCGAACGACCCGCTGCCTCCCGGAGCGCGGCCGGATCGGGATCTTCAACCGCTCCTACTACGAGGAGGTGCTGATCGTCCGCGTGCACCCGGAGATCCTCCGCGGCGAGAGCCTGCCCGAGGAGAACCCGGGCGGGAAGAAATTCTGGCGCGCCCGCTACGAGTCGATCGTCGCGCTCGAAAAGCACCTGCACCGCAGCGGCACGCGCGTGCTGAAGTTCTTCCTGCACCTCTCGAAGGGCGAGCAGCGGAAGCGCTTCCTCGCGCGCCTCGAGGACTCCGACAAGAACTGGAAGTTCAGCGAGTCCGACCTCGCCGAGCGCGGCCGCTGGCGGGATTACATGCGCGCGTACGCCGCCTGCCTCGGGGCGACGAGCACGAGGCACGCG
Organism: Opitutaceae bacterium; assembly: GCA_035549635.1. Taxonomy (GTDB): domain Bacteria; phylum Verrucomicrobiota; class Verrucomicrobiia; order Opitutales; family Opitutaceae; genus CAIUWA01. The sequence continues at coordinate 5,464 of DASZQN010000053.1, forward strand.
CCCTGGTACGTCGTCCCCGCCGACGACAAGGAAAACGCGCGCCTGATCATCGCGCAGGCCGTGCTCGACGCGTTGCAGAAACTCCCGATGGCCTATCCCCGCCCCGACCGGAAACGCCGCGAGGCCCTGCGCCGTATCCGGCGGCAGCTGGAGAAGTGAAAGCCGGAGGACGGAAGACGGAGGACAGAGGACGGACGAGGGGTAGGTGGCGTGAGGAAGCTGGATCGGCCTCACGCCTCAGGCCTCACACCTCACGCCTCGCGCCCGCATGCAGCGCGGCGCCGTTGCGTTTCGCGCAGGCCTGCAGTGCGGCCTGCGCGGCGGCGACGTTCGCGGGCGAGCCCTGCCAGGCGTCGAGCGCGGGCGACTGCAGCGCGCGGCCGAAGGAGAAACTCAGCGTCCACGGGGCATTCCCGGCGCGGCAGATCGCGTCGAGGTGCTGCGTCGCGACGTCGGCGCTCTGGCCGCCGGAGAGGAACACGATGCCCGGGACCGCGGCCGGCACCGTGCGCCGCAGGCAGCGGAGCGTCGCCTCGGCCACGGCGGAAACACCCGCCTGCTCGGGGCACTTGTCGCCGGACAGCACCATGCCGGTCTTGAGGAGCATTTCCTCGAGGACGACGCGGTGGGCGGCGAGCGCGTCGAACACGCGGAGCAGCACGAGCTCGGTCACCTCCGCGCAGCGCGCGAGCGAGTGGTCGCCCTCCATCAGCACTTCCGGCTCCACGATCGGCACGAGGCCCGCCTCCTGGCTGAGCACGGCGAACAGCGCGAGGGCGCGGGCGTTGTCGTCGATGCACATCCGCGTCGGCCGCTCCAGCCCGGTGATGGCGATCACGGCGCGCCACTTGGTGAAGCGCGCGCCGAGGGCGCGGTATTCCGTGAGGCGGTCGCGCAGCCCATCGAGGCCCGCGGTGATCTTTTCTCCCTCGAGGCGCGGCAGCGCGACGGTGCCCTTGTCGACCTTGATGCCGGGCACGATTCCCTGGCGCGCCAGCACCTCGGGCATGGGCACGCCGCGGCTCGTCTTCTGCCGCAGCGTCTCGTCGAACAGGATCGCGCCGCTGATCGTCTCGCCGAGGCCCGGCGTGGTGAAGAGCAGCTCGCGGTAGGCGCGGCGATTCTCCTCCGTGGAGGGAATCGCGAGCGCCTCGAAGCGGCGGCCGATCGTGGGCAGGCTTTCGTCGGCGGCGAGCAGGCCTTTGCCCGGCGTGAGCATCGCCTGGACGGTGGCGGAGAGGGCGGAACTGGAAGGCATGGGGGTGACGGAGGAGCGGGAAGGAAGGATTTTGTCGCGACTGAGGAAGGAAACATGGGGCGTGGACCGTGGTTTTCTCCGCCGGTTCGACTGCGGCCGGCGAAGGCGCGGACCCGCGGATCGGGCCGGCGAATTTTTCCCGCGTCCGAGGACGGCGGGAATTGCGGCGATTTGGTGAATAACTTTTCCGATTTTTTACGGGTCTGGGCTTGACGGGTGTGGGGTAAAATGGGTTGAAATGGGGCACTTTGGGGCAACTGCGGTTTCCGCCCATGGCTCAACTCGGCAAAACTTTCTACACCGGCCTTTTTCGGCACTCCCTCGACGACAAGAATCGCCTCACGATTCCGTCGGCCTGGCGGTACGCGCACGAGGAGAGCGACACGTTCCTCGCGACGCCGCATCCGGACGGCTACATCGCGGTGCTGCCGCCGGCCGAGGTGGAGAAACTCTACGAGAAGGTCGCGCAGAAGGCGCTGACCGACCGCGACGCGCAGGACGCCTTCTCGCGGTTCTTCGCGCAGACCCTTTCGTTCAACTTCGACAAGCAGGGCCGCTTCGGCGTCGACGAGGAGCTGCTCGCGCATGCGGACATCCGCAAGGACGCGGTCCTGGTCGGCACGCTGACCAAGTTTGCGATCTGGTCGCCGGCGCGCTGGCAGAAGCTCGAGACCCGCACGACCGGCGAGCACCTCGGCGACCTCATGCGCCGCATCGGCATCTGACCATGCGCTCCACCGCCCGCCTTTCCCCGCTCACCATGGACCTCCCCGCGAATCCGTCCATCGGTCCCCGCCGGTATTTCCCGGCCTGGATCGATTCCGACTCCGGCGTGCCCGCGCTCAACGCGCGCGGCCCGGCCGTGCTGCCCCGCGTCCGCGCCGCACTCCCGCTGCGGCAGGTGTTTGTCGCCGCCCTTTCCCTGACCCTCAGCCGCAAGACGTCCGATGCGCGCCGCATGCGTTGAGCCTTCCATGACGTCCGGACACCAGCCGGTCCTGCTTGCCGAGGTGCTGGCGCTGCTCGCGCCGCGCACCGGGGGGCACTATCTCGACTGCACGTTCGGCGGGGGAGGGCACACGCGGGCGCTGCTGGCGGCGGCGCCGGGCGCGACGGTGGTGGCGCTGGACCGCGATCCCGCGGCGCAGGGCCGCGCCGAGGCGTTGCGCGCGGAGTTCGGCGAGCGCTTCGCGCTGCTGGACCGCGACTTCGGCCGGCTCGCGGAGCTGCCGCACACCGACTTCGACGGCATCCTTTTCGACCTCGGCGTCTCGTCGTTCCAGCTGGACGACGCCGGGCGGGGCTTCTCCTTCCGGGCCGACGCGCCCGCCGACATGCGGATGGATCCGCGCACCGGCGTGTCCGCCGGGCGCTGGCTGGAGACGGCGACCGAGGAGATGATCGTGCGCGCCGTGCGCGACTACGGCGAGGAGGCCCACTGGCGCCGCGTCGTCCGCGCGCTGCTGGCCGCCCGCGGCACGGGCGCCCTGGCCCGCACGTCCTCGCTGGCGGAGACGATCGCCGCGGCCATCCCGGCCCGCGACCGCCACGCCTCCAAGATTCACCCGGCAACCCGCGCGTTCCAAGGCATCCGGATCGCCGTCAACGACGAACTCGCCGCCCTGGAACGCGCGCTGCCGGTTTCATTCGCGAAACTGCGCGCCGGCGGCGCCCTCGCGGTGATCAGCTTCCATTCGCTCGAGGACCGGGTGGTCAAGCAGCTCTTCCGCCGCTGGTGCGGCCAGCCCGAGAGCGCGGACGACAGCCGTCCGCAGGACCTGCGCGTCAAGGTGGCGGAGCCCCTGACCCGCCGCCCGGTGACCCCCGGCGACGCCGAACTCGCAGCCAATCCCCGCAGCCGCTCCGCGAAACTGCGGGCGGTGCGCAAACTCTGAGCCATGCCGCCGACCTCCCCGTTTCGTCCGGCCGGCACGAGCGCCTTCGTGAACCAGCTCCTGGTGTACACGCTGGTGATGATCTGCTTCAGCGGCAGCGTCGGCCTCGGCACCGTGTGGCTGCGCCACCAGATCTCGCTCACGGCCAACCGGAGCAAGCAGATCGAGGCCCGCATCGCCGAGGTCGAGCGGAACTGGGCGGAGAAGAAGGCCGCCGTCGAGACCGAGCAGGGCCCCGACATGCTCAAGCAGCGCAACGCCGAGCTGCACCTCGGCCTCGTGCCGCCGACGGAGCCGCAGGTCAGCCGCGTGAGCCAGGACCCGGGGCTGCTCCTCGCCGCGAAGCACAACCGCGACCTTTTCGCCGATCCGGAGATCAAGCTGACCCGCTTCCGCCTCCCGGCCGATCGATGACGCCATGTCGCGCGGCTTCACCTCCAGCCCCCGCATCGCGCTCCTCGCCGGCGTCATCCTGCTGACTTTCGCCGGCATCGGTTTTCGGCTCGTGCAGCTGCACGTGATCGACCGGGACGAGCGGATGAAGTTCGTCGTCAAGGCCCGGCGGCAGATCATCCCCGAGAACGCCCGGCGCGGCGACATCCTCGATGCGCGCGGCAGCGTCCTGGCCACCAGCCGTCCGCAGGTGGAGCTCGGCGTCGACCCGCAGGTGGTGGTGAAGGAGGACGAGGCCAAGTGGCCCGAGCTCGCCCGGCTGCTCGGGCTGCCGCTCCCCAGGCTGCAGGAAATCATGACGACGCGCCGCCGCAAGGTGGAGCCGCATCCGGCGGACGTCGCCGCGCCCGCGACCGTGGCGCTCGAGACTGTCCCAAAGCCGGACGCACCGGCCGCCAAGCCGGCGGCGTCCTTCGCCTTCAACTTCACGCTTCCGGCGCCCGCGGCCGACGCCGCGGGCCCGGCGACGGACGAAAGCGACGACACGGTGCTCGACGACACGCCCGACGAGGGCGGCTACCGCCTGATCCAATGGGCGAAGCTCAGCGATCACGTCGACGAGGAGACCTACGCGAAGATCGCGGCCCTCGACGTCCGCGGCGTCTACGGACCGCACATCTACCGGCGCAACTACCCGCACAACGGCCTCGCGGCCCACCTGATCGGCTACGTGAACAAGGCCGGCGAGCCGGCGACCGGCATGGAGGCGTACGCCGACTTCTACCTGCGTGGCCGGAACGGCTGGCGCGAGGGCGAGCGCGACGGCCGCGGCCGCGAGCTGGCGCAGTTCCGCACGCGCGAGGTGCCGCGGGCGGACGGCTACAACGTGATGCTCTCGATCGACTCCAATGTGCAGAGCATCATCGAGGACGAACTCGCGGACATCGCCCGGAAGTACGAGCCGCAGAAGGCGACGATCGTCGTGAGCGATCCGCGCACGGGCTTCGTCCTCGGTCTCGCCAACTATCCGAGCTACGATCTCAACGAATACAGCAAGCCCGGCGCCGACGGCCACGTCGACCTCGCCGCGCAGCGGAACGTCGCCGTGACCGACCAATACGAGCCGGGCTCGGTCTTCAAGATCGTGGCTGCGTCCGGCGCCCTCGAGGAAGGCCTGGTGACGTCCGCCTCCCAGTTCGACTGCTCGATCGACAGGATCGACTACAAGGGCCGGACGCGCAGCCTCCCGCCGGAGGACCACCACTTCGAGGATCCGAAACACGTCAGCCTCGCCGAGATCATTTCCTATTCCTCCAATCGCGGCGCGGCGCAGCTGGCGATGAAGATGGGCGAGGACGACTTCTGCCGCTATGCCAGCCTCTTCGGCTTCGGCGAACGCACGGGCTTTCCGGTCGGCGGCGAGATCGCCGGCACGATGCACAAGCCCGGCTCCCCGGGCTGGGACGGGCAAACGATCACGCGGATGCCGATGGGGCATTCCGTCAGCGTGACCGTGATGCAGATGCACCAGGCGATGAGCGTGATCGCCAACGGCGGCGTGTTGCTCCGGCCCCAGATCATCCGCCAGATCACCGACCCGAGCGGCGAGGTCGTCACCCGCTACGACCGCCCGGTGGAGGTGCGCCGGGTGATCTCCGGGCGCACCGCGCAGATCATGGCGCAGCTGCTGATGGGGGTCGCGAGTCCGCACGGCACCGCCCCCAAGGCGGCCATCCCGAATTTCCAGATCGCGGGCAAGACCGGCACGACGCAGAAAATCATCAACGGGAAATACTCCGACCGCCACCATGTGGCTTCCTTCGTGGGTTTCTTTCCCGCCAGCCGCCCCGAGCTCGCGATCTCCGTGATCGTCGACGATGCCGACGCCCATGCGCCCGGCGGGGTGGCGTACGGGGCCGAGATCGCCGCGCCGGCGTTCAAGCACGTCGCCGAGCAGCTCATCCAGTACCGGGACATCAAGCCGGTGTATGAACCGGGACGCGGGATGCTGGTCATGGAAGGAGGCCGGCGGTGATCGGCTATCTTTCCCAGGACTATTCGCTCATCCACGCCTTCGTCCCCCGCACCGCGAAGGACACGCGCCGCGACACCCAGGTCCGCAACCGGATTTTCAAAATGGCACCCAAACTTTCCGACTACATCCGCGACGACGAGATCGTGGCCGTGCGGGGCTCCCTCGACCGCCCCATCTCCGGCCTCGTGATGGACAGCCGCCGGGTCGTGCCGGGAAATCTCTTCTTCGCGCTCCCGGGCCTGCGCACGGACGGCACGTCGTACATCGACGAGGCGGTGAACCGCGGCGCGGTGGCGGTGATCACCTCGCGGCTCTCGGTCAGCACGCCGGCCAGGGTCACGTTCATCCAGGTGGCCGACCCGCGTGCGATGCTCGCGCGCGTCGCGCAGCGCTACTACAAGTTTCCCGACCGCGACCTCTCGGTCGTCGGCGTCACCGGCACGAACGGCAAGACGACGATCACGCATCTCCTGCGGCATTTTCTCAACGGCGACCAGCGCGTCGGCCTGCTCGGGACGATCAGCTACGACCTCGGCACGCGCAGCGTGCCGTCGTTCAAGACCACGCCGGAGTCGGTCGACATCTACGGCATGCTCGCGCAGATGCGCGACGCCGGCTGCCGCGAGGCGGTGATGGAGGTCAGCTCGCACGGCATCGACCAGCAGCGCGTGCTCGGCCTGCAGTTCACCGCGGCGGTCTTCACCAACCTGACCCGCGACCACCTCGACTATCACCGGACGCTCGACGCCTACTTCGAGGTGAAGAGCCGGCTCTTCACCGGCGGGACCGGCGCCGGCCCGAAGATCGCGGTCGTGAACCTCGACGATTCCTACGGGGAGAAGCTCGCGGCCGTGGTGCCCGCGGCGGTGCGGCAGGTGACCTACGGCGAGCATCCGCAGGCGATGGTGCGCGCGGAGGAGATCGTGCTCGGCTTCAAGAACACCACGTTCCGGCTGGTCTGGCCCGGCGGGACGGCGGCGGTGGAATCGCCCTTCATCGGCCGGTACAATGTCAGCAACGTGCTCGCCGCGGCCGCGACCGCCTGGAGCCTCGGGCGGGATCCGGCGAAGTTCCTCGCGCGGCTGCCGGCCTTCAAGGGCGTGCCCGGGCGCATGGAGCGGATCGAGGAAGGGCAGGGGTTCAACGTCCTGGTCGACTACGCCCACACCGACGACGCCCTGCGCAACGCGCTGCGGATGCTGCGGGCCGTCACGCCCGGCCGCCTGCTCGTGGTCTTCGGCTGCGGCGGCAACCGCGACCGCGCGAAGCGCCCGCTGATGGTGGGGGCGGTGCAGGAGTTCGCCGATTTCGCCTACGCCACCGCGGACAACCCGCGCAGCGAGCCGCTCGCGCAGATCTTCGCCGACATGAAGGCCGGCGTGGTCGCGCCGGACAAGATCACGTGGATCGACGACCGGCGCCGCGCGATCAGCCTCGCGCTCGACGCCGCCCGGCCCGGCGACTGCCTGCTGATCGCGGGCAAGGGCCACGAGAGCTACCAGGAGTTCGCCGACACCGTGATTCCCTTCGACGACCGCCAGGTCGTGCGCGAGCTGATCGGGATCAAGGCGCTGAAGCCCTGAGGACGATATGAATCACATCGTCCAATCACCCCCCCCGCCGCTTCGCGGCACCTCTCTTTTTAGAGGGGAGCTAGTCAGCAGGCTCCCCTCTAAAAAGAGGGGCCTGTCAGCCGTAGCTTCGGCGAAGGCTGATGCCCGACAGGGCGGGGTGTGTCGGCTCGAGCAGCGGCACCGTTGACCCAGATGCCGATCTTCCCTCCAGACTCCCTCGCGCAATGGACCGGCGGGCGCTGGACCGCGGCGCCGGTGGCGCCGCTGGCCGGGTTCACGATGGACACGCGGCAGCTCGGCGTCGGGCAGGTTTTTGTCGCGATCAGGACCGACCGCCGGGACGGCCATGATTTTCTCCCGGCCGCGCAGTCGGGGGGCGCCGGGGCGGCGATCGTCGCCCGGCCGAATCCCGCCGTCTCGCTGCCGCAGCTCGTCGTCGCCGATCCGCTCGCGGCGTTCCACGCAATCGCGCGCGCCCACCGCCGCGCCTTTGCCGGTCCGGTGATCGGCATCACGGGCAGCGCGGGCAAGACCTCGACCAAGAATCTCCTCGCGCTGCTCCTCGGCGGCGAGGCGACGGCCGGGGCGGAGCCGCCGGTGCTCGCGACCGAGGGCAACCTGAACAACCACCTCGGCGTGCCGCTGACGCTGACGCGCCTCGATCCGGCGCGGCACCGCTTTGCGGTGATCGAGGCGGGCATCAGCGCGCCGGGGGAGATGCAGGTGCTCGCGGACATGATTGAGCCGGACATCGCGCTCACCACGCTGGTCGCGCCGGCGCACCTCGAGGAACTGGGCGGCATCGACGGCGTCGCGCGCGAGAAATCGCGGCTGTCGGCGGCCGTGCGGCCGGCGGGCGTGGCGATTTTCCCGCGGCAGTGCGACGGATTCACGGCCTTCCACGAACTCGGCGTGCGGACGATGGTCGTGGAGCGGGCCGAGGTGGTCCGCCCGGCCGAGCCGCCGAAGGACAAGGTCTATTTTACCGTCACGCAGCGCGGCGACAGCACGGCGATCGCGCTGGCCTACGGCGCGCCGCCGCCGCTGGTCTTCACGCTGCGCCGCGTCTCCGACGGCATGGCGCAGAATGCCGTGCTCGCGATCTGCGCCGCGCTATGGCTCGGCGTCACGCCGGTGGCGATCCAGGCGCGGCTGGCGCGATGGGCGCCGGCGGCGCTGCGCGGCGAATGGCGGCAGGAGCGGGGCCGGCGACTTTTCCTCGATTGCTACAACGCCAACCCGGCGTCGATGGCCGACGCGCTCGCGACCTTCGTCGCGGTGGCGCCGGCGGCGGAGCCGAGGCTCTTCGTGCTCGGAGGAATGGAGGAGTTGGGCGCGGGCGCGGCGGACTACCACCGCGCGCTCGGCCGCTCTCTGTCGCTGCGGCCGCAGGATTTCGTCTTCGCGATCGGCGACCACGCCGACGCCGTGCGCATCGGCGCCCTGGAGGGCGGCGCGAAGCCGGCGCAGGTCGCCGTCGTCACCGCCCTCGAGCCCGTGGCGGAGCGCCTCGCGGACTTCCGCGGCGCGGCCTTCCTCAAGGGCAGCCGGCGCTGGCAGCTCGAGCGCGCGCTGGAACCCGCCGCCGCGGCCGCCGCCCGCTGAAACTTCCATGCTCAGCTACCTGGCCAACTTCGAGGACTACTGGGGGCCGCTCCGCCTCCTGAGCAAGACCACGCCGCGCACGATCGGGGCGGTGGTGACGGCGGCGCTGATCGGCTTCCTGATCGGGCCCTGGCTCATCGCGAAGCTGCGGAAGCTGAAATTCGGCCAGCACTACGACGACGACCGCACCGGCGACCTCGCGCAGCGCTTCGACAAGAAGAACACCCCGACGATGGGCGGCCTGCTGATCTTCTTCTCGGTGTTCGGGGCGTCGGTGCTGTGGGCGGTGCCCAACGTGTGGGTGATCGTCAGCCTCTTCGTCTACACCGCGCTCACGGCGGTTGGCTTCCGCGACGACTATCTGAAGGTCGTGCGCAAGAACCGGGCCGGGATCTCCTCGAAGGAGAAGATGATGTGGCAGACGCTGACCACGGTCGCCGCCCTTGCGCTGCTGCTGCACGATCCGCTGAGCGGCGACAAGATCCGCGAGCTCTGGGTGCCGTTCGTGAAGTATCCCGTCTTTCTCTTCGTCGGCGGGGCCGGGCTGCTGGCGCTGTTCGTGATGATGTTCTTCTGGGTCGTCGGCTTCTCCAACGCGATCAACCTGACCGACGGCCTCGACGGCCTCGCGATCGGCTGCACGCTCTCGGTGGCGCTCGTGTACGGCATCATGGCCTACATCGCCGACAACGTGAACCTCTCGAGCTACCTGCTCATCGGCCATGTCCCGGGCACGAGCGAGCTGACGGTCATCTGCGGTGCGCTGGTCGGCGCCGGCATGGCGTTCCTCTGGTACAATTCCTATCCGGCCGAGGTTTTCATGGGCGACACCGGCTCGCTGGCGCTCGGCGGCCTGATCGGCGTGATCGCGTTCATGGTGCAGCAGCCGTTCACGCTCATCATCGTCGGCGGCGTCTTCGTGTGGGAGGCCGTGACGGTCATCCTGCAGGTGGGCTGGTTCAAGTACACCCGCCGCCGCTGCGGCGAGGGCCGCCGCCTCTTCCTGATGGCGCCGATCCACCATCATTTCCAGAAGCAGGGCTGGCCGGAGACCAAGGTGGTGCTCCGTTTCTGGATCCTCTCCCTGATGTGCGCCCTGGCGGGCCTCGGCACCCTTAAAATCCGCTGAGCCATGCCGCTTTCCACGCCCGAAACCATGCGCCCGCTGCTGGCCGCGCCGGTCGCCATTTTCGGCGGGGGAACGAGCGGGAGGGCCGTCCTGGCCCTTCTCGGCAAACTGGGCGTCCCGGGGGTCGTTTTTGACGAAAAAGCGACGGGTAAAGACACTGTTAATAACTTCGGTCCCGCGGCGGCCGCCTCCAGCCGCCTCGTGGTCTTTTCCCCGGGCTTCCGTCCGGACCATCCGTGGCTGGCGACGGCCCGGCAGGGAGGCTGCAAGTGCCTGGGAGAGCTCGATTTTGCCTCCCTGTTCTGGCGCGGCTCGGTCATCGCGATCACCGGCACGAACGGCAAGACGACGCTGACGGAATTCCTGACGCATGCGCTCCGCTCGGTCGGCCACGACGCGACAGCGACCGGCAACATCGGCCATCCCTTTTCCCAGCTCGTCGCCGACACCGACGCCGGCACCCTCGCCGCGGCGGACAAGGTCGCGGTGTGCGAGGTGAGCTCCTTCCAGGCCGAGACCCTCCGGCATTTCCACGCCGACGCGACGCTCTGGACGAATTTCGCCGAGGACCACCTGGAGCGCCACCCGGGCCTCGACGCGTACTTCGCCGCGAAATGGGCGCTGACGGGCTGCACGACGCCCGGCGCCTTCTTCGCGGGCACTTCCGTGACGCGCTTCGCGCAGAAGTCCGGCCGCACCCTGGCGCCGTCCGCGATCGTGCTTTCAGAGGGGAAAACGCCCCATCCGCGCCTCGCAGGCACCGTCTTCGGCACCTACCCGCAGCACGAGAACTTCCTCCTCGCGGCCGCCTGGTGGAAGCACGCGGGGCTGGCGGAGGAGGACCTCCTCGCCGCGGCGGGCACCTTCCAGCCGGGCCGCCACCGCCTTGCCCGTGTGGCCGGGATCGAGGGCGTGACTTGGTGGAACGATTCGAAGGCGACGAATTTCCACGCCGTCGAGGCGGCGCTGGCGTCCTTCGCGCAACCCGTGCTGTTGATCGCGGGGGGCAAGGGGAAGGGCGGGGACCTCGAGGCCTTCGTGCGCCGCATCGCCCCGCGGGTGCGGCAGGCCTTCCTGCTCGGCGAGACCAGCCGGGCGCTGGCGGGCTTTTGCGCGGCGAACCAGGTGCCGCATGTCGTGTGCGCGGACCTCGCGGAGGCGGTCCGGCGGGCCGCCGCGGCGGCCCGCCCCGGCGAGCATGTGCTGCTCAGTCCGGGCTTCGCGAGTTTCGACCTTTTCCGCAGCTACGAGGACCGCGGAAACCAGTTTGAATCCCTTGTGAGTAACTTGGCAGTAACCCCCACTTTGAGATAGCTTTCCCTTCCACCCCCAATCATTAGTTCTCCTATGAAAATCCTGAAAATTTTCGGCGTTGTGGTGGCCATCCACGCGTTCGCCTTCGTGCTCATTTTTGCGAACCCGGGCTGCAGTTCCACCAACAGCAAACCCCCGGCGGTCGCGACCGCCCCCGCCGCGCCGCCGCCCGCGCCGGTCGTCGCTTTTGCGCCCCCCGCCGGCGACGCACCCGTCATCACCGGCGTGTCCGCGGGCGGTTTCGACCCGAATGCCCCGGCCGTCGCCGCAAGCGTGCGCTACAGCCCGACGCGGCCCGGCACCCCGGCCGCCACGGCGGTGCAGGCGCTGCCGGTCCCGGACGTGACGCCCGCGACCACGTACACGGTCGGCTCGGGCGACAGCCTCTGGACCGTCGCCAAGAAGAACCACCTCACGGTCGCCGAGCTCGCGAAGGCCAACAACCTCGCGGTCACGGCCAAGCTGAAGGCCAACCAGAAGCTCCTCATTCCCGCGAAGGCCGCCAGCGCGGCCGCCCCGGCCGCCGCGGCCGATGGCGCCCCGACCTACAAGGTGAGGCCGGGCGACAGCCTCGCCAGCATCGCGAAGCGGGCGGGCACGACGGTGGCGGTGCTGAAGGATCTCAACGGCCTCAAGACCGACACGGTCGCCGTCAACCGGGGGCTGAAACTGCCCGCCGGCGCCGTCGTGGCCGACACCGCGGCGTCCGGCGCCGCGGCCTCCAAGCCGCCGACCGGCGACTCGCTCACCCACACGGTGAAGGAGCATGAGAGCCTCAGCTCCATCGCCGCGAAATACAGCGTCAAGGTCGGCGACATCGCCACGGCCAACAACATCACCGACCCGGCCAAGATCCGCCCGGGCATGGTGCTCGTGATTCCCGGCTGGAAGGCGCCGAAGTCCGCGAAGACGACCGAGGCCTCGGCGAACACGCCGACGGTGCTGACGCCCGACCAGGACACGGGCTCGGCCGCCAAACCGATGACGCAGGCCGACATCCCGGTGATCAGGATCGAGGAGCCCGCCAGCGCCGGCAAACCCTGACCTCCGCCCCGAGCCCCCGACCATGGCCCGCGATCCGCTTGCCGAAACGCTCCGCCCGCGCTTCATCCCAAGTCCCGTCGCCGTCATCGTCGTCTGCGCGGTCGCCCTGACCATCTTCGGCCTGACGGTTCTCTTCAGCGCGAGCGCGTCGTTCCGCCAGGGACCTTACTTTTACCTGCACAAGCAGATCATCGGCGTGGTCCTCGCGGCGGTGCTGTGCTTCGTCACCAGCCGCCTCGATCTCGAGTTCGTGCGGCGCTACGCGTTCTGGATCGGCGCCGCGGCGCTGCTGCTGCTCCTGCTGACCGCCACGCCGCACATCGGCGCCAAGGTCAACGGCAGCCGCCGCTGGCTCGGCATGGGCGCGGCCCGTTTCCAGCCGGCCGAGTTCGCCAAGATCGCGCTCGTCTTCCTGCTCGCGCACTACCTCGCGATCAACCAGTCGCGGCTGAACGAATTCCGGCGCGGGTATCTTGCCCCGCTCGCGATCATCGGCGCGTTCTGTTTGCTCGTGATCGCCGAGCCCGACTTCGGCACCACCGCGCTCCTCGGCGCGGTCGGCCTTGTGCTGCTGTTTCTCGCCGGGGTCCGCTGGCGCTACCTCCTGCCGACCGCCCTCGTCGGCCTCGGCGGACTCGCGGGGCTCGTCGCGCTGCTGCCGAACCGCGCGCACCGCTTCATGGCGTTCCTCGACGTCGAGGCGAACCGCAGCGGGCTGACCTACCAGCTCTGGCAGGGCATGCTCGCCTTCGCCTCCGGCGGGCTGGACGGCGTCGGCCTCGGCCGCGGGCGCCAGCAGCTCAATTTTCTCCCGGAAGCGCAGACGGACTTCATCTTCGCGGTCATCGGCGAGGAGTTCGGCCTGTGGTTCACGCTCGGCGTGGTCGTGCTGTTCGCCGTCATCTTCGTCGCGGGCCTGCTGCATCTCCGGCGCGCGCCGAACCTCTTCCAGTTCCTTCTGGTCGCGGGCTGCATCCTCCTGATCTGCCTGCAGGCGATCATCAATCTCACGGTCGTGACGGGGATGTTTCCCACCAAGGGCATGTCGCTGCCGTTCATCAGCGCCGGGCTGTCGAACCTCCTCCTGATGGGGCTGCTCCTCGGCGTCCTGCTCAATTCCCAGCGCACGTGGGGCCGCGCCGCGGTGCCGACCGGCACGCGCGTGCTCCAGGAAGTCACCGCGTGAAGAAGATCCTCATCTCGTGCGGCGGCACCGGCGGCCACCTCTCGCCGGGCATCGCCCTGGCGGAGGGCCTGCGGGGGCGCGGGCATGATGTCACGCTGCTGATCAGCCGCAAGCGCGTCGACGCCCGCCTGAGCGAGAAATATCCCGACCTCCGTTTCGTGCGGGTCGCCGGCACCGGCTTTTCCTGGCATCCGCTCAGGCTGGTGCGGTGCGCGGTGTCGCAGGTGCACGGCTTCGTGTTCTGCCGCCGGCTCGTGCGCGAGCTGAGGCCCGACGGCATCGTCGGCTTCGGCGGCTTCACCTCGGCGCCGATCGTCCTCGCCGGGCGGCTCCGCGGCGTGCCGGTCGCGCTGCACGAGTCGAACCGCGTGCCCGGCCTCGTCGTCCGCACGCTCGGGCGGTTCGCGCGCCGCGTCTATCTTCCGCCGGGCATCCGCCTGCCCGGGGTGCGCGCGACCGCGACCCGGCACGTCGGCCTCCCGCTGCGCCGCGAGATGGTGCGCCTGCCGCAGGCCGCCGCCCGCGCCGCCCTCGGGCTGGAGCCTAATCAAAAGGTCCTTGCGATCCTCGGCGGCAGCCAGGGCGCCTCGGCGCTCAACGACTGGGCCCGCCGCGAGCTGCCGGCCCTCGCGGCCGAGGGCATCCAGGTCTATTGCGTGACCGGCCTCGGCAAGGGCGAGCCCGAGACGCTCACGCTCTCCGCGCGCAGCGGCGCCCCGGTCCGCGCGGTGTTCGCGCCGTTCTGCGACCGCATGGCCGACCTGCTGTCCGCCTCCGACCTCGTCATCTCCCGCGCGGGCGCGGGCACGCTCGCGGAGCTGATCCGCTGCGTGACCCCCGCGATCCTCGTGCCCTATCCGCAGGCGGCCGACGACCACCAGCGCGCCAACGCGGGTTTCTTCGAGCGCCAGGGCGGCGGCCTGGTCGTGCCGCAGTCCGCGCTCGGCGGCCTCGGCTCCGAGGTGCGTGACGTGATCTTCAACGACTGGCTGCTCCGCCAGTTCCGCTCGAACCTGCAGCGGATGGACCGGGCCAACTCGCTCGACCTGCTGCTCGGCGACCTCGAGGAGATCACCGCGCCGTCCGCGGCGCTCCCGCCCGCGCCGCAGCTGCACGCAGCCTGAGCGCGAGAATTTTCCCGGCCATGCGATCGTCCCCCCCGCCGCGCCTCTTCGACCGGGACGTCCGCCGCATCCATTGCGTCGGCGTGGGTGGCATGGGCGTGGCGCCGCTCGCGGTCTATCTCGCGCAGGCCGGCTTCACCGTCTCGGGCGAGGACGACGCGCTGACGGACGCCGTGCGGGCGCTGCTCGAGCGCGAGCGCGTCGCCATCGGGCCGATCCCGGCCGACTGCGACCTGATCGCCTGCTCCTCCGCGATCGCGAAGACCCACGCGGCCTACGCCGCGGCGGCGGCGCGCGGCCTCCCGCTGGTGCGCCGGGGGGATCTGCTGGCGGAGGTCGCGCGGGACAAGCGGCTCGTCGCGGTCTGCGGCTCGCACGGCAAGACCACGACCACGGCGATGCTGATCACGGCGCTGCGGGGGGCGAATTTTCCGGCGGGCTACGTGCTCGGAGGACTTTTTGCGGACGATCTTCCCCCCGCGCGGGCGGGATCGAACGACTGGCTGGTGGCCGAGATCGACGAGAGCGACGGCACGATCGACCGCTTTGCGCCCGAGATCACGGTGACGGTGAACCTCGACTGGGACCATCCCGACTACTACCGCCAGCTCGCGGATCTCGAGGCGACCTTTGCGGCGCTGTTCGCGCGCACCCGCGGCACCGTGCTGGTGAACGACGCCTGTCCGCTGTCGCAGCGGATCGCAGGCCGCGACCCGCGGCCGGAGCGCAGCTACCGCTCGTTCGGACGCAGCGGGGATTTTTCCGGCGAGATCCGGGAGGAGCGCGCCGAGGGCATGACGCTGAAGCTCGGCGGCTGCTTCGGCACGAGCGAGGCCGCGGTGCGGGCCCGCGGGGAATTCAACGCCGCGAACGCGACCGCCGCGCTGGCTGCGGCCCAGCTCATGGGCGTGGTGCTGACGCCGCGGCTGCTGGCCGATTTCCACGGCGTGCGCCGCCGCCAGGACGTGCTGTATGCCGCCAATGGCCTGACCGTGCTCGAGGACTACGCGCACCATCCCTCCGAGATCCGCGCGCTGCTCGCCAGCCTGCGCCCGCGGGTGGCGGACGCCGGCCGGCTCGTGGTCGTCTTCCAGCCGCATCGCTTCAGCCGCACCGCGCAGTTCAAGGCGGAGTTCGCCGCGGCGCTCGCCCTGGGCGACCGCGTGCACCTGCTCGACGTCTATCCGGCCGGCGAGGCGCCGATCGCGGGCGGGACGACCGCCGACATCTATGCCGAGCTGAAGCGCGGGGCGCCCGCGCTGCCGGTGAGCTACCTGCCGGGGGACGACCCGGAATTCTTCCGCGCCCTCACGCGCGACGCGCGCGCGGGCGACCTCGTCGCGATGGTCGGCGCGGGCGACATCGACCAGAAGGCGCGAGCCTGGCTCGTGCTGCTGGAGTGGGAGGCGATGAAGGAAAAACGCTGGGACGAGCTGGCGGCCGCGGTCCGCCCGCGGCTGTCGTCGGCGGCCAGGCTGCGGCGCGAGGAACCTCTCGCGCCGAAGACCACGATGCGCGTCGGCGGGGCGGCCCGCCTCTATGCCGAGCCGGCGAGTGCGGCGGACCTGCGCGTGCTCTGGACCGAGGCGCAGGCGCGCGGCGTCGAGCTTTTCTGGCTGGGCCGCGGCTCCAATCTCA
>DASZQN010000054.1:0-3107 GCA_035549635.1 Opitutaceae bacterium
CCGGCCGAACTCGGCCGCGGACCCCTACCTGGTCGCCGGCCGGATCATCAAGACCATCCAGTCGGTCAAGTAATCCTCCGCCTCCGCTCTTCCCTTCGGCGCCCTCCCCAAAAGGAGGGCGCTTTTTTTTGGGGCCGCAAAACGGCACGATAAATTCAAAGCTGCAGCCGCATCTCCCTCGCGCCTATAGGCGCACCCTCGATTCCATCCGAAGCCGCCGGTCCTTTGTGCCTTTTCGTGGCCAAAAAATCCGAGCGCTCTTCAAGCACCCAGCAAGGCTTCCGGCGCGGCAATTTCCAGGGTGAATGTGGCGCCCCGGCCCGGCCGGCTTTCCACCCGGATCTCGCCGCCGAGCAGTTTCGCGAGCTTCTGCGAAATCGAGAGCCCGAGGCCGCTGCCGCCGAAGCGTCGGGCGTCGGACACGGCCGACTGCGCAAAAGGCTCGAAAATCCGGGCGACCTTCTCCGGCGGGATGCCCGCCCCGGTGTCGCGCACACGGAAACTCAGCCGATGGTGCGGCGCCAGCCCGGCCGCCTCGGGGCCGCCGGGCGCGGCTTCCACGATCAGCTCCACTCCGCCGCTGGCGGTGAACTTCACCGCGTTGGAGAGCAGGTTGGCCAGGACCTGGCGCAGCCGCAGCGGATCGCTCAGGATCGCCGCGGGCACGCCCGGCCGGATCTCGCAGCGCAGCGTGATCCCCTTGGCCTGCGCCGCCGGCTGGTACAGTTCGCAAAGCCCCTGCAGAAAATCCGGCAGCGTCACCGGCAGCGCCTCGAGCTCCATGCGGTCGGCCTCCAGCCGCGAGTGATCGAGCACGTTGTCGACCAGGCCCAGCAGGTTCTGCGCGGCCTGCCCCGCCACCTCGACCTGGCGGCGCTGCTCGCCGGTCGGGACCTCCGACTTGATCATCTCCATCATCCCGATGATCCCGTTCATCGGCGTGCGGATCTCGTGGGTGAGGAA
This sequence comes from Opitutaceae bacterium, assembly GCA_035549635.1. Lineage (GTDB taxonomy): Bacteria > Verrucomicrobiota > Verrucomicrobiia > Opitutales > Opitutaceae > CAIUWA01. The sequence goes on from DASZQN010000054.1 coordinate 964, forward strand.
CGCCAGATACCGGCTCTTCGCCTCGTTGGCCGCGTCCGCCGCCGCCTTTGCCTGGCGCAGATTGCGGTTGAGCCGCACGAGCGGGAATACCCAGCCCAGCGCACCGATCGCCACCACCGCCAGCACTCCGAGCGACCAATAGACCCATGCGAGATTCGGCTTCGGATCGGGATCGTAGAGAAAGCCGCCGAGGTCGAGGTTCGCCACCTGCATGCCAAATTCCGCGTAGGTGTCGGCGATGTGCCGCCAGCGCCCCGGATTCATGTGCCCGACCTCGATCAGCCCCGGATGCATCAGGAGCGCCGTCTGCTCCGCCTCGAACGCCAGGTGCTCGCGGCTCTTGCGCTGGCCGTAGTCGCGCAGGATCAGGTCGATGATCTCCGCCGGATGCGCGAGCGCGTAGTCCCAGCCCCGGAGGCTCGCCTGCCGGAAGGCCCGCACGCGCGCCGGCCAGCGGTCGATCTGCGCCTGGGTCGTGAACAGGTTGTCGCCGTAGAAATCGATGCCGCCCGCCCGCGGCGTGAACGTCAGGTAGTCGATTCCCGCCTGCTTGAGCAGGAACGGCTCGTCCGTGGAGTAGGCCGACATCGCCCCGACCCGCCCGTCGACGAGGTCGCGCACGTTGAACGTGTGCTCGCGGATCTGCAGCTTCGCGGGATCGATGCCCTCGTACTTGAAATAGGTGAAGAGCTCGGCGGATTGCGGTTCGATCATCATCGGCCGGCTCGACAGCGACTGAAGGTCATCCGACCCCGGCTGTCGCCGGGCGAGCAGGACCAGCGGGGAATGCTGGAAGATCGCCGCCAGCACGACCACCGGCTGGCCCGCGGCCCGCAGCAGGACGAGTTCGGAGGTGCCGACGCCGAAATCCGCCTCGCCTGCGAGCACCGCCTTCACCGGATCCTTTCCCGGCACCGCCTCCCGCAGCTCCACGTCGAGCCCGGCCTCGCGGTAATAACCCTGCGCCACCGCGGCATAATAGCCGGCGAACTGGAACTGGTGCCGCCATTTCAGCTGCAGCACGACCTTGTCCCGCTTCGCCGCCGCAGCGTCTTCCGCCTTCGCCGGATCCGCCGCCGCGAGCAGCAGACCAATGATCATTCCCGCGCAGACCGGCCTGGAAAGTCTCGGGATGAAGCGGCGCATGTTTAAGTACCAAGGGCCAGGGTCCAGGTGCCAAGTAACAATCCGGAATCGATCTTCGCGCTCGATTCCATGGACCTCGGCACCTGGCACTTGAGACTTACCCGCACATTCAAGCCCCGACAGGGTGCCAGGTGGTCTTGAACTCGAGGAAATCGCGAATCGCGTAGAGGCCCTGCGCGCCGTCCGCGAACCAGTCCGTGCGGCCGGCCTCCGTGAAATGGGTGCGCTTCACGCTTTCCGCCGCGCCGAGCTCGAGCGTCTTCCGTTCCGCGGGCGACACGGCCGCGCTGATCGCGCGCAGGTGGGTGTGGGTGGCGAAGGTCGGCACGAGCTCCTTGCGGAAGCCCGTCAGGAGATTGACGACGCCGCCCGGCAGGTCGCTGGTCGCCAGCATCTCGCCGAGGAGGATGGCCGGATAGGGCGCCGCCTCGGAGGCCAGGGCCACCACGGTGTTGCCGCTCACGATCGCGGGGGCAACCAGCGAGACCAGGCCCAGCAGCGCCGGCCGGTCCGGAGCGATCACGCCCACGACCCCCATCGGCTCGGTCACGGTGAAATTGAAATACGGCGCCGCGACCGGGTTCACGTTGCCCAGCACCTGCTCGTACTTGTCCGCCCACCCGGCGTAGTGGATCAGGCGATCGATCACGACCGCCACTTCCTTCCGCGCCCGGGTGTCCGGGCCGCCATCGGCCAGCGCCGCGGCCATCTCGGCGCCGCGCGCCTCGAGCATCTCGCCGAGGCGGTAAAGAATCTGGCCGCGATTGTAGGCCGTGCGGCGCGCCCAGCCGGGACCGGCCTTGGCGGCGGCCTCGACGGCGTTGCGCAGGTCCTTGCGGGTGCACTGCGGGATGTTGGCGAAGAAGTTGCCGGTCGCGTCCTTCAGCGGGAACGTGCGCGCGCTCTCGGAGCGGATGAACGCGCCGCCGACGTAGACCTTGGGCGTTTTGGTGATGGGGAGTCGGTTCATGTGGTCGCGGCGTTTTCGGCTTTGAGTT
>DASZQN010000055.1:0-29214 GCA_035549635.1 Opitutaceae bacterium
GGGCGTCCGCAAGGGACGCCCCTACATGGGTGGAATTCCGATCTTTCCTACAACATCCGTCCGAACTCCGCCTCGTCGATCACCGGCACGCCGAGCTCCTTCGCCTTCTCGAGCTTTGAGCCGGCCTCCGCCCCCGCGAGCACGTAGCTGGTCTTCTTGCTCACGCTGCCGCTGACCTTCCCGCCGGCGGCGAGGATCTTCTGCTCGGCCTCCTCGCGCTTCATCGTCGGTAGGGTGCCGGTGAGGACGAAGGTCTTCCCGGTGAAAACGCCCGCCTTCTGCACCGTGCCCTGCGGATCGATCCCGAGCGTGCGCAGTTTCGCGAGCAATCGCCGGCCCGGGGTGGCGGCGAAGAAATCCGTCACGCTCGCCGCCACCGCCGGCCCGATGTCCGACGGCACGCCGGCGAGGATCCCGTCGTTCAGCTTCGCCAGTTCGGCGTCGATCTCGAGGCGGCGGGCCTTGCGCCGTTCGCGGTCCGCGTCGTCCTTCGGCGGGTTCTTCTTCGAGTTCGGGCTTTCGCGCTCCTTTTCCTCCTCGAGCGCCGCCTTTTTCAGCACCGCCTGCAGCAGCTTCGAATCCACCAGCTCGGCGAAATTCCGGTGCCGCCGGCCGAGTTCCCGGGCCGTGGTCTCGCCCACGTCGGGCACGCTCAGCGCGAACAGCCATTTCTCGAGCGACAGCGTCCGCGCGGCCTCCCGGGCGGCGACGATCTTCGCGGCGTTCTTCTCGCCGAAGGTGCGCGGCTCCTCCGTCGTGCCGAGGTTCAGGGTCGCGAGCGTCTCCAATGGCACGTCGTACAGGTCCGGCGGATCGCGCACCAGGTTCAGCTCGACGAGCTTCGCCGCGACGATGTCGCCCACCCCGTCGATCGCCAGGGCCTTCCGGCTGCAGAAGAACACCAGCCGTCCCGTGCGCTGCGCCGCGCAGTCGTAGTTCTGGCACTTCCAGGCCACGCCCTCCCCGCCCTCCGCCGCCACCTCGATGCGGGCGATCTTCCCGCCGCACACCGGGCATTTGCCGCCCACCACCCTGGCCAGGTCGAACTCCTTCGCACCGGCCGGGCGTTCCTCCGGGAAGGACCGCAGCACGGCGGGGATGACCTCGCCCGCGCGCTCGATCTCGACCAGGTCGCCGACCCGGATGTCCTTGCGGCGGATCTCCTCCTCGTTGTGCAGCGTCGCCCGGCTGATGGTGCTGAGCGAGAGGAAGACCGGCTCGAGTTCCGCGACCGGGCTCAGGATGCCGGTCTTGCCCACCTGGATCGTGATCGCCCGCAGGCGCGTGCGCGCGGTGTCGGCCTTGTACTTGTACGCGATCGCCCAGCGCGGCGCCTTGTCCGTCGTCCCGGCGACGCGCTGCTCCTCGAAGCGGTCGAGCTTCACCACGGCGCCGTCGGTGCCGTAGGCGAAGGTGCGCCGCAGGCCGTCGAGCTCGCCGATGGCCTCCCAGGCCGCGTCGATGCCGCGCACGCGCCAGATCCGCTCGACGACCGGCAGCCGCCAGGCGCGCAGCCGGTCGTGCAGTTCGGACTGCGAGCGCACCACCTCCGGCTCGCAGTAGCCGAGGCTGTAGAGCACGATGTCGAGCCGGCGGCGGGCGACCTCGGCCGGGTCGAGCAGCTTGATCGTGCCGGCCGCGACGTTGCGCGGATTCGCGTAAAGTTCCTCCCCGGCCGCGGCGCGCTCCGCGTTGATGCGCTCGAATTCCGCCGCCGTGAGGTAGATCTCGCCGCGGATCTCGACGATCCTCGGGATCGCGCCCTTCGACCCCGCGAGCTGCTTGGGGAGCGCCGCGATGGTCAGGGCGTTCGCGGTCACGTCGTCGCCCCGGTCTCCCCGGCCGCGGGTCACCGCCCGGACCAGCCGGCCGTCCTCGTAGGTCAGGCTCACCGCGAGACCGTCGATCTTCGGCTCGACGGTGTAGTGCAGGTCGTCGTGCTCCAGGATCCGCACCAGCCGCGCGTGGAAGGCGCGGAGCTCGGCCTCGTTGTACGTGTTGTCGAGGCTCAGCATCCTCTGCCGGTGCGCCACCTCCTGGAAGCCCTGCACGCGGTCGTCGCCGACGTGCTGCGTCGGGGAGTCGGCGCTCGCGAACTGCGGCCAGGCCGCCTCGAGGTCCGCGAGGCTGCGCTTCAGCCGGTCGTACTCGGCATCGCTGATCTCCGGCGACGTCTTCCGGTAATAAAACTCGTCGTGCCGCGCCACCTGCCGGCGCAGGTCGGCGATCTGTTTCCTGGCCTCGGCCGAAGTCATGCCCCGATGGAAAACGAAATTGTCCCTGCGTCAGGGGAAAAATGATCGCGCGGCCCGATCGCCCGGAACCCGGCGCCCACGGCGCTTTCCCTGCATCCGGCTTGTTATTCGCATCGCTTCGCCCAAGCATTCCGCCGCATTTCTCCCGCCGCGATGGAACCTCTCGACCACGAAAACGGCCCTCCCCCCGAGGAACACACGAGCAGCCCCTTCCAGAAGAAATGGCGCCGGCGCCGGGCCAAGGTCAGCGACACTTTCGAGCTGCGGAACCTCTGGTGGCGGCTGCTGGACGCCTGGGACGAGCACCGCCTCTTCCGTCTCGCGCTCTACGCCGGCCTCGCGCTGGTCCTGGTCGGCGGCGGGTCGTGGGCCTGGCTTTACCCGTGGTGGACCCGGCGCAATGCGATCAGCATCGCGCAGCAATGGATCGCCACGGGCCGCCTCGATTACGCGTCCGAGATCGTGAAACAGGCCCTGGCGAACTCCCCGGAGCGCCCGGAAGTCTGGCAGCTCGCGGCCGAGGTCGCGCGGCGCGCCCGGAAACCGGCCGAGGCGATGTACTATTCGCACTACGCCTCGACCCTCGAGCCCGACAATCCCGCTTACGCTCTCGACTGGGCGACCGACGCCCTCGGCGCGGACCAGCCGGACACCGCGGAGCGGGCGCTGGCGGGCCTGCCCGCGACGGCCCGGGCGGAATCGTCCCGGGCCCTGCGGCTCACCGGTGAAATCGCCCGCCGGCGGGTGCAGCTCACCGCCGCCCGCGACGCCTTCGCCGCGGCGCTGCGACTGGACGGACCGGTCGCCATCGACGAGGTGCCGCTCGGCGGCATCCTGATCTATTCGCGCGACACCGCCGAGCGCCAGCACGGCCTGAGGCTCCTGTCCAAGTGGACCGCCGATCCCGAGTGGGGCGCCACCGCGTTGCGCATCCTGCTGGGCGACGCGCTGGACCACGACGATCGCGCCGCGATGCTGAAATGGGCCGAGGCGCTGCGGGCGCATCCCCGCTGCACGCTCGCGGACATCCCGAACTGCCTGCTCGGCATTTCCCGCGCCGACCAGACCCGTTTCGCCGAAGTGCTGGCGGTCATGGAGAAGCAGTACGCGGTCAATCCCACCCAGATCGCGCAGCTCATCGGCTGGCTGAACCAGGTCGGCCACAGTGCCGATGCGGTGCAGTGGATCCAGCGTCTCCCGTCCGGGATGACGGGCAATCCCGCCGTGGTGGTCGTGGCCGCGGAGGCCTTTCGCCAGTCCTCCGACTGGCCCGGTCTCGGCGCCTGGGTGAGCAAGGGCACGTGGGGCCGGGACGTGGAATTCCTCCACCTCGCCTACAGCATGCTGGCCGCGCGCCAGCTGGGGGACGTCACGCGGGCAGACGAACTCTGGCGCACCCTGCAAAGCGATGCGCAGGCCACGGGCGCCCACGCGCTGTTCGCCGCCGACACGCTCTACACCTGGGGCTGGCAGAAGGAGGCGCTGGCACTGCTCTGGATGGCGACGGACCAGTCGGGGGTGGCGCTGGAGGCGCTCGGGACGCTGGCGCGTCACTATCAGGTCAGGCGCGACGCCGACGGGCAGTACCAGGTCTTCCGCCGGTTGCATGCGCTGCGCAGCAAGGACGCTTCCATCGCCAACAATTTCGCCTTCTTTGCCGCGCTCACCGGCAGCGATCTCCCCGCCGCGGAACAGGCCGCTCACGACAACCATGTGCGGGCCCCCGCCAACGTGGGCTATCTCGCGACCTACGCGTTCACCCTCTCCGCCCAGAACCGCACGAACGAGGCCTTGGCGCTGCTCACGCCGGTGGCGAGCGAATGGAAACAGTCTTCGGGCCTGGCGTTCGCCTACGGCCTCGCGCTCGCCGGCGCCGGGCGGAAGGATGAGGCGCGGCCGATCCTCGCCTCACTCGATCTCGCCACGCTCAGCCTGCGGGAGGAGCAGCTGGTGAAGGCGGCCTCAAACTAAAACCGGATCCTGCTGGCGACGACGCCAGACAAAGAAGCCGTAAAGTCCCACCGCCGCGACCAGCGGGAGCCAGGTTCCCTCCTCGGGGATCGGCTTGCCGTTGATCGTGACCGCGGAGCCCACCTGGTAGACCAGCAGGCCGCTGGCATTGGTGGCGGTGCTCGAGCTGCTGCCGTTCACGCTGTTCGTGTTGTCCACCACGATCACCAGGTAATTCGTGCCGATCTTGAACTGGGCGTTGCCGTTCGTGCCATTCGTGCCGTTCTGGAGCGTGGCCGAGGCGGTGTTGTTCCAGGCGGAAGTGCCGCTCGCCGACGCCGTGCCCGTGGGAATGGTCGTGCCGTTCCCGGAGGGGTTCACGTAGATGGAGTACTGGTCGTCAGCCGAGATGGTCAGGCCGATCGAGACCGCATTCGTCACCGTGCCGCTGCCCGTGCCGGTGATGGTGAACGCCAGGGTGTAGACGTAGATGCCCTCGTGGGAACCGGTGTTGCCGTTGCCGGGCAGGAAATCGCCGCCGGTGTTGACCGAATTGCCGTTGTTCGGATCGGTCGCGCCCGGGGCGACGATCCACTGGGAGCTGGTGCTGTTCTGGGTCCAGCCGGAGCCGACCACATTGCTGTTGTTCACCACGTAGGCCGCACCCTCGTAGGTGGAGTTCGCCGAGGTGCCGCCGTTGGTGGAGGCATAGGTGACCGTCCAGTGGGAATCCGTCGATCCGCCGGCCAAGAGGCCGCCACCATTATTGATGCCCGTGTAATAAAGACCCGTGATGTCCGTGGCGAGACCACTGGCATAGGCCGCGCCCGCCACCGCGAGAGCGATGACTGCGGCCAGGAGCGGCCGGAAAGGTAAGGCGTGCGGTTTCATGGAGGCGAATGTAGGGTGAATCACCTAGGCCGCAAATCAAATGGCCCGCATTGCGTAATAGTACTTAGGCCGGTGCGCCGATACGCGCCTTTTGCGGTCTGTAAGCCGCATTCCGCCGGGGTTCCGGGGAAAATGGTCGGGCTGGTGAGATTCGAACTCACGACCTCTTGCACCCCATGCAAGCGCGCTACCAGGCTACGCTACAGCCCGAACAAGGAGGGGTCACAAAGCGGCATGGCCCCGGCCGAGGCAAGTGCTTTTTCGGGGGTGGTGTCCTGATGACGGTCGACTATTCCGCGATGCGCAGCTGGCGGTAGGTCACGCGGTAGTGCGTGCTGAAATCGAGGCCCGTCGGATTCTTGATGTCCTTCGCCTGCACGCGCCAGGCGCAGTTCTCGTTGCCGCCGGTGACGGACCGCTGGGCTTCGCAAAACAGGAAGTGCGGCGCCCCCGCCGGGACCGTGAGGGTGAACGCGCCCTCGGCGTCCGTCACGGCCGAGGCCAGCGGCTTGGGCAGGTCCACGGGATCGCGCTCGCCGTCGAAGGCCGCGAGGGCCGACAGCGGGAAGGCATAGACCGTGACGCCGGCGAACTTGTACACGCCGGACGAGGACATCGAACCGTAGGGACTCTTCACGTCGCGGTTGATCACCGTCGGCACGGACACCGTGCCCTTGTAGACGATCGCGTTGGCGTCGACCGGCGTGGCGGCCGGGAGGGCCGACTGGCGTGGCGCCGCGGGATGGGCCATCTCGTACTCCCCGCGCGCCATGATCGCGGCCTTCTGGCTGTCCGCGATGTCGACGTAGCGCACGGGGTCGGCTCCCCCCGCGTGCTTCAGGATCACGCGGTCCTTTTCCCAGCGCAGGACCGTGACGCGGTGCAGCACCGCGCCGTTGCGCAGCTGGACATCGGCCGGGACCGGCGGCGGCGGTTCGGACGGCGCGGCGGTGTCCGCCGCGGGCAGGCGGCCGGCGAGCGAGATGAGTCCCGCGCAGAACAGCAGCTTCAACGCCTTCATCGACCGCATGCCAGCGCATCCGCGCCTGACCGGCAATTCGCAAAATCTGCCGATTGCGATCGCCTCTTCCTCCCCCGCCCTTCCGCACCCCGGCGCCCCGTGCGGACTGCGCGCGGGGGAGTGTCACGTAATACGTGACACCTTTTCCGGGAGCGAGAAGGCCGGGAACGGGCGGCATGCGACACGAGGTGGCGGCCACGCGCAGGAATGCTTTGCCAGCCGGCCCGACAAATCTTGAGATGGCGGCCGCATGAAAAAAATCCCCCTGGCGTGCGCCGGCCTCCTCGCCGCCCTCGCGCTGCCCCCCTGCGTCGAAGCCCAGGAAAAGCCGCTGCCAAATCCCGTCTTCCCCTTCGGTGCGGTCTACTTCCGCAAGTCCAATCCCCCCGAGCAGGACTGGGAGCACGACCACCAGGTGGCCGCCGGCCTCGGCGTGAATGTCTTCCGCCACTGGTTCCTCTGGGCCTCCGTGGAAAACTCTCCCGGCAAGTACGACTGGCGCGACTACGACCGCATGGTCCAGCTCGAGGCCCAGAACCACATCAAGGTCGTCATCGCCGAGAACGTCCTCGGGGCGCCCGAGTGGATGTGGGACAAGTACCCGCACGCCCGCGTCGTCGGCAGCGACGGCGCCCAGGATTTTCCCACCGTCGCCACCGGCAGCGCGACCGGCAACGCCCCGCTCTGCCTCGACAATGACGACGTCCGCGAGCAGGCCGGGAAATTCATCACCGCGCTCGCCGAGCGCTATCACGACAATCCCGCCACCCTCGGCTACGATGTCTGGAACGAGAGCATCCCGCAGGAATGCTACTGCGACGCCACGCAGGCGAAGTTTCGCGAGTGGCTGAAGGCCAAGTACGGCACGCTCGAGGCCCTCGAGCGCGCCTGGCACCGCTACAGCCTCGCGGACTGGCAGTATGTCCATCCGCCCCACGGCACCACCGGCTACGCCGACTCGCTCGACTGGATCGCCTTCCGCCGCGACAACGCCATGCGGCTGCTGCAGTGGCGCATGGATCTCATCCGCCGCGTCGATAAGCGCAACCCGATCACCGCGCACGGCCAGGGCCTGCTCAACGAGCTCGAGTGGAAGATCTCCGACAAGGTCGACACCTACGGCTACACGTGGGTGGCGTCGCGCCACGGCAACGATCCCTGGATGCAGTTCCAGGCGGTGGACATCGTGCGCAGCGGCGCGCGCGGCAAGCCGTTCTGGCACGCCGAGGCCACGGGCGGACCGCTGTGGCTCCAGCCGCAGGTCCTGAACCGCCCGCTGGAGGACGGACGCAGCTCGGACGACAAGGATGTCCGCGTCTGGAGCCTGATCGACATGACGGCCGGCGCCTCCGGCATCCTCTTCACACGCTGGCGGCCGCTGCTCAACGGGCCGCTCTTCGGCGCCTTCGGACCGATGGGCATGGACGGGTCCGTGACCCCGCAGGCCGAGATGGCCGGCAGGCTCGCGCGCTGGACGAACGCGCATCCGGACCTCTGGAAATCCCGCCCGGTCCGCGGCGATGTCGGCGTCGTCTTCGCGCAGGAGTCGGAGGACTTCGCCGGCATCCAGGGCACCGGCGCCGGCGGCGGCCGGGGTGGCCGCGGCGGAGGTGAGGAAGGCGGCGGTGGCGGCAACAGCTACATCCAGTCGGCGCAGGGTGTCTACCAGGCGTTCTTCGACGCCAACATCCAGGCCGACTTTGTCAGCATCGACGACATCGGCGAGTACCCGCTCGTGTACCTGCCCTATCCCGAGATGCTCAAGAAAGCCACCGCCGACAAACTCCGCGCCTACGTCGCGAAGGGCGGCCATCTCGTCAGCGAGGGCTGCCCCGGCTATTTCAGCGATGACGGCTCCGTCGGCGCCGTGCAGCCGAACCTCGGGCTCGACGAACTGTTCGGCGCCCGGGAGACCTACGTCCAGTTCACGCCCGACCTGCTCAGCAAGCTGACGTTGACGGTGAAAAACCAGAAGATCGGCGGCCAGTTCTTCCTGCAGGAGTACAAGCTCGCGGGCGGCGAGGACGCCGGCCAGTACGCCAACGGTCACATCGCCGCCGTCGAGCATGCGACCGGCAGCGGCCGGACGCTGCTCATCGGCACGTTCCCCGGCGCCAGCTACTCCCGCACGCACACGCCCGCCAATCGCGACTTCTTCGTCAGCCTCCTCGCCTGGGCCGGCGTCCAGCCGCGGGTCCAGTCGAGCGATCCCGAGGTGAAGGCGCGCCTGCACACCGGCGCCGGGGGCACCTACCTCTGGGTCGTGAATCCCACGCGCACCGCGAAGACCGTGACGATCACGCTCCCTGCCCCTTACCAGAAGGCCGCGGAACTGTGGCAGGAGTCCAACACACCCAGCGTCGCCGGCAACAAGCTGACCACCGCCGTCGGCGACCGCGACGCGGCCGTGATCCGGCTGGAATAAACTGTTTCACGCAGGGAACGCAAAGGACGCGGAGAGGGAACCCTTGGTTCCGACCTCTGCGTTCTCGGCGTCCTCTGTGTGAAATGTCCGGGGCTTTTCCTCGCAACCGATGCTGCGGGCGTCGGTCCAATCCGGCCTCGTGAAGGCTGACGTCCGCATCGGCATCTCCGGCTGGACCTATCCGCCCTGGCGCGGAACGTTTTTTCCCGCCGGCCTGAAGCAGAGGGAGGAATTGGCCTTCGCCTCGCGCCAGGTGCGCTCGATCGAGATCAACGGCACCTTCTACTCCCTGCAGCGTCCCGCGAGCTATGCCGCCTGGGCGGCGCAGGTGCCGGATGATTTCGTGTTCACGGTCAAGGCTCCCCGTTTCATCACCCATATCCGGCGGCTCAAGGAGGTGCAGGTGCCCCTCGCCAACTTCCTCGCCTCGGGCGTGCTGCGGCTCGGTTCCAGGCTCGGGCCGATCCTCTGGCAGCTGCCGCCGAGCCTGCCGTACGACCGCGCACGGCTGGAAACCTTCCTCTCCCTGCTGCCGCGCGACACCCGGGCGGCCGCGACGCTGGCCCGGCGGCACGATGCGCACGTGTCCCGCGCGTGGCTGAAGGTGGATTCCGTGCGCCCGCTCCGCCACGCGCTCGAGGTGAGGCATGATTCCTTCCGCCAGCCCGAGTTCATCGCGCTGCTGCGGAAACACCGCGTCGCGCTCGTCGTGGCCGATACCGCCGGCAAATGGCCGTTCATGGAGGACGTGACCGCCGACTTCGTCTACGTGCGCCTGCACGGCGACGAAGAGCTGTATGTCAGCGGCTACACTCCGGCCGCGCTCGGAAGCTGGGCCAAAAAGATCCTCGTCTGGAGCCGCGGCGGAACACCCCCCGGCGCCGCCACCGCCAGTCCGCAGCCCGCACCCCGCCGCCAGCGGCGCGACGTCTTCGTCTATTTCGACAACGACGTCAAAGTGCGCGCGCCCTACGATGCAATGAGCCTGGCCCACCTCCTCGGCCTGGGGCCGCAGCCGGCCGATCCTCCTCCCGTGCACACCGTCGCGGAAGTGCCCCGCACACGCTGGCCCGGCTACGGCCCGAAGTTGCAGGCCAGGTCACCGAAGTTCCAAGTAACAGGTTTCAAGTACAAAGGCATCCGCCCTGATACTTGATCCCTGCCCCTTGGACCTCGCCGCTGGGCGGCCTGACCCGTGATTTCCCCGGTGCGCCTCCTCCGAACCCGGCGGAGGCGCCGCGGTCGGGGGCAAGGGCTCGGATCAAATCCTCAACCCCTTCAAAATCGCCATGACCACGATCGAAAACCTGCTGGAGGGACGCTCCGCTGCGTCCGACCCCCGCTCGACGGACTATGCGGATGCCCTCAACGCCCTGGCCGCCTGCGCGGCGGCCTGCACCATCTGTTCGGACGCCTGCCTCGGGGAGACCGGCCATGTGGAGCAGCTGCGCGGCTGCATCACCGCGGACCTCGACTGCGCCGACGTCTGCGAGACCACCGCGCGCCTCCTGCTGCGACGCACCTCCACGCCCAACGACCTGGTGCATGCCCAGCTGCACGCCTGCGCCCTCGCCTGCCAGCGCTGTGCCGACGAGTGCGCGGCCCACGCAGAGCGGCACGAACATTGCCGCAACTGCGCCAAGGCCTGCCGCGCCTGCCAGGCGCGCTGCAACCACCTGCTCGGCGTCCTCGGTTCGGAAGGGACCGTCGAGATGACCCCGACAGACGAAGAGATCTCTTAGTAAAAGCAGTGAAATTTCACGCCGAGGACGCAGGGAACGCAGAGCAAGGACCCATGGCTTTCTCTGCGCTCTCTGCGTCCTCGGTGTGAAACCTCACCCGCCCCTCACGTCGCCTGGCTCTTCATCCACTGGATCGCGTGCCGCACGAGATCGCCGCCGGTGGGTAGGCCGAGCTTCGTCTTCAGGTTCTCGCGGTAGGAATCGATCGTCTTGACGCTGAGGTTCAGCAGGCCGGCGATCTCGCGCGTGCCGTAGCCGATGCCGATGAGCCGGAAGACCTCGATCTCGCGGTCGCTCAGTTTCTCGATCGGGGAAACCGGCGTCGGACCGCGCTGGTGCACGAGCTGGTGCAGCATCTTCTCCTTGAGTCGGTCGCTGAGATAGATTTCGCCGCGCATGACGGCCTGGATCGCGTCGGCGATCTTGTCCGGCGCCTCCAGCTTCATCAGATAACCCATCGCGCCGGCACGCAGCACGCGTTCGGCGTAGACGTCCTCCTCGTGCATCGAGACGATGAGGATCGGCATCTCCGGCACGCGCATGCGCAGGTCCTTGGTCAGTTCGATGCCGTTGGTCGACTTCAGCGTGATATCAACGATCGCGAGGTCCGGCGTGAGCTTCGCCGCCAGCTCCAGCGCCCGCGGGGCGTTGTCCGCCTCGCCGCACACCTCGAAGTGCAATTCCTGCTCGATGAGCGTCTTCATCCCCTGGCGCATCAGCGGATGGTCGTCGACCAGCAGCACCCGGATGGCGGACGGGCGGAGCCGGGGAGCGGGCGCCGCCGAAGCTTGGGGAGAAGGGGCGGTCGGAACCGCGGAAGTCTGAGTGGCAAGTCTAGTCATAGCATGGAAAAGTCCTCCGCAGGGCGGATGCCTGACTGACCACCCGGCCCGGCAAGAGTTCGCCGACAGGGGTAGATTCCCGTTTTTTCCTCCGGGGAGCCGCTTTGCGAGACATTGGTGCGCAACATCAGCGGGGGCGCATCGCGTCGGCCGGAATTTTTTTCAGATCGGCGACAAAAGCCGCGAACTGCGCTTCTCTTTCCGATGGAGGTCCGCGGAGGATCGACGAGGGATGCACGGTCGCGAGCAAAGGCGCGCCCGGGCCGTCGAATATTTGGCCGCGGCTCACCGTCACGCGAAAATCCGGCCCCATGAGCGCCTGGGCCGCAGTCGCCCCCAGCGCGACGATCACCGCGGGGCGCACCAGGTCGATCTCCTGCTCGAGCCAGGGCTTGCAGGCGAGGATCTCCCGGCTGTTCGGCTTCTGGTGGAGGCGGCGCTGGCCCGCCGGCTTCCATTTGAAGTGCTTCACCGCGTTGGTCACGTACACCTGGGCGCGGTCGATCCCCGCTTCGGCCAGCGCCCGGTCGAGCAGATGCCCGGCCGGGCCCACGAACGGACGGCCGGCCAGGTCCTCGCGGTCGCCCGGCTGTTCGCCCACCATCAGGATGCGCGCTCCCGCGGGGCCTTCCCCGAAGACCGTCTGCGTGCCGAGCTTGTGGAGCGGACACGCCGTGCAGCGCCGCGCCTGCGCCCGGACCTTCGCCAGGGCCGCCGCGCGGCCGGACGGGGAATCGTTCGGCTTGCCGGACATAGCGGCTCCCTTGGTGACGGAGAAAGTCGGCCGGTTCCTTCCGTCCTTCCTCCGCCTCTTTCTCGTTTCCCAGCAAACGACGAAGAGGAGAAGGCGTAAGAGAAAGATAAAGAGGAAGATTTTCAGGTCTCTCCTTCCCGTCTTCGCGCCTGCGGCCCTTCTTTTCTCTTTTTCCTTGCGGAAGCCCGATACCGAACATTTGTTCGGTTCCATGCTCACGGAGCGCCAGCAGGAAATCCTCGATCACGTCCGGGCCCATCGCCGGGCGCACGGGCTCATGCCCTCCCTCCGCGAGATCCAGCAGCATTTCCGGCTGAAAAGCGTCGCGACCGTCGCGCAGCACCTCGATGCCCTGCAGGCCAAGGGCGCCCTGCAGCGCGAGCCCGGCAAGGCCCGCTCCCTCGCCCTGCCCCAGGCCCGCAGCACGATCGAGCTTCCGCTCTTCGGCACCATCCCGGCCGGCCTGCCGTCCGCCAACGAGGCCCTGGCCGAGGACCAGGTGCCGGTCGACCCGGCGCTGTTCAAGCTCCGGGCGCGCGAGGAGGCCTTCGCCCTCCGCGTGCGCGGTGACTCCATGGAGGGCGCCGGCATCGTCGACGGCGACCTCGTGATCCTCGCCTGCCGCGAGCCGAAGGCGCGCGACATCGTCGGCGCCCTCGTCGACGGCGAGAGCACGCTCAAGCGCCTCGCCTTCAACCGGGGAAAACCGGTCCTCCTCGCGGAGAATCCCCGTTACCGCCCGATCACCGCCACCGAGGAGCTGCTGATCCAGGGCGTCTACGTGGGACACATCCACGTGCCTCGATGAACCCACGCGCACCGCGTTTCCCCCGACATGCGTGGCTCGATCGAAAACATCGCCGTCCTCCGGCATCTCCTCGCCGACCGCTTTCCCTCCGTCCCGGCCCGGTCCGCCACGGTGCTGCCGACCGGCATCGCCGCGCTCGATGACGCCGCCGGCGGCGGCCTGCCGGCCGGAGCCATCACCGAGATCGTCTCCACCCAGCCGAGCTCCGGCGGGCAGCTCATCCTGCTGCGCCTGCTCGAGGTCGTGCGCGCCGCGCGCGGGCGCGCGGCGCTGATCGACGGCACCGACGCGTTCGACCCGGACTCGCACGAACCCGCGCAGCTGCAGCACCTGGTGTGGGCCCGCTGCCGCACGCTGGAGGAGGCGCTGGCGGCCGCCGATATCCTCGCGCACGATGCGAACCTCGCGCTGCTGATGCTCGACCTGCGCGGCTTCGAGCCGGCCGATCTTCGGCAGGCACCCGCCGCGACGTGGTACCGCCTGCAGCGGACGATCGCGCGCGGCGACACGGTCATGGCGGTCTTCACCGTCTGGCCCCTGGCCGACAGCGCCGTCCTGCGTTTCCGGCTGCCGCAGGCCTTCGCCCTCGGCCAGCTGCAGGATCCGCAGGCGAAACTCTGGCAGGAGTTGGTCGCCGAGAAGCACCGCAGCCGCCTGCAACTGGAGAAGAGGACCGCATGAGCTACGCCGTGCTGCAGATCCCGGATTTCGCGCTGCAAGCGCTTCAGCGCACGGAGGCCGCGCTGGCTGGCCGGCCGGTGGCGCTGCTGTCCGACGCCACGAAGAAGGCCGTGGTCGTCGAGGCCTGCGCCGTCGCGCGCGCGGCGGGCGTCGAGGCCGGCTTCTCCGCCCCGCAGGCGATGGCGCGATGCGCCGGCCTGGAGCTGCGCGTGCGCTCGCCGTCTGCCGAGCAGGAGGCGGAGGCGGTGCTGCTCGCCGTGGCCTGGTCGCTCTCGCCGCGCGTCGAACGCACCGCGCCGGGCACCTGCACGATCGACCTGCAGGGCCGCGTGCCGGAGAGCAACCTGCTGCACGGCCGCGAGGCACTCGACCGGCTGCGGCCTCACGGCCTCGGCGCCACGCTCGGGATCGCGCGCACTCCCCTGCTGGCAGGCTACGCGGCGAGCACCGCCGTCCTCGCCCTCGAGGTGAACGACGAGCCGGCGTTCCTCGCCCCGCTGCCCGTGGCCCTCGCCCAGCCCTCGCCCGCCCTCGCCGCCATCCTCGCGTCCTGGGGCATCCGCACCTGCGGCGCCCTCACCGCGCTGCCCAAGGGCGAGGTGGGCCGCCGCCTGGGCGCGGAGGGGCTGGCGCTCTGGGAGCGCGCCGCCGGCCTGCCCGACCGCCCGATCCAGCCGGCCGTGCCGCCGGAGCAGTTCGCCGCGGCGATGGACCTCGAGCACGCCGTCGAGACGCTCGAGCCCCTGCTCTTCGTCCTCCGCCGCTGCCTCGACCGCCTGGCGCTGCAGCTCGGCAACGCGGGGATGGTCGCCGATCGCGTCTCGCTCTCGCTCGCTCTCGTCGACGAGACCGCGCACGCCCGCGACTTCCGCCTGCCCGAGCCCACGGCGCATCCCGAGATCATCTTCCGCGCCCTGCACACGCACCTGGAATCGCTGCACACCGCGGCCCCCGTCAACGGACTGAAACTCGCCGTCGTTCCGACGCGTCCCCTCGCCCGCCAGCGCGGCCTGTTCGAGACCGGGCTGCGCGATCCGCATGGGTTCACGGAGACCCTCGCCCGGCTCGGCGCCCTGCTCGGCGCCGATCGCGTCGGCACGCCCGCCCGCGAGGCCACGCACCGCCCGGACACCTTCGCGCTGGAGGCGCCGCCCGCGCTGGTCGCCGCCCTCCCGCCGCCGTCCGTGCTGCCCGCCCTCGGGCTGCCGCTGCGCCGCTTTCGTCCGCCCTATCCCGCCCGCGTCGAGATCACGGCCGAGGGTCCGGTCCGGGTGGAAAGCCACCCGGCCCGCGGCTTCATCCTCCGCGCCCGCGGCCCGTGGAAAGGCTCCGGTCACTGGTGGAAACCGGAGGCGTGGGAACGCGAGGAGTGGGACGTCGAGCTGACCGGCGGCGGACTCTATCGCCTCGTCCGCCTCGCCACGCGCTGGTTCGTCGAGGGGCTGTATGACTGATGAGGGGCGGATGAAGTCGAGAGCGGAGAGTCGAGGGTCGAGAGGGTTCGGGCAGAATACACGTTCTGCTGGCCGTCTCCGTTCCGGCTCTCGACTCTCAGCTACCTCTCGCCTCCGGCCCATGCAGTCGAGAGCAGAGAGTCCAGAGTCCAGAACTTCGGAGCGGAATTCGCGCTCCGCCGCCTGTCGTCCTGCCTCTTCCGCCTCTCGACTCTAAACTCTTGACTCTCGGCTTTCCCCTCCGATGTCCTACATCGAACTGCATGCCCGCAGCACGTTCAGCTTCCTGCGGGCGGGATCCGCGCCGGAGGAACTGGTGCGGCAGGCCGCCCATCTCGGGCTGCCGCAGCTGGCGCTGTGCGACCGCGACGGTTTCCAGGGTTCGGTCCGGCAGCACATGAAGGGCCTCGAAGCGGGCGTGCGCGCGCTGGTCGGCAGCGAAATCACGATGGAGGACGGGACCGTGGTGCCGCTCCTCGTCGCGACCCGCGAGGGCTACCGCGGGCTGTCGCGGCTGATCACGACCGCGCAGCTGCGCGCGCCCAAGGGCGCAAGCCGCGTGCGCTGGGACGAGCTCGCGGAATCCTCCGCCGGCCTGTTCGCCCTCACCGGCGACGAGGAGGGCCCGGTGCTCTCCGGCTGGCGCGCGTCCGGCCCGGCCGGGGCGGAGGCGGGCTGCGAGCGGCTCCGCCGGATCTTCGGGTGCGACCGGCTGTTCGTGGAGATCCAGCGCCACCAGCGGCGCGGCGAGGAGCGCGCCGGCGATGCGCTGCGGGACCTGGCCGGGGCGAAGGGCCTGCCGCTGCTCGCGACCAACGGCGTGCGCTATGCCACGCCCGGCGCGCGCGCGGCGCTCGACGCGTTCACCTGCATCCGCCACCACACGCACCTCGACGCCGCCGGCCGGCTGCTCGAGGCGAACGCCGAACGGCACCTCAAGGACGCGCGCACGATGGCCGGCCTCTTCGCGGACCTGCCCGAGGCGGTGCGCAACACCGAGCGGCTCGCCGGCCGGCTCGAGTTCGGGCTGGAGAACCTCGGCTACGAGTTCCCCACCTTCCCGGTGGCGGCGGGCGAGACGATGGACTCCTTCCTGCGCCAGCGCGTCGAGGAGGGCGCGCGGGAGCGCTACGGGAGCGATTTTTCCCCGGCGGTGCGCGCGCAGCTGGAACGCGAGCTGGCGCTCATCGGCAAGCTCGGGTTCGCCGGATATTTCCTGATCGTCTGGGACATCTGCCGGTTCTGCCGCGACCACGACATCCTCGTGCAGGGCCGCGGCTCCGCCGCGAACAGCGTGGTCTGCTACGCGCTCCGGATCACCGCCGTCGACCCGATCAAGCAGCAGCTGCTCTTCGAGCGCTTCCTCAACGAGGGCCAGAGTTCCTGGCCCGACATCGACCTCGACCTGCCGAGCGGCGAGCGCCGGGAGCGCACGATCCAGGAGATCTACCGGCGCTACGCCCCGCGCGGCGCGGCCATGACCGCCAACGTCATCACCTACCGCGGCCGCAGCGCCGTGCGCGAGATCGGCAAGGTCCTGCACCTGCCGGACAACATCACCGACCGCTTCTCCTCGCTCTACGCCAACGGCGATTTTCCGGAGACGCTCGACCTGAAGGAGCAGCTGCGCCTCGCCGGCCTGCCCGCCTCCCACCCGCGCCTGCCCGCGCTGCTCTCGCTCTACGGAAAGATCCGCGGGCAGCCGCGGCATCTCGGCCAGCACAGCGGCGGGATGATCATCTGCCGCGGCCAGCTCGACTCCGTGGTGCCGCTGGAGAACGCCACGATGCCCGGCCGGGTCGTGGCGCAGTGGGACAAGGACGACTGCGCGGACCTCGGCATCGTCAAGGTGGACTTCCTGGGCCTCGGCATGATGGCCGCGCTGCAGGACTCGCTGCGGCTCTGCGCGCGGCGCGGCCGGCCGGTCGACCTCGCCCGGATCCCTCACGACGATCCCGCGACCTTCGCTCTGCTGCAGCGCGCCGACACCATCGGTGTCTTCCAGGTGGAGTCGCGCGCGCAGATGGCGACCCTGCCGCGCCTGAAGCCGAAAAGTTTCTACGACGTCGCCGTGCAGGTCGCGATCGTCCGTCCCGGCCCGATCCACGGCGAGGCGGTGAACCCGTACCTCCAGCGCCGCGCCGGGCAGCAGGCCGTGACCTACCTCGACGAGCGCCTCCGTCCGATCCTCGGGCGCACGCTCGGCGTGGTGCTGTTCCAGGAGCAGATCCTCCAGATCGCGATGGTGCTGGGAAACTTCACCGGCACCGAGGCCTCGGAGCTGCGCCGGGCGATCGACTTCAAGCGCTCGGCCGAGCGGCTGAAGAAGATGACGGCGAAGCTGCGCGCCGCGATGGCGGGCAATGACGTCTCCGCCGAGGCCTCGGACTATGTGCTGAAGTCCATCGCCACCTTCGCGCTTTACGGCTTCCCCGAGAGCCACGCCCTCAGCTTCGCCCTGATCGCCTATGCCAGCTCCTGGCTCAAGGTGCACCGCCCGGCCGAATTCTACGCGGGCCTGATCAACAACCTGCCGATGGGTTTCTACAGCGCCGCCACGCTCGTGCAGGACGCGCGACGGCACGGGATCCGCGTGCGGCCGCCCTGCTGCGCCGCGTCCGCCTGGGAGACCACGGTCGAGGCCGACGACATCCTGCGCATCGGCCTGCACCGCGTGAAGGGCCTGCGCGAGTCCGCGGCGCGCCGGCTCCTGGCGGCCCGCGCGGAGCGGCCGTTCGCCTCGATGCCGGATTTCCTCGCGCGCGCCGGCCTCGACCCGGCCGCCCGCCGCGCGCTCGCGACCGCCGGCGCCCTCAACGCCTTCGCCCCCCATCGGCGCGCGGCGCTGTGGCAGGTGGAGGAGGCGCCGCGGCCGGACGACCTCCTCGCCGCCGTCGCGCCGGAAGACGGGGACCTTTCGCCGCTCGAGGCCATGACCCACCTCGAGCGCATCGCGGCGGATTACGCCACGCTCTCGCTCACGGCCGGCGATCACCCGATGAAAGCCATCCGCCCCAGCCTGGCCGGCATGCTGCGCACCTCCGATCTCATCGGCGCACCGAATGGGGCCTGGGTCACGGTCGCCGGCAGCGTCATCTGCCGCCAGCGGCCGGGCACCGCCAAGGGCTTCGTCTTCGTCAGCCTCGAGGACGAGACCGGCGTCGCCAACGCGGTCGTCCGTCCCGCGCTCTTCGAGCACCGGCGTCTCGTCATCACGCAGGAACCCGCGCTGGTGATCAGCGGCCGGCTGCAAAGCCACGACGGGGTGGTCCATCTCAAGGCCGAGCAGGTGCGCGCCCTCACCCGCGCCGAGGTGCCGGCGGGCGCGTCGCACGATTTCAAATGAAGTCCAGGCTCGAACCGGATTTCACAGGAGGACACGGAGACTGACTCCACCAAGCTGATCTTCCGCAACCGAGCTCTCCCGGTTTCCTCCGTTTCCTCCCGTAAAACCATCTCCGTTCGACTCCTCCTTCCCTGACATGTCCACTGGCGGAGAAACCCCGGCCCACCGCCGGCTCAAGCGGCTCGCGCTCGCCTGGGCGCAGGCGGGCGGCTTTCCGCTCGGCGCCTTCGAGGTCGCCGTGCCGCGCAGCGGCTTCCGCGCCGACGTCGCCGCCGCCACCATGCGAGTCGCGGCGGAGACGGGACGCGTCGCGGTCTTCGAGTGCAAGCAGGCGCGCTCCGACTGGCTCGGCGACGCCGCCAACGAGGCGGAGGCCCGCCGGCTGGCCATCGAGCTGGACGAACGCGTTCGCCGCCTCCGCGAGCTGGTCGCCGTCCATCGTCCCGACCTGCGCCGGGGGGAGAGTCTCTTCGCGGAATTCGACGCCTACGACTATCGCGGCCTCCGCCACGACACGCTGCACGCCCTCGAGCGGCAGCTGCGGCTGCAGCAGCGCCGGCTCGGCCACGCGGTGAAGTTCGACCGGCTCGGGCGCTACGCCTGCTGCAACCTGCGCTACGTCGTCACCGAGCCCGGCATCGCCGAGCCGCACGAGATTCCCGTCGGCTGGGGCTGGCTCGTGCGCGCGGACGACCGGCTGGTCCTGCGCGTAAAACCGGTGCTCACCGAGTGCCCGGTCGAGGCCCGACTCGCCCTGCTCGAACGCATCGCCCGCGCCGGCACGCGGCTGTTCGGTGCGGGTCAAGGTTCCACTGCGGCAAATCCCGAAAAAGGAGTCTCACACGAAGCCACGAAGCTCACCAAGGACACCTGACAGACCTGACAGCACTCCCACCTTCGTGAGCTTCGTGGCTTCGTGTGAGCCATCCGGGAATTCTCCCGCCGGGTTTCCCCTGATACGGAAAGCGCTTTGCGCCGCTAGCGCGCACGGCTTTGGCGGGTAGGTTGCGTATCATGAAAATCCGACAAGTGATGACCATGAAGGTCCAGTGCGTGAAGCCTGCCGACACCCTCGTGCAGGCCGCCATCGCGATGCGCCGGCTGAACATCGGGGCCGTCCCGGTCTGCGGCGAGAATGGCAAGCTGGTCGGCATGCTGACCGACCGCGACATCACCATCCGGGCCGTGGCCGACGGCCGGGATCCGCAGACCACCACGGTGGCGGAGGTGCTTTCGCCGGGGATCATCTACGCCCGGGATGACCAGGAGGTCGTCGAGGGCGTCCACCTCATGGAAAAATACCAGATCCGCCGGCTGCCGGTGGTGAATATCGAGAATCAGCTCGTCGGCATCATCTCCCTCGGCGACATCGCCACCGGCGCCACCAACCGCCTGAGCGGCGAGGCGCTGCAGGAAGTGTCCTCGCCCGCAAGCTCCGCGGAGGCGGAGCGCTGACCCATCATGGCCTTCGTCCTCGCCAGTTCCGCCTTCGCCAACGGCGATGCCATTCCCCGGCACCACACGGCGGACGGGCAACAGTCGTCGCCGGAACTGGCCTGGAGCGGCGCCCCTCGCGGGACGCGCAGCTACGTCCTGATCGTCCACGATCCCGACACACCGAGAGGCGACGTAACGCACTGGCTGCTGTGGGACATCCCGGGCAGCCGTTCCGCGCTGCCGGAGGACGCCGGACGCTCCCCCATCGGCGTGGCCGGCCGAAACAGCCACGGCGACACCGGCTTCCTCGGCCCGAGCCCTCCGCCCGGCGATCCGCCGCACCGCTACTATTTCGAGCTCTATGCGCTCGACGTCGACCGCCTCGGCCTCCCCTGGGGCGCGACCCGCGGCGCCGTCGAGACCGCCCTCAAGCCGCACATGCTGGCGACCACGCGGCTCATGGGCCTGTATCAGCGGGCCAAGACCGAGTGGAAGTAGCGGAGGAGGCGACGAGGCCGGGATCGCCTCCGGCTGGCCCGTCCTGATCCGTCACGGCCGGCCTGCGGCTTGGGACGGAGAGACGACCAGCGTTGAGCGCAACTTTTCGAAGCGGAGACCCATTGCGTCGCTCGCGTTCACCTTGAGTCCCCGGGCAATCAGTGCCTCCGCCTCGGGCCTGAAGCCATGCTGCGCATTGAGCCAGGCCGCCTGATAAATAAACGGCGCATTCCGGGGAAAGAATTCCACGCCCTCGTCGAGCACATCCAGCTCCCGGCGCGTGAGGGCCGAGTCGGCCCGCGCCCAGACCTCGGCGGCCAGCGCATAGGCTTCCAGCAAAGGAGGCTGCTGGCGGCGCAGGCCGTCGAGCGGTTGAAGCACCGCGGCCGCCTGGGCCGCCGTGAGCTTTCCACCCGGAAGGTCGGTCTTCGCCCGAGCCTCCACGTAGCGCAGACGGGCAAGCTCGTAATATGCGCGCGGGCGCACCACTCCACCCTGCACGGCCGCCTCCAGATACGGGCGCGCCGCCCGATCGTCACCCGCGTCGCACTCGCACAGCCCCATGATCGCCAGCAGCCGCGGATCGCGTTCGCCCTTGTCGTAGGCGCGATGCAAGGTCCGGCGGGCTTGCTCGACATATCTCGTCGTCAGTTCCGGGAAGTGGGATTTGACGTAACCGATTTCCAGACGGTCCCAATCGCCCTTGATCCGGGCGATATCCAGTCTCGTGGCGGGTCGGGGTTCGAGCCGCGGAAGCGGGAGCGTCTCCTCCGGCACCAACCGCAGCGGCTTGGACACCGCGGCGAAAAGATAAGCGCCGAGCATCTGCTGGGCGTCGGCATAGCCCTGGCCAAAGCACTCCCGGAACATTTTCTCCGTCGCCGGCTCGGTGCTGGCGAGCTTGACGAATTTCCACAGCGACTCCCGCCGCGGCTGATTTTTGCCGGCGAGACTCCAGCGGATGAAAAGAGCCGCCTCGTTCCGCCGCATCTCGGCGTGGCCGGGATTTCGCGTCGCGGCAAACAGCTCGGCCAGCGGCGGCAGCTGATCGCCCGGCGCCTCGCTGTTCCCTGGCACCTGAAGCTCATCCTGATCCAGGTGAATGCCGGCGGCGGCGAGGGCGGCCTTCTTGACCTCCGCCGTCTTTGCCGGCGTCAGCCAGATCGTGGGGGCCAGGACCACCGCATCGCCGCTGAAGTCCGCGGTCTCAAACAAGGCGGTGACTCCCTCGACAAACCAGTCGGGCAGGGCCGGGGCGCGGCCTTGGGCGAGGTAATGGACATATTCCTCCGCGAGCTTGAGCTTGGCTCCGCCGGGGCGGGCGAGAAAGGGGATGCCCGAGATGTCCCGGTCCATCGTGCCGAAAACCGATGGATCCAGGATGAAAAAGAAGCCCATCGCATCCTTGTCGGCCAGCCGCATGTTGGGCAGCGATCGATAGGCGACGCCTTTTCCATCGGTCGCACCGTTCTTGCGCAGCATATCCGTCATCACCTCGGGGGAAACCTCCGGCTTGTTCTCGATGTCATAGAGGATGACCGCCGTGGGAACGTCCCGTTTGATCCGCAACTCGTCCGGCAGCATGACCGCCAGCCACTGATGCAGGCGCTCAACCTCCTGCGCCCAACGCACGACCGCGGAGGTCCTGCAGCGCGCCAGGATCTCGTAGCCCGGAATCTCGAGATAATTCCACGGCCGTTCCTCCACGGCGGCGGAGACCGTCAGCGGAGGCAGCTCGACGACCCGGCCGGAGGCCATCTCCTCCCCACGTTCGGGAGTCGGAGGGGCGAACTGCGCCGGGGCTGCGCGCACCAAGCCACACGTGGACGCGCCAAGCACAACCGAAAGGAGCCATTGGGGAAGGGATGGCATCTGGGTTATCCGACGAACGAGCCAGACGGATCCGCCATTCGCCAGCATGAAAATCACCCGGGCCGTTTCACGCCGAGACACAGAGGCGCGGAGATCGGAGACGCTGCGGGATATGTTTTTAATGTCCCCGATCGATCTCCGCGCCTCTGTGCCTCGGCGCGAAATCATCTGCCGCCCGGCCGACAAGGGGGTTGAAGTGCGCCGCGAAATCGGAAACACCTAGGTTACCCCTCCGTCCGTTTCCCTCGGCAAACCCCGAAACTCCATGGCCGATCTCATTGCTTCCCCGCGCATCAAGCGGGTTCAGCGCGTCGCTCTCGTGCTCCTCGTTCTCGGCGGCGTGATCAACTACATCGACCGTTCGACCCTGGCGGTCGGGCTGCCCCTGATCCGCAAGGACCTCGATCTCTCGCTGACGCAGAGCGGCATCCTGCTCTCCGCCTTCCTGTGGACCTACGCCTTCGCCCAGCTGCCCGCGGGCATCCTGATCGACCGCTTTGGCGCGCGCATCATGCTGGCGGCGGGACTCGGCCTCTGGTCGGTGGCGCAGATCCTCGGCGGGATGGTGACGAATTTCGCCGAGTTCGTCGGCGCGCGGGTCTCCCTCGGCGTCGGCGAGTCGGCGCAGTTCCCGAGTTGCGCGCGCGTGGTGGCGGACTGGTTCCATCCGCGGGAGCGCGGACTCGCCAGCGGCTTCTGGAACTGCTCCAGCTCGCTCGGCTCGGCGGTCTCCCTGCCCGTGCTCACCTTCCTCATGCTGCACCTCGGCTGGCGCGGGATGTTCATCACC
Organism: Opitutaceae bacterium; assembly: GCA_035549635.1. Taxonomy (GTDB): domain Bacteria; phylum Verrucomicrobiota; class Verrucomicrobiia; order Opitutales; family Opitutaceae; genus CAIUWA01. The sequence continues at coordinate 22,767 of DASZQN010000055.1, forward strand.
ATGGGGCTCGTCGGGCTCTTCGTGTCGCTCGGGATCTATCTGGTGCACCGCAACCCGCGGGAGGTGGCGCTGGAGCCGGCGGAGCGCGAATACCTCGCCGACGGCCTGCCCGCGGCGGAGAAGGTGTCCTGGGGCGAATGGGGCCGTCTGTTATGCTTCCGCACCACCTGGGGGATGATCGGCGGCTACTTCGGGGCGATGTACGTGCTCTGGATCTACAACTCCTGGCTCCCGCAGTACATGGAGATGGAACTGCACGTGAGCATCCCGAAGACCGGCTGGCTCGCCTCCATTCCGTTCTTCTGCGGCGTCGTCGGCAGCATCACCACCGGCTGGGTCTGCGACGCGCTGCTCCGGCGCGGCTTCTCGCCGATCGCCAGCCGCAAGATCCCGCTCGTCGTCTCGATGTTCGGCGTCGCCCTCTGCACGCTGCTGGCCTCGCGGACCACGAGCGTCGCGCTGACGATCACCTTCGTCTCCGCGTCGCTCTTCATGATCTACAGCATCGCCGCCGCGGCCTGGACGATGGCCACCGCGGTGGCGCCGACGAAGTACACCGCGTCGCTCAGTTCCATCCAGAATTTCTTCGGTTACTTCGGAGCCGCCCTCGCGCCCTACGTCACGGGCGTGATCGCGCAAAAAACCGGCTCATTCCGGATGGCGCTGGTCGTCGGCGCCGTGATGGTCGCCGTCGGGGGCTTCATCCACCTGTTCCTGGTGCGCGATCCCGTGGCGCCGGCGCCGCTCAGTGATGCGCCCCGCCCCGGAACAGCGGGATGATTTTCCCCGCCGCGTCGAACGGCAGCGTGTAGGCCTCGCCCACGACCTCGAGGTTCGGTGATTTCCGGATCTCGGGGAGGAACGCCTCCGAGCACTCGATCTCGCCGAGCACGAGGGTGTTCTTGATCCGGATCAGCCGCGCGTTTTCCGGCGTGGTCAGGCCGATGCAGCTCAGCGCGCTTTCGATCGCCTGCCGGTCGGTGTCCATCGTGAGGGGAAGCATGGCGGCGTTCGGCGCCGAGGAGGTGATGGTGTTGATCGCGGTCTTCTTCCAGTCGACGCGGCCCGCCAGCCGCTTCGTGGTGAAATCCGCGTTGCCGATGCCGGTGGCGTTGCCGCCGCTGTCGTCGGTCAGGTCGAGCGCCACGATGCGGATGATCTGCGGGTCCTTCGGGAATTTCTCCCGCGGGTGCGAGGTGCGGGCGATGATGTTCGTGTCCATGCCGGCGCCCGAGATGTTCTTCCCCATCTCCTCCACCACGAGCACGTCGATCTCGGAGAACGGCAGCCGCGCCAGCCATTTCCGCGCGTCCTTCAGCAGCCGGCGCTCGCCGGCCTCCAGGTCAGCGGCGTTGAACGCCTCGATCGCCGCGGTCTCGTCGTGGCCGTTCTCGACCAGGCCGAGGCCGAAGCCGATGCGGGCCTTGGCCAGCACCTCGCGGCCCACCCGCGTGATCACGTTCTCGAAGCCGTGGTTCACGAAGGCCCGGTGATACTGGATGGCGCCCTTGTGCTTGCCGCAGCCGATCGCCATCATCTTGAAGAGGCCCGACTCGATCTCGCCCTTGAAATCGGTGTGCGGCTTGATCCGGTTGACCACGCCGATCCAGTCGGCCTCGGCCGCGTGCTTGTCCAGCCAGACCGGCAGCCCCAGGACCTCGCCGAGCTGCACGACCTCCATCGACGCACGCAGCGGGCAGCCCATCGACGCCTCGGTGATGCCGTAATGCTCGAGAATCTCCAGCTGGCCCTCCGGCGTGCCGCCGCCGTGGCTGCCCATCGCCGGAAACACGAACGGCTTGGCACCGAGCTCCTTCAGGTGGTCCACCGTGGCGCGGATGATCCTCGCGATGTTGGCGATGCCGCGGCTCCCGGCCGTGACCGCGACCGAGTCGCCGCGCTTGATCGGCAGCTGCACGCGGCCCAGCGCCGAGCGCACGGCCGCGGGAACGTCCGCGATCCGTTCGCTGAACAGCTTCTGCTTCACGCGATACATCTTCGGCAGCGTCATGCCCGCACGGTGCACGGATCGTCGCGCGGCGACAATTCCGGAATGTTTGGCCACGAAAAGGCACGAGAAGTCCAAGGTTTCATCTTGGGCTTTCTGCGCGCCTATAGGCGCAATGGAGACGTGGCCGCAGCCCTGGATTTTTTGTGCCTTTTTGTGGCCAACTCCCCCGTGCTTGCCAACGCCCCCGCCCGTCCCTAGCCAGCCTGCATGCCCCTCTCTTCCAAACTGAACGGCAAACGCGCCCTGGTCACCGCCGGCGCCCAAGGTATCGGCCTGGCGATCAGCCGCGAGCTGCTCGCCGCCGGTTGCGACGTCTTCGTCCATTACCACAAGAGCGCCGAGGGCGCGCGCACGCTCGCGGGCGAGGCCAAGCAGCTCGGCCGGCGCTGTGCCAGCGCCGCCGCCGACCTGACCACCGCCGAGGCGTGCAACCAGCTCGTGGCCGACGCCGTGAAGTTCCTCGGCGGCCTCGACATCCTGGTGAACAACGCCGGCACGATGATCGCCAAGCTTTCGCTCGCGGACGGCAGCGACGATTTCTGGGCCGAGACGATGTCGCTCAACATGGGCAGCATGCGCCGCGTCACCCGCGCGGCCGCCCCGCACCTCGCGGCCGCGGCGAAGGCCGGAGGCGGCGCCAGCATCGTCAACATGTCCTCCGTCGCCGGCCGCAAGGGCGGCGCGCCCGGCACGCTCGCCTATTCCACGGCCAAGGGCGCCACGCTCGCGTTCACCCGCGCCCTCGCCGAGGAGCTCGGCCCGCAGGGCATCCGCGTCAACGCCATCGCGCCCGGCCTGATCCTCGGCTCGCAGTTCCACGTCATCCATACCAAGCCCGAGGCCGTCGCCGGCATCGTCGCCGGCATCCCGCTCGGCCGCCCCGGCACGACGGAGGATGTCGCCCGCGCCACGGTCTTCCTCGCGGCGGAGTTCGACGGCTTCATCACCGGCGCGACGCTCGACCTCAACGGCGGCGCCTACCGGGCCTGAATCGGACGACTTTCGGCGGGTCTCGCGCGAAGTCGCGAAGCGCGCGAAGAAACCGCCCACTCCGATGTTCGCCTTCGTGCGCTTCGCGGCTTCGCGTGAAACTGTCCTGAATCCGTCTCCGGTCGGGAGGGGTCGCAGACCAGCGCATTAGGGCAGCACGTAGGCGATGTAGATTCCGCCAGGGGCGCCGCGGAACTGGCTGCCGTTGCCCTCGCCGCCCGAGGCGATGAGGACGTACTGTTTTCCGTCGACCATATAGGTCGCCGGCGTCGCCATGCCGGGGAAAGGCAGCTCCGTTTCCCAGAGCAGCTCCCCGGTCCGGCTGTTGAAGGCGCGGAATTTCCGGTCGAACGCCGTCGCCGCGATGAACACGAGGCCGCCGCGGGTGACCAGCGGACCGCCATAGTTCAGCGTGCCGGTGTTGGCCAGGCCCTTGGCCGCCAGTTCCGGATAGTAGCCGAGGGGAATCTTCCAGACGTATTTCCCCGTGTTCATGTCGATCGCGTTGAGCGTGCCCCACGGCGGCGTGATCGAGGGATAGCCGTCTGGATCGTTGAACCAACCCTTGCTCGCGGTGTAGTGCGGGCGCCCGGCGGGAGCGGCCTCTTCCTTTGACGCGTCCCCGGCGGACGATGCCCGCCGCGCGGCGGCGGGCGTGGATAATGTCCGCACATAGCGGATGAGGGTCTTGAGCTGGTCGTCGGTCAGGTCGGCGACGGGAGGCATCCGGCCCTTGCCCTGGTGCACGACGTCCACAATCCGCTGGTCGGTCAGCGGTGGATTCGCCCCGACGAGGCTGGGGATCTCCGGGGGAACGCCGGTGCCGAGAAGGCCGTGGCAGGCGATGCAGCGCTGCTGGTAGATTCGTTCGCCTTCGCTGGTGGCGCGCGGCGGCAGGATCAGGCCGGTGAGCCGCGGGGTCTCGTTGGCGTTCACGTACAGGATGCCCGTCGCGGGATCGACCGCCGGGCCGCCCCACTCGCCGCCGCCGTTCGCGCCCGGCATGGCCACCATCATCTTGTCCGTGCGCGCCGGCACGAACTGTCCGCCGCTCCCGCCGGCGTAGCTGCGGAACTTCTCCAGCACCCAGGCGTGCGCCTCCGGCGTGCGGGTCGTCAGCATGTCCTCCGTCACGCCCTCCCGGATGAGCGGCGCCGGCAGCGTCGGCAGCGGCTGGGTCGGCGAGGTCACCTCGCCCGGCACGGTGCTCGCGGGAACGGGCGTTTCCTTGATCGGGAAAAGCGGTCGCCCCGTGACCCGGTCGAAGAGGAAGACGTAGCCGGTCTTGGTCGTCTGCGCGACGGCATCGACCCGCTTGCCCTCGCTGGTGACGGTGAGCAGCACGGGCGGCGCCGGAAAATCGAAGTCCCAGATGTCGTGGTGCACCGCCTGGAAATGCCAGAGCCGCTTGCCCGTCGCCGCATCGAGGGCGAGCAGCGTGTCGGCGAAGAGGTTGTCGCCGACCCGGTCCGCGCCGTACCAGTCGGGCACCGCCGAGCCCGTCGGCACGTAGACGATGCCGCGCCCGGCATCGAGGGCCATGCCCGTCCAGTTGTTCGCCGCGCCGGCATTCTGCCAGGCATCCTTCGGCCAGGTCTCGTAGCCGAACTCGCCGGGATGCGGGATCGTGTGGAAGGTCCACCGCAGTGCGCCGGTGCGGACATCGAACGCCCGGATGTCTCCCGGCGGCGAGGGATGATCCTCCGGCTCCCGGCCGCCGACGATGATGAGGTCGCGGTAGACGACGCCCGGGCTCGTCAGCGTGACGATTTGACGGCGGTAGTCGCCGCCCAGCCCCTTGCGCAGGTCGATCCGGCCTCCCTCGCCGAAGTCCGCGACCGGCTTGCCGTCCGCGGCGTCGAGTGCGTACAGGAAATTGTTCACGCCGGAAAAAATCCGGCGCTCGCGGCCGTCGGTCCAGTAGGCCACGCTCCGCACCGGCCCCTCGCCCGGGATGCCGGAGTCGAACTTCCACAGCAGCCGCCCCGAGACGGCGTCGAGCGCGATGACCTTGCGGGTGGGCGTCGTGCCGTAAACGACGCCGCCGATGACGAGCGGGTTCGTCTCGAGCCCGCCCTCAGCGAACTTCTTGATGCGTTCGCGGCTTGTTTTTCCTGCCCGGTCTTGGTTGCCCTTCCACCGGTCCAACTCTGCGGCCTGAATCTTGCGAATAACATGGTTCATCGCGGTGATGAGGAAGCCACCCGTTCCGCACGCTGGGTCCAAAATTAGCTGCTTCTCACCGGGGTCGAGCATTTCAACCGCCATTTGGCAGATGTTCCGGGGCGTGAAAAATTCGCCACGGTCACCTCGCAGGTTCGACCCAACGATTTCCTCGTAGGCACGCCCCTTAACGTCGATATCACTCTCAAGGAGCGAATACATTTGAAGCTGACTCACGAGATACGCGAGCACACGCGGCTCTAGCTGTGAGTCGTCAGGACGTTGTCCCCCAAGTTGAGCCTGCTGATGGGCGGTAAGCGGTGTAGTGAACGGTGGGGTCGATGCCAGTTATATCGGTGGAGCCAGCGCTGGAGTTCTGCGGTGCGTTGATCGGAGTGGGCGTAGGGCTGGGCATAAGCCCACTCGCGCAGGGAGGACTGGATGAAGCGTTCGGCCTTGCCGTTGGTCTTGGGCGTGTAAGGCCGGGTGCGCAGATGACGCACCCCGAGTTTGTGGCACGCTTTGCGGAAGGCGGCGGACTGGTAACAACTGCCGTTGTCGGTCATGACACGCTGCACGCTGACGCCGAAGCGCGCGTAACTGGCGACGGCGGCTTCGAGGAAGGCGACGGCGCTTTCCTTTTTCTCGTCGGGCCGGATCTCCGCGTAGGCGACGCGCGAGTGATCGTCGATGCACACATGCACGCATTCCCAGCCGGCGCCGCGGGCGTGATCGCGTGGATCGCCCGTGATGCGATGGCCGAGCCGCGCGATGCGGCCGAGTTTCTTGATGTCGAGGTGCAGCAGCTCACCCGGCATGGCGCGTTCGTAGCGCACGACGGGCGGTGCGGGTGGTGGCGGGTGCCGCGGCACCGCGCGCAGGGCGCGGCTGAGCGTCGCTTCCGACAAGCCGGTGCGTTGCGCGATCTCGGCATAAACCAGGCCTTGGCGCCGGCAGGCCAGCGCGTGGGCGCAGCGCTCCGCGGCGATCCGCCGCGGGCTATGTTGCGGTCGGGACGAGCGGTCGCGCAAGCCGGCGGGACCGGCGGTTTGATAACGCGCGAGCCATTTGCGCACGGTCTTCGGACAGACGCTGAAGGCCGCTGCTGCGGCCTTCAGCGTCTGTCCCTCTTGGCGCACCAAGCGCACGATGTCCGCTCGACTACGCGGAGTAGTCCGGGCATTGGCATGCATGTCCTTTCGAGTCCTCCTGGGTTGGATGTTTTTTCTTCACACCCATCTCTCTCAGGCAGGACTCGGAGGGACAACCTCCTGAAACTTCACA
>DASZQN010000056.1:0-50893 GCA_035549635.1 Opitutaceae bacterium
GGAGGACGGAGGACGGAGGACGGAGGACGGAGGACGGAGGACGGAGGACGGAGGACGGACAGGGTGGGGTAGCGGGGGAGGGGTGACAGGGGAAGAGACGAGTGGCAAGGGAGGGCGTTTGGATGGGTTTCACGCGAAGCCGCGAAGAGCGCGAAGTCGGATGGGAGCGAGGGGGATCTTCGTGTGCTTCGTGGCTTCGTGTGGGCCCCTCTTTGCCGGCCGGCCCGCTCCGGCGTTGCGCTGACCGGGGGGTAACCCCCAAATTAAGCCTTTCCCGAATGCCGTTTGATCCCAATTTTGCCGGGCTGCCCGCGTGCGCCGCGCCATGAAACCGATTTCCCTTACCCCGCGCCCCGGCTTTTTCCCGGGCTGCCGGCAGGTGATGGCGGCGGCCCTGCTGGCCTGCTTGGCCGGGGCGTTTCCGGCGCGGGCGCAGACCCCGAACACCGGTGCGAACATCGAGCGTCCGCTGCGCTACCGGCCGGATGGCCAGGATTTCCTGATCGAGAACGGCACCGCCCAGTTCAACCGGCCGCTTTACGGGCCGCACACGGCGTTCCGGGTCGACGCGAGCGACCGGCCGGATTTCGCGTTTTACACGGGCGGGAAGGGCGGACGGCTCCGGCTCGGCTTCGTGTCGCCCAAGGGTTCTCAGTGGCTGGACCAGGCGCAGCGGGTCATCGCGCGTTACCGTCCGGGCTCGATGGTCTACGACGTGGTGGACGCTGCGATCGGCGACGGCGCCCTCAAGGTGACGGCGCTGCCGCTGAAGGAGACCGAGGGCCTGATCCTGTGCCTCGAGGTCACGCGCGGCGCGCCGGTGGATTTCGTCTGGGCCTTCGGCGGCGCCAGCGGCGCCGCGGTGAACGAGCGTGGCGGCGACCTGCTGGGTGGCCGCGACCCTGGGCAGGCCTGGAATTTCCAGCCGGAAGATTACGCCGGCGCCTGCAAGATCACGGGCGCCACTTTCGATTACCGGGGCAAGGGCCCCGCGATGAGCGGAGTGGGCCCGGCGGAGGGACGCCTGCTCGTCGGCGACGCCGCGGCGCTCTCGACCGTCGACGGGCTGCTGGCCTCGAAGGGCGGCGACCATCCGGCCGCGGTCGGCCGCATCACGGTCCGCGGCGGCCAGCCCGCGTACCTGCTCATCCAGCGGTCCGCCGGCGGCAAGGTGCTCCCCGGCCCGGAGGGGCTGCCCTTCGCCTACAAGCTCGCGGAGCGCGCGCGCCAGGCGATCGTGGGCCAGCTCTCGATCGAGACCCCCGATCCGTTCATCAACGCGAGCGCCGACGCGATCGCGGTGTCGGCGGACGCGCTCTGGCAGGCGCCGACGGTGATGCACGGCAACGTCGCCTGGCGGCAGCCGCTGCTGGGCTGGCGCGGCCCGTACGTCCTCGACGAGCTCGGCTGGCACGATCGCGCGCGGCAGCATTTCGAATATTGGGCGGCGCGGCAGAACCCCGACGAGAAGGACACCCCGGCGCCGCACGCCGACCCGGCGAAGAACCTGGCGGAGGACGACGGCAAGGCATTGCACGGCTACGGCAGCATCCCGGCGAACCATTACGACATGAACCTCGTGTTCATCGACGCGCTGCTGCGCCACCTCCTGTGGACCGGCGACCTCGACCTCGCGCGCCAGATGTGGCCCGTGATCCAGCGGCACCTGGCCTACGAGAAGCGCCTTTTCGACCGCGACGGGCTCTACGAGGGCTATGCGGCGATCTGGGCGAGCGACGGCCTCGGCTACGATGGCGGCGGCGCGGCGCACGCGACCGCGTACAACCTGTGGCACAACCGCATGGCCGCACGCCTCGCCAGGCTGATCGGCCAGGATCCCGCGCCCTACGACCAGGAGGCGAAATGGATCGCCGACGCGATGCAGCACGATCTCTGGCTTCCCGCGACGGGCAGTTACGCCGAGTACAAGGACACGCTCGGCTACAAGCGCGTGCATCCCGACGCGGCGCTCTGGACCGTCTATCACGCGATCGATTCGCAGGTGCCGGACGCATTCCAGGCTTACCAGGCGCTGCGTTATGTCGACACGCAGATTGCGCACATCCCGGTGAAGGGCCCCGGCGTGCCGGCGGGCGACTGGTATGTGCTCCCGACGAGCAACTGGCAGCCGTACGAATGGAGCCTGAACAACGTCGTGCCCGCGGAGCTGGCGCACACCGCGCTGGCCAACTGGCAGGGAGGCCGGCCCGACGAGGCGTGGAAGCTGTGGAAGGGAATGATCCTCGACGCGATGTACCTCGGCACCTCGCCGGGCAACCTGCCCAACCTTTCGCAGTACGACGTCTATCGCCGCGAAACCTACCGGGATTTCGGCGACACCACCGGCATGACGGCGCGCGGGCTGGTCGAGGGCCTCTTCGGCATCGTGCCCGACGCGCTCGCCGGCGAACTCACGATCCGGCCCGGCTTCCCCCGCGAGTGGAGCTATGCCTCGATCCGCACGCCGGACCTCAGCTTCAGCTACCGCCTCGATAACAGCCAGTCGGAGCGCTTCATCGTCGAGCCGAAGTTTCCCAAGCCGATGCGCCTGCGCCTGCGCTCCCTCGCGCGCGGCGAGCGCGTGGCCGCGGTGCTGGTGAACGGCAAGCCGGCGCAGTGGTCGAGCGTCCCGGATGCGGTCGGAACTCCCGCGATCGAGGTGGTCACGACCGTCGCCGCGACGCGCTACGAGGTGAACATCCGCTGGGTGGGCGGCGCCACGGTCGGGCCGCGCCCGATGGCGATGACGGTACTCGACCGCACGTTCCGGATGGATTTTTCGCCCGCGAACGTGCTGGAGGTCTTCGACCCGCAGAACGCGCTGAAGTCCGCCGCGCCGCGCGACAAGGAGCTCGTCGGGACGGCGAACGGCCTGCCCGGCTGGCACACGGTGTTCGCGAAGGTGAAGCAGGACGACCTCACCTGGTGGATGCCGGTGGACTTCGAGATCCGCCTGCCGCTGCAGATCATCCCGTCCCCCAACCAGGACGCGCAGTCCGTGCGCTTCAAGGTGCGGAACAACACGACCACGGCGATCGAGCGCTGGGCCACCGTCGAGGTGGGCGGGCACAAGAGCACCGTCACGATGAAGGTCCCGGCCCTCGGGGATTCCGGCGAGATCGTCTTTCCCGCGGAGGGCCTCCTGCCCGGCACGATCAAGGTCCGCGTGGACCTCGCCGAAGGCGGCGTCGCCTCGGAGAACGTGGTGAACTGGCAAATCGCCGCGCCGGAAGGAACGACCTGGCGCCAGGTCGACCTGACCTCGACGTACAACGATCCGGTCGCGCAGATCTTCAGGAACGACTACGCGACGCCGCGCCCGGCCACCGTCTCGCTGCAGGTGCCGCGGCAGGGCCTCGGCACCTGGGACACCTTCTCCCGCACCTTCGCGGTGGACGACTCGGGCCTGCGCCGCGCGGCGGGCCAGCCGGGCGGGTTCGCGCTCCCTTCGGGCGTGAAATTCCTGCTGCCCTCGCAGCCCGGGGCGAAGAACGCGGCGTTCGCCTCGCTCTGGGACAACTATCCGAAGGAGCTCTCCTTCCAGGTCTCCGGCCGCGCGAGCCATGCCTACCTGCTCATGACCGGCACGACGAACCCGCTGCAGACCCAGATCGACAACGGGGAAGTGATCGTGAGCTATTGGGACGGCACCAGCGACCGGCTCGCGCTGCGCAATCCGTCCAACTGGGCGCCGATCGAGCGGGACTATTTCACCGACGACTTCGCGTTCCAGGTCCCCAACCCGCGGCCGCCCCGGGTGGAGCTGGGAACGGGAAAGCTCTACGAGCCCGAGGCGACGAGTCGTCCCGCCGGCGGGGCCGCGACCGTGCTCGACCTGCCGCTCGATCCTTCGAAGCAGCTCTTCTCCCTCACGATCAAGCCGCTCTCGAACGAGGTGGTGATCGGCCTCCTCGGCCTCACGCTCGCGCGCTGAGGAACGGACGGATTTCGCGCAGAGACGCAGAGGCGCGAAGATCGATCCCTTCGGGAATTTTTCTTTGCGCCTCTGCGTCTCCGCGCGAAATTCCCCCGCCGGGTTTCAGGACGTTGAACGTTGAAAGTTGGGCGTTGGAGGTTGAACGTTGGACATGCGCTTTCTCCCCCTTTGGATCGCGGTCCTGTTCACGCTCGGAGGCTCGGCGGTTTCTGCCGCGGCCGCGGCGGATGCCTACCTGTTCACCTACTTCACGAAAAACGGCGAGGATGGCCTGCACCTGGCGTGGAGCCGGGACGGCTACAAGTGGGAGAAGCTCAACGACGGCAAAAGCTACCTTCCGCCGAAGGTCGGCACCTCGAAGCTCATGCGCGATCCCTGCATCGTGCGCGGTCCCGACGGGATTTTCCGGATGGTTTGGACGTCGGGCTGGAACGAGAACAACATCGGCTACGCGTCGTCATCGGATCTGATCCACTGGTCGGAGGAGAAGGAAATCCCCGTCATGGCGCATGAGCCCACGGTGCGGAATTCCTGGGCGCCCGAGATTCACTACGACGAAAAGCGCGGGGAGTTCATCCTCTTCTGGGCTTCGACGATTCCCGGGAAGTTCCCCGCGACGGCCGGCTCGTCGGAGGATGCCTACAACCACCGCATCTATTTCACCACGACGAAGGACTTCGCGACCTTCGCGCCGACGAAGCTGTTCTACGACCCGGGCTTCAGCGTGATCGACGCGACCTTCCTGCACGCGAACGGGAAGCATTATCTCATCGTGAAGGACGAGACCGTGAACCCGCCGAAAAAATACCTGCAGATCGCGACGAGCGACGACGTGCAGGGCCCGTTCTCGCCGCTCTCCGCGCCGTTCACGCCGCCGGGGCTGTGGGTCGAGGGGCCGACCGCGATCCAGGTCGGCGACGAGTACATCGTGTACTTCGACGCTTACCAGAAGAAGCATTACGGCGCGATGCGCTCCCGCGACCTCAAGACCTGGGAGGACGTGACCGCGAAGATGAGCTTCCCGGACGAGGACACGCCGGTGCGCATGCGCCACGGCACCGTCATCGCCGTGCCCGCCGAGGTGGTCGCCGGACTGCGACATCCCGCTGCGCCATGAGGAAACGGAGGAGCCGCACCCTCGGATTTTTGGCCACGAAAAGGCACGAGAAATCCGAGGCTGCGGCCACGTCTCCATCGCGCCTATAGGCGCACAATCGGCTCCATACGAAGCCATCGGGCTTTTGTGCCTTTTCGTGGCCAAAAATCCGAACCGGCCGAACGGAATTTCAATCCGCAATCCGCAACCCAAAATCCGCAATCGGCATTCCCGGGTCACCTCTGGCGGCGCGCAGCGTCCTATCTTTTCCCACATGCCCACATCCCTGCGCTCCTTCCTTGTCCTGGCTCTTCCCGGCCTGCTGGCGTCCGCCGGCCTGCTCGCCGCCGACGCGGCGGCCCCGGCCGCTCCGCCGGCGCCGACTTCGTTCAAGTTCGACTTCGGGGCCAGAGCCGCGCCCGGCTTCACGGCGGTGACGCCCGCCACGGTCTATTCGAAGGACTCCGGCGCCGGCTTCGATCTCGGCACGGCGCCGACCGTCGTCGAGCAGGGCGGGGGCGATCCGCAGCACGACGGCTTTGTCACCAGTGACAAGCCCTTCTTCTTTTCCGTCAAGGTGCCCGAGGGGAATTATCGCGTGACCGTGACGCTCGGCGATGCGCGGGCCGACTCCGTCACCACGGTCAAGTCCGAGTCCCGCCGCCTCATGCTCGAGCGCGTGCGGACGCCGGCCGGAAAATTCGAGACGCGCACTTTCATCGCGAACGTCCGCAACGCCAAGGTCCCGCCGCCGCCGCTGAACGCCCCCGGCAACGACCACGTCGAGCTAAACAACCGCGAGGACGGCCCCAACGGCCTCGTGCTGCACTGGGACGACAAGCTCACGCTCGAGTTCAGCGACACCCATCCCTCGCTCTGCGCGCTCGAGATCGACCGCGTCGACGACCTGCCAACGGTCTTCGTCATCGGCGACTCCACCGTGACGGACCAGCCGCGCGAGCCCACGACGAGCTGGGGCCAGATGCTGCCGCGCTTCTTCAAACCCGACGTCGCCGTGGCCAACCACGCGGAGTCCGGCGAGACCATGAAGTCCTTCCTCACCGAGCTGCGTTTCGACAAGGTGATGAGCCTGATCAAAAAGGGCGACTACCTCATCATGCAGTTCGGCCACAACGACAGCAAGGCGAGCTGGCCGCAGACGTACGTCGAGGCGAACACGACCTACAAGGCCTACCTGAAGACCTTCATCGCCGAGGCCCGCCGGCGCGGCGTCACGCCGATCATCGTGAACCCGATGCAGCGCCACCAGTTCGACGGCGCGAAGGTGCACAACACGCACGGCGACTACCCCGCTGCCGTACGGGCGGTCGCGAAGGAGGAGGGTGTCGCGTTCATCGACCTCACCGCGGACAGCGTGGCCTTCCTCGAGGCCCTCGGGCCGGAAAAATCCTGGGTCGCCCAGAGCGGCGGCCGCGACGCCACGCACCACAGCGCCTACGGCGCGTACGAGCTGGCGAAGTGCATCGTGCAGGGCATCCGGGACAACAAGCTCGAGCTCGCGAAGTCGATCGTGGACGACTTCCAGCCCTTCGACCCGGCGCATCCCGACGACCCCGCCAAGTTCGACCTCCCGGCCAGCCCGGGCCGCCAGACGCAGGCGCCGCGAGGGAACTGATCTTCGGATGCCGATCCGACGGAATTTTAACACAGAGAACCCGGAGGGCGCAGAGAGAAGCCGAGGAGCCGAGCCAAATGATCCTTTCCCAGTCTCGGAATAGCTGCCGTGCATGGAGGATTCCTGCTTTTCCGGCCTCTTGCCGTCTCTGCGCCCTCTGTGTTTAAACAGTCCCTACCCCAAAATCCCATGCATGCCCCGTCCCTGAAATCATCCTTCGCCGGCCTGCTCGCGTTCTGCGGGCTGGCCCTTGGTCTTTCCGCCCAGCCCGCCCCCGATGCCTCGGTCGCGCTCGCGCCGGGCTCGGTCAAGGCGCTCGACCCCAAGCTGCCCACGATCTTCATCGCCGGCGATTCGACGGCCGCCGCCGGGGGCGGGGCGATCCAGGGCTGGGGCGTGCCGTTTGCCGCGTATTTCGATCCCGCCAAGGTGAACGTCTACAACGGCGCCCGCGGCGGCCGGAGCAGCCGCACCTTCATCACCGACGGCTCGTGGGAGCAGATCATCAGCAAGGTGAAGGCGGGCGACTACGTCCTGCTGCAGCTCGGCATCAATGACATCGGCGCGATCAACGACGAGCCGCCGCCGCCCCTCCGCGCCCGCGGCACGATCCCGGGCATTGGCGAGGAGACGAAGGAAATCGACAACGTCCTCACCAAGAAGCACGAGGTCGTGCACACCTACGGCTGGTACATGCGGAAGATGATCTCCGACACGAAGGAGAAGGGCGCGACGCCCATCCTCCTCTCGCTCACCATCCGCAACGCCTGGACCGACGGGAAGGTGGAGCGCGTCTTCGGCGGCTACAGCCAGTGGAGCCGCGAGATCGCCGTGGCCGGCGGGTACGGGTTCATCGATCTCAGCAACCTGGTCGCGGACCACTTCGAGAAGGTCGGCGCGGACGAGATGGCGAAGCTCTACCAGCCGGACAAGACCCACACGAACAAGGACGGCGCCGATCTCAACGCCGCCACCGTCGTCTCCGGCCTGAAGGCATTGCGCGGCTACCCGTTCGCGCAGTACCTCTCGCCGAAGGGAGCCGACGTCGCCCCCGCGCCTGCGGACCGCGTCGTGCAGGCGTCCGCCGCCAGTGCCCGGGCCCGTCCGCGCCAGCCCGAGCCGGCCAACCCGGCGCTGCCGACGGTCTTCCTCATCGGCGATTCCACCGTGCGCAACGGCGCCGGCGACGGCCAGAACCTCGGCGCCCAGGGCCAGTGGGGCTGGGGCGAGCCGATCGCGGATTATTTCGATCCGGCGAAGGCGAACCTCGTCAACCGCGCGGTCGGCGGCCTCAGCAGCCGGACCTACCTGACCCTCGGCAGCTGGGAGCGCGTGCTGCCGATGATCAAGCCCGGCGATTACGTGCTCATGCAGTTCGGCCATAACGACGACTACGCGCTCAACGACGAGCTGCCCGGGCCGCTCCGGGCGCGCGGCACGCTCAAGGGCATCGGCGAGGAGACGAAGGAAATCGACAACGTCATGACCAAGAAGCACGAGGTCGTGCACACCTACGGCTGGTACCTGCGGAAGTTCATCGCCGACACCCGCGCCAAGGGCGCGACGCCGATCGTCTGCTCGCTCATCCCGCGCCGGATCTGGACGGACGACGGCAAGATCCGCCGCAACGCCGCCGACTACGCCGGCTGGGCCAGGCAGGTGGCCGTCGCCGAGAAGGTCGGGTTCATCGACCTGAATGCGGCCATCGCCGACCACTATGACGCCATCGGCCACGACGAGGTGCTGAAACTCTTCCCGCTCCCGACCCCCGACGAGCACACGCACACCAATCGCGCCGGCGCGGAGTACAACGCATCGGTGGTCATCGCCGGCCTGAAGGCGCTGCCGGGCGATCCGCTCGAAGGCTTTTTCTCCGCCAAGGCGAAGGCGGTAGCCCCGCTCCGGTAGGGCGCGGACCTCGCTCCGCGGGGATTCGAGCCGACACACCCCGGCCTGCGGCCTCCCCTCTTTCTAGAGGGGAGCCAGGGCCAAAAGCTCCCCTCTAGAAAGAGGGGTGGCGCGAAGCGACGGTGTGTGTGTATTCCGCGCTCGCTTGTCATTGCCTGCCGCTCCGAGACCGTGAAGGGTAACCTCGGTCCGGATAACCACGTCCTTCCCCGTCATGCGTTCCCGCCCCACGCTCCACCTCTGCCTGCTGGCGCTGCTGTGCGCGAGGCTGGTCCCGGCGGCCGTCCGGGCGGCGGATGCTCCGCCGGAACGCATGGTCGAGCTGCCGCCGCTCATGGTCTCGGAGCCGGTGAACGGTCCGCCCTGGAGGTATGTCGCGGCGCCCGGCATCGAGGTCCTTTCCCGCTGCAGCGACGAGGTGACCGTCCACTGGCTGGAGGAGATGAATCGCCTGCGCCAGAGCCTCAACGTGCTCGTGCCGGACAGCCTGCGCTCGAAACGGGCGGTGCCGGATGTGGTCGTGCTTTACAACGAGGAGAACAAGCCGGTGGTCTCGAAGGAAGTCGTGGCCGACCTGATGCGCGACGCGCGCGACCGGACGGAGGAGAAGCAGGGCCGGCGCGGCGGAGCGACGGGCTACCGTTCGATGCCCAACCTGTGGCTGGCGGACCGCGACTCGATGGTCTTCTTCTACGTCCTGCAGGAAAGAGGGTTTGTCCGCTCCGAGCTGCGTCTGACGCCCGACTATGTCCGTTATCTGGCGCGCAGCCGGACGCCGGCGCCGCCGATGTGGTTCGTCGAGGGCATGGTCGACCTCTTCTCCGCGGGCGACTTCGGCCGCGATCCGGTGGTGTTCGACACGGTCGAGTGGGACTCTCCGGCCGCGACCAAGAACATCAAGCGGGACGTCGATTACCCACGCTCGCTGCTGCCGCTGGCCGACCTCTTCGCCACCTGGCCGCCGCAGGACCCGAACGGGGCGCTCCGGCGCCGCGAGGCTGCGCTATTCCTGCGCTGGGCGCTCGACGGCAAGAACCAGCCGCGGCGGCCGGCCCTGCTGAAATTCATCGCGCAGGCCAGCATGATGCCCGTTACCGAGGACCTGTTCCGGGAATGCTTCGGTCTCGGCTATGTCGACGTGCAGGAGCGGCTCGCCGATTATCTGTCCGACGCGACCGGCAAGACCCTGGTGCTGATCGCCGGGGAGCCCGTCGCGCTGCCGCGGCTGAACCCGCGCCTGGCGACCGACCTCGAGGTGGCGCGGATGAAGGGCGACTGGGAGCGGATGGAGATTTCCTACATCAAGGATATCTACCCGCAGCTCGCCCCCAAGTACGCCGAGCAGGCGCGGCGCACGCTGATGAACGCCTACGACAAGGGCGAACGCGACCCCCAGCTGCTGGGGATGATCGGACTCTGCGAGGTCGACGCCGGCAACGATGCGGAGGCGCGCAAATACCTCGAGGCCGCCGTGCAGGGCGGCGTGACACGGCCGCGCGTGGGCTACGAGCTCGCCCGCCTGCGTTACGCCGAGGCCAAGGCGGAACCGGGCGGCACCGGCGGCCGGCTCAGCGCCGCGCAGGCCACGATGGTGCTGCAGCCGCTGCTCAACGTTTATCACCAGGCGCCGCCGATGCTGGAGATCTACGCCCTCAGCGCCGACGTCTGGAGCCACAGCGCGCCGGCGCTCACGCGCCAGAACCTCGTCGTCCTCGACGAGGGCATGACCTACTTTCCCCGCAACCTGCCTCTGATCTACCAGGCCGCCTGGCTGAATGCCCGGCAGGGATTCAAGACCGAGGCCGAGCGCATCATCGCCCGCGGCCTGATGGCGGGCCCGGACGCGGCGTTCCAGCAGCGCCTCGAGCAGTTGCGCGCCAGCCTGGCGGCGGCGCCCGCGGCTCCTCCCTCCTCATGAAGCCGGCCTGCTCCCTGAAGCGACGTGGATGGGGCGCGGCCGTGACCGGCCTCCTGCTGGCGACGATCGCCCACGCGGACGCGCCGACGCCCACGGACATCGTCAACTGGCTCCAGCCGGATCGCGTCCAGCAGGCCACGCTCTCGCCGGACGGACGCCATCTTGCGTACACGGCGCACGAGGACGACCAGACCTTCATCGCGATCGTGGACGTGGACGATCCCTCGAAGAGAAGCGCGGTGCCCGCCGGCAAGGATTCGATCATCCGCGATTCGCAGGACCACGAGAAGACCCCGGTGGAGATTCCCTTTTTCCGCTGGGCGGCGTCCGACCGCATCGTGTTCGAGTCGCGGATTCCCGGCATCCAGGAGGTCGACGTCCGGCGGACGCACGAACCGACGGATGTGAGCATCGTCTATTCCGTGGGCGCCGACGGCAAAAATCTCCGGAAGCTGGTCGACGCCGACGACCTCGCTCTGACCACGATCACGGACGACAAGCTGCCGAGGCAGCCGCACGTCCTCGGCCTCGCCTCGGACGAACCGGACGTCATTCTGGTCCAGGCCGTGCGGCCGGCGCTCGACAGCGGGAGCAACGACCCTTCCCTTTACGGTCGGATCGCGACCGGGATGTTCAAGGTGAACGTCCGGACCGGCCAGCGCCGCACGGTGAACGAGCAGGACGTCAACGGCGACGTCCTCTACGACCGCCAGGGCCGGCCGCGGATCAAGCTGCTGAGGCCGATCGACAGCGCCACGCAGAGCTTCGTCTATGTGCCGCTGGCCGGGCAGCCCGCGGCGAAGGGCATCGACCGCCTCGTGGCGGACGACATCACGCCGCAGACTTATCTCGGGTCGCGCACGTTCCCGCTCGGCTTCGACTACGATCCGAAAATTCTCTACATCGCCTCCAACGTCGGGCGCGACACCTACGGCATCTATGCGCTCGACCTGCGCGCGGGCCAGCGCACCGGCCTCGCGGTGGAGGATCCCGCGTTCGACCTCGCGGATTTCACGGCGCCCGGCAACGACGCGGCCCTGGTCTTCGACCGCAGCCAGCGGCGGCTGGTCGGCGTCCGTCTCGCGACGCTGGAGGACGCCACCCGCTGGCTGGATCCGGAGATCGCGGACATGCAGTCCTCCTTGGAGAAAAAATTTCCGGGCCGGGCGGTGCGGATCATCGACTGGGACGACCACCGGAAGCGCTTCCTGCTGCTGGCGTCCGGCGGCGCCGATCCGGGCCGGTACTACGTTTTCCATCGCGACGACAACCGGCTCGTCCAGTTCGTCCGCCGCACCCAGGGCGTCGACCTGGACGCCACCAACGCCTCGGCGCCTTTCGCGTTCGACACGCCCGCGGGCGTGCACCTCACCGGCTACCTGACGCAGCCGGTGGCGCCGCTGGCGAATCCGCCTCCGCTGCTCGTCTATTGCCATGGAGGCCCGTGGGAGCGCAGCTGGCCCGGGTTCAACCGGGACGCCCAGGTGCTGGCGGCGATGGGTTTCGTCGTGGCCCAGGTCAATTACCGCGGCTCCGGCGGATTCGGCACCCGGATGCGCGAGACCCTGCGCACGAATCTCGACGGCATGCCGGTCGAGGACATCCGGTCGGTGGTCGACTGGGTCGCGGCCCGCCAGAAGGTGGACCGGAAGCGCGTGGCGCTGATCGGCGAGGGCTTCGGCGGGTACGTCGTGCTGCGGGCGCTCCAGCTTTATCCGGACGATTTCCGCTGCGCGGTCGCGATCAACGCGCCGACGGACCTGGAGACCTGGGCCAGGAAGCCCGAGAGCGTGCAGGAGGCGCGCGACCGGCAGGACACGAACGTGAACCAGATGCACGCGATGGCCGACTTCCTGACCCATTTCGGCCCGCCGGGGAATCCCCTGCTCGCGCCGACTCCCAATCCCGCGCCCTCGTTCGCCCAGGACGGCATCGCGAGCCTGACGGACGACCAGACCGCGGCCTCCGTGACTGCCGCCAGCGCGGGCGGGGCCCCGGCGCAGCCGCCGATGTTTCCGCCCACGCTCATCAACTTCGCGAGCGAGTTCCGCAGCTGGTATTTCGGCACCGACGCGAAGCACCTCGCGGAGATCTCTCCCTCGCGGCACGCGGACCTCATCACCAAGCCCGTGCTGCTCATCCAGGATCCCTACGACCCGTCCGGCGAAGCCGGCGCCGCCACCGCGCTGCGGTCGGCCCTCGCCCGCGGCAGCAACCCCGCCGACTACCTGGAGATCACCAACGCCTACGCCCGGGGCCTGCCCAACGCCCGCCAGCAGGTCTTCGCGAAGGTGGAGGAGTTCTTCAACCTGAACGTCTACAACTTCAACGTGAAGATCGGCGACACGAAGGTGCAGAGGTAGGGACGGGGATTTCGCGCGGAGACGCAAAGGCGCAGAGGCTTTACTTTCGCTCGGGGATTTTTCCGGAAGAGCTCACACGAAGACACGAAGCCCACGAAGAACACTACGGTAGATCCGATCTTCGTGGGCTTCGTGTCTTCGTGTGAAACCATCCGTGCCGCCGCTATCCTCCCCCAGGCCTCAAACCTCACACCTTCTTATCGGATGCGGGCGCAAAGCGCGCCGGGTGATGTGACGGTCAAGGACGGTGACATTCACCGCTGCAAAATAAGCGGTTGCGGGGACCGCGGCCCACAACACCCTGATCATTTCCCCTCCCAAAAAAATGTACTCCCGAGTCCTGTCCTGTCTGGCGTTTGCCGTGCTCGGCGCGGGCGCCCTTTCCGCCGCGGACGAACCCAAGCCCGCGTTTGCCGTCAATATCCAGGTGGACGCCGCCAAGCCGGTCGGCGAGATGAAGCCGATCTGGAAGTTCTTCGGCGCGGACGAGCCGAACTATGCCTACATGAAGGACGGCAAGAAATTGCTGGGCGAGCTCGGCCAGCTCCGGTCGGACGACATGTATTTCCGCGCGCACAACCTGCTCAACACCGGCGACGGCACGCCGGCCTACAAGTGGGGCAGCACGAACATCTACACCGAGGACGCGCAGGGCCGGCCCGTGTACGACTGGACCATCGTGGACCGGATCTTCGATACCTACCGCGCGCGGGGCTTCCATCCTTACGCGCAGCTCGGCTTCATGCCCGAGGCCATGACGACCGGCCCGCAGCCTTACCAGCATGCCTGGCGCCCGGGCACCGGGACGGGAAACATCGATGCCGGCTGGGCTTATCCGCCGAAGGATTACGCGAAGTGGGAGGAACTCGCCTATCAGTGGGCGAAGCACTGCCTCGAACGCTATGGGCAGGCCGAGGTGGACAAGTGGTACTGGGAAATCTGGAACGAACCCAACGGCGCCTCCTACTGGCACAGCACGGTCGAGGAATTCTGCAAGCTGCATGATTACGCCATTGCCGGCATCCGCCGCGCGCTGCCGAACGCCCGGGTGGGCGGCCCCGATGTCGCCGGCGCCGGCGGCAAGTTCATGCAGGATTTTCTCGCTCATGTCGCGCGGGGTAAAAACTACGTGACCGGCCAGGCCGGCACCCCGACGGATTTCGTCTCCTTCCACGCCAAAGGATCGCCGGCCTTCGTGGACGGCCACGTGCGGCTGGGCATTGCCAACCAGCTCCGGACGACCGACGAAGGCTTCGCGCTGATCGCCGCCGTGCCGGAGCTGAAAAACAAGCCGATCGTCATCGGTGAGTCCGATCCCGACGGCTGCGCCGCCTGCCAGGCGCCCCAGCTCGGCTACCGGACGACCACTATGTTCTCGAGCTACGAGGCCGCCGTGTTTGCGCGCCAGTTTCAGCTGGCGGACCGGCGCGGAGTCAACCTCGAGGGCGCGCTGACCTGGTCGTTCGAGTTCGAGGATCAGCCGTTCTTCGCCGGCCAGCGTACGATGGCCACCGGCGGGATTGACCTGCCGGTGCTGAACGTCTTCCGCATGTTCAGCAAAATGGGCGGCCAGCGGGTCGCGACCCAGAGCTCGGGCGAAATCGCGCTGGATGCCATCATGCGGCAGGGAGTCCGCGGCGCCCCGGACGTGGCGGCACTCGCCAGCCTCGAGGCGCACCGGCTGTCGATCATGGTCTGGCACTATCACGATGACGACGTCCCCGGTCCGGACGCCGCGGTCGAGCTGGCGCTGGCCCATCTGCCGGCGGGCGTGACGAATGCCCGCGTCTCGCACTACCGCATCGACGCGACGCACAGCAATTCCTTCACCGTCTGGAAATCCTTCGGCGCCCCGACCTCGCCCAACCGGGCGCAATACGAGCAGATGGAAAAGGCCGGCCAGCTCGCCCAGCTCGAGGAACCCGCTGCGGTAAACGTGGCCGATGGCGCGGCCACGCTCAAATTCACGCTCCCGCGCCAGGCGGTCTCCCTGCTGGTGCTGGAGTGGTGAGCGCAGGGCACCATCCACCTGGGTCAGCCGTCTTCGCTCGAGTCCTTTCCTGAAAACCATGAAGCGAGCCATTGCCCTCCTGCTGTTCTCCGCCTTTCTTTCGCTCCCGGCCCCCGCCGCCGACGAGCCCCGCCGCCTCGCGTTCGACGGCGTGCTCAGCGAGCACAAGGTCGCCCTGGCCGACCTCGCGCCCGGGATGCCGTCCGACTGGACTGGCTACACGCATCTCGTGATGGAACTGCGGACGTCCACGCCGCAGCGCTTCGGCCTCTGGGCGTACACCGCGAATGGTCCGCGCCGGATCGAGTTCCAGCCGTTCGGGCAGAATGTCTGGTTCCGCGCCTCGATCCCGCTGCAGTACTTCGCCGGCATGGACAAGTCCGGCACCGACCTCGCCTCGACGATCAACCGGCGCACGAATTCATTCTGGATGTCGGTCTGGGGCCCGTTCGGCGACCTCACCGCCGTCGAGGCACTCGGTTTCGCGATGCAGTATCCGATCAATCACCCGGTGATCCAGCTGCGCAACGTCCACCTCGCGAAGCAGGACGAGGGCTCGGATTTCCTCGAGGGCAAGCCGGTGGTCGACGAGTTCGGCCAGTGGGCCCATGTCGACTATCCGCGGAAGATCCACAGCCGCGCCCAGCTCGAGCAGGAGCTCGCGGACGAGGCCAAGGCCTTCGGCGGCCCGGCCGATTTCGGCTACGACGACATGGGCGGCTATGCGGCGACCCAGGCGAAGGCCACCGGCTTCTTCCACGTCGAGCAGATCAACGACGTCTGGTGGTTCGTGAACCCGAAGGGGCATCTCTTCCTTTCCACCAGCTCCAACGGCATCCCCGGCGGCTTCGGCGGCGGGGGCCGGGCGGCGGCGGCGCCCGCGACGCCGACCCCGGCGCAACAGGCCGCGAACGCGCGCACGGTGAAGCGCCTCGATTCCTGGGGCATGAACACCGGCGGCGCGGGCCGGCCCAACATCGTCTTCCTCCGCTGGCCGCAAACGCCGGCGAAGACTTTCCTCGGCGTGCCCGACGTCTATGCCGACGACTTCGGCCCGGCCATCGACCAGGCGGCGAAGACCCAGTGCGAGCCCCGGAAGGACGACCCGCTCATCATCGGCTATTTCATCGGCAACGAGCCGCCGTGGGGCGACCGCGAGTCCGAGGTCGTGGACCTCATCCTCGCCGGCCCCGACACCGCGACCAAGGTGAAGCTCAAGTCCTTCCTCGCCGACGGCGACAACGCGAAGCGCCGGAAGCAGTTTGTCGTGACGGCCTTCGAGCACTACCTCGACCTCGTCTGCAGCGCGGTCCGCAAGTACGACCCCCACCACCTGATCCTCGGCATCCGCTTCGGCGGCAAGCCGGCCGACGATGTTCTGCGCCTCGCGAAGGTCTTCGACGTCTGCAGCATCAACGTCTACGAGTACGAGCCCACGAAGCAGGTCGAGCGCTCGCACCGCCTGTCGGGCCGGCCGATCCTGATCGGAGAGTTCCACATCGGCGTGCCGGAAAACGGCCTCGGCTCGGGCCTGGTGCAGGCGAAGAACCAGGCCGAGCGCGGCGTGGCCTACCGCTACTTCGTGGAGCAGGGCCTCTCGCTGCCGTACTGCCTCGGCGCGCACTGGTTCACCTGGCGCGACGAGCCGGTCCTCGGGCGCAACGACGGCGAGAACTACAACATCGGGTTCATCGATTCGACCGACCGGCCGTATCCCGAGCTCGTCGAGGCCGCGAAGACCACCCACAAGCGCCTCCTCGACGTCCATTCCGGGAAGATTCTTCCGTTCAGCCAGAAACCCCAGGCCTCCGACGCCGGCACGCCGTCGTCGCCCTGGGACATTTGAAATCGAAGCGTCCTGCGCAAATTCAATCCACCTCATGTAGCGTCCCCTGTAGGGGCGTCCCTTGCGGACGTCCCGGGCGCCCACAAGGGGCGCCCCTACCTTTTATGAAACACCTTCGCCTCTCCTTCCTTCTCGTCGGCGTTGCTCTCGCGCTGACCTCTTTTGCCTCCGCCGCTCCGGTCGAAGTGACCTTCCAAGGCCAGGGCGCCGTTTCCAGGAAATGGACGCTCGCCGAGCTCAATCCCGACCTGCCGTCCGACTGGACGCCCTACAATTTCCTCGTGCTCGAGTTCCGCGCCAGCTCCCCGCAGCGCTTTGAGCTGGAGCTGCACACGCCGGGCAAGGTGATCTCCAAGCGCCTGCACCCGTTCCAGAACGCGCTGGTGCGGGCGGCGATCCCGCTGAAATATTTCTCCGCCGCCGCCACCGGCGGATCGGACCTCGCGTCGCTGACGAACAAGCTTGGCGGCTCGTACTTCATGAGCATCGAGTTCGGCGGGTACGGCCCGATCGACCACGTCGAGGCCTTCGGCGTGACGATGCGCGACCCGGTCGGTGCGCCGAAGCTGGAGCTTCGGTCCGTCTCGCTCGCGAAGGAGTCGCCGGGCGACGAGGTGATCGAGCCGAAGAAGCTGGTGGACGAATTCGGCCAGTGGATCCCCGCCGACTGGCCGGGCAAGGCGCAGACCCTCGACGACCTGAAGAAAGCCTGGGCCGAGGAGAGCGCGGGACTCGGGCGCAACCCGCTGCCGGACCGCGACCGCTTCGGCGGATTCACGGCGACGCAGGCGAAGGCGACCGGCTTTTTCCGCGTCGAGCAGATCGACGGCAAATGGTGGTTCATCGATCCGGAGGGCCATTACTTTTTCTCCAACGGCGCCAACGGCATCTCGACCGCGTCGGCCACGCGCGTGACCGGCCGCGAGGCGATCTTCACGGCGCTGCCGCCGGCGGACCTCAACCAGGGTTTCGGCGGACGCGGCGGTGGCGGCGGAGGAGGGGGCGTCAACGCGTCGTTCTACACCTGGAATCTCGTCCGCCGCTACGGCAGCGGCGAAACGTGGCGCCAGCAGTGGGCGGACACGACTGCCCGGCGCATGGCGGACTGGGGCCTCAACACTTTCTACGGCGGCGATCAGAACCTGATGAAGGCCGAGCCGCGGCGGCCCTACGTCGTCACGATCCGCGAGTGGCAAAGCGGCGGCCAGGCGTGGCTGGGCCTGCCGGATGTGTACGCCGACGATTTTGAAACCAAGGTCGACGCGATCGCGGCCCGCTCCTGCGAACCGTACAAGGACGATCCGTACCTGCTCGGCTATTTCATTGGCAACGAGCCGTCATGGCCCACGCGCGAGAGCGCGCTCGCCGACATGATCCTCGCGGCCCCGACGACCGCCATCAATCGGGAGCTGAAGAAATGGCTCGCGGACAAGGGCGACACCGCGGACACCCGCAAGGCTTTCGCGCTGCAGGCATTCGAGCGCTACCTGACCGTGATCATCGCGGCCGTGAAGAAGCACGACCCGAACCACCTCAACCTCGGCATCCGCTTCGGCGGCAGTCCACCGCCGGAGGTGATCCACATGGGCCGGCTCTTCGACGTCTACAGCCACAACATGTACTCGGCCACACCCGACCCGGCGCGGGTCCAGCGGTACTACGACCTCGTGCACCGGCCGATCCTGATCGGGGAATTCCATAACGGCACCCCGGGCCGCGGCATGTCGCCCGGCCTCGTGCAAGCTTCGTCCCAGGAGGAAAAAGGATTTCTCTATCGCTGCTACGTCGAGAACGCCGCGGCGAATCCCGCCCTCGTCGGCGCCCATTGGTTTCAGTTCATCGACCAGCCGAACACCGGCCGCAACGACGGCGAGAACTACAACATCGGCATGGTCGACGTCACCGACCGTCCCTATCCCGATATGGTCGCCGCGATGCGGCTGGCGCACCAAAACGTGCTTGCCATCCGACTCGGCAAGCAGGCGCCCGTGCAACGCCGCGATGGCGCCGAGGCGCAGGATTTCAAGGCTGCCCCCAGCGGCCCGGCCGCCGTCCCGGCGTCGAAGCCATGATGTCATGATGTGGGAGGGGCTTTACGCTCCGACTGAATCACCCCTCGTTCCATCGGGGCATAAAGCCCCGCCCACCGTTTCAAACCGATACGCCAAAGGTGGAGCGCGTTGACCCCAACGCGCTTTTCCGGCTCCTTCCCAAGCCAGCGGGTTGAGGACAACCCGCTCTACCCCGGATCCCTTCCCCTCTATTCCATGCGATCCAGTCCCCGCCTTCTTGTCCCCGTCTGTCTGCTCGGCCTGTTCGCACTGGCCGCGAGCGTGAGCGTGGCTCGCGCCGAGTCCGCCCCGCCGGCACCCGCCGGCAAACTCGCGCCGCGCCCATTGTACCGCGATCCGCCGTTCGACGCGCCGACCGATCCGGTCTTCTGCTTCAATGCCGAGACGAACAAGTGGTTCATGTACTACACCGCGCGGCGCGCGACGGCCAAGGACGCGCCCGGGGTCACGTGGATCCACGGCTCCAGCATCGGCATGGCGGAATCCTCCGACGGCGGCGCGACCTGGACCTACCGCGGGACGGCGGACATCCGCTACGGCAAGGACGCCCATCCCGACGATTTCACCTACTGGGCGCCGGAGGTCATCTGGGTCGAGGGCACCTACCACATGTTCCTCACGTACGTGCCGGGAATCTTCAACGACTGGAACCACCCGCGCGAGATCGTGCACCTCACGAGCAAGGACGGCGTGAAGTGGGACGCGATCGGCCATGTCGACCTCGGCTCCGACCGCACCATCGACGCCTGCGTGATGCAGCTGCCGAACGGGACCTGGCGCATGTGGTACAAGGATGAGCGCAAGGAGAAGTCGCTCTCGTACGCCGACAGCCCGGACCTGAACAAGTGGGAGCCCAAGGGCAACGCCGTCACCGATTTCAACGGCGAAGGCCCGAAGGTGATCCACTGGCAGGGCCGCTTCTGGCTGATCGCCGACTGCTGGGCCAACGGCATGCGCGTCTGGAGTTCCGACGACTGCCAGAACTGGAAACTGCAGGACCGGGCGCTTTTCGGTTCCCACGGCGACGTCGTCATCAGCGGCAATCGCGCGTGGTGGTTCTATTTCGGCGGCAACCGCCGCGCCCCGGGAACCGCGGGTCCGGCCGCGCCCGCCGCGGCGAACGCTCCGGCAACCCCCGCGGCCGTCTCCGCCACCCCGCCGCCGCGCAACCACACCACGGCCATCAACGTCGTCGAGCTCTCCGTGGCCAACGGCAAACTTCTCCCCGGCGATCCCGCCCAGCCGACCTACATCGACCTCAAGCCCGTTCGCGAATTGGAAAAATAGAAAATGGATCCATTGCCCCAGGAAACTGTGGGAGGGGCTTTATGCCCCGACTGAATCATTTCCGCGTGCAATCGAGGGGTAAAGTCCCTCCCACAGTTTCAAACTTAAGCTCCTTTCTCCTTAACCCCACTCCCCGTCATGCGCTCCCTGTCTCTCCGTCTGTCCTCCGTCATCTGTCTTCTGTCCTCCGCGACGGCGGCCTTCGCCGCCGCCCCCGTCACGTTCACCGAAAAAGACGAGACGATCCCGACCTACAAGTCGCTGCCGCCCGATCCCAATCCGATGTTTTACTTCGGCCGCCAGTCGCAGGGCGCCGAAGGCCGCATCTATCCCTATCCGCTCTACGACAATCTCACGAACACGAGGAGCGAGCAGACTTACCACATCGTCTATCTCGAGAACGAGTACGTGAAGATCGGCGTCCTGCCCGAGATCGGTGGACGCCTGTTCTCGGCCGTCGACAAGTCCAACAACTACGACTTCGTCTACCACCAGCACGTGATCAAGCCGGCCCTGATCGGCCTGATCGGCGCGTGGATCTCCGGCGGCATCGAGTGGAACATCCCGCATCACCACCGTGCCTCGACCTTCAGCCCGGTGCAGTACAGCACGGAGAAGAACGCCGACGGCAGCATGACGATCTGGGTCGGCGAGGAGGAGGTCCGCCACCGCATGCGCTGGGCGGTCGGCTACACCCTGCGCCCGGGCAGCTCCGTGCTGGAGTGCTCCGTGCGCATCCTCAACCGCACGCCGCTCGTGAACACGATGCTCTGCTTCGCCAACGTCGCGGTGAACGCCAATGAGAATTACCAGATCATCTATCCGCCCTCCACGCAGTGGGTGACCTTCCACAAGAAGAACGACTTCACCACCTGGCCGATCGCGAACTCGCGCTACAACGGCTCCGACTTCACCGGCGGCGTGGACGTCAGCTGGTACAAGAACCACTTCAACTCGAACTCGATGTTCGCCTGGAACTACCAGGACGACTTCTTCGCCGGCTACGATCACGGGAAGGAGGCCGGCACGATGAGCGTCGCCGACCACCACATCGTGCCCGGCAAGAAATTCTGGACCTGGGGCAACGGTCCGCGCGGCCGGCAGTGGGACAACATCCTCACCGACACCGACGGTCCGTATGTCGAGCTGATGGTCGGCGCCTATTCCGACAACCAGCCGGACTATTCCTGGCTCCAGCCGTTCGAGGCGCGCGTGTTCGACATGCACTGGTATCCCTTCCGCGACATCGGCGGGGTGAAGAACGCGAACCTCGAGGCCGCCGTGAACCTGGAGGTGAAGGACGGCACCGCGAAATTCGGCTTCAACACCACGAAGGATTTCCCGTCCGCCACGGTCCGCGTCACGGCGGCGGGCAAAAGCCTCCTCGAGGAGAAGGTCGCGATCAATCCCGCCAAGCCGTACGTGAAGCAGGTCGCGGTGCCCGCCGGCGTCGACGAGCACGACGTGCGCGTCTCGCTGTCGGCCGAGGGCCGCGAACTGGTGGCGTACTCCCCGATCCGCCTGGTGCCGATGCCGCAGCCGGCGATCGTCACCCCGCCTCCCGCGCCGCAGGAGATCAAGACCGACGAGGAGCTCTTCCTCGCCGGCCAGCGCATCGACCAGTTCAACGATCCGGTGCTCGACGCCGACCCGTACTGGGACGAAGTGCTGCGCCGCGACCCGGGCGACACCGCCGCGAACACCGGCCTCGGCCTGCTCGACCTGCGGCACGCGAAGTGGGCCTCGGCCGAGGCGCATTTCCGCAAGGCGATCGAGCGCCTCACGGCCAAGTACACCACGGCGAAAAATGCCGAGCCGATTTATTATCTCGGCGTCGCCTTTAAGGCGCAGGGCAAAACCGACGAGGCCTACGACGCCTTCTACAAGGCGACCTGGAGCCAGGAATGGAAGGGCCCGGCCTATTTCTCGCTGGCCGAGATCGCGTCGGTCCGCGGGGATTTCACCGCCGCGCTGGATCACGTGAACCGCTCGCTCGACGCCAACGCGATCGACCTCCGCGCCTACGGTCTGAAAGCCGCCGTGCTGCGCCACCTCGGTCGCGCGGATGAGGCACGGGCCACGATCGCACTCGGGCGCACGAAGACCGATCCGCTCGACGCGCGACTCATGGCCGAGCAATGGCTGGTGACGCACAATGCAGATGACGCCCGGAGGCTGTTCACCACGTTGAACACCCATGGCCAGGATGCGCAGGAGGCGGCGGCCGAGTACGCCGACGCCGGTCTCTGGAGCGACGGTCTCGAGGTGCTGGGCGGCGCGGTCGCCGCGGCGCCGGACAAGGCCAAGGTCTCCCCGATCGTCTATTACTATCTCGGCGAATTCGCCGAAAAGCTCGGCCAGGCCAAACCCGCGGCGGATTTCCGCCGGCAAGCGGTGCAGGCTTCGCCGGAGTATGTCTTTCCCTTCCAGTCCGAGGTCATCCCCGTGCTGCACGACGCCATGGCGGCGAACCCGCAGGACGCGCGCGCGCCATACTATCTCGGCAACCTGCTCTTCGACTGGCAGCCCGACGAGGCGGTGAAGCTCTGGGAAAAGTCCGCCGCGCTGGATCCGAAGTTCCCGATCACCTGGCGCAACCTCGCGCAGGCCTGGTCCCATCAGCCGGGCGACGAGGCGCGGTCGAAGGCGATCGGCGCGCTCGAGAAGGCCGTGGCGCTCGGCGACGCCTACCCGACGCATTTTGCCGAGCTCGACCAGCTCTACGAGGCGGCCGGCACGCCGGTGGAGAAGCGGCTCTCCCTGCTCGAGGCGCACCAGGCCGCCGTGGTGCAGAAGGACGAGGGGCTCGCGAGCCTCATCGGCCTCAAGACCTTCGCCGGGCGGCCGGACGAATCCATCGCGCTCCTCGAAGGCCGCACCTTCAGCATCTGGGAAGGCGGCACGCGCTTCAACACGGGCGAGGCCTGGACCGACGCGCACCTCGCGCGCGGCCTCCAGCGCTACGCCGCGAAGCAATACGCCGAGGCGCTGACGGATTTTGAGGCCGCGCTGCAATATCCGGCGAACCTGCGGGCCACGGCCGGCGTCGGTGGACCCAATCCGCGCCAGGCCGAGGTCGCCTACTGGACCGCCTGCGCGCAGGACGCGCTCGGCCGTCACGACAGCGCCCGCCAGGGCTGGACCCAGGTTGCGACCGCCAGCGACGCCGCTCCGGGCGGTGGTCGCGGAGGCGGCGGTGGGGGCGGCCGCGGAGGCTTCGGCAACCAGGTGTCCGCGCGCGGCGCGCAGCGCTACTATCAGGCGCTCGCCCTGCGCCGGCTCGGCCAGGACGACAAGGCGGAGCCGATCCTCCGCGAACTCGTCGCCTCCGGCGCCGCGGCGCTGAAGCAGGCGGATGCGCCGGATACCGGCGGCGGATTCGGCGGACGCGCGGCGGCGACACCCCGCAGCCGGGCGGCGGCGGCCCACTACGTTTCCGGTCTCGGCTACAGCGGGCTGGGGGAGAAGGACAAGGCGCGCGCGGAATTCTCCGCCGCGCTCGCCTCCGCGCCCGACCTGCTGGGCGCCAAGCTCGCGTTGAACCAGCTCTGAGCAGCCAATCCTTTTTCACAGGAGGAATACCGAGGTCGAACCGAAAAGAAATTTCCGGCCTCGGCTCGACCCCGGTAGTCCTCCTGTAAAAACAAATCCCACTCCTGTTTCCCCATGCGCACTACCCCCGTTCTCCTCGCCGGCCTCTGCGCCGCGCTCCTGTCGCCGTTCGCGCGTTCGGCTGACTCGCCGGCCGCCACCCTCGTCATCCACGCCGACCAGCCCGGCGCGGTCATCAGCCCCAACCTCTACGGCCAGTTCACGGAGCACCTCGGCCGCTGCGTCTACGAGGGCATCTGGGTCGAGCCGGACTCGAAGATCCCGAACGTCCGCGGCATCCGCAGCGACGTCGTGGCGGCGCTGAAGCAGATCAAGGTCCCGCAGGTGCGCTGGCCGGGCGGCTGCTTCGCCGACGAGTACCACTGGCGCGACGGCATCGGCCCGCGCGAGTCGCGGCCCTCGATGATCAACACCCACTGGGGCGGCGTGGTGGAGAACAACCATTTCGGCACGCACGAGTTCCTCGACTTCTGCGAGCAGATCGGCGCCGAGCCGTACATCTGCCTCAACGTCGGCAGCGGCACGGTGCAGGAGGCGATGGAGTGGGTCGAGTACATGACCTCCGACGCCGACTCGCCCATGGCGAACCTCCGCCGCAAGAACGGCCGCGAGAAGCCGTGGAAGGTGCACTACCTCGCGATCGGCAACGAGAGCTGGGGCTGCGGCGGCAACATGACGCCGCAGTTCTATGCCGACAATTACCGCCGCTATAACACCTTCGTCAAAAACTACGACCGCAACGACCCGATCAACCGGATCGCCTGCGGCCCGAACGCCGAGAACTACGAGTGGACCGAGACGCTGATGAAGGCCGGCGGCCGGATGAACGGCCTCGCGCTCCACTACTACACGCTGCCGTCGGGCAGCTGGCAGGGCAGCAAGGGCAGCGCGACGCAGTTCGGCGAGGACCAGTACTTCGCGACGCTGCGCAACACGCTCAAGATGGAGGAGCTCATCACCCGGCACTCCGCGATCATGGACAAGTACGATCCGCAGAAGCACGTCGGCCTCGTGATCGACGAGTGGGGCATCTGGACCGACGTGGAACCCGGCACGAATCCCGGGTTCCTCTACCAGCAGAATTCCCTGCGCGATGCGATCCTCGCCGCGATCAACCTCAATCTCTTCCAGGCGCACGCCGACCGCATCTCGATGGCGAACATCGCGCAGATGATCAACGTGCTCCAGTCGATGATCCTCACCGACAAGGAGAAGATGCTGCGGACGCCGACCTATCATGTCTTCGACATGTTCAAGGTCCACCAGGGCGCCACCTCGCTCGGGCTGCAGCTCGTGTCCCCGGACTACGTGCTCGGCGCCAATCGCATCCCCGCCGTCAGCGCCTCGGCCTCGCGCGACGCCGCCGGCAAGATCCATGTCTCGCTGGCCAACGCCGACCCGAAGAACGCCGTCGCGCTCGACTGCCGCCTCACGGGCGTCGCGGCGAAATCCGTTTCCGGCACGGTGCTGACCGCGCCGGACTTCACGGCGCACAACACCTTCGACCAGCCGGACGCGATTGCACCCAAGGTCTTCAACGGCGCGACCGTCACGGCCGGCGGCCTGAACGTCACGCTGCCCGCGAAATCCGTGGTCGTGCTCGAGCTGCTCTGAGCTGATGCTGCTTGTCTCCTGTAGGGACGTCCCTTGCGGACGCCCGTTCGAGATTCGGTGATCGATCGTAGTCCGGGCGTCCGCAAGGGACGCCCCTACATTTTTTCCTCTATCCATGAAATTCCCGCTCTCCCCGCTCCTCGCCGCCGCCGGTCTCGTTCTTCTCGCCGGCTGCACCCTCCCGACGGACACGCCGGCGCCCTCCTCGCCCGTCGTCGCCAACGCGCCCAAGCCGCTCTTCCGCGACCCGGTCTTCGACGGCGCGGCCGATCCTTCCATCATCTACAGCCGCGCGGAGAAGAAGTGGCTGATGTTTTACACCAACCGTCGCGCCAACGTTCCCGGACTCACCACGGTCACCTGGGTCCACGGCACGCCGATCGGCGTCGCCGAGTCCGTGGATGGCGCGAACTGGAAGTATCGCGGGACGGTCGATTTCCCCAAGGACATCCCCGGCACGAACGTGGAGATCCCGACCTTCTGGGCGCCGGCCCTCGTCTATGATCAGGGCGTCTATCACATGTACGTCGTGATTGTCCCGGGCGTGTTCACCGACTGGAACCATCCGCGGAATATCGTGCACGTCACCAGCCGCGACCTGAAAACCTGGAAGTACGAGGGCACGCTGCCTCTCGTCACGGACAAGGTCATCGATCCCTGTGTGCTGCATCTTCCCGACGGCACGTGGCGGATGTGGTACAACAACGAGCGCACCGGCAAGACGACCTACTACGCGGACAGCCCCGATCTCTATCACTGGACCGACAAGGGTTCAGCCAACCTCCCGCGCGACCGCGGCGAGGCGCCGCTGGCGTTCTTCTGGAAAGGCCATTACTGGCTGCTGATCGACCTACTGGGCAACACCGGTCTCGGTGCCTATCGCTCGGACGACGCGCTCAAATGGGAACGCCAGCCCGCGAGCCTGCTCGACAAGCCCGGCACGGGGAAGGACGACCAGAACGGCGGCCATCACCCGGAGGTGGTGATCAGCGGCGACCGCGCCTTCCTGTATTACTTCGTGCATCCCGGCGTGGCCGCAGACTCGGACGCGCGCGACTCCAAGCGCAGCTCCATCCAGGTGACGGAGCTGAAATACGCCGACGGCTGGCTCACGTGCGATCGCGATGCTGTTACTTCGGTGAGTCTGACGCCGGCGGAAGATGGGAAAAAGTGAAACGGGTAGCCAAAACTCAAATCCCAATGAGCAAATTTCAAAAAAACTCCAAGTTTCAGGGGACAAGTTCCAAGCGGATCTTGGCCCGCAGGGCCGCTGTTTTTTGGAATTTGGCATTTGGGATTTGGGATTTGCCGCGGACTCTCTTCCTCGGAATCGCGCTACTGCTCGTCGCCCCGATCCAGGCGGCCGACATGGCTGGGCTTTCAATTAGCGGCACGGATACGGCCGGCGCGGTAAAGCTGGTCCTCGGCCAGACCACGGCCTCGATCTATGTCGACGCACAGGAGCCTCGGCTTGTTGGTATTGCGGCCGGCCTGTTGTCCGACGACGTCAACCGTGTCACGGGCCGGCATCCGCCCGTCGTTCACGACGCGGCCCAGCTCGGGCCCGATGCGGTGATCGTGGGCTCGATCGGCCACAGCGCCGTGATCGATCGCCTGATCGCCGCGGGCCGGATCGACCCGGCCGGTGTCCGCGGCCAGTGGGAAACCTACCGGCTCCAGGTGGTGGATCATCCGCTGCCCGGCGTCGCGCAGGCGCTCGTCATCGTGGGCAGCGACCGGCGCGGCGCGGCCTACGGCGTGGTCACGCTGTCCGAGGCGATCGGCGTGTCGCCCTGGTACTGGTGGGCGGATGTGACACCGCGTCATCGGGACGCGCTGGTCGTCGCGCCGCAGTCGTTCACCGAAGGCCCGCCGTCGGTGAAGTATCGCGGGATTTTCATCAACGACGAGGACTGGGGCCTAGAGCCGTGGGCGGCGAAGACGTTCGAGCCCGCCCAGGGCAACATCGGCCCGAAGACCTACGAACGGGTGTTCGAGCTGCTGGTGCGCCTGAAGGCGAACTATTTGTGGCCGGCGATGCATCCGGTCTCGACGGAGTTCGCGCGCATCCCGGCGAACGTCGCCCTGGCCGACGACTGGGGCATCGTCATGGGCGCGAGCCACACCGAGGCGATGAACCGCAACAACGTTCTCTGGCCGGAGGAGGGCACAGGCGAGTGGCGCTACGACACCAATGCCTCCCACCTGCTGGCCTACTGGGAGGAGTGGGCGAAGCAGCGCGGAAAGTACGAGGCGGTCTGGACGCTCGGGATCCGCGGCGTGCACGATTCCGCGATGCTCGGGCCGCCCGATCCCGACGCCAAGATGCACGTGGTCGAGCAGGCGATCGACGGCCAGCGCGGTCTGCTCCAGAAGTACGTCAACCCCGACCTCCGCCAGGTCCCACAGCTGTTCGCGCCCTACAAGGAGGTGCTCGAGCTCTACCAGCGCGGCATGAAGGTGCCGGAGGACGTCACGCTGCTCTGGACCGATGACAACTTCGGCTACATCCGCCAGCTCCCGACGCCGGAGGAGCAGAAGCGTTCGGGCGCGTCCGGGATCTATTACCACATCAGTTATCTCGGCCGGCCGCGTTCCTACGTCTGGCTCGAGACGACTCCGCCGGCGCTGATCTGGGAGGAGATGACGAAGGCCTACGCCTACGGCGCGGACCGAATCTGGGTGGTGAACGTCGGCGACATCAAACCCGGCGAGATCGGCATGGATTTCTGGTTCCGCCTCGGCTGGAACGTCCACGCCTACGACCGCGAGAGCGTCGCGCATTTTCTGACCGACTGGGCCGCGCGCGAATTCGGCCGCGACCAGGCTCCAGCGATCGCCGCGATCATGGAGCGCTATTATCGCCTGGGCTTCGATCGGAAGCCGGAGGCCATGGACCGGACTTCGTTCAACGAGACCGAGGCGCGACAGCGGCTGGCGGATTACGATGCGCTGCTGAAGACCACGGACGAGATCGCCGCCCGGCTGCCGGCGGACCGCCACGACGCCTTCTATGAACTCGTGCTCTACCCGGTGAAGGTGTGCACGCTGGTCAACCACGTCTATCTCGCCGCCGATGCCGCCGAGGCCATGAAGCAGATCGAGACGGAGACGGCCTACTTCAACGACATCCTCGCGGGCGGAAAATGGAAAAACCTGATGACCGTCCGCGGCACGACCAGTGCGGCCTACGGCTTCAAGTGGCCGACGGGAACGATGGAGTTTCCGAAAGAGAGCGCTCCCGCGACTGCGCCCGAGCTGTCGGTCAATGCCGGGCACTTCACCCGCAACGTGCCGCGCGGTGGCGGCGAATGGAAATCCATTGCCGGCCTCGGCCGCCAGTCCGACGCGCTCACGGTTTTCCCGGTGACGGTGCCCAGCATCGCGGAGCCGGCGCAGATCGTCCGCCAGTCGCCGGAACTGGATTACGAGTTCACGACCGCTGCCGGCGCCGCGTCGGTGCAGGTGGCCGTGTATGCGGTGCCGACCCATCGGATCAATGCGACCCGGGGCCAGCGCTACGCGGTGGCGATCGACGACCAGGCGCCGCAGATCGTCGGGTTCGAGCAGACCTCCGGCGACAGCACGAATCCGGCCTGGCAGCAGAACGTCATCCGCAACATCAGCGTCAACCGCACCGATCATGCGATTGCCGGCCCGGGACGGCACACGCTCCGTGTCTTCATGGTGGATCCCGGCGTCGTGCTGGAAAAATTCGTGGTCAGCTCCCATCCGCTGCCCGCGTCGGAGTTCGGTCCTCCCGAGACGGTGTCGGCGACATCGCGGTGAGGAAGAACACGGCTCAAGTTTCCCACGCATGAAACTCGGACTCGGGCTCTACCGGCACATGCTCACGCCGGAGAACTTCTGCTTTGCGCGGCAGGTGGGTGCGACGCACGTCGTGGCGCACCTCGTCGACTATTTCCGCGGCGGCGGCCACAGCGCGACGGACAACCAGCCGACCGGCACGGACCGCGGCTGGGGGCTCGCGGGCGATCCCGACCGGCTCTGGACGCTCGAGGAACTCGTCGCGCTGCGGCGCAGCGTCGAGGCGGCCGGGCTGAAGCTCGAGGCGATCGAGAACTTCGATCCCGCGCACTGGCACGACGTGCTGCTCGACGGCCCGAAACGCGCGCAGCACATCGGGAACGTGAAGACGATCGTGCGCCGCCTCGGCGAGGCGGGCATCCCGATCATGGGCTACAACTTCAGCCTCGCTGGCGTGGCGGGCCGCGTGACCGGCCCGTTCGCCCGCGGCGGGGCGGACTCGGTCGGCATGGACGGGCCGGTCGATGCGCCGATGCCGCGCGGCATGGTGTGGAACATGATCTACGACGCGCACGCCCCGGCCGGCGTGGAGCCGGCGATCAGCTCCGAGGAGCTCTGGCGGCGCGTGCGGGAATTTCTCCGCGAGGTCCTCCCGGTGGCCGAGGCCTCCGGCGTGCGGCTCGCCGCGCACCCGGACGATCCGCCCATGCCGACGCTGCGCGGCCAGCCCCGCCTCGTGCACCGCCCGGAACTTTACCAGCGGCTCATCGATCTCGATCACAGCCGCGCCAACCAGCTCGAGTTCTGCATCGGCACGCTCGCCGAGATGCCGGAGGCCGGCGACCTCTACGAGGTGGTCGAGCACTACGCGAAGCAGGGCCGGATCGGCTACGTGCACCTGCGCAACATCACCAGCAAGGCGCCGTACTACCGCGAGACGTTCATCGACGACGGCGACGTCGACATGCGCCGCGTGCTGTGGATTTTGAAACGGAGCGGCTTCGACGGCGTGATCATCCCCGATCACACCCCGCAGCCCACCTGCGCGGCCCCCTGGCATGCCGGCATGGCCCACGCCCTCGGCTGGATGGCGGCGACGCTGGGGTCACTGGATTGATGTAGGTGCGTCCCTTGCGGGCGTCCGGTTGGCTCCCGTTGCAGGCCACCTCGCTGACGTGGCCGGCCAGGTCGGCGACCTGGCCTACAACTTCGCGTCCGCCTTGGCGACTTCCACCGCGAACACGTAGGTTGGGCCGAGGATGTTCGAGCGGAAAAAAATCCATTTTTTGTCCGGGCTGAAGATCGGGTTCGGCTCCAGGCGGTAGTCGTGCTTCGCCATGTTCACGAGGCGCTCCGAATGGAGCATCCCGGGATGCACGAGATCCTTTTCCGGGGGCGACAGCGCGCGGGCGCCGGGGCCGTAGATCCGCTCGTCCGCGGTGGCGTCGTTGATCCGCTCCGGGCGGAAGAGGAAGATCCACTTGTTCACGGACGAGGCCCACCACGCCGGCGGATTGTCGGAGCCGTCGCCGCAGAAGAGGGTGTTGTCGCGCGTGGCGTTGTAATGGATCGACCATTCGCTGATCGGCAGATCGTACCAAATGCGCTCGCCGGTCTCGACGTTGTAGCTGGCGAGATCGATGACGCGGCCCCACGGACGGTGCAGGTCGTAATAGACGGTCTTCCCGTCGAAGCTCCAGAACTCGTGGCCCGTCGCCTCCATGCCCATCGTGCGCCGGTGCACGAGCGTGTTCTCGCTGCCGTCGGTGCGGATCGTCCAGATCCGGTCCACGACCTCCCACGGGCCCTCGTGGCAGTAGAGCAGCCGCGTGGGATCGGCCGGCGAGAACTGGAGATGGTTCAGCCAGTCGTTGTTCTTCAGGATGACCTTCGTCTCCCCGGTGCGGAGATCCACCGTGTAGAGTTCCATCGGCAGCCGCTGCGCGAGGCGCGCCGCCATCATGGTGTATTTGTTGGACGGGGTTTCGAGCGCCCCGCCCGCCGGTGTGACTCCGGCCCGGGCGGCAGGCGGACCATATGCGGAAGTCTGCTCGGTCGCGATGCGGGTGCCGGCGCCGAGGGTCTCGTCCGCGTTGATGGCGGAGATCCCGCCGCGCGGCGGCAGGTCGGCGATCTTCCGGGTCGCGCCCGTGTCGATGTTGGTTCCGTAAAGCGTGGTGGCCGATCCTTCGCCGCCCTTGAGATAGTAGATCGTCGGCGTTTTCCGGCCGACCTCGACGAGCCGCACGCGGTCGCGCACCACCGGGCGGGTTTTCATCGTGGCCAGGTCGATCACCGAGATCGTGTCGGCGGTCGTGTAGATCATCTGCTTCCCGTCGGGCGTGAAGCCGTTGACGTTGAAGTAGAGGCTGGCCGAGCCCGGCTCGTCCGTGACGCGGACGACCCGATGGCCGGTGTCGGGATCGACCCAGGATTTCGGCGGAGGATTCGAGGTGGGCTGGGCGAGGCAAAGTGGGCCGGCGAGGAAGGCGAGGCCGAGGGCCGCGGCAATTTTCGGAGTCTTCATGGGGTGGGGTGAAAGGCCGGTGATCGGAGGGGTGCCCCGGCATTTCCAACGGCCGATCCCTTACTCCCCGATCCGCGGGCTAGCTAGCCGATTCTGGCGGCCTTCCGCGTGACAAACAATCTCCCAGGCGGTTTCACGCCAAGGACGCCAGGGAACGCGGAGGAAATCTTCGATCCGATCCCTGCGTCCTCTGCGTGAAACCTTCCGATGCCCCGATCGAAAGGCGGTTTGAAAACGGCATCCCGTTGGTATTCGCTCGCCCAACCCCGTCCATGATCGCACCTCCCTTTTCCGTTCTTTCCCGTCTCCGCTGTTTACTTCCGCTGATGATCCTGCCGCTCGCTCCGGTCGCGTTCGCGATGGAGGTCACGATCGACGCCACGACGCCCGCCAAGACCCCCGAGCCGCTGGCCTTCGCGGTAGGCGGCAAGTCGCCGGATGGCCATGTGCTATCCGCCAACAGCCGTTACCTCACGCTCGACGGCCGGCCGTGGTTCCCGGTCATGGGCGAGTTTCACTTCTCGCGCTATCCGGCGGCGGAGTGGGAGACCGAGCTCCTCAAGATGAAAGCGGGCGGGATCAACGTGGTCTCGACTTACGTCTTCTGGATCCACCACGAGGAGACCGAGGGAAAATTCGACTGGTCGGGCCAGCGCGACCTGCGCCGGTTCATCGAACTCTGCGGCAAGCACGGCCTGCTCGCCTGGGTACGGATTGGGCCGTGGGACCACGGCGAGGCGCGCAACGGCGGCTTTCCCGACTGGCTGGTGAAACGCGGCGGCCCGACCCGCACGAACGACCCGGCGTATCTCGAGAAGGTGAGGATTTTCTACGGCGAGATCGGCCGCCAGTTGAAGGGCCTGTTCTGGCAGGACGGCGGCCCGATCGCCGGCGTGCAGATCGAGAACGAGTACCATCCGGGCCGCGGCGGCATTGAGCACATGCAGACGCTCCTCCAGCTCGCGCACGAGGCGGGGATCGACGCGCCGTTCTACACCGCGACCGGCTGGGACAACGCCACC
The DNA here is from genome assembly GCA_035549635.1 of Opitutaceae bacterium. GTDB lineage: Bacteria > Verrucomicrobiota > Verrucomicrobiia > Opitutales > Opitutaceae > CAIUWA01. Next base: position 32,618 of record DASZQN010000056.1, read on the forward strand.
ATCCCGCCGACGGGTTTCCTCCCGGTCTTCGGTGGCTACACCGAGCAGTTCTGGAGCGCCAGCCTCGAAGAGCTGCCGCCGAACCAGAATTTCTTTTTCACCGCGATCCGCGCCGAGGACAACGTGATGGGCGATCTCACGCCGAAGAATCCCGGCTACAACTCGAAGTACGACGGCTTCCCCTTCCTCACCGCCGAGATGGGCGGCGGCATGTCGATCGCGTACCACCGCCGTCCGCTGATGGGCGCGGACGACTCGACGGCCGCGGCGCTCGTGAAGGTCGGCGCCGGCATCACCGGTCTCGGCTACTACATGTACCACGGCGGCACGAACCCCGACGGTCTCACTTCGCTGCAGGAAACCCAGTCGGTCTGGAACGGCTACAACGACATGGAGGCGAAATCGTACGACTTCCAGGCGCCGCTCCGCGAGTTCGGGCAGTTCAACGCGTCCTACCGCACGATGCGCGCGCTGCACCTCTTCCTCCACGACTTCGGCGCGCGCCTCGCGCCGATGGCCGCCTACTTCCCGGCACAGACGCCGAAGAACCGTGACGACGTCACCACGCCGCGCGTCACGCTGCGCACGGACGGCACCAGTGGTTTTATCTTCATCAACAACTACCAGCGGCTTCATCCCCTCGGACCAAAAGCCGACTTTCAGGTCTCGCTCCACCTGCCTACGGGTACGGTGGAGGTCCCGCGTCAGTCGATCACGATCCCGGACGGCGTCTACACCCACTGGCCGGTGAACCTCACGGCCGGCGGCGTGACGCTGCGATACGCCACGGCGGAACTGCTCTGCCAGCTCGACGACCCGGACACGCTGGTCTTTTCCGCCTGGCCCGGGCTCGGAGCGGAGTTCGCGCTCGTGACGGCGGCGGGCGACACGGTGAACGCTCCTCGCGGGAAAGTGACTCGCGCGGACGGCGGGATCACTTTCGTCGATGGCCTCACGCCGGGCACGGACATTGCGATCGAGGTCGTCCATGCGGACAAAACGCGAACGCAAATCCTCGTGCTGCCGCGGAACCAAGCGCTCTTGCTCGCGAAGACCACGCTCGGCGATCACGAACGGCTCGTGCTTTCGCCGGGCAATCTTTATTTCGACGGGAGTCAGATTCACGTGTCGGCGCGCGACAGCGCCGACCTGAAGGTTGGAATTTTTCCGGTGCCGCAATCAACGGGAGACACGTTTGTCGCAGCAGCCCGGGAAGGTGTGTTTCAGCAGTACGTCCTGCGGGCGGCCTTTCAATCGATTCTCCCGCGCGAAAAGATGGGCGCTCCGGCGGCGGTCGAGATTACCGCGGTGAAGCCGGCGGCTCCCTCCGCGCCGGCCAAGCTCAATCCGAATCCCCGTCGTCACGTCGCAATGGAGCCAGATGACGCGGACTTCGCGCGGGCCGCGGAATGGAATCTACGCGTGTCGCCCGGATCCTCGGGAGTGCTGGCCTCACGGGCCTTCCTGGAAATTTCCTACGTGGGCGACGTTGCCCGCCTCTACGTCGGCGACCGTTTCGACAACGACAATTTCTACAAGGGTACGCCCTGGGAGATCGCGCTCTGGCGGTTCACGCCGGAAGAGCTCAGCCGTGGACTGGACCTGAAGATCCTGCCCCTCCGCGCCGACACGCCGCTGTACCTCGCCGCAGGAATGCGTCCCGATTTTCCGGGCGGTGCGGATGCGCTGCAGTTGAAGAGCGTGAAGGTCGTCCGAGAATACGAGGCCGTGCTCGACGCCCGCTGAAGCCGGAGAGGTTCACGCGAAGCCGCGGAGAGCGCGAAGAAAACGCCCGGACCGATGTCGAACTTCGCGCGCTTCGCGCCTTCGCGTGAGACCTGCCTTGAATGCCCGGATGGATCGTTTCTAAAGTTCCCAACCCACCCCAAAAATGTCCTCCCGTAAATTGACCGCTTTTGCCGGTATCTTCCCCTTTGCCCTGGTCACCGCCATTTTCGCGGCCGCGCCCACCCGCATCACGGTCGACGTCGCCCATCCCGGCCATGAGGTCAGCCCGTTGCTGCACGGGATTTTCTTCGAGGACATCAACTACGGCGCGGACGGCGGCCTGTACGCCGAACTCGTGCAGAACCGATCGTTCGAGCACGAGGAGCACCTGTTCGGCTGGTCCACCGTCAGCCGCGGCGGCGCGGCCGGCGCGCTCTCGGTCGAGTCCCTCGACGGGCTCAACGCGAAGAACCCGCACTACGCGCGGCTCGTGGTCAGCGCCCAAGGCAAGGGATTCGGCGTCGCGAACGAGGGCTTTGGCGGCATCGCGCTGAAGGCGGGAGAAAATTATCTCTTCAGCGTTCACGCGCGCGGCACCGCGCCGCTGCGCGTGCTGCTCGAGGACGAGACCGGGCGGCCGCTCGGCGAAACGCATTTCGACGCGCCGGGCATGCAGTGGCGCACGCTCGACGGCATCATCCGCAGCTCGGGCACCGCGCTGCACGCGCGCCTGCTCGTGCTGGCGACCGAGGTGGGCGGGCTCGATCTCGACGTCGTCTCGCTGTTTCCCGAGCACACCTGGAAGGACCGCCGCAACGGCCTGCGCGCCGACCTCGTGCAGATGCTGGCCGACCTGCATCCGGCGTTCATGCGCTTCCCCGGCGGCTGCATCGTCGAGGGCAAGGATCTCGCCAACCGGTACCAGTGGAAGGACACGATCGGCGACATCGCCGCGCGCCCGCAGAACTGGAACCGCTGGCAGGATGCCGTCCGCCTGACCGCGCCGAATTACTACCAGACCTACGGCCTGGGCTTCCTGGAGTATTTCCAGCTGTGCGAGGACATCGGCGCCGAGCCGCTGCCCGTGGTGAACTGCGGCATGGCCTGCCAGTTCCAGAGCAAGCAGCTGGTGCCGTTGAACGAGATCGATCCCTTCGTGCAGGACGCGCTCGACCTGATCGAGTTCGCCAACGGCCCGGTGACGAGCGAGTGGGGCGCCCGCCGCGCGGCCCTCGGACATCCCGCGCCCTTCAACCTGAAGATGATCGGCGTCGGCAACGAGCAGTGGGGCGAGGAGTATTTCGAGCGCTATCCGCTGTTCTACCGGGCGATCAAGGCGAAGTACCCGGACATCAAGGTCGTCACGGGCGCCGGCCCGGGCGTGGACGCCGGCGACCAGGCGCGCTGGAAGCTCGCCTGGGACAAGTTCAGGAGCGGCACGCCGGCGGACATCGTCGACGAGCATTTCTACCGCTCGCCGCAGTGGTTCCTCGACAACGTCAACCGCTACGACACGCAGGACCGCAACGGCCCGAAGATCTTCGCGGGCGAATTCGCCGCCCACGACGGCACCGCCAAGCGCAACACCCTGCGGGCGGCGATCGCCGAGGCCGCGATCATGACCGGCTTCGTGCGCAACAGCGATGTCGTCGCCATGTCCTCCTACGCGCCGCTCTTCGCCAAGGCCGGCGCCTGGCAGTGGAATCCCGACCTCATCTGGTTCGACAACACCCGCGTCTACGGTTCGCCCTCGTATCACGTGCAGGCGCTCTTCTCGCGCAACCGCCCGGATGTGGTGCTGCCGGTGACGCTCGAATCCGCCGCGTCCCCGGCGTCCGAAGCCGGCAAGGCTGCGCCCGGTTTGTATGTGGTGGCCGGCCTGGACCGGAAGACCGGCGAGACCATCCTCGACGTCGTCAACGCGACCGGCGGTGCGATCGCCGCCGACATCGACCTGCGCGGAGCGGCTCACCCGGCCGCGGAGGCTCATGCCACGGTGCTGACCTCCGCCAGCGCCGACGACGAGAACTCGTTCGAGGCGCCCGACAAAGTCGCCCCGCGGGACGAGACGATGAAGATCCCGGGCGCGAGCTTCTCGCGCGAATTCCCGGCCAATTCCCTCACGATCCTCCGTGTAAAGTCCGGCGGCTGAGTTTTCCCAGGCAGGTTTCACGCAGAGAGCGCAGGGAACGCAGAGAGAAATCCGAGTTTTCCTTTCTCTGCGTTCCCTGCGTCCTCTGCGTGAAACTTCACCGGCTCGATCTCTTTGCCGTTTCCGTTACGTCAATCCTCGCTGAACCCCCGCATGAAGACGCCCCCGCTCTCCCGCCGTGATTTCGTGAAAAACTCCGCGCTCGCCGCTGCGGCCCTCCAGTTTCCGTCCGTGATGGCCGCCGCCACGGCGCCGGCCGGCGCCGGAGCCGCGGCCGCACCTGCGCCATCCGGGCCGGCGGACCTGCACTGGCTCGAGGGCGGGACGCCCGTGGAGCAGCCCGGTGCGACCTGGGGCGTGCCCTGGCCGCGCGGACAACTGAAGAAGGAAACGTCCTTCGCCGTGCGCACCGCGGCCGGCGAGCCGGTGCCGGTGCAGAGCTGGCCGCTGGCGATGTGGCCGGACGGTTCGCTGAAATGGAGCGGCCACGCCATTCCCGCGGCGGCGGGCCGCGCCGAGCGGCTGCAGATCGAGCCCGGAACGCCGGCCGCGCCCGCGCGTGCGCTCGCCGTCAGCGAGACGCCGGCGGCGTTCACGATCGACACCGGTGTCATCACCTGCCGCGTCGCGCGCAGCGGTCCGGCCATCATCGAGTCGATCAGCCGCGATGGCCGCGAGATCGCGCGGTCCGGCCGGCTGGTGTGCCTGCGCCAGGACCGGTCCAATTTCGAGAGCCAGGGTGTCACGAGGCGCGAGACGTTTACCGGCACGATCACCGGCGCCGTGGTCGAGCAGTCCGGACCGGTACGCGCCGTCGTGAAGCTCGATGGCAAGCACGAGGGCCCGGGCGGCCGCGCCTGGCTGCCGTTCACGGTCCGCCTCTATTTCTACGCGGGCGGCGACGCGGTGCGGATGCTGCACACGTTCGTGTACGACGGCGAGCAGTCGCAGGATTTCATCCAGGGCCTGGGTGTGCACTTCGACGTGCCGATGCGCGACGAGCTGCACAACCGCCACGTGCGCTTTGCCGGCGAGGGCAACGGCATGTGGGGCGAGTCGGTCCACAACATCCCCGGCTGGGCCGGCCGCTTCGGTTTCGCCTACGCGGACCTGTTCCCCGCGCAGCTGGACGGACAGCCGATGCCGGCGGTCGCGAAGATGGACGAGAAGAGCCGCGGGCAGTTCGAAACCGTCGCGATCTGGAACGACTTCACGCTCTTCCAGTCCTCGGCCGATCACTTCGACGTCCGCAAGCGCACCAAGGCGAACAGCAGCTGGGTCAAGTCCGGCCACGGCCGCCGTTCGTCGGGCCTCGCGTACCTCGGCGGCGTCTCCGGCGGGCTGGCCTTCGGCCGGCGGCATTTCTGGGAGATGCATCCGACGCAGATCGACGTGACCGATGCCGCGACGGACGTCGCCGGCCTGACGCTCTGGCTGTGGTCGCCGGACGCGCCGGCGATGGACCTGCGCCATTACAGCGACCATGCGCAGGGCCTGGAGATCAACTACGAGGACTGGGAGGAGGGCCACAGCACGCCGCTCGGCGTCAGCCGCACCAACGAGCTCATGCTCTGGGCGGTGCCGGCTACGCCGACGCGCGCGCGCCTGCTGGAACTCGTCGGCGCGCTGCGCACCGCGCCGCAGATCGTCTGTCCGCCGGCGCATTACCACGGCGCCGGCGTCTTCGGCCGCTGGTGCCTGCCGGACCGCTCGACGCCCGACCGCGCGCGGCTCGAGGACGAGCTCGTGCGCGTGGTGGATTTCTACCGCAAGGAGGTCGAGCAGCAGCAGTGGTACGGCTTCTGGCACTACGGCGACATCATGCACACGTACGACGCCCACCGGCACGTGTGGCGCTACGACGTCGGCGGCTACGCCTGGGCCAACTCGGAAATGGTTCCCGACATGTGGCTCTGGTACAATTTCCTGCGCACGGGACGGGCCGAGATCTTCCGGATGGCGGAGTCGATGACGCGCCACACCAGCGAGGTGGACATGTACAAGCTCGGGCCGTTCGCGCCGCTCGGCTCGCGCCACAACGTCAACCACTGGGGCTGCGGCGCGAAGGAGGCGCGCATCAGCATGGCGGGGTTGAAGCGCTTCTACCATTACCTCACCGCCGACGAGCGGACCGGCGACCTGATGCGGATGACGGTGAACGCCGATTTCCGGACCGTGGACATCGATCCCCTGCGCAAGCTCGGCCTGCCGCCGAACACCCATCCGACCCATGCGCGCAGCGGGCCGGACTGGTTCGCGTTCGCGAGCAACTGGATGACCGAGTGGGAGCGCACCGGCGACACGAAGTGGCGCGACAAGATCATCGTCGGCATGGACGTGCTCGCCGGCATGCCGCACGGCATGTTCTCCGGCCCCAATTTCGCCTACGACCCGGCGAGCGGAAAGCTTTTCGACATCAACGACACCGAGAAGGCGAACTGGCTCATGATGGGTGTCTTCGGCGGCTCCGAGGTGGTGTTCGAGTTGCTCCAGCTCATCGACCATCCTGCGTGGGAGAAGGCCTGGCTGCAGATGTGCGAATACTGGAACGACACCGAGGACGAGCGCGCGAAGGTGGCCGGCCGCAGGTTCGCCACCGGCATCTATCCGCAGTGGTATGCGCGCTTCACCGCCTACGCCGCCTGGCGCAAGGGCGACGCTGCGCTGGCCCGGCGGGCGTGGAACGAACTCCTGCACGGAATCAACCGCATCGACATTCGCCGCATGCCGATCGCTCCGCAACGCGTCGAGGGACCGGCGGTGCTCAATCCCGTCGACGAGCTCTCCTGGCTGGAGACCAACCACGCCTCGCAGTGGTCGCTCAACCTGATGGAGAGCCTCACGTTCGTCGGCGAACACCTGCCGCCGCTGGACGGACCGTGGAAGGAAGCGTAGCGCAAGACGGCCACGCGGTCTCCGGAATTTTGGCCACGAAAAGGCGCAAGAATTCCTCGGCTGCGGCCGAATCTCCATTGCGCCTATAGGCGCGCGGGAGACTCAAGACGGAGCCCCGGAATTTTCGCGCCTTTTCGTGGCCAAAATTCCGGCGGCTTCGGGGTGCCTCGCTCCCGCAGGGTGTAACCCAATGGGTGACGTAACGCCGGCGGGAACTTGGCGGCAGCGGGTGCGTTCGATTAATCGGGGCAGTTATCACGCCTGCTATCGATTTCTCCGGGCGTTGGATCTTTGACGTTCGAGCAATCGCGGATTGGCTAAGAGGGTGCGTTCAAACCCCTTCGCGCGAACCGTCGCGGCCGCCTTGCCGTTGATCGTCGTCGCGGCTGCGCTCGCGGCGGGCGCGGCGAATCCGTGGTATCGTCCGCCGATCGCGGCGGAATACGACGAAGGGAAATACGTCTACGACCGGAACTGCATCCTGTGTCATGGCCCGAAGGGCAAGGGCGATGGCGAGCTGGTGCAGAACTGGCCGATCCGGCCGCGCAATTTCACCCAGGCCGTCTTCAAGTACCGCTCGACGCCCTACGGCAAGCTGCCGACGAACGAGGATCTCCAGCGCACGATCCGCCACGGCGTGTCCGGCACGCCGATGCCGGTGTTCAGCCAGCTGCGCGACGACGAAGTCGCGGCCGTGATCGAGTACCTCAAGACGTTCTCCCGCGACTGGCGGAACCCGGACAATTTCGCCGCGCCGATCCCGCTGCCGGACACGCCGCGCTGGTTCATGGATGCCGCCGCCAGGACGGCGCATGCCGCGGAGGGAAAGAAGGCCTTCCTTGCCACCTGCCTTCCGTGCCACGGCGAAAACGCCGACGGCAACGGACCGGCCGCCGCGGCGCTGAAGGACAATTTCGGCCAGCCGATCCATCCCGCCGACCTGCGCCAGCCGCTGCGCTCGGGTGCGGAGCCTCTCGACACCTGGCGCACCATCGCCGTCGGCATCAACGGCACGCCGATGGTCGGCTTCAACGGCGCCCTGCCGGCCGGCACCCTGTGGGACCTGGTCGCCTACATCGAAAGCATCCGCCTGCCGCAGCCGAAGACGCTTTGAAGCAAATCGATCCGGGTCTCACGCGAAGCCGCGAAGAGCGCGAAGAAAATCATTTGGATTAGGCCTTGCTTCGCGCTCTTCGCGGCTTCGCGTGAGACCTGCCTGGTGTTTCCGGGTGAAACTTCTCCGGTTCCCGGATTGCCCCGTCACGCTCTTCCCGCCAGAAACGTCTTCCCCCCGATCCCCATGAAATCCCGCCCCCCTGTTCTCCGACTTCTGTCCCTGCTTGTTCCGATGGCCGCGCTCACCCCGGTCTTCGCCGCGGCCGGCCCGCTCGACTGGCCGGCGATCACCAGCCAGACCAAGCCCTGGTCGCGGTGGTGGTGGCTCGGCAACATCGGCACGGACGCCGACTTCACCTCGGAGATGCAGAAGTACGTCCAGGCCGGCCTCGGCGGACTCGAGATCACGCCGATCTACGGCGTGCGCGGAGAGGAGAGCCGTTTTGTAAGCTACCTTTCGCCGCAATGGGTGAAGCGGCTCGAGTACGTCCTCGACGAGGGCCAGCGCCTCGGCCTCGGCATCGACATGGCGACCGGCAACGGCTGGCCCTTCGGCGGCCCGAACGTCGGGCCGGATGACGCCGCGCGCTATGTGGCGAAAAAATCCTGGCTCGTGATCGGCGGCGGCAGGCTGTCCGAGCCCGTCGTCTTCGTGCAGCAGCCCATCGTGCGCGTCGCCGGCCCGCGGCAGGTCACGATCGGCGAGCTCAAGGAGCCCGTCACCGCCAACGACAACCTGCAGGACCTGGCGCTCGACCAGGTGCGCTTCAAGAAGAAGCTGCCGCTGCAGGCGCTGATGGCCTACTCGGATCGCGGCCAGAAGCTCGACCTCACGGGCAAGGTCGGCGCCGACGGCACCCTCGACTGGACGGCACCGGCGGGAGCCAACTGGACGCTCTACGGCATTTTCATCGGCTGGCACGGCAAGCAGGTCGAGCGCGCGGGACCCGGCGGCGAGGGGAACGCCATCAATCATTTCTCCGCTTCCGCCTTCAACCACTACATCGCGCGTTTCGACCAGGCCTTCGCCGGACACAATGTGAACCGCATCCGGGCATATTTCTCCGATTCGTACGAGGTCGACGATTCGCAGGGCGAGTCCGACTGGACGCCGGATTTCTTCGAGCAGTTCCGCCGTCGCCGCGGCTATGACCTGCGGGACCAGCTGCCGGCCTTCTTCGGCCAGGACACGCCGGAGATGAATGCGCGCGTCATTTCCGACCATCGCGAGACCGTCTCCGATCTGATGTACGACGAGTACATGGCGTCCTGGCGCAAGTGGGCCGCCGGCCGCGGCGCGCTCATCCGCGACCAGGCACACGGTTCGCCGGCCAACGTCCTCGATCTCTATGCGGCCGCGGGCATTCCCGAGACGGAAGGCACGGATCCTCTCCGGATGAAATTCGCGTCCTCGGCTGCGCATGTCACCGGCAAGCTCCTCGCGTCCGCTGAAACCTGCACCTGGCTTGGCGAGCACTATTCCTCGACGCTCAACGACGCCAAGCTGCGCGTCGACGCGGCGTTCCTCGGCGGCATCAACCATGTGTTCTACCACGGCACGGCGTTTTCGCCGCCGAACGAGCCGTGGCCCGGCTTCCATTTCTACGCCTCGGCGGAGTTCGACCCGTCGAACGCGTTCTGGCCCGACTTCCCTCTGCTCAACGGTTATGTCGCGCACGTGCAGTCGTTCCTGCAGTCGACGAAGCCGGCGAACGACATCCTGCTCTACTATCCGATCTACGACCGCTGGGCCCAGCGCGGCGATGGGACCATGCCACACTTCGGCGGCCCGCAGGGCACCTCCGCGCAGGAGACCGGCCAGCGGCTGCTCAACCGCGGCTACACGTTCGACTTCATCTCCGACCGCCTGCTCAGGGACGTGCAGGTCGTGCACGGCGCGCTCCAGGCCGGCGGCAACGTCTACAAGGTCATCGTGGTGCCGGAGGCGAAGCTGATGCCGCTGCCCACGCTCGAGAAGCTCGTCGCGCTCGCCCAGGCTGGTGCGACGGTGATCTTCGAGAAGGGCCTGCCCACGGACGTCCCCGGTTTCGGCGACCTCGACGCCCGCCGTGCCGGGCTGCAGAAGCTGAAGGCGAAACTCGCCCCGACAAAAACCGACGACAACGAGACGACCTGGGCCGAAGTGGGGCAGGGCCGCCTCTTCCTGCTCGGCAACCCGGAGCAGATGCTCGTCCGGGCCGGCGTGCGGCGTGAGGCCCTGGTCGACCGCGGCCTTTCGTTCGAGCGGCGCCTGTCCGATGGCGGCTATGTCTACTTCCTGATCAACCGCGGCACCACGCCCTTCGCGGGCTGGATTCCGTTCGCCCCCGAAACGAAGTCCGTGGCGCTGTTCGAGCCGATGACGACGCGGCACGGCCTGGCCCCGCTGCGCACGCCGGCGAACGGCGCGGTCGAGGCCTACGTGCAGCTCGCGCCCGGCGATTCGACGATCGTGAAGACCTTCGCGATGAAGATGGACGGCCTGGCCTATGCCTATTGGACGGCCGGCGAGGCGAAGCCACTTGGCGGCACCTGGTCGGTGCGCTTCACGAGCGGCGGCCCCACACTGCCGGCCGCGGCGGAGGTGACGGAGCTCAAGTCATGGACGGATTTCGGCGGCGACGCGGTGAAGGCGTTTTCCGGCACGGCGACCTACACCCTGAGCTTTGCCCGCCCGGCGGGCAATGCGCCGGCCTACCAGATCGACCTCGGCCGCGTCGCGGAAAGCGCGCGCGTGAAGCTGAACGGCATCGAGATCGCGGGCCTCATCAAGGCGCCATTCCAGGTGACGGTGCTGGCATCGGAGCTCAAGGACCAGAACACCCTGGAGGTGCTGGCGACGAACCTCTCGGCCAATCGCATCGCGGACCTCGACCGGCGCGATCCGTCGTGGAAGAAATTCTACAACACGAACATCCCCGCGCGCATCGCCGCGGACCGCGGCCCCGACGGCCTCTTCAGCGCCGCCAAGTGGACCCCGCGCCCCTCCGGCCTGCTCGGCCCGGTGACGCTGGCCCCGCTGGCCGCGCTGAACCCATAAATATAAATGCGGATCGATCCGTTTCGCGCAGAGGCGCAGAGAACACGGAGGATAGTTTTGGATTTAAAACCCGGCTTCCGGCCTTCTCTGTGAACTTTGCGTCTCTGCGCGAGACCCGGGTTGATTTTGCTCAGGCCGCGCGCAGGTCGATGTAGCCGCGCTGCACGTCCACGGACAGCAACTGCACCTTGAGCGTCTGGCCGACCTTGCGGCCTTCGCCGCCGCTGACCAGGCGGCCTTCCACCGGGGGACGCAGCAGGCGGACCCAGGTCCCCTTGTCGGAGGCGCCGGTGACGAGCGCGTCGAACCGGTCGCCGATCCGGCCGAGGAGGAGCAGCGCGGCGGCGGATTTCGCGACCTGGCGCTCCACTTTCTTCGCGGCGTCCTCCTGCTCCGTGCAGTGCAGCGCGAGGGACTCGAGCTCCTCGGTCGTATACGGCAGGGCACGCCCGGCCAGGACGGCCTTCAGCATCCGCTGCGAGATCAGGTCGGGATAGCGGCGGTTCGGGGCGGTGGAGTGGGTGTAATCGCGCACCGCCAGGCCGAAGTGGCCGGCGGAGGCGCCGCCCGGCCGCTCCAGAACGTATTCTCCGGCGCCGAGCAGCTTGATGACGCTGAGGGAAAGGTCGGGGAAGCGAAGCGGGTCCGCCTTGCGCTGGGCACAGAGGAATTTCTCGAGCGCAGGCGCGTCCGGCGCGTCCGGCAGGGTCGTGCCGCGGGCGGCGGCGAGCTCGACGATCCGGTCCCAGTGTTCCGGAGTGCGCACGACGCGCCGGAGCGAGGGGACTTTCTTCGCCGCGAAGTAACGCGCCACCACGCCGTTGGCCGCGACCATCAGGTCCTCGATCAGGTTCTTCGCGCGGTTGGGATGATCCGCGACCAGGTCCTTGAGGACCTGGCCGGCGTAGACGGGATTCGTCTGGATCGTCTCCAGCGAGAGCGCGCCATTCTCCTGCCGGCGGTCGCGCAGGACCTGCGCCATGCGGTCCTGCAGACGAAGGTTTTCATCGAGACCCGGCGCCGCGCCGATCGGCGCCGGCATCGGGCCGGTGCCGTCGAGCCATGCCGCGACGCTCGGATAGGCCAGCTTCGCCCGGTTGTGCACCTGCGCGGGATAGACATCCGACCGCTGCAGGTCGCCGGCCGCGGAGAAAACCATGTCCACCACGATGGCGAGGCGGTCGACCCCGGGATTCAGCGAGGTGAGATCGGTGGAAAGCTTCTCCGGCAGCATCGGGAAGATTTCGCCCGCCGTGTAGACCGAGGTCGTGTTCTGCCGGGCGTGCGCATCGAGGGCGGAGCCCTTCTTCACCAGGGACGCGACATCCGCGATCGCCACGCAAAGGCGCACGGCGCCGTCGGGGAGGGCCTCGCCGACGGAGAGCTGGTCGAGATCGCGCGAATCGTCGTTGTCGATCGAGCACCACGCCAGCGACCGCAGGTCCCGCGTGCCGGGCTCCGGGACGGCATCGCCCGCGTGGAGGGCGGCGAGCTCGGTGACGGCGGTGCGCGAGAAATCGGGGATCAGCCCCCGCTCGGCCATGACGCGCCAAGCGATGTCCCGCAGCACGACCCGTTGTTCCCGGCCATTGAGATCAGTCATGAGGTTGCATGGTTGGATGCGTTCGAACGCCCGCCGTCAATCCAAGGCTGGTCGGTGGCTTCCGGGGCCGCCGCTCTGGTCCCAAAACTCGCGGCGCCCGCAGGGTGTAACCCAATGGGTTACTTGCTGGCCGGGGCGGGCGATCGCCAGCTCCGTGCTCCCCGGTGAGATCGGATCGTTCCCATCGGCCGCGAAAAAGCCTGACGGGGCCGCGGGAACATCTCACATTCCGGTCACGGCCATGAACGCCCCCGGCACCTACGTTCCCTCCAAGCTGCTTGCGGGCGAGACCGAGGTGCTGCGGCAGCACAGCTTCACCCGCTGGATGACGCGCGACCTGCTGCAGGCGGCGACGGACTTCTGCCGGAACCTCGGGCTCTATCCCCTGTACGCCGAGACCGGCACGGACGGACTCGCGCGTTATCTTTTCTGGCGGCTGCCGGCGGGCGCGTCGATCGAGGTGCGGTCGGGCCGGGCGAAGGAGAAGTTCATCGACTACGACCGTGTGAACGAGGAGCGCGACTGGCGCCTGCTGTCGCTGCAGGTGAACGAGGCGGAAGTCTATTCCGCCGTCTGGATCTCGGCGGAACACTACGACCAGGGCCGGCGGATCCTCGCGGCCTACGGCATCACGCCGGCGGAGAAGTCGGCGGCGAGCTGATCCCGCACGGTGCAGGCCACCTCGCCGAGGTGGCCCGGCCAGTGCGGCGACCTGGCCTGCAGATCAATGGTCGCGATCGCGATCCCCGTCGCGTCGGCGATCGTCGTCGTCTTTATTATTATTGTTGGTCCGCGGAGGTGGAGGCGGCTGCCCACGCTGTGGAGCCTGGGGCGCCTGGGCGGCGCGGGCACGGTCCTCGCGTTCGCGGTCCAGCCGCTCACGCTCGCGCTGGACGTCGACATTTTCCCGGCGCTCGGTCGGCACGGGAGGAGCAGGTGTGGCTGACGGCGGACGGAACGGCTGCACCAGCGGTTGCTGGAAGGGTTGAACCACCGGTCCCTGCATCGGAGCCACCACGGGCGAACGGCCGCCCGGGGGCGCCGGCGCGGCTGTGGGTGCGGCGACGCGCGGCGGATTGTCCGGTCGGCGACCCGGGCCGTCGCGGCGCTGCCAGCCGGGAGGCGGGGGCGGCGTGCCGGCGATGAAAGCGGGGCGGGTCACTTGCGGCGGACGACTCGGGCCGGGCGGCGTGGCGGGACGAGGTGAAGGGAGGCGGGCCGGCGGATTCCACGGATGACGGGAAGGATCGCGGACATAACCCGGCCGTCCCGGAAAGACCGGATGCCGCCAGTCGCGCGGATTGTGGTCCTGGCGATCCGCGACCCAGATGCGATGATGACCCCAGTCCAGATCATGGGTCAGCCAGAGGCCGGTGGAGAAACCGACTCCGAACGTGATGTAGGAACCGGCGTAGTAGCCCGGCGGCGGCCCATAGACGATGTCGGGATCGTAACGGGGAACGTAGATGACATTGGGCTGCGCCGGCACGATCTCGATGTAGTCATCGTCGACCACCACCTGCTGCTGCGGCGTATCGGTCAGCGTGCCCGCGGCGCGCGCCTCCGCGCGCAGGCGCTGCACCGATTGCATGACGTCGGTGGGCTGGGCGACGAAGACCTCGCCGAGCTGCTGCGTCCAGGCGAGGTTCTGATTCATCCACTGGATGACGTCGGGATAGTGCGCGAGCGCCACCACGCTGTCGTCCCACGACTGGCTGTCGACCTGCGCGGGATCGTAGCCGCTTTGGAGGTAGCGGGCCGCGAGGACGATGTCGGAGGGCGAGGCGGCGGCGGGCAGGATCAGGGCCACGAGCGCATCCGGGTAGAGCGCGATGGGGCCCAGCAGCTCGTCGAGCTGATCGGGCGTCAGCCGGGCGGACGCGGCCGCCGGACCGACGTCCTGCGCCGGGAGAGCGGCGGGAGTTCCCGCCGCCAGCAGGCCCAGCCCGAGGAGGATAATGGCGTGGGTTTTCATGGGGAAAGATGCACCGGGTCGCGGGGTTCATCAAACGGCGCCGCGTGTTTCACGGGCTGCCTCCGGCCGGCGCGACAAGGCGCCGGCCCGGGCGGCGGCACTCAGGGCGCAGCCACCGGCGCGATCGGGTGATCGGACAGCGTGAACTGGAGGATGCCGCTGCTGTTGGCCTGCGCGACGGCGAAGGTGAATTCCATCGTGGCCGTGGTCGGCACGATCGAGGAGGTGAACGTCGTCCCCTGCATCTGGCCGACCTGGCGGCGATTGGACGGATCGTTGGGATAGGGACGCTCGTAGGCGGTGACGATCACGACGACGGGCGAGACCACCTGATAATAGAGCGGCGCGCCCGGCACGACGGCGGCGACCTGCGTCGCATTGATGTTCGTGTTCTGCGGGCCGTTGACCGACGAGACCTGCGTGTTGCCCACCTGGATCTGGTAAGTCACCGGATAGGTGATGCTCGGGGGCGGGGGCTCGGAAACGCAGCCGGAAGACAAAAGCGTCGCGAGCGCGACGCCGAGGAGGGAGAGAAGTCTGGAGTTCATGTCCGCATAGTAGCGGGCATGCCTAAAAGGTTCCGCTGGAGATAAGTGACAAGGGCCAAGGTCCAAGTGTCAGGAAAACAGCGACGGCGCATCGCGCGACCCCTCCTGACCTGAAGCGTCCGCTCAGGCTGGTCCTTTGGAACTTGAGCCTTGGAACCTGAAACTTCCGCCCATCACTCCTTGGGAGTGAGCGCGGTGTAGAACTGCAGCACGTAGTACGTCGCGGGCACCTTGCCGATGTTGCGCATGTTCTCGTTCTCGTTGGCGGAGTAGAAAATCAGCGAGCCCGCGGTGGCGGTCTGGATCTTGCCGTCGATGTTTATCTCCAGCGTGCCCTCCTTGATGATGACGAGTTCCTCCTGCGGATGACGATGGAGCGGTCCGGTGTTCTCGCCGGGATTCAGCGTCGAGATGTGGCAGTGAAACTTGTCGAGCGTCGGCGTCGGGGCCTCGAAGACGGCGCAGCGCTGCCCGGTCTTCGTGGGCGTGAACACGAGCTTCTGCCAGTCGATGACCTGGGACAGCATCTTCGGGGCGGGAGCGGGGGCGGGCGTTTGGGCGGGAAGCATGACGGCGAGCACAACAAACGCGGCGAGGCAGGCGAGTGATTTCATGGACGGATTTTTTGGGGTGGGGGAATTGGAACTGGCGCAAGTGTGAGGCAAGCAAGCGGTGGGACAAGGCCCCATGGGACTAGACCCCATCGTTTCGCGCGGCGCGTTGGGATATGCTGCGCCCATGTCCATCTTCCTTTTCATCCTTTTCGTGTTCTTCCTCGGGGCGATTCCGAGCTGGCCGCACAGCCGGAATTCGTGAGCGGTCGAACCGCCGGTGGGAGCCGGGGTCTGTCGGTGCGACAGATCTCATTCCCTTCATCGCCGCGAGCCCACCGGCTGCGCGCGATGGAAATCTCCAACTCCAACCCCGCACTCCCATGGGTCACCTCCTCCTCGGCATCTTCCTCCTGCTTTTCGGCCTGAACATCGTCGCCGGGCTTTCCATCCCGATGGGCCTCATCGGGACGCTCGCGATCGTGGCCGGCGTTTTCCTCCTGATCGAGCGGGCCCGCGTCGGCTGGCCCAAGCCGTAAGCCGACCGCGTCCGGCGGATTTTTTTGCGGCTGCTGCGATCCCCGGAATTTTTGGCCCACGAAAAGGCGCTAAGGGCGCGCGGCTCCGCATGGAATTACCCGCGCGCCTATAGGCGCGATGGAGAGGTGGCTGAAGCCTTGGATTTCTCGTGCCTTTTCGCGGCAAGACTCCGGGGAATCGACCGCCTGAGCTCGACTTCAAGCGGAGGGGACGGCGAGGAGCGCAACCCATGGGGTTGCCCCGGGCGCTCGCTTCGGCATTGCCCGCGCCGATGGCGGTGGCAAACATGGCGCCCTTATGGGACGTCAATGGCTCCATGCGAAGCGCGCGATCGTCAACCTGAAGAAGGGCCAGACGGTCGGCAAACTCGTCAAGGAAATCACCGTCGCCGCCAAGCTCGGCGGCCCGGATCCCGCGGGGAATGCGCGCCTCTTTGCCGTCCTGGAAAAGGCCCGGAAGGCCAGCGTGACGCGCGACGCCATCGAGCGCGCGATCGCCAAGGGATCGGGCACCGGCGGGGACAAGAGCGCGCTGGAGCACGTCGTCTTCGAGGGCTACGCCCCGCACAAGGTGCCGGTGATCGTCGAGGTCTACACCGACAACCACCAGCGCACCGCGCCGGAGATGCGCGTGCTGTTCAAGTCGGGCCACCTCGGCGGCGGCGGCAGCAACAAGTTCCTCTTCGACCATGTCGGCCTGGTCGAGGCGCATCACGCGGACGCGAAGACGGATCTCGAGGCCGCCGCGATCGAGGCCGGCGCGAATGATTTCGAAGCCCTCACGCACCAGCAGAACGACGACATCCCCGAGGGCCACGCCGGCGCGCGGTTCATCACCGACCGGACACAGGTGCATGCCGTCTCCACCTGGCTCAAGGCCCACGGCTGGTCGGTGGTGACCAGCGAGCTCGGTTACATCGCCAAGACCTTCCCGGAGCTCGACGACACGGCGCGGGCCGAGGTGGGAGAGTTTCTCCAGGCGCTGGAGGACCACGACGACGTCCAGCGCGTGTGGGCGGCGGTGAAGTAAGGTAGGAAAACTCGATCTGTTTCACACAGAGAACGCAGGGAACGCGGAGACGATCCTACGCTTCTTTTCGTTTCCGAATGGAGTTCTCTCCGCGTCCCCTGCGTTCTCTGCGTGAAACCGATTGAGGTCTTGGGCGGAATGGCCGGTGATTCTCCTTGGGCATCAATGGCGTTAAAAGGAGTATTTCAGGCATTACTGATTTTCTGGTAGTCTGAGACCATGAAAACCGGCGCTCCTTCCGGCAACCTCCCCGCATCTCCCGCCTCGCCGGCGGCGGACCTCGCGCTCGACCGGGCGCAGGCGGCTTCGGCGGCGCAGTTCGACCGCCAGAGCGACCGCTACGGCAAGTCGCACATCCTGGCGGACACGGCGGACGTCGTCGCCGCCCTGCGGGACGTGGCGGTGCCGGCCGGCGGCGCGGCGCTGGACGTGGCGACCGGCGGCGGACACACGGCGCTGCAGCTCGCCCGGCTCGGCTGGCGCGTGACCGCGGGCGACATCGCGCCGCGCATGCTGGAGAATGCGCGGAAGCTCGCGGCGGAGGCGGGCTTCGCGGTCGAGGCGAGGCTCTTTCCGGCGGAGGAGATGCCTTTTCCCGACGGGTCCTTCGACCTCGTCACGGCCCGTGTGGCGCCGCACCACTTCAGCTCGCCGGAGCAGTTCGTCGCGGAAGTGGCCCGGGTCCTGAGGCCGGGCGGCCGGTTCCTCCTGATCGACGGCAGCGTGCCGGACAACGACCCGGCCACGGAGGCGTGGCTGCACGAGGTGGAAAAATGGCGGGATCCGAGCCATGGACGTTTCCTGTCCCGCGCAGTGTGGGAGTCGTTCGTGCGCGCCCGCGGTTTCACGGTCGAGCGCTCGCAGCTGAATCCGCTGAAGCAACCTGACCTGCAGTGGTATTTCGAGACCGCGGCGACGCCCGCGGAAAACCGGACGAAGGTGCTCGAGGCCGTCCGCACGGTTCCGCCGGCGGTGCGGGCCGCGCTGCGGCTCGGCGAGGAGGACGGCCGCATCGTCTGGTGGTGGCCGCGGCTCACGCTGCTGGCAAAGCGCAGTTAATTCGGTGTAGGGGCGTCCCTTGCGGACGCCCGTCTGGCGT
>DASZQN010000057.1:0-15633 GCA_035549635.1 Opitutaceae bacterium
TAGACTACATCGAAACCTTCTACAACCCGACGAGGCGCCACAGCTCGCTGGGTTACCTCTCCCCTGTGGCGTTTGAAACCATCAAAAACTAAACCAAACTATAATCGCTCGACCGACTCCACTTTATCGAGGCAAGCCCAAGCTTGATCCCTTCCTTGGATGTTGAGCGTTGAACGTTGAATGTTGGACATTCCGGCGCGGTCTCGCGCCGATCGGCCGGTCTTCACACGATCGTAACGCCGTTGTCGCCGTCCAGCGACGAAACCACGGCAGACTTCGGTGGTCCCTCCCTGCCATGCATCCCGTGACCACCGTCGGCGGCGAAGCCGGCTACATCTTCGGCAGCGACCTGCCCGAATCCTACTGCTTCGTCCCCGAACGCTGCGTGTCGATCGACGGCGCCGGACGCGCGCAGGTGGACGAGAAATCCTATTTCCTCAGCGGCTGGAGCATCCGCAACATGCGCTGGGCAGACTCCGAGCCGGGCGGCTCCCACCTTTTTCCCGACACGCGCCAGCTGGTGAGCGACTTCACGCTTCCGGCGGTGCAGCGCTTCCTCGATCGCGTCGCCTCGCGGTCGCGACATCCGTTCGCACGGCTGACGGCAAACTGACCCGATGACCGCGGCCAGGAGAAACGATCCGCGCATCCGGTTTCTCCCCCCGCCCAGTCTCTGGCCGCTGGCCGCCCTGCTTCTTTTCGGCGCCGACGTCGCGGGGGCCGCTCCCGACGCCCGCTTCGAGAGCGCCCTGGCGCTCTATCGCGAGTGCCGCTATTCGGCGGCGCGCGAACTCTTCGAGGCCGCCGCCCCCGCGCGCGCCGACGACATCGAACTGGATTTCTACCGCGGCCGGCTCGCGCTCTGGTTCGACGACGAGCCCCGGGCCCTCGCCTGCCTCGAGCGCGCCGCGCGCGCGGCGCCGCGGGATGCACGGATCCAGAATGCGCTGGGCGACGCCTTCGGCCTGGCCGCGCAGCGCTCGTCGATTTTCAGCAAGCTGGGCTGGGGACGGAAGTGCGAGGCCGCCTATGCGCGAGCGGTCGAACTCGAGCCGGACAACGCGGACTACCACTGGAGCCTGCTGGGTTACTTCCTGGTCGCGCCGGCCATTGCCGGCGGCGGAATGGACAAGGCCTACGCGCAGGCGGCGGAGATCCGCCGCCTGGATCCAGCCAAGGGCCGCATCGCCTACGCCACGCTGCGCCTCGCGGAGAAACGCAACGCCGAGGCCTTCGCCGAGTTCGACGCGGTCCTGCGCACCGCGCCCGACGACCTCGCGGCGCTCTACCAGATCGGACGCTGCGCCGCGCTGAGCGGCGAGCAGCTCGACCGCGGCCTCGCGGCGCTGCACCGCTGCCTCGGCCTTCCCTGCCCGTCCGCAGATGGCCAGCCTTCCCCCGCCAGCATTCACTATCGCCTCGGCAACATCCTCGAGAAAAAGGGCGATCCCGCCGCCGCCCGCCGCGAATACGACCTGGCGAACGCGGCCAATCCCGATTTCCGGCCCCTGAAGGAAGCGCTGAAGTTGTAGGCCAGGTCGCTGACCTGGCAGCCACCTCACCGAGGTGGCCTACAGCAGTGCAGCGGCTCAGCTGCCGCCGGGCGCCAGGCCCCGGTCGCTTTTCTGCGCGAACGCCAGCACGCGGGCGAACTCGGCGCTGCCCGCGCTCCCGTGGGCCGCGAGCTTCTCCAGCGCCTGCGTGCGGTTGAGACCGTCACGGTAGAGAATCCGGTAGACCTGTTTCACCCGCTCGAGCTTGTCGGCGGCGTAGCCGTGGCGCTCGAGGCCGACCTTGTTGAAGGCGCGGACCGTGGCGGGCACGCCGTCCGCGATGAAGAACGGCGGCAGGTCCTGCACCAGCTTCGCGCAGGCCGAGAGCATCGCATGCTCGCCTATCCGGCAGAACTGGTGCACGCCGGCGTAGCCGCCGAGCACGGCGTGGTCGCCGACGACCACGTGCCCGGCGAGGACCGCGCCGTTGCTCATGATGATGCCGTTGCCCAGCACGCAGTCGTGCGCGACGTGGCAGTACGCGAGGAGATTGTTGCCGTCGCCGATCCGCGTGAACTCGCCGTCGTTCGTCGCGCAGTGGACGCTGACGTATTCGCGGAAGACGTTCCGGGCGCCGATGCGGAGCCCCGGCCGGCCGCCGCGGTATTTCAAATCCTGCGTGCGTGCGCCGATGCAGGCATAGGGAAAGATCTCGCAGCCCGGACCGAGCACCGTGTCGCCCTCGAGCGTGGCGTGATGATGCACGCGCCCGCCGTCGCCCAGCACCACGGTGGGCCCGATATAGGCGTAGGCGCCCACCTCGACGTCGCCCAGCTGGGCGCCGGCCTCCACGATCGCGGTGGGATGAATGCGGGCGGCCATGGACCGGGCGTCAGGCCTCCGTGGCCATGTCCATGACGCTGAACATCAGCTCGCCGGAGGACACGACATTGCCGCCGACGGTGCAGGTGCACTCGGCGACGCCGATCTTGTTGCCGCGGTTCTTCGTCAGCTTGGCGTTGATCACGAGCTGGTCGCCGGGCCGCACGGCCTTGCGGAACTTCACCTTGTCGGCGCTCATGAAGAAGGCGGTCTTCCCCTCGCTCGAGGTCTTGCGGAGCATCAGGATGCCCGCGGCCTGGGCCATCGACTCGATCTGCAGGACGCCTGGCATCAGCGGCTCGCCCGGAAAGTGGCCCTGGAAATATGGCTCGTTGATCGACACGTTCTTGATCGCGACGAGCTCGTCGGCCCCGATGAACTCGATCACGCGGTCGATCATCAGGAAGGGATAACGGTGCGGCAGCGTGTCGAGGATCCGCTTGATCTCGAGCGAGGTCTCCTCGGGCAGCACGATCTTGGCCGCGGCGGTTTTCTTTTTAACGCCCTTCTTCTTCTCGAGCAGCTTTTCGTACAGCGCCTTGGTGAGGTCGGCGTTGACCGCGTGGCCGGGCCGCGTCGCCACGAGGTGGGCCTTGAGCGGCTGGCCGAGCAGCAGCACGTCGCCGATGATATCGAGCATCTTGTGCCGCACGAACTCGTCGGGGAAGCGCAGCGGCTCCTTCGAGATGATCTTGTCGCCCTTGATCACGATCGCGCAGTCGAGCGAGCCGCCGCGGATCTTGCCCAGCTTGATGAGCTCCTCGATGTCCTCGTAGATCGTGAACGTGCGCGCCGCGGCGATCTGCGTCATGTAGACCTCCGGGTCGATCGTCAGCGAGAGGTGCTGCGTGTGGATGCCGCGGTCGTCGGCGGAGGTGCAGGAGATTTTGAACTCGTCGGACGGCAGCGCGATGATCGAGGAATTGCCCTTCGTCACCGAGACCGGCGCATCGAGGGTGAAATACTCGCGGTCCTTGTCCTGCTCCACCGGCTCGCCCTGGAGGATGAGGTTCACATATGGACGGGCGGAGCCGTCCATGATCGGCGGCTCGGACGCGCTCATCTCGACCATCACATTGTCCACGCCGCAGCCGTGCAGCGCGCTCAGGACGTGCTCGACCGTGTGGATCTTCGCATGGCCGCTCTGGATCGTGGTGGCCCGGACGAGGTCGGTGACCAGGTCGATGCGCGGCTTCAGCTCGGGCGCGCCGTTGAGGTCGATGCGCTTGAAAACCACCCCGTGGTCCGCCGGCGCGGGCTTGAGCGTGAGCGTGACCGCCTCGCCGGTGTGCAGCGCGCTGCCGCTGATGGAGACTTCGCGCGCAAGGGTCCGTTGTTTCATAGGGAGTTGCAGGTTATCTCGCCCGCCGCGCGCGCGGAGCGCAAGCGCGGATGTGCGGAGGAAGGTGCGGATTTGAACGAGATCGGAAGCCATCGTTCTCGTTCTTCTTTCTCTTTCTCGTTCTCCCTCCGGAGGTGAACGAGAACCAGGAGCGCCGGCGAGAACGGTGGCCTTGGAACCCCGGCCGGCGGGCGGACCGGCTTGACACCGCTTCGCCCGGTTGCCCAAGCTGAACCTTCCGCCACTCGAAACCCAGTCCGTCCCGATCCCAGCCATGCCCGCAGCCAACGACATCCGCAAAGGCCAAGTCATCAAGTTCAACGGCGAGCCCCACCTCGTCATGGAGACCCAGCACCGCACGCCGGGCAACCTCCGCGCCTTCGTCCAGGTGAAGATGCGCAATCTCCGCTACGGCAAGGCGCTCGACCAGCGGTTCGCCTCGACCGACACCATCGAGGTCCTCCCGACGGAGAAGAAGAGCCTCGAGTTCAGCTATGCGGACCGCGAGAACTTCGCCTTCATCGACCCCGAGACTTTCGACCAGATCGAGCTCAGCGCCGAGACTCTCGGCGACGTGAAGAACTACCTCACGGCCGGCGGCAAGGTCGACGTCCTCTTCGTCGACGAAAAGGCCCTCACCGTCGAGCTGCCCTCCACGGTCGCCCTCAAGGTGGTCGAGTCCGCCGACGGCGTGAAGGGCGACACCGCCAGCAACGTCCAGAAACCCGCCAAGCTCGAGACCGGCCTCGTGGTCAACGTCCCCCTCTTCATCAAGGAGGGCGAGGTGATCAAGATCAGCACGGCGGATGGGACGTACCTCGGCCGCGTTTGAGACGCGGCCGAAAGTGACAGGGGACAAGTCCCAAGTCACAAGCCGCAGAAAACATCCCGTCGCACGCGGGATTTTTCCGCTTCCTGCTACTTTTCCAGCGCGGCGACGGCGGTCTTGTAGACGTCCTCCGCCTCTTTCGCGCTGCTCGCGTTGCAGTTCAGGTCGCGCAGCAGGCCGTCGCGCAGGCCGTAGATCCAGCCGTGGACGGTGAGTTCCTGGCCGCGGTCCCAGGCATCGCGCACGATCGTCGTCTGGCAGACGTTGGCCACCTGTTCGACGACATTGAATTCGCACAGCCGTGCGCTCCGCGCCGACTCGTCGGGCAGGCAGTCGAGACAGTCCGCGTGCTTCTTGCGGATGTCCTCGACGTGCCGCAGCCAGTTGTCCGCCAGCCCCACCCGTTCGCAGCGCAGCACGGCGCGGACGCCGCCGCAGCCGTAGTGGCCGACGACCATGATGTGCTTCACCTTCAGGACATCGACGGCGAACTGGATCACCGAGAGGCAATTCAGGTCGGTGTGGACCACGACATTCGCGACGTTGCGGTGGACGAAGACCTCGCCCGGGAGCAGGCCGACGATCTCGTTGGCCGGCACGCGGCTGTCGGAACAGCCGATCCAGAGATGTTCCGGGCTCTGCTGCCGCGAGAGCTTCTCGAAGAAATCCGGATCGCGCCGGCGGATCGCGGCGGCCCAGGCCCTGTTCTGCTCGAAGAGATTGTTCAGCGAATTCATGCGGGCGAAACGTGCGCGCACAACGTGCCACTTCGCATCCGCCCGGAGCAAGCCTGCCTTTTTGAGGTCGTTTCGGAAGTTTCGCGCAAAGGCGGAGAGACGCGGAGATCGAACGGGGATGAACGGGAGTGGCAACCATTCGGTCGTCGCCGAAACCACCGAAGGCTTATGCCCTCTCTGCCTATTTCTATTTCACCGGCCTCCGCGTCTCTGCGCCTCTGCGCGAGATGCCTTGCAAAGCATTGAACAACGCGTGGCGACTCGTTTGGCTCGCGCGCGATGAAACCCCCATCCCGCCTCGCTGCGCTCGCCTTTTCGCTCGGAATGCTCGCCGCCGCCTCGCTCGCCGCGGCGGACAAGCCGGCCAAAATCGACCTCGGGCCCTGGCCGACGGGCGCCTCGCCGGAGGAGATCGGCCGCCGGGTGGTGAACAATTTCCTGCCGCGGCCGCACCGGCTGCTGGAGCCGAACCACGTGATCCACTATGCCGAGATCTGCGCGTGGTACGGCGGCCTCACCTTCACGCGCCTGAGCGGCGACCGCGACCTCAACGCGAAGCTGGCGGCCCGCTTCGACCCGTTTTTCGGCCCCGCGGCGGCGCTGATCCCGCGGCCGGTCGACGTCGACTGCGCCGTCTTCGGCATCGTCCCGCTCGAACTCTACATCCAGACCAAGGATGCGCGCTACCTGACGATCGGCCGGAACAGCGCGGACCAGCAGTGGGCCACGCCGGCGGTCACCGGCGAGCTGAGCCCCACGATGAAGGCCAACATCGCCGCCGGCCTCAGCTGGCATACGCGCTTCTGGCTCGATGACATGTACATGATCCCGAGCCTCGAGACGCAGGCCTACCGGGCCACCGGCGACATGAAGTACCTCGACCGGGCCGCGCGCGAGGCGGTCGCGTACCTCAGCAGGCTCCAGCAGCCCAACGGTCTCATTTATCACGCGCCCGACGTGCCGTACTACTGGGGCCGCGGGGACGGCTGGTTTGCCGCCGGGATGTCGGAGTTGCTCAGCGCCCTCCCCGCGAACCATCCGAACCGGGCCTCCATCCTCGCCAGCTACCGGAAGATGATGGCCACGCTGCTGCAGTACCAGGACGCCGACGGCATGTGGCACGAGCTGATCGACGATCCGAAGTCCTTCGCCGAAACCTCCTGCACCGGCATGTTTGCCTTCGCCTTCATCACCGGCGTGAAGAATGGCTGGCTCGACGAGAAGACCTACGGCCCCGCGGCGCGCAAGGCGTGGCTGAAGCTCGTCACCTACCTCGATGCCGACGGCAACATCCGCGAGGTCTGCGCCGGCACCGGCGCCAAGAACGACCACGAATACTATCTCACGCGGCCGCGGGTCGTCGGCGACTTCCACGGCCAGGCGCCGCTGCTCTGGTGCGCCAGCGCGTTGCTCCGGTGAGCAGCGCGCTGAAAGTAACAAGGGCCAGGTAACAAGTAACAAGCGATCAGCGGCAAACCTGTGATCCGTTTGGGAGCCTAGTTTTTGGTGCTTCGCGCCTTGGCTCCCCGTTACCTGGAACTTGGTCCTTGTCCCTTGTCACTTTCCGGCGCGCTTCGCGCGCCGGGTCAGACCACCCGCGCCCAGAGCACCTTCAGGTACCGGCTTTCGAGGCAGTTGGAATAAACCGGATGGTCGACGCCGGGGCCGGTGCGGTCGAAGAACTGCAGGCGGCGGTTCTGGCGGTGGGCCGCCTTGATCACGTGGGCCTCGAAGTCCTCGAGGCTCAGGAGACCCGAGCAGGAGCAGGTCGCGAAGATACCGCCGGGCTTAACGAGCGAGATCGCGAGCAGGTTCAGGTCCTCGTACTTCTGGCGCCCCTCCCAGTTTCCGTGGTCGTCGCGGGTGAAGATGAACTTCGGCGGATCGAGCACGACGACATCCCACGTCTCGCCGTTCTGCTGCATCTGCCGCGCGTAGGCAAAGGCGTCGGCGTGGACGAACTTCAGCCGCGCCTGGTTGAGGTTCGCGTTGCGCTTCGCCTGCGCGAGCGCGGCCTCGTCGAGGTCGACGCTGGTCACGTCGGCCGCGCCGCCCAGGACCTTGGCGTTGAGCGAAAAGCCCGCCGTGTAGCAGCAGAGGTCCAGCACGCGCGCATCCTTCGTGAAGCGCGCGATCGCGCGGCGGTTGTCGCGCTGGTCGCAGAAGAAGCCCGTCTTGTGGCCCTCGGCAAAATCCACCTCGTAGCGCACCCCGTGCTCCCGGATCTTCACCAAGCGCGGCGCGGCGGCGTTGGTCTCGTTGAACGTGGACGGCTTGATGCCCTCCAAGCTGCCGAGGTCGTGGTCGACATGGACGCGGGCGAACTTCGTGCCGGCCACTTCGTGGAGCAACGGCAGCCATTTCGGCAGCCGCTGCGCGACGCCGAGGGAGTACACCTCGCACAGCAGCGTGTCCGCGTAGCGGTCGATGGTCAGCCCGCTCAGGCCGTCGCCGTCGGAATTGATCAGGCGGTAGGCGTCCGTCGTCTCGTCGAGCTTGAACAGCTCCCGGCGCAGGCCGACCGCACGGCGCAGGGCGACTTCGAAATACGCCTCGGTCACCGGCTCGGTCGAATGGCAGACGACCCGCAGCGGGATCTTGGCGCGCGGGTTGAAAAGCCCGCCGCCGGCGAGCGCGCCGTTCTTGTCGTAGACGTTGACGAAATCCCCCGGCCGCGCGTCCGACGAGACCTGGCCGAGCAGCCGAGGGAAGATCGCCGGCGCGAACGTGAAGTACTTCAGCTGCGCCCAGGGCCGGGCCCAGCCCGAGCGGTCGACCGGCGCACGCGGCGCCGGCTCGGCTTTGGCACTGCGCTCAGGGTCGGACATCGCGCCAATTGGAGGGGCCCCGGGCTCCGCGGCAATTTTTATCCAAAGATTCTGGCTCCGAACAGCCGCTGCGGGCCGCCGGCCGATTCCTGATCTTCGCCGGACCTAAGGTGCGGGCTCGACCACGCGAAACCCGCGCCGGCTGCTGAAGGCCTTTCCCTGGGGATCGGTGGCGCGAACCTCCAGCGTATGCGTTCCCACCGCCAGGTCCGCCGGCAGGTAATTTCGCCAGAGATGGTAGCAGACGGTCGGATCCGGGAGGCGCCGCCCGCGCAGCGGGACGGCGAGCGAGTCCTGCGCGAGGTAGAGCTTCGCGTAGGCGGGATCCCACTCGAGGATGCGACGCATGTCGGTCCACGCGCGGTCGTCCACGCGCGCCTCGACCTTCCAGCCATCGTGGCCGTTGAACACGTTGGCGAAGAATGAAACGTAGCCGAGGTGCGGCGCCACGGTGTCGGGCGCGTACACGCCGACCTGGAAGTCCGGCCGCTGGCGCGCCGCGCGGTATTCGATGTCCGGCTGGGCCGTGCCGTTGAAGCCGAGGATCGCATAGCCGTGCGGCGTGCCGTCCCACATCGTCGCGATCGGGATGCCGCTGGCGTCCGGCGGACCGCCCCAGAAACTGCCGCTCGCGGCCGCCACGTTGTAGTCGTGCAGCGGCTGCGCGCCGCGCCAGCCGTCCGCCGGGCCGTAGAAGACATGGCGCTGGTAATGGGTGTGGCCCGAGAGCCAGAAGTTGTTCGGACGATCCTGCAGCAGCGCGAACAGCCGCGCCCGGTCCGCCGCGCGAAAGGTCTCCGCGTTCGCCGGATTCGGGAAGAAAAACGGGATATGCATCATCAGCACGACGAGCTCGTCGCGCGGCGTGACGCGCAGTAGGTTGCCGAGAAAGGCGAACTGGTCGTCGCGCAGGCCGCCGACGTAGCGCAGGCCCCCGAGAAAGCGCACGTCGTTGAGCGCCACGAAAAGCACCCGCCCGTGATGGAAGGCGTACGTCGAGGGTCCGTACGCCGCCTCGAAGCTCGCGAACTCGTGCCGGTCGTCGGGGGTGTCGAGATTCAGGTCGTGGTTTCCGCTCAGGTGGTACCACGGAACGCCGATCCGGCCGATCGCCGCCGTCACCGCGGGATAGAGGTCGAAGCGATCGTTGGTCACGTCTCCGAGCGTCACGCCAAAGGCGAGATCGCGCCGGCCGACGAGGCCGTCGACGATCGTGCGGTTCAGATGATCGACGTCCTCCGGCGCGTACGGCTGCGGGTCGGTGAAGACCGCCATCCGGAAGGCGTCGGCTTCGTCGCTCGCGATGAGAGGAAAATCGACGGTCGTCGACGACGCTCCCGCCGGGATCCGGCGATAGAACTGCGGCAGGTTCTGCGCGTCCACCGGCGGGCGCCAGTTCCGCGGCTTGATCACGAACAGCGCCGCATCCCCGTCCGCCGGCAACTCATAGCGGCCCTCCGCATTCGTGAGCACCACTTCGGTCCCGTTGGAAACCGCCACCGCGGTAAGCCCCGGCTCTCCCGGATCGCGGACGCCGTTCGCGTTGCGATCGTCAAACACCGTTCCCCGGATCGCAGCCCCTTCCGTCCGAACGAGGACGGCGAGCGTCAAGCCGACCACGATCCAACCACGAAGCGAAATCCAGCCGGAGCAAAACCGCATGCCCCCGTTGTGGCCCTGCAATAAAAACGTTCAACGCCCAACGTTCAGCGTCCGAAATCTGGAACTTGGACCTTGGAACTTGAGCCTTCTGGTCCGAGCGCCCCGGCGCTCAGACCAGGATGTCCTTCCGCCCGATCAGGAAATAGAGGATGGAGCCGAGGAACGGCAGGAGGATGATGACGACGATCCAGACGAGCTTGTTGGGGTTGTTGCTCTTCACACAGTCGACGATCGCGCAGATCCACAGGACGAACCAGAGGATCGAGAGGATGTAGGTGAGGCTGGTATTCATAGGGTCCACCGTATCCTCCTGCCCTCCATGGTTCCGCGGAAAATGGCGCCGCCGCCCCTACATTGCGCGCAAAAAAAGGCCGGCCGGAAAATTCCGGCCGGCCAGGAGGAAATGCGTCCGCTCAGGCGACGCGCTCGACGATGAGCGGCGGCGGGGTCGGACGCTTCGGCGCGAGCCGGTAGGCGTTCTTGAAATACTCCAGCGCCTGCTCGAGCTTCGCCTCGTCGTTGTAATGGATCATCATCAGCGGCTCGCCCTGCTTCACCTGGGTGCCGACCTTCTTGATTTCGGAGACGCCCACGGAGTAATCGAGCTTGTCGTGCGCGTTTTCCCGGCCCGCGCCGAGAAGGTGCACGCCGCGGGCAATCATCGCCGCGTTGATGGTATGCACATAGCCGCGCTTCGGGGCCGGCAGCTTGCGGATGTGGCGCGCCTGCGGGAATTTCTCCGGATGGTCGATGTAGGAGATGTCGCCGCCCTGCGCCTTGACCAGGTCCTTGAACTTCTCGAGCGCCGAGCCGTCGGTCAGGTGGCGCTGGACCGTCTGCTTGGCGGAAAGCGTGGAGCCCGCGACGCCGGCGAGGCGCACGATCTCCATGCCGAGCTTGAGGACGAGCTCCTTCATGTCCTCCGGGCCCTCGCCCTTGAGGAGCTTGATGGCTTCCTTGACCTCGAGGGAGGTGCCGACGGTGTCGCCGAGCGGCTGGTTCATGTCGGTGACGAGCGCCACGCAGCGGCGCTTCATGGAGCGTCCGACGCGGGTCATGGAACGCGCGAGCTGCTTGGCCTGCTCGAGATCCTTGATGAAGGAGCCGTTGCCCCACTTCACGTCGATGACGAGCCCTTCCGAGCCTTCGGCCAGCTTCTTGGAAAGGACCGAGCCGGTGATCAGCGGGAGGCTGGGAATCGTGCCGGTCTCCTTGCGCAGCTCATAGATCTTGGCATCCGCCGGCGCGAGGTCCTCGGTCTGGGCGATGATGGCGCCGCCGATGCGGGCGAGCTGGCTGGCAAACTGGTCGTTCGACTGGTGGCTCTTGAATCCGGGGACGGACGCGAGCTTCTCGAGCGTGTTGACGATGTAGTCGTGCTCGACCCCGCACATCATCGGCACCACGACACCCGCGGCCATCGCCAAGGGCACCAGCACGAGGGAGGTCTTGTCGCCGACGCCGCCCGTGGAGTACTTGTCGATCTTCGGCTTCGCGATGTGCGAAAGATCGATGACTTCGCCCGACAGCATCATCTCCTCCGTCAGATCCGCGGTCTCCTGGGCGGACATGCCCGAGAAGTAGATCGCCATCGCCAGCGCAGCCAGCTGGTGCTGAGGCATTTCGCCGTCGAGCGTGCTGTCGATGATATAGCGGATCTCCTCCTGATTGAACTCACCGCCGTCGCGTTTCTTTTCGATCAGGAACTCGAACGTCGGTTTGATGAATCGCCGGGAGGGCAGGGTTCGTTTCGTCATGGATGTGAGTCGTAGGGAATTCCAACGGCCAAGACCGGGAAAAGTTTACGAGCCAACCCGGTTATAGGACAAAGTCGAGCCAAAAGGCCCCGGGCCGGGCCCGCCGCGCAAGCGATGCCGCGGGATCATCCGGTGGAGATGGTCTCACGTAGGTTGCTGGGATCCAATGGCATTGCTGGCGGCGCGGCGGGCCCGGAAGTTCCAGGGGACAAGGTCCAGGTGGCAAGGAAGAGCGGCTTCGCCCGCGTGGGTTGTCGGCTGCTGTCGGGCACTTGAAACCTGGCACCTGGCCCCTCGCCCCGCGGCGAACTCCGCGCTTGCAGGTCGGGCGGGCGAGGCTGTGGAGTGACCCGATGCACGTTTCCTTCAACCTCGCCACCGACCTCGACTCGGCCCTGAAGGCCGCCGCCGCGGCCGCGGGGCTCGAAGGCGACGGTTTTGTGCCGGACGTCCGGACCGCGGACCCGCGGCACGGGGACTTCCAGGCCAATGGCGTCCTCGGCTACGCCAAAGCACGCCGGCTGAACCCGCGCGCCGTGGCCGAGAAGCTCGTCGCCGCCCTGTCCGCCGGGACCAAGGAAACCTGCGACATCGCGATCGCGGGGCCGGGCTTCATCAATTTCACCCTCCGCCCGGCCGCGCTGCTCGCCTGGCTGCGGGCCTACGCCTCCCGCGAGACACTCGCCGCCGGCGCAGCCGCGGTGTCCCCGGTTCGCGGACAGACCTGGGTGGTGGACTACAGCGCGCCGAACACCGCGAAGCAGATGCACGTCGGGCACCTCCGCTCCTCCGTCATCGGGGAGGCCATCAGCCGCCTCGCGCAATTCGGCGGGGCCGCGGTCGTCCGCGACAATCACATCGGGGATTGGGGCACCCAGTTCGGGAAGATCATCTGGGCCTACAAGCGCGAGCTCGACACCATCGCCCTCGCGCGCGACCCGCTGGAGGAGTTCGAGCGCCTCTACAAGGCGGGCCACAACGCCGCGGAGGCCGACGTCGCCGTCCTGGACGAGGCCCGCGCCGAGCTCGTGAAACTGCAGGCCGGCGATCCCGAGAATCTCGCCATCTGGAAGAAGATCAGCGAGGTCAGTCTCGGCGCCTTCCAGCAGATCTACGAGCGGCTCGGCGCGCGCTTCGACCTCACGCTCGGCGAGAGCTTCTACAACGACAAGGTCGACCAGGTCTACCGCGAGCTCAGCTCCGCCGGCCTCGCGGTCGAAAGCCAGGGCGCGCTGGTCGTCTTCCATCCGGAGCATCCGCGTTTCCGCGAGCAGCCCTTCATCGTCCGCAAGTCCGACGGCGCGGCGAACTACGCCTCGACCGACCTCGCGACGATCCTCTACCGCGCCGAGCAGCTCCACGCCACGCGCATCGTGTACGTCGTCGACAAGCGGCAGGGCGACCACTTCGAGCAGCTGTTCCTCACCGCACGGAAATGGTTCGCGCAGACCGGGCGGACGCTGCCGGGGCTCGAGCACGTGGACTTCGGGACGGTCCTGGGCGAGAACGGCCGGCCGCTGAAGACGCGGAGCGGCGACAACATCAAGCTGAAGGACCTCCTGACCGAGGCGGCCGACCGCGCCTATGTCCTGGTGAGCGAGAAAAGCCCCGAGTTCCCCGAGGAGGAGCGCCGCGCCATCGCGACGATCGTCGGCGTGGGCTCGGTGCAGTACGCCGACCTCGCGCAGAACCGCTCCAGCGACTACGTCTTCGCGTGGGACAAGATGATTTCCCTCGAGGGCAACACCGCGGCCTACCTGCTCTACGCCGTCGCCCGGATCCACTCGATCTTCCGCAAGAACCAGCTCGCGCCCGGCTCCGCCGCGCTCGAGGCGGGGGCCGGGACGCTGGAGACGCCGACCGAGCTCGCCCTCGCGCGCAAGCTCGTGAAGTTCGCGGACGCGCTGCGGCTCGCCACCGACAGCCTGCGGCCGCACTTCCTCTGCCTCTACCTGTACGAACTCGCCGGCGAGTTCAGCGGGTTCTACACCGCGGACAAGGTGATCGTCGACGACCCGGCGGTCCGCGCGCGCCGGCTGCTGCTCTGCGCGCGCACCCTGCTCGTGCTCGAGACCGGCCTCGGCCTGCTCGGATTGCGGACGCTCACGCGCATGTAACCCGCGGAGTGACAAAACGCTTGCCGCTCCCCGACCCCGCTCGCAGATTCACGGCCTATGGTCCCACAGGAATTCTACATCCGCAGTGAGACAGAGACCGAGGCCCGCGGCCCCTTCAGCCTCGATCAGGTGATGTCGCTGGCCGAGGCCGGCCAGGTGACCGCCGAGACCCTTTATTATGATGCCACCACGGAGCAGTGGGTGGCGGTCGGGGCCAATGCGGAGGTGAAGGCCGCCGTGTTTCCGGAGAAGAAGAAGCTGACGGTCAAGCGCGACACGAAGGTCGCGACGCTCAACAAGGAGAGCGACAGCGAATCGCCCATTTCCGTCAACGACATGCTCGCGGCCGCCGAGGGCCGCACGGCCGAGACACGGGACAAGTCCGATCCCGCGATCGCCATGGCGCGCTGCGCCAAGATCGGCATGTGGTCGGCGATCGTGGGCCTGCTCCTCGCGGCGGCCGGCGAGATCCTCCCGGTGGCCGACACGCTGATGAAGCTCAAGCCCGAGGAACTGCTCGACCACCCGCTGGTGATCTTCGGCGCGATCGACGTCGTCCTCGCCCTCCTCCTCATCCTCGGCGTGATCAGCTTCTATCCCTTCGTGCGTTTCCGCGCGGCGCTGGGGCTCGGCTTCATCGGCCTGATGTACTGGACGCAGGGCTTCCACCTGCCGCTGCTGGCGGTCGTCGCCGGCTCGGTGGGGCTTTACATCTCCACGATCTTCGTGAGCTACGCGTCGATCGCCATCGCCGCCGCGCTGGCCATCGGGGGAATGGGCGGCTTCGCCTGGTTCGCGCTCACCTCGTGAGTTCGCGGCGGGTGTCCGCGAGCCCCGTTGCCCGATGACCACGCGGCTGGCCGAGCCCTGGCGGAGGTTCCGGCATTTCTACCAGAAGGAGATCTGGCTGCCCGCGCATCTGAAGGACAAGTCGCCGCGCGGCTGGTGCTACGCCGCGCTGCGCGTCACCTCGATCACGGGGACCGTTTTCCGCGAGACGCGGACGGTCAGCCGCGCCGCCGCCCTCACGTTCAGCTCGCTGCTCGGCCTCGGCCCGCTCGTGGCGATCGCGGTGCTGGTCGGCGGCTTCGTGCTGGGAAAGAACGAGAATTCCCACCTTGTCGCCGACAAGCTCAACCAGCTGCTGCACTTCCTCGCGCCCCAGATCTCCGTGCTGGAGGCGCAGCATGCGGCGGCGGACGCCGCCGCCGGAAACGCGGTCACCACCGTCGCCCCCAGTCCCGAGCTGGTCGACCTCATCAACGGCTTCATCAGCGGCGCCCGCTCCGGCTCCGCCGGCGTCTTCGGCACGCTCTCGCTCATCCTGATCGTCCTGCTGCTCTTCAAGACGGTCGAGGACGCCTTCAACGAGATCTGGGGCGTGCGCGTCGGCCGCTCGCTCCTCGTGCGCGTGGTCCTCTACTGGACGATCCTCACGCTTGGCGCCGTCCTCTTCTGCGCCGCGATCACCGCGGTCGGCGCCGGCGCGTTCGTGAACGTCTTCATGGAAAGACTCTCGGCGCGGCTGCCCTACGGCACCGAGCTGCTGCACCTGCTGGGCTGGCTGCTGCCCGCCGCCTCGCTCACGGCGCTGACCGCGCTCCTCACGCTTTTCTACCGGCTCATTCCCAACACGCGCGTCTTCTGGAGCGCGGCGTTCGCGGGCGGGGTCGTGGTGGCGGGGCTGCTGACGCTCAACAGCTATGTCGCGCTGTTCTACGTCCGGCGCGTCATGCTCACGCAGAGCCTCTACGGCTCGGTGGGCGTCGTGCCGGTGCTCATGCTGGGGCTCTACGTCTTCTGGCTCTACGTCCTCGTCGGCGGCATCATCAGCTACGCCGTCCAGAACGTCCATTTCCGCAACAGCCAGGCGGCCTGGAGCCGCCTCGCCAAGGCCATCCGCGAGCGCCTCATGCTCGTCGTGCTGCTCACCATCTCCCGCCGCTTCCAGGCGTGCCTGCCGCCGGTCTCCGCCGTGCAGCTCAG
>DASZQN010000058.1:0-23726 GCA_035549635.1 Opitutaceae bacterium
TAGACTACATCGAAACCTTCTACAACCCGACGAGGCGCCACAGCTCGCTGGGTTACCTCTCCCCTGTGGCGTTTGAAACCATCAAAAACTAAACCAAACTATAATCGCTCGACCGACTCCACTTTATCGAGGCAAGCCCAACCTGCAGCTTCGAGCGTTCGGTTTGAGTGACATCTGCGTTTTGCCGTTTCTTGAACGCTGGACGTTGAATGTTGGACGTTGAACGTTTCGCCGCGGCGCGCGGCGTGGCTGCCATTTGACTTGAGCGGAGCGCCGCCGCGTGCCCGACTCAAATTCCCCCAATGATCCGCACCGCCGCGTCCCCGACCGCGCCGCCCGAGGCGACCCGACTCGGTGAAATCACCGCCCTGCAGTGGAAGTCCGGCATCGCCGCGTGGCTGGGCTGGCTGTTCGACGGGCTGGAGCTGCACCTGTATACGCTCGTCGCGACTCCGCTCGTCATCCAGCTCCTCCACGCCACCAGCGCCGCCGACCCGGCGGTGAAGGAAAAATCCGCCTATATCCAGGCCTCGTTTCTCATCGGCTGGGCTCTCGGCGGCGCCTTCTTCGGCCGCCTGGGCGACCGGCTCGGCCGCAGCCGGGCGCTCGCGCTCACGGTGCTGACCTACGCGCTCTGCACCGGACTCTGCGCGTTCTCGCAGACCTGGTGGCAGCTGATGATTTTCCGGTTCATCGCGGCGCTGGGCATCGGTGGGGAGTGGGCCGTGGGCGCCTCGCTGCTTTCGGAAACATGGCCCCGGGCGTGGCGTCCGTGGATCGCCGCGGTGCTGCAGACCGGCGTGAACGCCGGCATTCTCCTGGGCGCGAGCCTGGTGTACCTGCTCACGCTGGTCCTGCCCCCGAACGGCGAACGCTGGGTCTTCCTCATCGGCGTGATCCCCGCGCTGCTCGTGTTCTGGATCCGCCGCCAGGTGCCCGAGCCCGAGGCATGGCAGCACGCCGAGGCCAGCGCGGTGCAGAAGCCCGGCGCCGGCGCCCTCTTCCGCGGCGCGATCGCCTCGATCACCCTCCGCACCACGATCGTCTGCGCCTCCGGGCTCTCGGCCTGGTGGCTGTTCCTCTTCTGGCAGTCCCAGCACCTGCGGCAGCTGCTCGTGGCCGCCGGGCGTCCGGCGGGGGACATCACGCGCTATGTCTCGGTCTCGTTTTTCGCCCTCAACGCCGTCGCCATTGTGGGCAACGGCGCCGCCGGCTGGCTCGCGCGCCGGCTGGGCAATCCGCGCGCGATCCTCGTGATGTTCCTCGGCCTCGGCGGCAGCATCTTCGGGGCGTACGTCGTCCCGCGCGGCTACGCGGAGCTGGCGTGGTTCTGGCTGCCGCTCGTCGGGTTCTTCTCCGCGGTCTTCGCGCTCTTCACGATGTACATGCCGCCGCTCTTCCCGACCCTGCTGCGCACGAGCGGCGCGGGCTTCTGCTACAACATCGGGCGGCTCGCCGCCGCCGTCGGCGTGGTCATCTTCGGCTGGCTCGCGCCGGTGAACGATTTCCGCCTTGCGCTGCTCGCCTCCAGCGCGCTCGCCTTCGTCGCGGTGATCGGTTCGTGGTGGCTGCCGCCGGATCCCGTGGAAACCGCTTAGCCCCCTCCCGTAATAATACCCAGCCGCCCGACGTTGAAACTCCGCTCCCGCCGCCGACAATGAGCGCCATCGTGAACCTGCCCGCCGACCTCGTCGCCTACCTGCGCAGCGAAGCGTACGCCACGCTGTGCCGGACTTCGCTGATCGCGGCACTCGACGAGATCGAGAAGCAGAAGCAGGAGGTCATGGCGACCAAGCCGCCCTTCGGCATGCTGGCGCCCAAGAGTGCGCGCGAGGCGTTCCAGACCTCGCTGCGCTCCGTGCTCGACACCGAGGAAGGCCTGCAGCGCCGGATCGCCGAGCTCGCGCCGATCGACGGCTGGCTCGAGCCGCTCATCCCCCGGGTGCTCCACAAGTATCTCATGACGGCGAGCGCGGACTACCAGTATTACAACGGCATCTGCGACTCCGTGAAACTCTGGGAGTACCAGGTCAACGAGCTGCGCGAGAAGGGCACCGCCCTCGCCCGCGACGCCCGCGCCGTCGGCGACGCGATCGCCAACCGGCCCGGCACCGGCCGCGGCCCCCGCCCGAACCGCACGGAGTCGCTGGCCACGCTGCGCGCCACGGTCGTCTCGAGTTCCACCGCCCTGGCCGACATCGCCCAGACCGCCAGCCGGGTCACGCAGCTGAGCGCCGACGAGCTTCCCGCCACCGCCCGCCTTCCGGCCGGCCCGCAGTTCCGCAACGTCGCCTGGATCGACCGCCTCATCACCCTGGCCGACAGCGCCGCGCTGGCGGAGCTCGAGGCCTGCGAGGACGAGGCCCGCGCCTTCACCCGCGACGGCGTCAAGACGCTGCTCGAGCAGGCTGCCACCACCCACGCCGCCTGCCTGCAGCTCCGGGAGGACTACCTGCAGGCCTGCTGGCAGGAGGCCCGCGACCACGCCCTCCGGCACTACGTGAAGGAACGCGACCTCGACGAGGTCATCGCCGAGCTGCACGCCCATCATGTGGCCGACGTCCAGCAGCGCCAGGCGGAGTTGATCCACAATTCCTTCGAGTTCGCCGGCGGAAGGTGACCGCGCCGCTGGCGCGGAACGTTCAACGCTCAACATTCAACCTCCCTCGGATGGCCGGACCTTGAACGTTGGAGGTTGAACGTTGGACGTTGGGCGTTCTGCTTCCTTCGTCATGAGCCTCCCTGCCGCCGCTTCCAGCCTTCCGGTTTTCCTCGGCACCTACACGAAGTCCGGGGGCCGCGGAATCTATCGCGTGACGTTCGACGGCCGGACCGGCGCGCTGGGACAACCGGAGGCGGCCGCGGACTCGGCCAACCCGACCTTCCTGGCGCTGCATCCCCACGGCGAGGTGCTCTACTCGATCCGCGAGCTCGGCACGGTCGACGGCAAGCCGGGCGGCGCGGTCAGCGCCTACCGCATCGACCGGGCGACCGGGCGGCTGACGCTCCTCAATGAGCAGGTCAGCGGCGGCATCGGCCTCACGCACCTCGCCGCGGATGCGACCGGGCGGACCCTGATCGCGGTCAGCTACAGCGGCGGATACGTCGTCGCCTTCCCGCTCGCGCCCGATGGCCGGATCGGCGAACGCAGCACCTTCATCGCGCACCGGGGTCCTCTCGGGCCGAACGCCTCCCGGCAAAGGCAGTCCCACGCCCATTCCGTCACGCTCTCGCCCGACAACCGCTTCGCCTTCGTCGCCGACCTCGGGATGGACCGCGTCTTTTCCTACCGCCTCGACGCGGCCCGCTCGACCCTGACCCCCAACGATCCGCCGTTCATCGCGATCACGCCCGGCGCCGGGCCGCGGCACAGCAAATTTTCCCCCGACGGCCGCCATTTTTACGTGCTCAACGAGATCGACGGCTCCGTCACCGCCTGCACCTATGACGCCGCCGACGGCAGCGGCATCCCGATCCAGCATATCTCCACCCTCCCGGCCGGCTTCGTGGTGGAGGACGCCGACCGCGCCGCGGAGATCCGGATCCATCCGAGCGGGAAATTCCTCTACGCCTCGAACCGCGGCCACGACAGCATCGCGGTGTTCGCGGTCGATCTCGCCAGCGGCCGGCTCACCCTGGTCGAGATCGCGCCGGCGGGCGGCAAGGCGCCCCGCAACTTCAACCTGGCGCCCGACGGCGCCTGGCTGCTCTGCGCGCATCAGGATTCAAATACTCTCGTCGCCTTCCGCGTCGATGCCGCCACGGGTCGCCTCAGCCGCGTCGGGGCCGCCGTCGAGGTGCCGATGCCGGTCTGCGTGCTGTTCGCGGTTTAGCCGGCGGCCCGTGCTCCGAGACCGCCGATCCGATCCCGGAATTTTGGCCACAAAAGGGCACGAAGGCACCGGGGCTACGAAGAACTTTCCATCGCGCCTATAAGCGCGCGGGCGATTCGAGCCGGAACCTTTGGGCTTTTGCGCCTTTTCGTGGCCAAAACCCCGGCAGCGTTGGACGTTGAAATTCCCGGACCGCTGCCCTTTTCTCCCCTTTCCACCCCTCAAACCATGCGCCCCCTGCTGCTCCTCCTCACCCTCGCCCTCGGCTCCGCCGCCTGCCCCGCCCGCGACGTCTTCGTGTACGTCGGGACCTTCACCAATTTCAACGGGCGCGACACCGGCAGCAAGGGCATCTACCTCGGGCGCCTCGACCTCGATACGGGCAAGCTCGGCACCTTCGCCCTCACCGCGGAGGGCGCGAACCCGTCCTTCCTCGCGCTGGCGCCGGACCACCGCCATCTCTACGCCACGTCGGAGGTCGCGATGACCGACGGGAAGCCCGTCGGCGGCGTCTACGCCTTCTCGATCAACTCCGCCAACGGCGGCCTGCAGCTGCTCAATCGCGCCAACGCCGGCGGACCCGGGCCGACCCACATCGCGATCGATCCCTCCGGCCGGATGGCGGCGGTCGCGAACTACGACAACGGCAGCATCGCGACGCTGCCGATCCTGTCCGACGCCCACGTCGGCGAGCCCGCGACCTACATCGAGCACAAGGGCAAGAGCGTCGATCCGAAGCGCCAGGACCACGCCTATGCGCACTCGGTGACCTTCTCTCCGGACGGCCGCTTCCTCTTCTCGGACGACCTTGGGACGGACAAGATCTACGGCTATTCCGTCGACGCCGCGCACGCCGCGATCGGGCCGCTCGATCCCTCGTGGGTCGCCGTCAAGCCGGGCTCCGGCCCGCGCCACCTTGCCCTGCATCCGGATGGACGCCATGTCTACGTGGTCAGCGAGATGGCCAGCACGGTCTCGGTCTTCACCTACAACTCCGCGCAGGGTTCCTTTTCCGAGGAGCCGGTGCAGGTCATCAGCACGCTCCCGGCGGACTTCAAGGGAACCAGCACGGGCGCGGAGGTCGCGGTCCATCCCTCGGGCCGCTTTCTCTACACCTCGAACCGCGGCCTCGACAGCATCGCGCTGTTCCAGATCGACGCGACCGGCCGGCTGACCTTCGTCGAGACCGTGTCCACGATGGGCAAGACCCCGCGGCATTTCGCCCTCGATCCCTCCGGCCACTGGCTGGTCGCGGCCAACCAGAACTCCAACTCCCTGGTGGTGTTCCGGGTCGATCCCGCCTCCGGCCGGCTCACCGCCGCCGGGAGCACCGTCGAGCTGCCCGCCCCGGTCTGCGTCCTGTTCGCGAACTAGCGCGGGCCGAGGCCGCTGCGGGTCGCCGCCTTCTGGTCCGGCACCAGCAGCTCGATCGTGGAGAGGAGCTGTTCGTTGGTGAACGGTTTCTCGAGGATGGCGTGCGCGCCGAAAAGCTTGGCGATCTTCAGGTACTCGCCCCGCGGCATGCGGCCGCCGCCCGACATGGCGACGATCGGCGTGCTCGGATGGGTCTTGCGCAGCTCGGCGATCACCTCGGTGCCGTCCCGCTCGGGCATCAGCAGGTCGGTCATCACCAGGTCCACCCGGACCTGCGCCAGGATCTCGCCGACTTCGCGGCCGTTGCTGGCCGTGACCACGCGGTGTCCCGCCTCGGTCAGCACCCGCTGGATGATGTCGAGCATCGGCTGCTCATCGTCCACGACCAGGATGGAATAGGATGGCATTTTGGCGGTAGATGAAACGCTCCCCGGCGGAACCGCAAGCCCGGGTTGCGGCCGCGGCGGCGGCCGATTTTGGATTTTGGACGGCGGATTTTGGATTGGTCGCCGGACGGGCCACGGACTCCGCCTGCGCCGACCCGTTCCTCCCTCAATCCAAAATCCAAACTCCAAAATCCAAAATCGGGTCGCGCCGCCGCCTGGTTGACGGATCAGCCGGCCGACGCATAGTTCGCGTTCCCTCCTTTGTGGCCGACTTCATCGCCAGTCCTTCCGCCAAGCCTGAACGCGCCTTCCTCATTGGCGTGCAGACGCAGAAAATGCCCCCGGGCGAAGGCGACGAGCTCCTTGCCGAGCTGAAGGAGCTGGTGGAGAACCTCAAGCTGGCCGTCGTCCGCAGCACGCTGGTGAACCTGCGCACGCCGGTCTCGGCGACCCTCCTCGGCAGCGGCAAGACCGCCGAGCTCGTCGCGCAGGCGAAGGCCGACGGCGCGGACGTCATCGTGATCGACGAGGCCCTCACGCCCGGCCAGCAGCGCAACTGGGAGGAATTGTCCGGCCTGGCCGTCATCGACCGGCAGGAGGTGATCCTCGAGATCTTCGCGGACCGCGCCCACACCCGCGAGGCGATCCTGCAGGTGGCGCTGGCCCGGATGGAATACTCCCTGCCCCGCCTCACCCGCGCGTGGACCCACCTTTCGCGGCAGCGCGGGGCCGGGGCGATGGGCGGCGAGGGCGAGACCCAGCTCGAGCAGGACCGCCGCGTCGTGCGCGACCGCATCGCGCACCTGAAGGTCGAGCTCGCCAACGTCGTGCTCCAGCGCAGCGTCCAGCGCCGCAAGCGCCTGCGGGTGCCGGTGCCCACCGCCGCGATCGTCGGCTACACCAACGCCGGCAAATCATCCCTGCTCAACGCCATGACGGGCGCGCACGTCCTCGCCGAGGACAAGCTCTTCGCCACGCTCGATCCCACCACGCGTCAGCTGGTGCTGCCCGGCAACCAGAAGCTGCTCGTCACCGACACCGTCGGCTTCATCCGGCGCCTGCCGCACGGCCTGGTCGAGGCGTTCAAGGCCACGCTCGAGGAGGTCGTGATCGCGGGTTTCCTCCTGCATGTCCTCGACGTCACCAGCCCGAACGTCGAGCAGCACCGCGCCACCACCCTCGCGGTGCTGGACGAACTCGGCGCCGCAGACCAGCCGATGGTGACCGTCTTCAACAAGGCCGACCTGGCCGACGAAACGATGCTGCAGCGCGCCCGGCAGCTGGCGCCCGACGCGCTCTTCGTCAGCGCCCGCACGGGCGCCGGTCTCGACACGCTGGCCAGCCGCTGCCGGGAGCTCATCGCCGGCCAGTTCCAGCCGACCACCCTGCTGGTGCCTCACCATCGCTACGACGTCATCGCCCGGCTGCACGAACTCGGCCACATCCACGAGCAGCAGCACGCCGAGGACGGCGTCCTCATCCAGGGCCGCTTTCCCGAGGCGCAGGCCGGTTTCTTCGCTCCGTTCGTGGTGACGGCCGGCAAGTCGAAGGCCAAGCCGGCCAAAAAGTCGGTTGGGACCTAATCTCGTCGACCGGGGCGGCCGGCGGAATTTAGCCACGAAGAGGCCCAAAGGATCCGGGGCGGCGAAGACATCTCCATTGCGCCTAAAGGCGCGCGGGCGATTCGAGCCGGAACCCTTGAATTTTTCGCGCCTTTCTGTGCCTAAAAATTTCTCACTCCGCGTCGTAGATCTGCACCTTGACCCAGAACGGCTTGAAGGTGTTCACGAACGCCACGTGGAGGGGGTCGACCTGGTAGGCGTTCTGGGCGGCGAGATCCTTCATCACCGCCGTCAGCGCGACGGAGTAGGAGTCGTCCACCACCGGCCGCTTTGCCACGGCGGCGGGCGCGCCGATGTAGAGCTTCTCGATTCCCTTGATCGCGGCCAGCGACTCGACGCCGCGGCGGAATTCCGCGCGTTGCGCCGGAGTGAGTTCAGGTTTCAGCCAGAAATAGACGGTGTGGATGAGCATGGTCCGCCCATGGAGCCGTGAGGCCGGGCGGACGGCAAGCTTCCTTGCGGAAGCGCAACGTCCAACGCTCAACGTTTAGCGGAACAGCCGGGATCTCTCCCCTGCGGCAACGCCGCGCTGTCTTTTGAAATTTGAACTCTGAACGTTGAACATTCCGCGCCCGTCTCCGGCGCGGCTACTTTTTCGCCGGCAGCGCGCGCGTGGAATTCACGGTGATGCCGCCGTCGACCAGCAGCGTCTGGCCGGTGATGTAGGCGCTGGCGTCGCTGGCGAGAAAAACTGCGGCGCCCTCGAGGTCGTTCGGATGTCCGGGGCGGCGCAGCGGGATCTTGTCCGTCAGGTAGGAGACCCACTCGGCGTTCTCATACATCACGGCGTTCTGGGCGGTCTTGAACCAGCCGGGCGCGAGGCAGTTGACCGTCACGCCGTGCGGGCCCCAGTCGTCCGCGAGGCTCATCGTGAGCTGGCGAATGCCGCCGCGGCTCGCGCCGTAGGGGGCGAGGCCGGCGTAGCCCGCGACGCTCGTGACCGAGCCGATGTTGATGATGCGCCCGTAGCGGCGGTCCACCATGTGCCGCGCCACCGCCTGGGCGACGAAGAACGGGCCGCGCAGATTCGTCTCGAGGATCGTGTTCCAGTCCTCCCACGTCACGTCGAGCGCGGGCTTGCGGATGTTGCAGCCGGCGTTGTTGACCAGGATGTCGATCCGCCCGAAGTGCGCCTGCACGGCGCCGACCGCGGCCTGGATGCTCGCGTGGTCGCGGACGTCGAGCGGCACGCCGAAATAGCGCCGGCCCAGCGCCTCGATCTCGCGGCGGGTGCCGTCGAGCGAGGCCAGCGTGCGGCTGGTGATGGCGACGTCCGCGCCGGCGCGCGCCAGCGCCAGGGCGAAGGTCCGGCCCAGCCCGCGGCTGGCGCCGGTGACGAAGGCCGTCTTGCCGGAGAGATCGAAGGGATTGGAAACGCTCATGGGAAAAAGGAAACGAAAGGGAAAAACCGGATCAGGATCCGCGACCGGCGGCCGCGCGCCGCCGGCCTCCGGCCTCCGGCCGTCACGGCTGGAGGATGACCTTCATGAACTTGCCGCCATCCTTCGCGCTGAGCCGCTTGAACCAGGAGATGCCCTCGGAGAGCGGCGCCTTCGCGCTGATCATCGGCTCGACGCGGATGGTGCCGCGCGCGATGAGGTCGAGACACAGCGGATATTCGCCCGCGGACGAGCAGGTGCCGTGAATGGTCAGCTCGCGCGTCACCACCGCCTGCATCGGGAACTCCGTCTTCGGCGAAAGGTTGCCGACGAGCACCGCCGAGCCGCCCCGGCGCAGCGCCGCCAGCGCGAGATTGAGCGTCGGCGAGATTCCCACCACCTCGAACGCGAGATCGGCCCCGCGGCCGCCGGTGAGGGCGTGGATCGCCGCGACGGGATCGCCGGAGCCCGAATTGATCACGTCGGTCGCACCCAGCTCCTTCGCCAGGGCGAGGCGGTTGTCCTCGAGATCGACCGCGATGATGCGCGCCGCTCCCGCCCAGCGCAGGGCCTGGATGACGAAGAGGCCGATCATGCCGCTGCCGACCACCACCGCGGTGTCGGTCGGCGCGATCTTCACCCGGCCCACCGCGTGGATGGCGATGGAAACCGGCTCGATCATGGCCGCCTGCTCGTAGCTCAGCTGGTCGGGCACGCCGTAGAGGATGCGCGCCGGCAGCGCCACGTACTCGGCGAAGGCACCGTGCTGGCGGTACTCGGGCGGGGCGACACCGACGACCCGCCGGTTGTCGCAGAGATTCACCTGGCCGGCGCGGCAGTAGGGGCAGCGGCCGCAGGAAATCGTCGAGTCGAACGTCACGCGGTCGCCCGCCTTCCAGCGCGTCACCTCCGGACCGGCGGCGACGATCTGGCCCGAGGCCTCGTGGCCCATGATCAACGGCGGACGCCGGCGGCCGGTCGAGCCGTCCCACCCGTGGATGTCGCTGCCGCAGATGCCGCAGGCGTGCACGCGCACCAGGACTTCGTCGGCGGCGGGCACCGGGTCGGGAAAGTCCACGAGTTCGAGCTGGGTCGGGGCGGTGAGGAGCAGGGCCTTCATCGATTAATGGTAATGGTCAGCCTCTGACGCGTGCGCGGGATCGTGCCGATGGCAAGCGGCAAAACGCCCGGCGCCGTCGGTCTCCCGCAGCTCCGGCCGATGGCGGAGGCAGGGCGCGTAACACTCCTTGCAGCGCGGATGGAAGGCGCAGCCCGGCGGCAGCTGGCT
This sequence comes from Opitutaceae bacterium, assembly GCA_035549635.1. Taxonomy (GTDB): domain Bacteria; phylum Verrucomicrobiota; class Verrucomicrobiia; order Opitutales; family Opitutaceae; genus CAIUWA01. The sequence goes on from DASZQN010000058.1 coordinate 9,883, forward strand.
CGGATCGGCGATCTCGCCGGGGACGTCGAAGCGCATCTTCACGTCCGGATCCGGCCAGGGCACCGCGGCGAGCAGCGCCTTCGTGTAGGGATGCAGCGGACGCTCGAACATCTGCGCGGTCGGCGAGAGCTCGACGATCCGGCCCGCATACATCACCGCCACGCGGTCGCAGAAATGGCGCACGACATCCAGGTTGTGCGCGACGAACAGGTACGTGAGCTTGAACTCGGCCTGGAGGTCCTTGAGCAGGTTCAGCACCTGGGCCTGCACCGAGACGTCGAGCGCCGAGACCGCCTCGTCCGCCACGATGAGCGAGGGCCGCATGATCAGCGCGCGCGCGATGCCGATGCGCTGGCGCTGGCCGCCGGAGAAGGCGTGCGGATAGCTCCGGCGGTGGTCGGGCTTGAGTCCCACCCGGCGCAGGATGTCCTCCACCCGCGCGTCCAGCTCGCTGCCGCCGGCCAGGCCGTGGATCACGAGCGGCTCGCCGACGATCTCGCCGACGGTCATGCGCGGGTTGAGCGAGGAAAACGGATCCTGGAAGATCATCTGCAGCCGCGGCCGCAACGGCTTGAGCGCCCGCTCGGACAGCTGCGCCAGGTCGACGGCATTTCCGCCCGGCGGCCGGAAAACCACCCGGCCGGAGGTGGGCGAGATCGCCCGCATGATGCAGCGCGCCGTCGTGGTCTTGCCCGAACCGGATTCTCCGACCAGCCCCAGCGTCTCGCCGGCCCGGAGGTCGAAGCTCACGTCGTCGACCGCGCGCACCAGGCCGACGACCTTGTGGCCAAAGCCCCGCCGATGGATCGGAAAATGACGGCAGAGGCCCTGGACGGACAGCAGCGGCTCCTCGCCGGTGACAGACGGACCGGCGGCGGCGGAAAGCGGAGAGGCGGAGCGATCGATGGCGGCCATGGGTGCGCTTCACTCGTTGACCAGGCCTCCGCTACCGGCCGCGGCGATCTCCTCCGCGCGCAGGCAGGCGACGTCACGGCCGGGAATCATCGGTCGCAGCGGCGGCGGCCCGCCGGCATCGCAGCGGCCCGGCTGAGCGTGGGGACAGCGCGGGTGGAATGGGCAGCCGCGGGGAATTTCCGTGAGCGCGGGCACCGTGCCGGGAATCGACACCAGCCGCCCGCCGCGGTTGAGGGAGGGAATCGAGCGCAACAGCCCCTGGGTGTAGGGATGGCGCGGCGTCTTCAGCAGTTCGCGCACCGGGCCGCGCTCCACGATGCGGCCAAGGTACATCACGGCGACCTCGTCGGCCGTCTGCGCGACCACCCCGAGGTCGTGCGTGATGAGCAGCACCGAGCAGCCGATCTCGCGCTGCAGCGTCTTGATGAGCCCCAGGATCTGCGCCTGGATCGTGACGTCCAGCGCCGTCGTCGGCTCGTCCGCGATCAGCAGCTCCGGCCGGCAGACCAGGGCCATCGCGATCACGACGCGCTGGCGCATGCCGCCGGAAATCTCGTGGGGATACTGGGCAAAGCGCTGCTCCGGCGCCGAGAGGCCGACCTTGCCCAGCATCTCGATCGCGCGGCGGCGCGCCTCGGCGGACGAAACCTGCTGGTGGAGGAAGATCGCCTCCGTGACCTGGTCGCCGATCGTGTGCACCGGGGAGAGCGCCGACATCGGTTCCTGGAAGATCATGCTGATCAGGCCGCCGCGGACCTGGAACAGCTGCCGCGAGTTCTCCCCGAGCCGCGCGATGTCGATGTCCCCGGCCCGCGCCGAGCGCAGCAGCATCCGTCCGCCGACGATCCGGCCCGGCTTCTGGATGAGCCGGAGGATCGAATGGCTCGTGACCGATTTGCCGCAGCCGGATTCGCCGACGAGCGCGAGGATCTGGCCGCGCTTGATCGAGAACGTCACCCCGTCGACCGCCGGCAGCACGCCGTCGTCGGTGACGAAATGGGTGCGCAGGTCCACCACCTCGAGCACGGTGTCGTCCGGAGGTGCAGCCGGCGGGCGGGACGGAACGGATCCGGGAGCGGGCATGGGGCGGCGCTAGCGGGCGGCGTAGGGATCGGCGGCGTCGCGCAGGCCGTCGCCGAGGAAATTGAAGCAAAGCACGGTGAGCACGATCAGCACGACCGGCATGAGCAGCCACGGGTAGCTCGCCACGCTCTGCAGGCTCAGGCAGTCCTGCAGCATCACGCCCCAGCTCACGATCGGGGGCCGCAGGCCGAGGCCGAGGAAGGACAGCGACGTCTCGCCAAGGATCATGGCCGGCACGCTCATCGTCAGCACGACGATGATGTGGCTGGTGAATCCCGGCAGGAGGTGACGGAAAAGGATGCGGGTATGCGAGGCCCCGAGCAGGCGCGCGGCCACGGCGTAATCCTCCTCGCGCAGGGCGAGGATCTTCCCGCGCACCACCCGCGCGAGGGTCGTCCACGCCAGCAGGCTCAGCACGAGCGTGACGGCGAAATAGGCCGACAGCGGCGGCCAGTCCGCCGGCAGCACGGCGCCAAAGGCGAGCCAGAGCGGAATCTGCGGAAAGGCGCTGACGATCTCGATCACCCGCTGGATCGCCTCGTCCACCTTGCCGCCCGCATAACCGGAGATGCCGCCGATGGTCAGGCCGAGCACGAACGTGATCGCGATCGACATCAGCCCGACGGAAAGGCTGATACGCGCGCCGTAGACCATCCGGCTGAAGACATCCTGCCCGTATTTGTCCGCGCCGAGGAAATAGAACGTCGGCATCGTCCCGTCCGGGCGCCGCGTGGCCGTTTCCTTCACGCCGAAGAAATGCCGGTCCCAGCGGAACAGCCCCCAGAAGCGGTAGGGTTCGCCGCGCACGAGGAAGCCGAGCTCGACGTTCCGCGAGCGATCCTCGAGGTAGGTGGTCTTGAAGGTCAGCGGATCGGAGTAACGCTGCATCGCCGGGACATAAAAGCCGTGGTCGAACGAGAAGCGGGGCAGCTGCGGCGGGCAGTAGGCGTGCGACAGATCGCGCCACTGCCGCGTGTAGGGCGCGAGGAACTCCGCGAACGCCCCCAGCAGGTAAAGCACCGTCAGCAGATAGAGCGACGCCACCGCGAAACGGTGCCGGGCGAACCGCCGGCGGATGAGGGCCCATTGGGAGAGGGTGCCGGGGGAGGCGTCGACGCGGCTGGCTGGGGTGGCGACAGCGGACATTCGAACGGAGCAAACGATGCGGCGGCGATGGCGGCAAGCCCGGAGGACGGAGGCCAGAGACCGGAGGGCAGAGGTCTGATGCCGGACGATCGAGGGCAAAGGCATCCATTATGGCATGTTTTTCCGGGTGTGTCTTCCGGCGTCTGTACTCCGTTTTCCGTGCTCCGGCTTCCGTCCTCCGCCCTCCGACCCGCCTTGCTTCCCAGCTGCGGCCGCCCACACTGCGAATCACGGCAACTCTTCACCTCGTTGTCGTGTCAATCCTCGCGATGCCTCCGATCCGCAGGCTCCTGCTCCCTTCCCTGCTCGCCCTGCTCACGGGCGGCACCTGCGCGGCCCAGTTCAATCAATTTCGCGGGGGCGGGCGGAACCGGGGCAGCTATCCGGAGGGAGGATCCATCATCCGGCTCGAGGGCGGCGGGTGGGTCGACGAGGATACGGTGCAGACCGCGCGCGAAACCGCCTCGCACAGCACCGGCACGCCGGAATGGACGAATCCCCCCGGTTTCGAAGGGGACGTCTTCACCTTCGCACGCATCATCTTCCGGTCCCTGCCCAACCGCGCCGACGGTTTCCGCACGCTCGGCTGGTACGTCGACTATCCCGACGCCGACCTCAACCTCTCCTATCGGCTCCAGGAGCTGACCACGATCCGCACCGATCCCGACGCGCGCGTGCTGCACCTGATGGACGCCACGCTGACGAAGTATCCCTTCATCTACATGGAGCACGTCGAGGGCCTGATCCTCCGCGAGGACGAGGTGAGCGTGCTGCGCAACTACCTCCTCAACGGCGGCGCGCTCCTGATCAATGATTTCTGGAACATCCACGGCTGGACCGCGTTCGCCGCCGAGATGCAGCGCGTGCTCCCGGGGCGCGAGTGGGTCGACCTCCCGATGGACCACCCGATCTTCAACTGCGTCTACCACATCCCCGGCCCGCTGCAGAACCTCCGCATGCCCACGCTGCAGTTCTGGAACCGCGACTACGACCCGAAGGATCCCACCTCCCACCTCAGCCTGCGCGACCGCGGCGAGCAGTCCGAGGAGATGCACATCCGGGCGCTGCTCGACGACAAGCAGCGCATCATGGTCATCGCCATCCACAATTCCGACATCAGCGACGGCTGGGAACGCGAGGGCGAGAACATCGAGTACTTCGAGCAGTTCTCGGAGAAGATCGCCTACCCTCTCGGCATCAACATCGTGTTCTACCTGATGACCCATTGAGGCCGCAGGGATCAGACACTCCGAGCAGCGAGGACGCGGGGTCGAGCCATCGGATTTTTTGGCCACAAAAAGGCACGAGAAATCCAAGGCTGCGAACATGCTCCCCATCGCGCCTATAGGCGCACGGGAGATCCAAGACGAAGGCGTTGATTTCTCGTGCCTTTTCGTGGCCAAAAAATCCGGCTGATCTCCGTCCTTTCCCGGCCGGAGGTGTTAAGGGGAAACCACCTCGGGGTTAACGCCAAAGCTTGCGCTTTTCCTGCGGATTTCTTCTTCGATGTCCCCTGAACATTCATGATTTTTCCCGCGATTCCCGCCAATGACGACGCCCGCCTCGACGTCCTCCGCTCCCTCGGGATTCTCGATACGGCACCGGAATCGGATTATGACGATCTGACCGCCCTCGCGGCGGCGATCTGCGAGGTGCCGATGGCGTCGATCACGCTCGTGGACGAGGACCGCCAGTGGTTCAAATCCTCGGTCGGACTCAAGGATCGGGAAACCAGCCGGGACGTCTCGTTCTGCGCCCACGCCGTGGCGGATCCCAAGCATGAGATTCTCATCGTCCCGGATGCGCACGACGATCCGCGCTTTGCCGACAATCCGTTGGTCCTGGGCGATCCCCGGATCCGCTTTTATGCCGGCGCCCCGCTCGTCACGCAGGATGGCTGGGCGCTTGGCACCCTCTGCGTGCTCGACCGCGAGCCGCGCGAGCTCACTTCCTTCCAGCTCGGCGCGCTGAACACCCTGCGCAAGCATGTCATCAACGCCCTCGAGCTTCGCCGGCTGGTCAACACGCAGCGCCAGGTGATCGCGGACCTCGACCAGGCCCGGCGCCAGATCGAGGCGGCCCGCCTGGCGGCGGAAGAGGCGGCCCGGGCGAAAGCCCAGTTCCTCGCCGCGATGAGCCACGAGATCCGCACTCCGATGAACGCAGTCGTCGGCATGAGCACCCTGCTGCGCGACACTCCGCTCACCGGCGAGCAGCGGGATTGCGTCGACACGATCCACACCAGCAGCGAGCTCCTGCTCACGGTCATCAACGACATCCTGGATTTCTCCAAGATCGAGGCGGGCAAGCTCGACTTCGAGAGCGAGCCCTTCGACCTCGTCGCCTGCGTGAAGGGCGCGGTCGACCTGCTCGCCGCGCCCGCCGCGACCAAGAAGATTCCGCTCCGGATCGACCTCGCGCCGGGCCTCCCTGCCGGCGTGAAGGGTGACGTCACGCGCGTCCGCCAGATTCTCATCAACCTCCTGTCCAACGCGGTGAAGTTCACCGACTCGGGAGAGATCGTCGTGCGCGTCGCCGGCGCGGGACGCCCCGACGGCCGCGTGGAAGTGCATTTCAGCGTCAGCGACACCGGCGTGGGCATCTCCGCCGAGGGACTCGGCCGCCTCTTCCGCAATTTCAGCCAGGCCGACGTCTCCACCGCCCGCCGCTACGGCGGCACGGGGCTGGGCCTCGCGATCAGCAAGCGGCTCGCCGAGCTCCAGGGCGGCCGGATGTGGGTCGAGAGCGAGGCCGGTCGCGGCTCGCGCTTCAACTTCACGATCGTCGCGGAAAAAGCGGCGCCGCCCGCCACGAAGGCCGCGTCGGCCGGTGCCGGAACCTTCGATTCCGGCTTCGCGGCCCGGCATCCCGCGCGGATCCTCATCGTGGAGGACAATCCCGTGAACCAGAAAGTCCTCGCGCGCATGCTGCAGAAGCTCGGCTACGCCCCCGAGATCGCCAACAACGGCCGCGCCGGACTCGCCGCCGCCCGGGAGGCGGCCGCTCCCTTCGATCTCGTGCTGATGGACATCGAGATGCCGGAGATGGACGGCCCCGCCACCAGCCGGGCGCTGCGCGCGGAGCTTCCGCCGGCGCGCCAGCCGGTGATCGTCGCCGTCACTGCCCACGCCCTCGCCGAGGAGCAGAACCTCTGCCTCGCCGCCGGCATGGACGGCTGCCTCACCAAGCCGATCCAGGTGCCCGAGCTCACGGCTACGCTCGCCGGATTGGGTGAGCTTCGCCGCCACCGCGCCTGAGCGCGCGGCGGCGCAACGTCCAACGTCCAACTTTCAACGTCCAACGTTCAACGTTCAACGCCGGCCGCAGGCGTCAGAAACGTAGCAGACGAGGAGACGAGGCTGATTTTGATGGAGGCTCCTTCGAGCCTCAGCCTCGTCACCGCGTCTGCCACGCGCTCCAGCGGAGTTCCCAGCCTCCGAGCCTTGAACGTTCAACGTTGAGCGTTGGATGTTGAACGTTCCGGCGGCCCGCCGGGCCGCCGGCATTCTGCCTTGACCGTCCCCTCCCCCGGAGCAACGTGCAGCCATCGCGCCCCTTTTGCCTGGTGGTGTAATGGTAGCACAGGCGACTTTGACTCGCCTAGTCATGGTTCGAATCCATGCCGGGCAGCCATTCGACGCGCCGGCCAAGCACGGCTTGCTCATGGCCTGCGGCCGGCATAATCGAACCCAATGAACGCGTTGATTGCCGAAGCGCGGCGAATGGCCCCGAGCCTGTCGAGGGGCACGTCGGCAGTCTATTTTCTCCGCCTCCGATCCGGCATTGTCTATATCGGCGCGTCCCTCGACCTTCCGCAACGACTTGGTGACCACGCTTCCGGGCGGGCATGTCGGACAACCCAACTCGATCCACCGGTCGCGGTGCTTCGAGTCGAAATCCAGGCGACCTTTGCGGAGGCGCGGGCGCGCGAAGCACAATTGAAACGTTGGTCACGGCCGAAAAAGGAAGCCCTTATACGGGATGATTTGGATCACCTGCGCGTGCTCAGTCAGTCCCGGGATGCGATCCCAAAAAGCGCGACGCATCGCGTCAGGGCTCGGTAAAAGACTAAGAAGGGAAACTACCTTACCTACAATACTGCCCGTCGCTCACCTTCTCCATCCATTCGACGGCCTTGCCGTCGAGCTGCTCCTGGATCGCGAAGTGGGTCATGGCGGTGGTCGGCGTGGCGCCGTGCCAGTGCTTCTCGCCGGGCGGGATCCAGACGACGTCCCCGGGACGGATTTCCTCGACGGGACCACCCGCGCGCTGGGCCCAGCCGCAGCCGGCGACGACGATCAGCGTCTGGCCGAGCGGATGGGTGTGCCACGCGGTCCGGGCGCCGGGCTCGAAGGTGACGCTCGCGCCCACGACGCGCGCGGGCGCCGGGGCCTGGATGAGGGGATCGAGGCGCACCGCGCCGGTGAACCAGTCGGATGAGCCTTTGCTGGAAGGTTGGGAACCGCCGCGTTTGATTTCCATATCGAGTCTTCGGTTGAGGCCGGGAGAACAGCGGCATGAAACACACTGTGCGAAGAGTCGCAATCGGAGATCCGCATCTTCCCAAGATTGTCCCTCACCCGGCCACCGAGCCGCAGCTCCCGGCGGCGCCGGGGAAGTAACCCATTGGGTTACACAACCCCTGACCGGCTTCAGACGTGAGGGATTATTACCCGCGAAAGGATTCCGGGTACGGCCCGAAAAGCCGTCTCTTGCCTCCCGCCTGAACGCAGGCAGACTAACACTACCCCTCGGCCAAACGGGCTGCTCCTGTCTCCCGTCCTCCGTCCTCTGGCACTTGTCACTTCCCCCACCCCCATGAAACCCCTCGTCCTGCTTTCTCTCCTCGTTGTTGCAACCGCCGGTTCCTTCGCGGCGGAGAATCCTCCGGCGGCCGCGCCGGCGCAGCCGGCTCCGACCTTGGCGAACGTGCCCTACGGCTCGCATCCGCGCGAGGTGCTCGACTTCTGGCGGGCGAAATCGGACCGGCCGACGCCGCTGGTGCTCTACATCCACGGCGGAGGCTGGGTGAACGGCGACAAGAACCCGGTGCCCAACCTCGGGCAGTACCTGTCCGCCGGGATTTCCGTCGCGTCGATCACCTACCGCTTCGTGACGCAGGCGATCGACGCCGGCGTGAAACCGCCCGTGAAGTGGCCGCTCGAGGACGCGGCGCGGGCGCTCCAGTTCGTGCGCAGCAAGGCGAAGGAATGGAACCTCGACCCGGTCCGCATCGGCGCGAGCGGCGGCTCCGCGGGCGCCTGCTCGAGCCTGTACCTCGCGTTCCACGCCGACATGGCCGATCGCGCGAGCGCGGATCCGGTCGCACGGCAGTCCACGCGGCTCTGGTGCGCCGCGGTCAACATCGCGCAGACCTCCCTCGATCCGCAGCAGATGATCGATTGGACGCCGAACAGCCGGTACGGCGGCCACGCGTTCGGCTTCATGCCGGACACGAAGGATCTCAAGACCCGCGACACGCAGTTCGCGCAGTTCCTCGCGGCGCGTGCGCAGATCCTGCCCTGGATCAAGGAGTACTCGCCCTACGAGCACGTCACGAGCGACGATCCGCCCGTTTATCTCTTTTATCCCGCGCCGCCGGCCCTGGGCCAGCCGGCGCCGGATCCCACGCACACCGCGAACTTCGGCGTGAAGCTCCAGGAGAAGGCCCGCAGCGTCGGCGTCGACTGCGAGCTCGTCTACCCCGGCGCGCCCGACGTGAAGCATCCGCAGATCGCCGACTACCTGATCGACAAGCTCAAGGCCTCGACGGGGAAAAACTGATTGCCAGGCCGCACCCGGCGCCCCCCCGGTTCGCCGTAGGCTCGACCTCCTGTTAAAAATCCGATCCGGGTGTCACAGGAAGGCGATCCGAGGCCACGCAGAGATGTTCGCCGATCGTCAATCCGTCGTTTCGTACACGTGTCCTTTGAATTTGCCCCCGGCCTCAACCCCTCGATGATTCCCCTCCTTTTCGTCCGTCCTCGGTCTGCCGTCTTCCGTCCTCCGTATTCCGCCATGCACCTCCGCCACCTCTCCGTCCTCCTGGTCCCGTTCCTCGCCTGCTCCGCGACCGATCTTCGCGCCGAGGGTCCATACCGGAACCGCGACAACAAAAATGCCGCGACCGACCCGGCGGAAGGCACCTACCCGATTCCCTACCAGCTGCCCACCGTCGCGGAGATCACCGCGGCGCTGACCCGGATCCGCACCTATCTGGACAGCGCGGTCCCGCTACGCGTCGTCGACCGCAAGACCGGAAAGGAGATCACGGACTTCACCACGCCCACCGCCGACGCGGTCGCGGCCCGCAGCGACGCGAACTTCAGCGTGCTCGCCTACGAAATGGGCGTGGTCCACGCCGGCCTCCTCCGGGCCACCGAGGCCACGGGCGACCCGGCCTTCGCGGCGGCCTCGGCGCGCCAGCTGCAGTTCATCGCGGACCGGGCGCCCTACTTCCGGGCGCAGGAGGAGAAATTCCACCTCGGCCGCGCCAACAGCTTCACCGCCCTGATCGAGCCGCAGGCGCTCGATGACAGCGGCTCGATGTGCGCCGCGCTGATCCGGGCGCGCCTCGCGAAGATCGGGCCGGACCTGCTGCCCGTGATCAACACGTGGAGCGACTACATCGCCCACAAGCAATTCCGCCTGCCCGACGGCACGCTCGCCCGCCAGCGCCCGCAGGCGCAATCGCTCTGGGCGGACGACTTCTACATGAGCGTGCCCGCGCTGGCGCAGATGGGGCGCCTCACCGGCGACCGCGCCTGGTTCGACGATGCGGTGAAGAATGTCCGGCAGATGTCCGGCTACCTCTTCAACCGCCAGCTGAACATCTACACCCACGGCTGGAACGCGACGAACCCCGATGCCCCGCAGTTCTACTGGGCCCGCGCCAACGGCTGGGCGGTGCTGGCGATGTGCGACCTGCTCGACGTGCTGCCCAAGGATCATCCCGGCTACGCGCCCGTGCTCGCGCAACTCCGCGCCGTCCTGCGGGGCGTGGCGCAGTACCAGTCCGGCCTTGGGCTCTGGCACCAGCTGCTCGACCGGAACGACTCCTACCTCGAAACGTCCGCCTCCGCGATGTTCGTCTACGGCTACGCCCACGCGATCAACCAGGGCTGGATCAGCCCGACGACCAACGGCTCCATCGCCCAGGCCGGCTGGATCGGGGTGTCCACCCGGATCAACGCGAAGGGCCAGGTCGAGGGCACGTGCGTCGGCACCACCTTCGCCGCCGACCCGGTCTACTACTACAACCGCCCGGCCAGCGTCGACGCGCTGCACGGCTACGGCCCGGCCCTGCTCGCCGGCGCCGAGATGCTCAAACTCCTGAAGAATCCCGCGATCGACATCCAGGTGAAGGTGCGGACGTATCACTACGTGCCGAAGGACAGCGGAGGGCCGAAATATTAGGATTAGGCCGATTGCGGAATGCGGGTTGCGGAGTGCGGATTGGCAAATCCATGCGTCTCCGGATCACGCCGCCGCCCGGCGAGCCGGCGTGTGCAGAGAATGGCAAAACGGCGGAGCGGTTCGGGTAATCCGCACGCCGCAATCCGCATCCCGCAATTCGTCGCTATTTCGCCTTCGCAACCTCGACGGCGTAGACCTGGATCGGGCCGCGCATGTTGGAGCGGAAGATCAGCCACTTGCCGTCGGGTGAGAAATTGCCGTTGGGCTCGAGCGAGTAGTCGTGTTTGGCCAGGTTGACGAGGCGCTCGGGCACGAGCTTCGCCGCCTGGATCATGTGCGCCTGGTCCGCCGTCTCGCCGTCCTCGTTCGGCACGAGCTCGGGATGGAACAGGAACATCCATTTCGCATCCTGCGCCTTCGCATAGTGCAGCTCCGGGTCGCTGCCGTCGCCCGAGATCAGCTTGTTGTCCGGCGAGGTGTTGTAGTGCACCGACCAGTGGTTCGGCGGGACGTGGTACCAGACGCGCTCCTCGGTGTTGACGTTGTAGCTGCCGACCCAGCAGTCCTCCGACAGCGGCGTCTGCAGGTCGTAGTAAACCCACTGGCCGTCGCTGCTCCAGTACTCGTGCACGGCGATCTCCATTTTCATCGTGCGCTGGTGGACGAGCCTGGGCTGGGACTTGCCGTCGGCCTTGATCAGCCAGACGCGGTCCACCTTCCACTGCCGGCCCTCGTGGGCGTAGAGCAGCATCAGCGGATCCGTGGGGGAGAACTGGAAATGATTGATCCAGTCCGTCGTGTGCAGGAGCTCCTTGTACTCGCCCGTCTGCAGGTTGACGGTGAACATCGTCATCGGCGTGCGCGCGGCCAGGCGGCGGTCCATCATCGCGTGCTTGTCGGGATAATTGTCGCCGCCCTTCTGGACTTCGCCCTCCTTGAGCTCCGCCGGCGCCGGCCCGCCCCGGCCGCCCGCGCGGCCCCCGCCGCGATTGGCGCCGACCGCCGGCGCCTCGGTCTCCGTGATGGAACCGGCCGCGAGCGTCTCGTCGGAGTTGACCGTCACGACCGAGCCGCCCGGCGGCAGCTTGGCCAGCTGCTTCGAGACCTTCGTCACCGGGTCGAGCGAGCAGACATAACCGTCCTTGGTGTAGAAAATCGCGCCCGTCTTGTGCCCGGTCTGCAGGACGCGGCTGGTCGGGCCGTCCATGACATGCTCGATCTCGCCCGTGCTGATCGTCACGAGGTCGATGCCCTTGCGGCTGGTCATGAGCAGCTTCGTGCCGTTGGCGGTGTAGGCGTACTGCGTGAAATAGAGGCTGGCCGAGCCGGGCTCGGTGGAAAGCTGGACGATGCGGTGGCCGGTGTCGGGATCGATCCAGGAGCGCGGCAGCGGATCGGCGGCATGCACGAACGCGGCGGAGCAAAACAGGGCAAGCAGCAGGCGGGGGAGCGTTTTCATGGGGTGAAAGCTAGACGCGGCTGAATGCCAGGAGTGACCTGGAACTATCCAGTCGCAAACCCAGAGGTCTCGCGCAGAGGACGCAAAGCACGCAAAGAACTCTGCGGATCGCCACCTTTGCGTTCCCTGCGTCCTCTGCGTGAAACTTCCGACGCTGCGTTCTCAGCGCCCGCACCAGCCGCCGTCGACGGCCATGACGTGGCCGGAAAGATAGTCCGAGGCGGATGACGCGAGAAAGACGATCGCGCCGTCGAGATCGGACGGCTCGCCCCAGCGGCCCGCCGGGATGCGGCTGAGAATTTCCTTCGAGCGCACCGGGTCGGCCTGCAGCGCGGCGGTGTTGTCGGTGCGCATGTAGCCGGGGGCGATCGCATTCACCTGCACGCCCTTGCCCGACCACTCGTTCGACAGCGCCTTGGTCAACTGCCCCACCCCGCCCTTGCTCGCGGCGTACGCCGGCACGGTAAAGCCGCCGAAGAAACTGAGCAGCGAGGCGATGTTGATGATCTTGCCCGAACCGCGCGCGATCATGTGGCGGCCGGCGGCGCGGCAGGCAGTGAACACGCCGTTGAGGTTGACGTTCACGACGAGATCCCAGTCCGCGTCGGTGTAATCCACGGCCGGGGCGCGCTTGATCGTGCCCGCGTTGTTGACGAGAATGTCGAGGTGCCCCTGCCAGGCGATGGACTGCGCGATCAGTTTTTCGACGGAGGCCCGGTCGCCGAGATCGGCCGCGATCGCGGTGGCCTTGCCGCCGAACGTCTCGATTTCCTTCACCACCGGCGCGAGCTTGGACGCGACGCGGCCGTTGACGATCACGTCGGCGCCCGCTTGGGCGAGTGCGCGGGCCATGCCCTGCCCGAGGCCCTGCGAGGAGCCGGTGACGAGGGCGACCTTGCCGCGGAGTCCGAACTTCTGGTCGAGAAAGGAGGCCATGATCTTATTTCAACGTCGCGATCGGCGCCGGATCCATGTCGGCGAAGACCTGGTTGTCGCCGCCCATCGCCCAGACGAAACGGTAGCTGCTCGTGCCCACGCCGCAGTGGACGGACCAGGCCGGCGACAGCACCGCCTCGCGGTCGCGGACGATGAGGTGGCGGGTCTTCTGCGGCTCGCCCATGAGATGGACGACGATCTGGTCGCCGACATCGAAATAGAGATAGACCTCCGTGCGCCGGCTGTGCGTGTGCGGCGGCATCGTGTTCCAGATGCTGCCCGGCTCGAATTCCGTGAAGCCGAGCACGAGCTGGCAGCTCTTGATGCCGTCCGCATGGATGCACTTGTTGATCCGGCGGCGGTTCGCCTTCGTCGTGTCGCCGATCGGGTCGGTGCGGAGATCCGCGCGGCGCGCGACGGCCGTGGGATGCTTCGCGTGCGCGGGCGTGCTGACAAAATAGAACTGGGCCTGGCCGCCGGGCGCGCTCTCGAAGATCACGTCCTTCTCGCCGAGCCCGATGTAGAGGCAGTCGAGCGTGCCGAGGTCATGCTTGGCGCCGCCGACCTTGACTGTGCCAGCCGCGCCGAGGTTGAGGATGCCGATCTCGCGGCGCTCGAGGAAGAACGCCGTGCCCAGCTCCTTGTCGGCCGGCAGCGCGAGCGGCGCGCCCGTCGGCACCGCGGCGCCGACGATCATGCGGTCGAGGTCCGTGTAGTGGGCCGTCACCGCGCCGGGCTGGAAGAGCCCGCCGATCATGAACCGCGAGCGCAGCTCCTCGGTGCCGAGCGTGTTGGCCTCTTCGGGGCTGGGGAAATAATGGAGTTTCATGGAGGGAAAAATGTCCGGCAGATGCAGGGGCGTCCCTTGCGGACGCCCTGCCTTGCAATC
>DASZQN010000059.1:0-34700 GCA_035549635.1 Opitutaceae bacterium
CGCACGATGTCCGCTCGACTACGCGGAGTAGTCCGGGCATTGGCATGCATGTCCTTTCGAGTCCTCCTGGGTTGGATGTTTTTTCTTCACACCCATCTCTCTCAGGCAGGACTCGGAGGGACAACCTCCTGAAACTTCACAGCTAGGGCCTCATGAGCGCCGGCTCGAACCCGCCACTTGGACCTTGGAACCTGTTACTTAATGACCGTCGGCGCGACCTCCACGCCGCTCTGGCGATAGATCTCGAGCGCCTTCGGCAGCTCGTCCTGGAGGCGCTGGATGCGCTCGGGCGTCGAGGGATGGTTCGACTGGAGCGTGTCCTTGACGGACATCCCGCCGGTCACGAGCTCGAGCCGCTCGAGGACGTTGATCGCCTCCTGCGGATTGTAGCCGGCGCGCGACATGTAGATCATCCCGATGTGGTCGGCCTCGCGCTCCTTGTCGCGATCGAAGGCGAGATCGCCGGAGGCGCCGGCGGCCTGCTGCACGAGCATGATGGGTGAAGCGACGATGCCGACGGTGTCCTTGGCGAGATCGCGGGAAAGCCGCTCCTGAACGTGCTTGGCCGTGACGTGGGCGATCTCGTGCGCGAGCACGGACGCCAGCTGGTCGTCGTTCTGCACCACCTTGAAGAGACCGGTGAAGACACCGACCTTTCCGCCGGCCATGGCAAAGGCATTGATTTCCCCCGGGACGTCGAAGACGACGAATTCCCAGCCGGCGTCATCCGCGTCCGAGCCGGGCATGTCCCACCACGGGATCGCGCGCTGCAGGCGCTCGCCGACCCGCCGGAGCTGGTCGATCCGCTCCTGGTCGCGGGAGATCGGGTAGTGGCTCTTCATGTCGTTGAAGGCGGCGATGCTCATCTTCGTGACCTCCTTGTCGTCGACGAGGCTCAGGGCGCTGCGGCCGGTGACCGGCACCGTGTAGCAGCCCGAGAGGAACAGCGCGAGAGGCAGCAGCAGGAGGGCGAGACGGCGGAAATGCAGATTCATGGCGGAGCGAAAGACGGCGTTGGGCGAAACTGGACGGGGTAGCGGGAGAATGACGGGCCGGGCAATCTTGGCAAGGGGAGGGTGCAGCTGGGATCGGGGTGAGACCCCCGGCGATTGGCAGGGTTCATGCAATCCATTCTGTTACCTTTAGGCCGTTGCAATTTTTCCACCAAGCTACATCTTGCCGGTCGTCGTCCAGCTGATGGGAACGTCCCCGATTATTGCGCGTCTCAGACCTGCAGTCCCCCACAGAACTCTCCAGCCCTCTACCCTTTATGGCCGAAGACTCCGAGCCTCCGATCAGTAAGAAGCACCGGATCATTCACTGGAACCCCGATGCGGGGAAGGAGCCGGCCCGGCGCCGCTGGACGTGGTACCGCATCCTGCTCTGGAGCGTCGGCGGATTCTTCGGGCTGCTCTTTCTCGCCGGCGGCGTGATCCGCCTCGTGCGGCTGGTGAAGCCGGAGGCCTTCCAGTCCCAGCCGGTCGCGGTGGCCGGCGCCGGCGACGTCGATCCGAACGCGGCGTTCGTGAGCCAGACGAAGGCGGAGTTCTCCCACGAGAATGTCGGCAAGGCCCTCGCGGAACTGCGGCGCCTGCCGGTGAGCCATCCCCGCCAGCTGGAGAAGTTCATCCTGATCGAAAAGGATTTCGCCGCGGCGGAGGCCGTGCTCGCCTCGCACGATTACGCGGGAGCCTATTCGCGGTTCGAGTCGCTCAACCGCCGGATCGAGGACTTCGGCCTTTCGATCAAGTCCCGCGAGGACGCGCAGATGGCCTACGACTCGATCCTGACCAAGATCAAGGCGATGGAGATCGCGCGCAGCCTGGCGCCGCAGGCCCTCGAGGCCGCGACGACCGCGGCGAGCGCGGGCCGGCAGTTCCTGAACGACGGGGATTTTCTCCTCGCGAAGAAGACCCTCGACGAGGGCTTTGCGCAGCTGCAGGTGGCGGAGAAGGCCCTCGACGATTACGTGGCGGGCAACCTCTGGCGCGGCCAGCAGGCGCTGATCGCCGGCTCCCGCGAGCAGGCGGGCGAGGCGTTCAAGGCCGCGCTGGAGAAATCGCCCGGCAACGAGGCGGCGCTCCAGGGACTCAAGCGCGCCGACACGATCGACCGGGTGCATGCGCTCCTCCTGCAGGGCGCGGACCTTGAGAAAAAGGAACAGTACGCGCAGGCGGCGGAGGCCTACCAGAAGGCGTTCGCCCTCGATGCCTTTTCGGCCGCGGCCCAGGAAGGGGTGTCGCGCGCCGCGCGGCTGGAGACGGAAACGAAATTCAACGCGGCCTTCACGGCGGCCCAGGCGGCCTTCAAGGCGAAGGACTGGAGCAAGGTCGTCCTCGAGGGCGAGAAGGCGCTGAAGGTTTCCCCGCAGCGCACCGACGTCCGGCAGATGATCAAGTCGGCCCAGGAGAGCGCGCACGCCGAGGCGGTGCAGAAGGCGCTGGGCAAGGCCTACGCCTACGAGAACCAGCACCAGTGGATCGAGGCGCGCGACGCCTACAACGAGACCCTGCGGCTCGAGCCGAACATGGCGGACGCCAAGGAGGGCTTCGCCCGCTCCGGCACGATGATCCGCACGCTCCTGTCCTATAACACCTACATCGACGAGGCGGAGAAGCTCGTCGCGCACCACGATTTCCAGGGCGCCACGCGCCGCTTCAACGACGCGATGGCGATCAAGCCGTCCTACCTCGTGAACAACGACCGGGTCCAGCAGCTCCACGCCACGCTCGAGGCGCAGAGCAAGCCGATGGACGTGACGTTCCATTCCGACGGCAAGACCTGGGTCTCGATCAGCAATTTCCGCCTGCTCGGGCAGATCGACTCCACGACGGTGAAGATCCTCCCCGGCGACTACGAGATCGTGGGCCGCCGGAAGGGCTACAAGGACGTCTTCCTCCTGCTGCAGGTGCGCAACGGCACGCCGCCGCCGGTGGTCAACGTCGTCTGCCAGTTCAGCGCGGACAAGGGTTGATCCCCGCTTTCATGCGCCTGCTCCGTCCCGTTCTCGGCGTTGGTCTGGCTTTATGGTTCGCCGGTCACGCCTGCGCCGCTGCGGCCTCGGCCGCGGAGAAGGACCGTCCCGCGGTGCGCTCCGGCGCGCGCGGTCCGCTGCCGGATCCCGACCTCCTCGACGGCTCGGGCCAGAAGGAGGAGAAGCGCGCCGATCACGGCATGCTCGGCGAATTTGAAATCCCGGGAGCGGACGGCCAGAGCGACAAGGTCGGCGGGCAGCAGTCCGACAAACCCGCCGGATCCGGTCCGCAGATGGATCAGACGGAAGACCAGAAGCAGGCCCAGGGCGGCGCCGCCGCGCAGGCTGACGACAAGAAGAAGGTCGTGCAGGACGACAGCAGTGGCGGGGGAGGCGGCGGCCAGCAGCAGGACAAGAATGCGAAGGGCGGAGGCGGCGGCCAGCAAGGCGGGGAGAAAGGCCAGCAGGGCGGTGGCGGCCAGCAGGGCGGCCAGAACCAGGCGTCGAACGGCGGGGCGGGCGGCGCGCAGGATGCGGCCGGCCAGAATGGCGGCGCCGGCGGCGCGCCGGGAGCCAACGGTCCAGCCGGCGCCCAGGCCGGCGGCATCCAGGTCGCGCAAGTGAGCGCGGGCCAGGCGGGAGCCCAGGCCGGCGGTGGAGTCGGCGGCAAGCCAACCCAGATTTCGCTCGGAGATCCTTCCATGCAGATCAAACCGCCTGCGAACGCGCAGGGCGCCGTCGGCGCGCAGGTCGCCGGCAGCACGCAGCAGATGGAGAAGGCCATCGGTTCGGGCAGCGGGGCGACCGGGGGAGCCTCCGGCGGACGCGGCGGCGGCGCCGTGGAAAAGGGCGCGACCATGCCGAAGGGCCTCTGAGCGGATGGACCGCGCATTTTTTCCCTCCGTGAAAAATTTCCGCCTCTTTCTGCTGTTTGCCTCGCTGGTCCTCGGCGTGACGGCGCGCGCGACGACCATCATCTATCCGGTGGAGGGGATCGAGGATCTCTGGAAGCTCCCGGCCGACCAGTTTCGCGAGAAGTACGACGGCATCAATGTGACGGGCCTGGATGTCAGCGACGAGGGCTGGTACGTGCGGTACCGGCACGAAAACCTGACCTACTTTTTCGGTCCCATCGCGGCGCGCGAGGACGCGCAGAAGAAGATGTGGGACCTCGAGTCCGTGCGCGACGCGGCGATCCGCAACCGGCCGTCGCTCTCGACCAGCCAGATCGATTTCGTTCATTTCAGCTACTCGGGTGTCTACGGCGCGCGGGGCAACACGCCCTACACCGGCAAGAAAGGCGGCCAGGGTGGAGGCCAGGATGGCTCCGGCAACCAGGCGGACGGAAACGGCAGCGGCAGCCAGGGCAATCAGGACGGCGCGGGCGCGGGCGGCTTGGCCAGCAACGGCACGGGCCAGGGGAGCAACGGCAATGGCCAGGGGAAGAACGGTAAATCCGGCAAGGACGGCAAAAACGGTTCAGGCCAGGGCACCGGCCAGGATGGCACGGGCCAGGGCGACATGACCGGCGTCCCGCTGGCCGGTCTCGGCGGTGGACAGAACGGTCAGGGTGGCCAGAACGGCCAAGGCGGCCAGCAGGGCGGGCAGAATGGACAGGGCGGCCAGCAGGGCGGCCAGAATGGCAGCCAGTCCGGCTCGGGCCAGAATGGGCAGAGCGGCAGCCAGGGTGGCCAAGGCGACATGGTCGGCGTGCCGCTGGCGGGCCTGGGCGGACAGAACGGCCAGGGCGGCCAGCAGGGCGGGCAGGGAGGACAATCCGGAGGCCAAGGTGGTCAGTCGGGCCAGTCCGGCAGCACATCGTCGGGCAGCGGCGGACAGTCCGGCCAAGGCGGCCAGCAGGGTGGCAGCCAGAGCAGCAGCAGCAGCGGAAGCAGCGGCGGCGGCTCCGGTGGCGGGGGCGGCGCCGGCTCGCCGAGCCAGGGCGGCGGCAGCAATCCGCTGCAGCTTCTCGTCGGTCTCCTCAAGGGCATCCTCGGGATCTGAGCGATGTAGGGGCGTCCCTTATGGACGCCCGGTTTGACGATCGCAAATTCGGGCGTCCGCAAGGGACGTCCCTACATTCGGAATCAGAGATCCTGCAGCGCGATGAATGCGCCGCCATGCTCGAAGCAGAGTTCGCGCATCAGGTTCGAGAACCGCAGGCCGGTGTTTCCCATCGAGAACTGGTAGTTGATCGTCGTGGGAAAACCGATCGCGTTGATCACGACCTTGCGCGCGCCCGAATCGTCCGCGGGGTTCAACTGGTCGATGCGCTTGAGCGCGCTCTCGGCGGAGTCGCCGGTGCTGAACTCGTCGCCGAAGATGTAGATGCCCATCTTCATCTGCTCGTTGGTCGGGTCGTAGAGGCGCGTCATCGCCTGGAGGACGCCGGGCACGGGATTGCTGTTGTTGTCCGCGGCGTAACGGCGGACGGTCCGGATCGCGTCCGCCCGCGCCTCGGGCGAGTCCTCGATCCAGCGCCCGCGCTGCAGGATGAAGCGGCCGTCGGCGTCGATGAACTGGAAGCCCTGGAGCTTGGGATAGATCTCGAGCACCTCCTGCATCTTCCGGATCGCGATGGACCAGAGCTGGTCCGTGACCGGGTCGCGCATGCTGCCGGAGCAGTCGATGACGAAGACGACGTAGTTGATGTTGGCGATGGGCAGGCCGACGGGGAGCGGCTTGACGTTGGGCAGGACCGGCGCGTCGATCTTCTTCTGGCGCGCCGCGATCTCCTTCTTCAGCTCGTCGGCCTCGACCAGGAGCGCCTGCTGGCCCTTCTTCTCGTTCTGGAGCTGGCCCTCGAGCTCGTCGAGCAGCGCGTGGATGCTGTCGTTCTTCAGGCGGGCGTCCACCAGCAGGTCCGTGACGCGGGTGTTGCTCTTCTCGAGGTCATCCTTCGCCACGTGGATCTGGGCGAGGGCTGCGATGCGCTCGGCGATGATTTTCCGCAGGCCGGCGAGGGTTTCCTCCTTGGCCTTGTTCTGCGTGCTGACGCTGAGGACGAAGATGAGGATGATCGCGCCGAAGCCGCAGCAGATGCAGTCGAGGAAGGCCAGGCTGAACACCTGGGTCTGGCGGCGGCGCATCATGTCTCGGGCCAGTTCTTGGCGGGGCTGACGAGGGCGCCCTTGCTCGCGTTGGCCAGCAGCCAGTAGTCGGCGGCCGCGGCCGGGTCGCCGTTCAGCGGCATGAGGATCGTGCTGACCGGAATGTGCTGCGGCAGCTGGCGGATCGCCGCGTTGAAGAACTGGTGGCGCTGCCCCTGGTCGACGGGGCCGTCCGTGGGGATGGAGTCGCTGAGGGTGGGCAGGCCGTCGGTGAACAGCACCACGCTGTCAGGCAGGTGCTTCATGTAGCGGATGGTCGTGAAGGCGCGCTCGAGGTTGGCGCCGCCCTGCGGCACGACGGTGTGGAGCTTGGCGATGATCTCCTTCAGCGCCTGCTTGTCCTCGATGGTGAACCACTCCTCCGACCGGGTCGGAAGGACCGGCGTGGTCTCGTCGTTGAAGAACTGGATCTGGAAGTGGGTTTTCGGATCGAGGCTCGCGATCATCCACTCGAGGGCATGGAGGGTGCGCACCCACTTCGGCGCCTCGCGTTTCTTCGCGTCGGTGTCGTCGAGCCGCGCTGCGGCCGAGTCGATCGTGTCGTCCATCATGCTGCCGGATATGCGGACCATGAAGAGAATGTAGTCGCCGCGCAGCTTGACGCCGGTGAGGTACTGGCGGCGGTCGACATTGGGGATCGGCAGCGGCGAATGGTCGTCGGTCGGCAGCAGCTTCTTTTCGCCGAGCAGCGTCGAGAGCGCATCCTTCAGGTTGCCCGTCTGCTGCAGCAGCAGGAGCAGTTCCTTCTGGCGGTCGGTCAGCTTGAGCTGGTCCTGGTTGTTCTTCGCGTTGATGTCCTCGACCTCGACCTGCTTGGCGGCGAGCGCCTGCGCGATGCGGTCCACCTCCTCCTGGCTGACGGAGACGTCGTGCTCCAGCCGTTTCACGCGGGCGGCGACATCCGCGACGTTCTCGTTATCGATGGTCGTCTTCTGCGTGATCGTGAGGATGAAGACGAGGATGACCGCGCCGAAGCCGCAGCAGATGCAGTCGAGGAAGGCCAGGCTGAAGACCTCGGTCTCGCGCCGCTTGGCGGAAATCATCGACATGGCGGAGGGGGCGCGGAGGCCTCAGGCGCGCGGGACGCCGCCCTCGCAGTGCACGAACAGCACCTCGGCGGCGTGCGGGCCGCAGCGGATCGCCAGCTGGTCGCCGGCCTCCACCACGGTGCGCAGGCTCGACTCGGTCTTGGCGGCGCCGGCCTGGACCGGAGCGGGATCGACGAACCAGAGGCGTCCGCCCTCGCGGACCAGCTGCACGAGGCAGTCGCCGGCGACATTGAACGCCTCCGGCAGCGCGAGATCCGCGCAGGCGCTGGCCGCGCCGACGGTGAAGCCGGCGGTGCCGCCGAGCACGTGGCCGATCCCGTCGATCACGGCGTGGGTCGGCATCGGCCGGGGCTCGGGCAGGCGGGATTTCTGCAGCCGCGCCTCCCAGGGGGCGCCGACCGCCCGGCAGACGTCGTCGATCGGGACGGAAGTGTCGACCGGCACATCGCCCAGGTCCGGCGGAACCGCCAGGCGCTTGGTGCCGATGAAGGCCGCGCCGCAGGCCGCGGCGCCGCGCGGGAGGCGCAGCAGCCGGTTGAAGCCGGCGGTGCGCAGGCGCGCCTCGAGGCCGGGCAGGTAGGAGGCGCGGTCCGTGAGCGCGACCGTGCACGGGCCGGAGGCGAGGCCGGAATTGGCCCAGAAGGCCTGCAGGCCCTGCACGAGGGCGCCGACGAAGGCGTGCGCGTCGGCCGTCAGCTGCTCGTGCTTCACCAGCATCTCGTAGTTGCGGTTGGCCGTGTTGACCTGGAAGCGGAATTCGGCCGCGTCGCTGAGGAGAAAATCCTTCGTCTGCCGGTAGAACGCCTGCTCGATGCGTCCGTCGGCGAGGATGTCGAACGCCGTGTGCCGCAGGAAGCGGTTGCCCATCGTGCCATTGAGCTGCTTCAGCAGCTGGGCGTAGCCGGACTGCGGCAGGAGGAGGAATTTCCTCCGCTCGAGGCGCGCCCCGGCGGTCAGCAGCGTGAGCTCGGCGCCCTGCAGGTGGATGTCGACCACGACGACGGGGAGATTGGGATTGAACCCGCCGGCCCGCGGGTCGCACAGCGAGGCGCAGGCCATGTCGAGGATGCCCGCGAGCGGCAGCTTGAGCTCGCCGGCCATGCCGAGCAGCAGGCCGATCTTCTCCTCCTCGGTGGCGGCGTCCTTCAGGTAGGAGCCGGGCACCGCCAGCACCATCTTGTCCGTGCGGGCGCCGGACGTGGACAGCCGCTGGGCGAAGTCCCGCAGGAACAGGAACGCGAGTTCGGAGAACGACGGCGACTTGCCACCGATGGTGAGCGAGGAGGGCTCGTGGGTCAGCTTGGCGAGGAACGTGTGCACCACGCTGCGCGGGTGGACGAACCAGACATCCTCGGCGGCGCGGCCGAAGTGGAACTTGCGGCCGTCGTGGTAGACGAAACCCGGCCAGTCGGCGGCGGCGCCGCTGGCGGCCAGGTCGAGCAGGGCCGGTTCGCCCTTTTCCGTCGTGGCCACCTGCAGGCCGGCGTCGCAAAATTCAATTCCGAGGGTCGGCATGACGTTTCCCTCCGGTTCAGGAATAGACGCTGCTGGTCTCGTCCTTGCTCGGAACCTTCATCACGTCGATCAGCTGGTCGCGGCAGTGCGTCTGCGTCTCGATGATGAACGCCTCCTGCCGCGACTGGACCGTGTGGAGCCAGAACATCAGCACGATGCAGAGCGCGAGCCCGACGAACGTCGAGTTGAAGGCCAGGCCGAGGTTCTGGGTGACGGGCGAGATGTCGCCGTGGATGGCGAGCTCGGCGAAGGAGAGCGCGCCGCCGATGCCGCGCACCGTGCCGATGAACCCGATGGCGGGGATGGCCCAGGCGATGTACCGGACGAGCGAGAGGGTGGAGTCGAGCTGGTCGGCCGCGAGCTCGGCGCGCTCGCGGACGGCGTCGGCGGCATCGCGGACGGAGTTGGTCGCGTGGAAGCGGTGGAGCGCGGCGAGCATGCACTCCGGCAGCAGGCGCTCCTGCCAGCGCGGCTCACGCTCGATCGCGGACTTCAGCTCCTTGTAGCGGTCGAGGGCGTCTTCCGGGA
Organism: Opitutaceae bacterium; assembly: GCA_035549635.1. Classification (GTDB taxonomy): domain Bacteria; phylum Verrucomicrobiota; class Verrucomicrobiia; order Opitutales; family Opitutaceae; genus CAIUWA01. The sequence goes on from DASZQN010000059.1 coordinate 9,177, forward strand.
TGATGCGCTCGCCCGGCTGGACCTTGACGAAGTCGTGCTTGAACAGGGACCGCTCGCGGCTCACCTGGATGAACTTGTAGGTCAGCACGATCATGCCCCAGAGGCAGAAGATGATCTCACCCTCCGGCTCGCGGTCCTTGATGATGACGAAAAAGGGCCGCTCCTGCAGGATGGCCGTGTTGCCCTGGGCAGCCATCACCCGGCGGCGCATCATGAACTCATCCGAGCGGGGCGTGACGTAGTAGCGGTAGAAAAGCGTGACGGAGAAGAAGGCGGCCACGAGGCCGAGGGTCGGAACGATAAAATCCAGGGAGAGGATGCCCTTGTTGCGCGAGATCATCGGGGGGAGGATTGAAGCGGACGGGGGTGGCGGATCACGTGGTCCCGGGTGGGACACCATCCAGGTCGGGAGGGTCCGCCGGAAACGGGCCGGCACCCCGAAAACCGCACTGGGTGCACGTGCATTTGATTTGATAAAAAAAACGAACAGCCCTTAGTTAATGCGAGTCTAAACTGAGCGCAACGCCCCCTTTTCACCCCGGCCCTCCGAGTCCCGAATTTTCCGCGGAACCGCCGCCTCCCCGATGAAAAATATAATCTGCATTGGAACCGCGCTGGCTGTCATCGCCGGCCTTTCGGGCTGCTCGTCCTCGGGCGTGGCTCCGTCCAAGACCGTCAGCGGCGCCGGCACCGGCGCGATGGTCGGCGGCGTCGGCGGCGCCATCGTCGGCAGCAGCACGAGCATGGGCGCCGGCACGGGCCTCCTCGGCGGCGCGGCCGCCGGTGCGCTGGTCGGCGGCGTCGTCGGCATGATCCAGGACGCCAAGGACCGCAAGGAGCAGGACCGGCTCGCACAGGAGCGCGCCTATCAGCAGGGACTCGCCCGGCAGCGCCAGGACGAGGCGAAGCAGAAGGCCGCGATGGACGAGGAGCTGGCCATCGCGCAGGGCTTCCAGATTTCCGATCTCGAGTTGTCCGAGGCGCAGAAGCGCGAGGCGCTGGCCAACGACCAGGTCAAGGCCCTCCGCGAGGAGCGCGCCGCGGCCCTGGCCAAGAAGAAGGCGCTCGACGACGCCCACGACCACACCCTGGCGGCCGAGGCGGAGATCGCCCGGCTGCAGGAGGAACTGGCCCGCCTGAAGGGCGAGGGCACGGGCGGCAAAGCCACCTCCGGCGGAGGCGGAGCCTCCGGACCGAATGCCGCGGCGACCGCGACGGTCTCGGGCGGCGCCGGTTCCGGAGCCGCCGGACCGTAGCCGCCGGCCGCCGGTTGTTTTTTCGCTCCAGCGCCGAAAACATCCCGATGAGAACGCACCCGGCAGCGCGATCGTCAGCGGCGGTTTTTCTCGTTTCCGCGGTCCTGCTGGGCGGCTGCGCGACGATCTACGACGTGAAGGTCGACGCCATCAGCCGGCCCGCCGACGCGGCCGCCGCCGCCAAGGCGAAGGAGCCGGTGAAGGAAACGGCGTCCTACCGGCTCAAGAACAAGAATCCCTCCACCGATGAGGACAACCTGCGCTACAAGGAGGCGACCAATTACGTCAAAACCGCGCTCTCCGGCCGCGGCCTGTACGAGGCGCCGGCCAATGTGACCCCCGACATCATCGTGGAGCTCGACTACGGCGTGGAGGCACCGAGCGTGCGCATGGAAAAGACGAGCGTGCCCGTCTACGTGCAGACCGGAGGCGGCGTGAGCTACAATCCGCTTTCGGTGCCGGCCGCCAACGGCGCCGTGCTCCAGCGCACCGTGCCGGTCTACGACGCCCCGCACACGGAGCTGGTCGGCTACCAGGAAGTCATGGTGCCCGTTGCGATCTACGAGAAATACCTGCACATCAGCGCCCGCGAAAACCGCGAGGTCCACGAGGGCCAGGCGCCCGCCGAGATCTGGAGCGTGAACACGAGCTACGAGGACGAGAGCAAGGACATCCGGAAATATCTCCCGCTGCTCGCGTCCGCCTCGATGGAATCGATCGGCACGGACACCGGCAGCCGCAAGACCATCAAGCTGAAGGAAAGCGACCAGGACGTCGGCTTCGTCAAGAAGGGCCTGTGATGGAATTGTGGATTGCGGGTTGCGGACTGCGGAGTGGCGACCCCGGATTGCAAGCCAGGTCGCGCCCTTGGCCTGCCGACGGCTCGAAACCTCACACCTCAGGCCTCACGCCTCACACCTCCGCGGGCGGCATTAGCCCGCGGCGCGCAGGCGGATGAGGAGGTCCTTGCTCTCGACGGTGTCGCCGACGGCCACCTGCAGCTCCGCCACGACGCCGTCGCAGGGGGCGTAGACGGTGGTCTGCATCTTCATCGCCTCCATCATCAGGAGCTTCTCGCCCTTGGCGACCTTGGAGCCGACGGAGACGGCCAGGGTGGCGACCAGCCCGGGAATCGGCGCCGCCACCTGCGTCGGATCGGACAGATCGGCCTTGGGCCGGGCCTTGGTCTTCGGCGCGACGGACTTGTCGAGGACGAACGCCTCGCGGGTGATGCCGTTGAGCTCGTAGGCGACCGTCCGGCGCGCGTCCTTGTCGGGCGCCCCGACGGAGACGAGCCGCACGATGAGGAGCTTGCCCTCCTCGATGCCGACGGAGATCTCCTCGCCGATCTTCAGGCCGTAGAAGAACGCCGGGGTGGGCAGCACGCCGACGTCACCGAAGAGCTGCTGCTGCTTCACGAAGTCCGCGAACACCTGCGGATACATCAGGTGGGAATAGAGATCGTCCGTAGTGGCGGTGCGCCGGAGCTTTTCCGAGAGCTCCGCCGCCGCCTTGTCCAGGTCGAGCGTGGCGGCGGGCTTGCGGCCCTTCGTCTTCGCGCGCCGGGTGGCGGCGTACCTGGCGCGGGCCTCGGCGTAGCGCTTCTCGCCCAGCACCACGCGCCAGACCTGCTCCGGCCAGCCGCCCTCGGGCCAGCCGAGGCCGCCCATCATCATGTCGATCACGCTCTCGGGAAACGGCATCGAGCCGGGCTCGAGGTTGACGACGTCGGCGGGCTTGATGCCGCGGCTGAAGAGGAAGAGCGCCATGTCGCCGACGACCTTCGAGGAGGGCGTGACCTTCACGATGTCGCCGAAGAGCTGGTTGACCTCGGCGTACGTGCGGGCGATCTCCGGCCAGCGGTGGGCGACGCCCATCGAGACGGCCTGCTCCTTGAGGTTCGTGTACTGGCCGCCGGGCATCTCGTGGAGATAGACCTCGGCGGAGCCGGTGCGCGGGGCGGTGTCGAACGGCGCGTAGAACGTGCGCACCTGCTCCCAGTAGTCCGACATCTCGTTGAGCGCCTCGAGGTCGAGGCCGGTGTCGCGCGGCGTGTGCTGCAGGGCCGCCACGAGGGAGTTGAGATTCGGCTGCGCCGTGCTGCCCGACATCGAGGCGAGTGCGAGGTCGACGACGTCGACGCCGGCATCGGCCGCGCGCAGCACGCTGGCCGCCGCGATCCCGCTGGTGTCGTGGGTGTGGAAGTGGATCGGGAGGCCGGTCTCCTCCTTGAGCGTCTTCACCAGCTTCTGCGCGGCGTAGGGCCGGCAGAGCCCGGCCATGTCCTTGATGGCGAGGAAATGCGCGCCCATCCGCTCCAGCTCGCGGGCGAGGCGCACGTAGTATTTCAGCGAAAACTTGTCGCGGCGCGGATCGAGGATGTCGCCGGTGTAGCAGATCGCCGCCTCACAGACGGCGTGCGTGTCCTGCACGGCCTCCATCGCGACGCGGAGGTTCGGGAGGTAATTGAGCGAGTCGAAGATCCGGAAGATATCCATGCCCGAGGCCGCCGCGTGCCGCACGAAGCCGGCGACGACGTTGTCCGGGTAGTTGGTGTAGCCGACGGCGTTGGCGCCGCGGAAGAGCATCTGGAAGCAGATGTTCGGCACCCGGGCCCGCAGCAGCCGCAGCCGCTCCCATGGGTCCTCGCCGAGGAAGCGCATGGAAGTGTCGAAGGTCGCGCCGCCCCACATCTCGAGGGAGAACAGGTTCGGCGCGCGGCGCGCGACGGCGTCGGCGCTCGCCAGCATGTCATAGGTGCGCACGCGCGTCGCCATCAGCGACTGGTGCGCGTCGCGCCAGGTCGTGTCGGTCACGAGCAGCCGCTTCTGCTTTGCGGCCCAGGCGGCGAATTTCTTCGGCCCCAGCTCGAGCAGGAGCTGGCGCGTGCCCGGCGGCGGGGTGGAACGCGGGTTATACGCCAGCGGCGTGGCCGGGGCGAAGGGCTTCTCCGGGCGGTAACCCTTCGCGTGCGGGTTGCCGTTGACGATCACGTTGCCGAGGAAGCCGAGCAGCTTCGTGGCGCGGTCGCGCCGGGGGCGGAAGCTGAAGAGCTCGGGAGTGGTGTCGATCAGCGTCGTCGTCGCCTGGCCGCTGCTGAACTGCGGATGCGTGATGACGTTCTCGAGGAAGGGGATGTTGGTCTTCACGCCCCGGATGCGGAATTCGCTCAGCGCGCGGCGCATCCGGCTGAGCGCGATCTCGTAGCTCTGGCCGCTCACGATCATCTTCACGAGGAGCGAGTCGTAGAAGGGCGTGATGACCGCGCCCGAGTAGCCCATGCCGCCGTCGAGCCGGATGCCGAAGCCGCCGGGCGACCGGTAGGCGAGGATGCGGCCGTAGTCGGGGATGAACTTGTTCTCGGGGTCCTCCGTCGTGATGCGCGCCTGGATGGCGTAGCCGATCCGCGGGACGTCCGCCTGCGCCGGCATTCCCACCTCGGGCGAGTGCAGCGCGTGGCCCTGCGCGATGAGGATCTGGGCCCGGACGAGGTCGAGGCCGGTGATCACCTCGGTGACGGTGTGCTCGACCTGGATGCGCGGGTTCATCTCGATGAAGAACCACTCGTGGCGGTCGAGATCGTAGAGGAATTCGATCGTGCCGGCGTTGTCGTACTTCACCGCCTTGGCCATGCGCGCGGCGGCGTCGCAGAGTTCCTGGACGATGGCCGCGGGCAGCCCGAAGCTCGGGGCGACCTCGATGACCTTCTGGTGCCGGCGCTGGACGGAGCAGTCGCGCTCGTGGAGGTGGATGACGTTGCCGTGCTGGTCGCCGAGGATCTGCACCTCGATGTGCTTCGCGCGCGGGATGTACTTTTCGAGGAAGACCGCGGGATTGCCGAACGCGCGCTCCGCCTCGCCCTGGGCCTCGTCGAGCAGGTCGGACAGATCGCCGGGCTTGTGCACGATGCGCATGCCGCGCCCCCCGCCGCCGAAGGCCGCCTTGATGATGAGGGGAAAGCCGATCGTCTTCGCGACCTTCAGCGCCTCGGCGCGGTCCGTGACGGGTTCCTCGGTGCCGGGCAGGGTGGGGACGTTGATCTTCTGCGCCAGGGCGCGGGCGGCGGTCTTGTCACCCATCATGTCGAGGAGCTCGGGCCGCGGGCCGACGAAGATGATGCCGGCCTTCTGGCAGGCGCGGGCGAAGTTGGCGTTCTCCGAGAGGAACCCGTAGCCCGGATGGATCGCGTCGACGCCGTGCTCCTTCGCGATGCCGACGATGCCCTCGATGTCGAGGTAGGCGGCGACCGGTCCCTTGCCCTGGCCGACCTGATAGGCCTCGTCCGCCTTGTAGCGGTGGATGCCGAGGCGGTCCTCCTGCGCGTAGATGGCGACCGTCCGCAGGTCGAGCTCCGTGCCCGCCCGGAAGATGCGCACCGCGATCTCGCTGCGATTGGCGGCCATCAGCTTCCTGATGGGCCGGATGGCGGAGGAGGTCGGGGAGGACGTTTCGGCGGGAGTCATCGACGGTAAGGGGGCCGGTCTAGGGAGATTCGGGCGCAAGGCAAAGGAGATTTGCCGCCTTCATCGCCGCTCCATCGTCAATGACCGGATTTGCTGTTCCCACGGGCCAGGGATGCGAACCGAACCCACCCCGGGCCGCCGGCAGCGGCCGCCGCGGCGGAGCGAAAGAAAGCCGCTCCGGCCGCGCGATGGTGTCACGTATTACGTGACACCATGAGCGCGGCGGCCGGGCTGAGCACGGGTTGCTTCCCGGAAGCCGGGCGATGCTTCCGGCGAGGCCCGGGCGGTGGCGCAGGGGACGGCCGAGGTGGCGGGAAAAACTGGCGGGTTGCCTCGGCTGCGATTGCTTTGATCATCGTCCTCCTATTTCGAAGGCAACGGAACCCATGGTCATCCGTCAGGCCACAACCCCCGATCCTGTCGCCCTCCGTGCGGTTGATTCCGCCTGCCTGGGCCGAGATTTTCTCAACCCCCGCCTATCCCCCATGAAAACCCACCGTCCGTTTCTCCTGACCGCGATCCTGGGCTGTCTCGCCCTCGCTCCGGCTGCGCTGCTGGCGCAGTCCGCCTCCGCCAACTGGCTGGAGGCGAATGCGCCGGCGACCGCCGTCGGCGTGAGCTTCGGCGTGCCGTGGGCGCGCGGGGCGCTCAAGGCCGGGCAAAGCCTGGCGGTCAGCACCGCCGACGGAAGAAAACTGCCGGCCCAGACGTGGCCGCTCGCGTACTGGCCGGACGGCTCGATCAAGTGGACCGGCGTCGCGACGATCGCGGGTGCCGAGGGTCCGTTCACCGTCGCGGCCGGACAGGTGCCGACGGACGGTCCCGCGGTTCGCGTCACCCAGGCCGCCGACGCGGTCGAGGTGGATACCGGCAAGGTCAAGGCGCGCATCCTGACGCAGGGCCCGGTGCTCATCGACTCGCTCGCGATCGATGGCCGGGAAGTCGCGCGGCACGGCGAGCTCGACTGCATCGTGCAGACCGCGCCCGAGGATCCCGATTACATGACTGCGGCGCCGCGGGAGAAATACGTCGGCAACGTGCGGAAGGTCACCGTCGAGCAGTCCGGCCCGGTCCGGGCCGTGGTGAAGATCGAGGGCGTGCACCGCGCGGTCCAGGGCGACCGCGAGTGGCTGCCGTTCATCGTCCGGCTCTATTTCTACGCGGGGCAGGCGCCGGTGCGCATGGTGCACACGATCATCTACAATGGCGACAAGGAGAAGGAATTTGTCCGCGGGCTCGGCCTCGCGTTCGAGGTGCCGTTCCGCGAGGAGGTGCAGAACCGGCACGTGCGTTTCTCCAACAGCAACGGCGGCCTCTGGGCCGAGCCGGTGCTGCTGCCAGCCGGCGGCTTCGGCGGCGGCCGGGGCGGCCCCGGCGGACCGGCGGTCAACCAGCTCGACGGCCAGAAAATGGGCCCGACCACGAGCGAGCTGGCGCAATGGGACACGTTCAAGCTCACGCAGCTCAGCGCGGAGGGCTTCACGATCGCGAAGCGGACGAATCCGAAGAGTTCCTGGGTGGCGGCGGCCGAGGGCGGCCGCGCCTCGGGCCTGGTGTTTGTCGGTGACGTCAGCGGCGGCCTGGCGGTCAGCGTGAAGAATTTCTGGCAGTCCTACCCGTCCGCCCTCGAGGTCCAGGGCGCGGCCGGCAAGGCGGCGCAGCTTTACGTATGGTTCTGGTCGCCGGACGGCCCGGCGATGGACATGCGGCACTACGACGTGCGCGGCCACGGGCCGGTCAACGGCGGCTCGGGCAGCTATGAGGATTACGAGCCGGGCTATTCCGAGCCGACGGGTGTGGCGCGCACGAGCGAGGTCACTCTCTTTCCGACGCCGAACGTGCCGACGCGCGCGGAATCGGTGCAGCAGGCCCAGGTCGGCGCGGTGCCGCCGCTGCTGACGGTCTCGCCGTCCTACCTGCACTCGGTCGGGGCCTTCGGGCTCTGGAGCCTGCAGGACCGCTCGACGCCGTTCAAGAAGGACATCGAAGACCGCCTCGATGCGGGCATTTCCTATTACGAGAAGTCGATCGACGAGCACCACTGGTATGGCTTCTGGAACTTTGGCGATGTCCGTCACGCGTACGACGCGCAGCGGCATGTCTGGCGCTACGACGTCGGCGGCTACGCCTGGGACAACAGCGAGCTCGGGTCCGTACTCTGGCTCTGGTACAGCTATGTCCGCACCGGCCGCGCCGACATCTTCCGCATGGCCGAGGCGATGACCCGCCACACCAGCGAGGTCGATACCGCGCATCTCGGGCGCTTCGCCGGCCTCGGCTCGCGCCACAACGTCATGCACTGGGGCGACAGCTCGAAGGAGCCGCGCATCAGCCAGGCGACGCACAATCGATTCTACTATTATCTCACGACCGACGAGCGCGTCGGCGACATCATCAAGGAGGTGGTGAACGTCGACGAGGTCACCGCCCGCGTCGACATGATGCGCAAGGCGCAGCCGATCAGCGCCGAGGAAAAGAAGTATCCCGGCCGCGTGCGCGTGGGCCCGGACTGGCTCGTGTTCATCGGCAACTGGATGGTCGAATGGGAGCGGACGGGCGACACGAAGTGGCGGGACAAGATCCTCGCCGGCGTGAACTCGATGGCGCAGATGCCCTACTGGATGCGCAGCGGGCGCAATCTCGTCATGGGCTACGACCCGGCGACGGGAAAGCTTTACCAGACGAACCCCGAGCTCGGCTCCTACAACCTGCCGACGATCCAGGGCGGCGCGGAAGTGGCTTTCGAGCTCACTGATCTGCTGAACAATCCGACGTGGACCAAGATGTGGCTGCAGTACTGCCGGCTCGGCGCCGCGCCGGCCGACGTCATTCTCCGGGACAAGGAAACCGGCACCGAGGGCGCCGACGGCTCGCTCGTCGGCGAGCAGGGCGGCAGCAACAGCCAGGGCACTCCGCGCCTCTCGGCCTACGCCTATTACCGGACGAAGGACGCCGCCTATGCGCCGCGCGCGATCCGGGCGATATCGAACATCCGCACGTACGCGACCCACAAGGTCGAGGGCCCGGAGTCGTTGAACCCGGTGGACGAAGTGATCGGCGCCAGCACCAACGACGCCGCCCAGTCCTCACTGATGGCGATCGAGATCCTCGAGCTCTGCAAAGACCAGCTCCCGGCGAATCCGCTGCCGCCGGAGGAACCGGGCCGAGGCGGCCGCGGCGCCGGTCGTGGCCCGGCGGCTCCCGCTCCGGCTCAGGCCAATCCGACCGCCAAGTGAGTTGATTGGGGATTTTGGATTGCGGAATGCGGATTGGAGAGAAATCCGGAATCCAAATTCCAAAACCCAAACTCCAAAATTACCATGCGCCTGCCCGCCGGGCTTCCCAGGATCGTTGCACTCGCTGGCGCGCTGCTGCTGGCGTCGGGGCACACGGCGGCCGCGGTTGGACCGGTTGCGCTGCACTGGCTCGACGGCGCTCCGCCAGCCCAGCCGGCGGGGGTGAGCTGGGGCGTGCCCTGGCCGCGCGGCACGCTCCAGAAGGGACAGGACTTCGCCTTGCAGGCCGCCGACGGCCGCGCGCTGCCCGTCCAAACCTGGCCGCTGGCCTACTGGCCCGATGGCTCGATCAAGTGGAGCGGGCATGCGGTGGCGGGCATTCCAGCGCCGCCGGGCAATGCGCTCTCGCTGGTCCCGACCGCTCCCGTGACCGGTGGCGCGGTGTTGCACGCGGTGCAGGACGCGACCGGCATCGCCATCGACACGGGGGTGATCCAGTGCCGGATTCCGTCGTCGGGTTCCTCCATCATCAGCGGCCTGACGATCGGCGGCCGCACCGTGGCGCAGGACGGCCAACTCGTCGCGCTGCGCGAGGATCGCAGCGGGGAAGGGGACGCCGTCGTCACCAAGGTCGAGCGTTTCACCAGCGCGGTCCGGGCGGTCACGCTGGAACAGGCCGGACCAGTGCGCGCGGTGGTGAAGATTGAGGGAGTGCACCAGGCGGAGACGTCCGGCCGCGCGTGGCTGCCCTTCACGTTGCGGCTGTATTTTTATGCGGGCCTCGATTCGGTGCGGCTCGTGCATTCGTTCGTCTTCGACGGTGACCAGGAGAAGGATTTCATCCGCGGCCTGGGCGTCCGCTTCAACGTGCCGTTGAAGGACGAACTCCAGAACCGGCACGTCAGCCTGGTGGGCGAGGATACGGGCGTCCTGGCGGAGCCGGTCCGCCTGATCACCGGCCGCGAGCCCCGCGACACCAGCCTGTACGCGAAGCAGCTCGCCGGGCAGCGCGTGCCGGACCTGAAGGATCTTCCCGACAAGGCCATGGCCGCGCAGCTGGCGGCGTGGGATGCGTTCAAGCTGGTGCAGGGCTCGGCCGACGCGTTCACGATCCAGAAGCGGACGAACCCGCGCAGCGCCTGGATCAACGCCGCGGCCGGCCGCCGCTCCCCGGGCCTGGCGTTCGTGGGCGACACGACCGGCGGCCTCGCGCTGGGCCTGCGCAATTTCTGGCAGATGGCGCCGCGCGAACTGGAAATCGAAAAGGCGACGACGGACACCGCCGAGCTGACTGCCTGGCTCTGGTCGCCGGACGCGCCGGCGATGGACATGCGCCACTACGACGTCGTGGTCCACGGCCTGCAGGCCTCCTACGAGGATATCGACGACCTGAGCTACAGCACCGCGACCGGAGTTGCGCGGACGAACGAACTGACGCTGCGGGCCTTCGCCGCGGTGCCGGACAACGCGCGCCTGGTCGCGCTCGCTGCGGCCGACGGCACCCCCGCGCACCTCGTCTGCGCCCCGGAGTATTACCACGGGGCGGGCGTGTTCGGTTACTGGAGCCTGCCGAACCGCGCCAACCCGGTGGCCAGGGGCCTCGAGGACCAGCTCGACCGGATGTTCGCGTTCTACCACGGCCAGGTGGAGGAGCGGCGCTGGTACGGGTTCTGGGACTACGGCGACGTGATGCACACCTACGATCCGTTGCGGCACATGTGGAAGTACGACGTCGGCGGCTACGCCTGGATGAATTCCGAGGAGGCGCCCGACCTGTGGCTGTGGTACAGCTTTCTCCGCACCGGGCGGGCCGACATTTTCCACATGGCCGAGGCGATGACGCGAAAGACCCAGGAGGTGAACGTCTATCACCTCGGCCGCTTCGCCGGCCTGGGCTCGCGGCACAACGTGCGCGCGTGGGGCGACGGCTCGAAGGAGGTCCGCATCAGCCAGGCGATGCTCAAGCGCTTCTATTACTACCTCACGACGGACGAGCGCACTGGCGACCTCATGCACGAGGTGGTCAACGCGGACTACGCCCTGGTTGAGGTCGATCCGCTCCGCAAGATTCTCAAGCCGACGCAGTATCCGACGCACGCGCGCAGCGGGCCCGACTGGCTGGCCTGCGCCGGCAACTGGATGACCGAGTGGGAGCGTACGGGCGACACGAAGTGGAGGGACAAGATCGTCACCGGCCTGAAGGATCTTGCGGCCATGCCCGGCGGCCTCCGCACCTCGCTCAGTTTCGCCTACGATCCGAAGACCGGCCATCTCTACGACGTGCCGGAAAAGCAGAAGACCGGGCAGTTCGTGATGATCTTCGGTGGCGCCGAGACCGCGTTCGAGCTGGGCACGCTCGTGGACGTCCCCGGGTGGTCCAAGGCCTGGCTCGACCTCTGCGAGGAATGGGCCCGGACCGGCGCCGGCGACATGGCGGGTCCGCGGGCGGCGGGTTTCGCCGCCTTCGCGAAGAACGATCCCGCGTTGGGGCGGCGCGCCTGGGAGCTGATGTTTGCACGGGGCGATGGAACGGGGCGCGAGCGGTTCCCGGCCACGCCGCTCTCAGTTCCACCGGCGGACCTGCCCGTGCCGGCCGAGGAAGTGCTGGGCGACATGGCGACGGGCCATCTCTCGCAATGGGCCCTGAACATCATCGGAACCCTCGAACTCGCCGGCCGCTGGCTACCGACAGAAGTCCCGGCGCCAGCCAGCTCGCCGGCACGAAGGCCGTGAGCTGTCGGTTCTTCAGGAAAGGGAACTCGTGGCATTGGCGCTGTCGGACCTCTTTTTCATGAGCATTCGCGTCATCCGCCTCGGCAGCCCAAGAGCCGCGAACGAAGGCTTGAGGCTGGGTACGGTCCGCCGGCCGCCTCGCGGCGTGCCGAAGGGGGAGTTCGCGCGCCGCAACTGGTACGACGTGTGGTTTCCCAACCTGGCGCCGTCGCTCGCGACCATGAAGCGGGGCCTGGCGGCAAAATCCCCGGCGCAGCTGGCGGCCTTCAAACGGAAATACCGCGCGGAGATGGCGGCGCCGTCCGCGAAGCACGACCTCGCGCTGCTGGCCCGACTCTCGCACGGCACGAATTTTTCGGTCGGCTGTTACTGCGAGGACGAAAGCCGCTGCCATCGGTCGGCGCTGCGCGAGCTCCTGCGCGAAAATGGAGCGAAGCTCGCTTAATTGAAAAATCGCTCGTTCCTTTTCCCCGATTCACCCACTCCCATGCCCACGACCTTCGTCCAATCCTACCTCTTCTTCAACGGCCGCTGCGAGGAGGCCCTCGAGTTCTACCGCACCGCGCTCGGCGCGAAGATCGACTTCATGATGCGTTTCAATGAAAGCCCCGAAGCGCCGAAGCCGGGCATGCTGCCCGCGGGCTTCGAAAAGAAGGTCATGCATGCCAGCTTTCACATCGGTGAGACGACGCTGATGGCGTCGGACGGCAACGAGACCAGCCCCCGCTTCGAGGGTTTCTCGCTGTCGCTCTCGGTGGCGACGGCGGCGGAGGCGGAGCGCGCCTTCAAGGCTCTCGCGGAGGGCGGCAAGATCGGCATGCCGCTGGGCAAGACCTTTTGGTCGCCCTGCTTTGGCATGCTGACCGACCGCTTCGGCATCGGCTGGATGGTCACGGTCGCGGCCGCCTAAGATCCCGATCCTTTTCGCACAGAGGCACAGAGCACACAGAGGCAGGATCGGGTAAAACCCGTCGGCCTGGCGTTCTCTGTGTGCTCTGCGGCTCTGTGCGAGATCCGGATCGGATGGCATTTGCGGAATCTTTTGCGACTGGGTGCCGTCAAGCCGTGCGGTTGCCCCATGAAAATCCAGCTGTTTGATCCGCGCGGCTTTGCCATTGCCGCCATCGCCCTGGCGCTCGGCGCCGATCCCGCCTCGGCGGAGGAGCATGCCCCGACGCGCTACCGCTTCGCCTTCGCGCCCGCGGCGGCCGCTTCCGGACTCAACGTGGTGAAGGCTGATATGGCCTACAACAAGGAGCGCGGCTACGGCTTCGAGCCGGGCGCGCGCCTCCGCGCGGTCGCCCGCGAAGGGGATCCGCTTCATCCGGGCTTCGTCACGGCGGAGGGCTATTTTCGCTTCTCGGTGGCGGTGCCGGCGGGCAACTACCGCGTGGCGGTCACGCTCGGCGACGCCCGGGACGAGTCGCTCACCACGGTGAAGGCCGAGTCGCGCCGGCTCATGCTCGAGCGTGTGCACACGCGCCCGGGGGAGTTCGTCACCCGCAGCTTCGTCGTCAACGTGCGCACCCCCGCGATGTCCCCGGGCAACGTGCTGAAGCTGGACACGCGCGAGATGGATCCGAAGACCCACGAGGCGCTGACGCCCACCTGGGACGACAAGCTCACGCTGGAGTTCGGCGACGCCAAGCCCGCGCTCTGCGCGCTGGAGATCGAGAAAGTCAGCGACGCGATCACGGTTTTCGTCATCGGCGACTCCACCGTCACCGACCAGTTCGCCGAGCCTTACGGCACGTGGGCGCAGATGCTGCCGCGCTGGTTCCGGCCGCCGGTGGCGATCGCGAATCACGCGGAGTCGGGCGAGACGATCAAGGCCTTCCGCATGCAGGGCCGCTGGCTGAAGGTCATGGATGAGATGAAGCCGGGCGACTACGTCTTCATGCAGTTCGGCCACAACGATCCGAAGACCTCCGGCCACGACCGGATGTGGCCCGCGGACGACACGATGGGCGACTGGGTCAACACCGGCGTGGAGGCGAACACCGACTACAAGTGGCTGCTCGCGTCCTACGCCGTCGAGGTGAAGCGCCGCGGCGGCATTCCGGTGATCGTGTCGCCGATGACGCGCATCAACATCACCACCGGCGCGCTGAACAGCGCGAGCCTCGGGGAGTTTCCCAAGGCCGCGATCGACGCCGCAAAGCTGGCCGGGGTCGACTGCATCGATCTCAACGCGATGAGCATCGACGTCGCCACCGCCCTCGGGCCGAAGCTGGCGCCGCGGAGTTCCGTCGACGGCACCCACAGCAGCACCTACGGCGGCTACCTGCTGTCGCGCTGCATCGTCGAGGGCATCAAGCGGGCGAAGCTCGGCCTCGCCGCCTACCTCGTGGACGACGCCGGCACCTTCGACCCGAAGCGTCCCGAGCCGCTGCCCGACGACTTCAAGCTCCCGCTCGAGCCGCGCCCGACGAACATCGCGCCACTGCCGCCGAAGACGAAATAGCGGGTAGGGGGGCAATTTTATCGGCTTCGGCGACGTGGGAATTCTGCGGCGCAGAAGACACACCCCGCCCGTTGGGCACCCCTCTTTCTGGAGGGGAGTCCGATCGCCTGAGCTCCCCTCTAAAAAGAGGGGTGGCGCGAAGCGACGGGGTGTGTCGGTTCATCGGCAACCTCAGTCAAAGATTTTATGTCGGATTTCCGCAGTGGTGACGTTATCCTCCATGAATGACCGGGGATGATCACGATCTGTTGCGGAAGTACCTCGCGGAAGGCGCCGAGGCGGCCTTCACGGCGCTGGTGAACCGGCATGTCGACCTGGTCTACTCCGCGGCCCGGCGGCAGGTTCGCTCGCCGGATTTGGCCGCGGAGGTCACCCAGTCCGCCTTCCTGGCCCTGGCGCGGCAGGGCGGCCGGATCAAGCCGGGCACGCCCTTGATCGCGTGGCTGTATCTCGTCACCCGCCGGGCGGCTGTCGACGTGATCCGCCGGGAGTCGCGTCGCCAGGTCCGCGAGCAGACCGCCTTTGAAATCGCCGCCATGAAATCGCCCTCCGCCGAATGGTCGCACGTCGAGCCGCTGCTGGACGAGGCGATGGAGTCCCTCCCTGCCGCCGATCGCGGCGCCCTGCTGCTGCGCTATTTTGAAAACAAGAGCCTGCGCGAGGTGGGCGAGGCGCTCGGGACGTCCGACGACGCGGCGCAGAAGCGCGTGAGCCGCGCGCTCGAGCAACTGCGGACGTTTTTCTCCCGGCGTGGCGTGACCATCGGGTCGGCGGCTCTGGCCTCCGACCTGGCCGCCGGCGCGGTCTCGGCCGCCCCGGCCGGGCTGGGTTTCGCGATTTCGTCCGCGGCCGTGCTGACCGGTGCCGCGCAAATGACCGCCATCGAGACTGCCCGAACCCTTGCCATGACCACGATCCAGAAAACCCTCCTTGTCACCGCAGTGGCCGCCGCCGTTGGCGCGGGCCTTTACCAGCACAGCGAACTCGCCAGCCGGGACCACCGGATCCTGGAACTGCAACAGCAGGTGGAGCAGGCGCGCGCCGAGAACCGGGACCTGCGGGCCGGACGGGACCGGATCGCCGGACAGTTGGCGGATTCGCGGCAGGAAAATGGCCCGGCACCGACTGGAACGACGGCGGAGAGCACCGGCAGCGATCCGATCGAGGCGGAGCTGAAGGCCGTGTCCGCGCGCGTGACGGTGCTCAAGGAGAAGATGGCGGAGGCGCCGGACCAGCAGATCCCGGAAATGCGGCTGCTCAAGGGCGAGGACTGGATCAACGTGGCGGCGAAGCACCGGCTGGAGACGGACGACGACCTGCGGGCGGCCCTGCGCGAGGTGCGGTCCACGGCCAAGGTCAATTTTTCCGACGAGATTTCCCGGGCGCTCTGGAAATACACCCAGGTCAACGACGGGCAGGTCCCGGCCGACATCATGGATCTGGTATCCTACCTCGATGCGCCGGACGAGGGCGACATGCTGGCGCGTTATGGCATCATGCGGACCGGCAAGCTGCGGGAAATTCCCGGCAGTGCCATGCTCATCGCTGAAATTGCGACGCTCGGCGGCAGCGAGGATTCGACGCTCTACATGAGCGGGCCGAGAACCCGCGCCGGAGAAGGGGATATCAATATTCACGGAGACTCCCAGAACGACATCAGCGGGCCGGTGCTGGCGGCGGTCGCGGATTTCATCAAGGCGAAGGAGGAGCAGCCGCTGACCGAGCCCGCCCAGCTCCTGCCGTACCTGAAAACGCCGGTCGACATGGGCCGGCTGCAAAAGTTTTGGTCACAGACCGGCCTGCCGAACAACCTGCATTCGCCGCGCGATTGAGGGATGGAATGCGTTAGCCTGCCTGTAGGGGCGTCCCTTGCGGACGCCCGGGTCGAGGAGCGCAAACCGGGCGTCCGCAAGGGACGCCCCTACATTTTCGGCCGATCGGCTGCCCGCCAATTTCCGGTCTTCACTTGGCGCGCACCCTGGCCCACTCTCAGGCGTCAGGCTCTCCGGAGATCCCCCCTTGCGTCCATGAGTCGTCCCCCGCTTTCGTCGTTTTTTCGCCCTGCCGCCATTCTTGCCGTGCTGACGGCATCCCCGCTGGCGTCCGCCGCGCCGGTGTTTCCCGGGGCGGAGGCGTTCACGGAGAAGTACTGCGCGACCTGCCACAATGACATCGACCTGGAGGGCGGACTCGACCTCACGTCGCTGGCTTACACGCCCGGCGACCGGACGAACTTCCTGACCTGGGTCAAGATTCACGACCGGCTGCAGGCCGGCGAGATGCCCCCGAAGGAGAAGAAGCGCCCCGATCCCGCCGAACTCGCGGCCTTTCTCCAGGGGGTGGAGGGTTCGCTCAACACCTATGAGACCGCCGTGGCGGCCCGCGAGGGGCGCGCGACGGAGCGGCGCCTCAACCGCAGCGAGTACGAGAATGCGCTGCGCGACCTGCTGCAGGCGCCCTGGCTGCAGGTGAAGGACCAGCTGCCGGAGGACGGCGAGGCCTACCGCTTCAACAAGGTGAGCGAGGCGCTCGACGTCTCGTATGTGCACATGGCGCGCTACATGAGCGCGGCGGATTACGCGCTGCGCCAGGCGATGAGCGTGCAGTTCGTGCGCCCGCCCACGACGAAGAAGCGCTATTACGCCCGCGAGAGCTTCACGATCCGGGGCGGCGGCGACGACGGAAACCCGGACCGGCAGAAGTTTCCCGTGCTGGATTCGCACGCGCAGCCCGACCTGCTCTCCGGCAAGGCGCCGATGACCGTGGGCGCGTCGGACCCGGCGGTCCGGGACCGCGAGGCGATGGGCTGGACCGCGAGCAATTATTCCACCGGCTTCGGCTCGACCTGGGGCGCGTTCCGCGCGCCCGTGGCCGGACGATACCGCCTGACCTTCAGCGGCTATACCGTGTGGCTCGGGCCGGGCGGCACGCGTCATCCGACGGTTTCGTTCATCGGCAAGACACCCAAGGGCGGCGACCCGACCGCGATCGCCGTCCTGCCGCCGGAGTGGCACCGCCCGAACTTCGCCGACATCTCGCCCGGACGCCGCTACGAGCCGATCGAGATCTACGCCAAGGGCGGGACCCTGAACCGGCGGGTAGGGGAGTTCGACATCACTCCGGAACCCAGCGTCAGCACGCTCAACGACGTCTGGCTGGTGGCCAACGACGTGATCGCGACGGACGCCACGAGGTTTTTCCGCTCGCGGCCGACCGGCATCCCGGACGGCTACACCAATCCGCTCGCGCAGCGCGACGGCATGCCCGGCGTCGCCTTCAGCTGGATGGACGTGGAAGGGCCGCTCTACGACGAACCCTCCGCTCCCGGCTATCGCCAGCTCTTCGGCGATCTGCCGATGAAGAAGGTCGAGCCGGGCATGCCAGGAGTGGGACTCGAGGTCGTCGCCGATCCGCCGGCGGGCGGAGCCGGCGGACGCGGGCAGCGCGGCGGCGGCGGGTTCGGCTTTGCGGGCGGCCGCGGCGGTGCGCCCACCACGACGGTGACGGTCGAGGTCGTTTCCGAGCATCCCCGGCAGGACGCCGAGCGGCTGCTGCGCTCTTTCATGCAGCGCGCCTATCGCCGCCCGGTGGAGGAGGCCGACGTGCAGCTTTTCCTCAAGCTGATCAACCAGCGGATGGACGCCGGCCTCGGTTTCGCAGGTGCGATGCTCGCCGGCTACACCGCGGTGCTGTCGTCGCCGGGCTATGTATTCGTGCAGGAAAATCCCGGCCGTCTCGACGACTATGCGCTCGCGACGCGGCTGGCGCTCTTCCTCTGGAATTCGGAGCCCGACGCGATCCTGCGCGACCTCGCGGCCAAGGGCGAACTGCACCGCCCGGGCGTGTTGCGGGCGCAGGCGGACCGGCTGCTGGCCGATCCGCGCTCGCAACGATTCGTCGAGGCGTTCCTCGACTACTGGCTCGAGCTCCGGAAGGTGAACGACACGTCGCCGTCCACGACGCTCTACAGCGATTACTACATCGACGACTCGCTGGTGGAGGCGGCGCTGGAGGAAAGCCGCCTCTATTTCGCCGAGCTGGTGGACCGGAACCTCCCGGCACGCAACGTCGTCGCGTCGGACTACACCTTCGTCAACGACCGGCTCGCGGCGCACTACGGGATTCCCGGCGTCGAGGGCGTCGCCATGCGCCGGATCACGCTGCCGCCGGACAGCCCGCGCGGCGGCTTCATGACCCAGGCGATCGTGCTCAAGGTGACCGCCAACGGCACCACGACCTCGCCCGTGCTGCGCGGAAAATGGATCCGCGAACGCATCATGGGCCTCGACCTCCCGCCGCCTCCGCCGTCGGTCCCGGCGGTCGAGCCGGACATCCGCGGCGCCGTCACCATCCGCCAGCAGCTCGACAAGCACCGGGCGGACAAGACCTGCGCGGCGTGCCACAGCAAGATCGATCCGCCGGGATTCGCGCTCGAGAGCTTCGACGTGATGGGCGCCTGGCGCGACCGCTACCGCGCGACGTCCGAGGACGGCGTGGTGGAGCCGGGCTTCGGCAAGAATGGCTGGCCCTTCGCCTTCCACTACGCCCAGCCGGTCGATTCCACCGGCCAGCTGGCGGATGGCCGGACCTTCAAGGACGTCCGCGATTTCAAGCAGCTGCTGCTGGCCGACGAGCCGCAGATCGCCCGCAACCTGGTCCGCCAGCTCGCCGTGTACGCCACCGGCGCGCCGGTGCGCTTCAGCGACCGCGCCGCGATCGAGAAGATCCTGGCGGGCGCGAAGGCCCGGCAGTACGGCGTCCGCACCCTGATCGACCAGCTCATCCAGAGCGACCTCTTCCTCAACAAGTGAAGTCCCCCGTGCCCATGAACTCGAAATTCCCTTCCATGAACCACCGCGCCCCGTTCATCGCCACGCGCCAGCCCATGTCGCGGCGCCGCTTCCTCCAGGGCACGGGCATCGCCCTGGCGCTGCCGCTGCTCGACTCGATGCTGCCGAGCTTTGTGCGGGGAGCCACCGCGGCGTCGTCACCCCTCGCGCCCGGGGCGCAGCCGCGCCGGATGTTCGCGGTCTGCAACAACCTCGGCCTGCTGGCGCGCGACTTTTTCCCGACGGGCCAGGGCCGCGACTATGCCGCGTCAGGCTATCTGCAGCTGCTGCAGGAGCACCGGTCCGACTTCACCGTCTTCAGCGGCGTGTCGCACCCCTCCGTGGACAGCGGCCACCCGGCGGACGTGTGCTTCCTGACCGCGGCGCCGCACCCGGGCAGCGGCTCGTTCCACAACACCATCTCGCTCGACCAGCACATCGCGGAGCATCTCGGCACGCTGACGCGCTTCCCGTCGCTCACGCTTGCCGTCAACACCCGCAGCCGCAGCCTGTCCTGCACGGGCACCGGCGTGGCGATCCCGCCTGAGGACAAGGCCTCCGAGGTGTTCAAGCAGCTGTTCCTGCAGGGCACGCAGGCCGAGGTGGACGCGCAGATCCTCAAGCTGGAGACGGGCCGCAGCATCCTCGACACGGTCGCGGAGCAGGCGCGGAGCCTGCAGCGCAACGTGGGTGCGAACGACCGCGACCGCCTCGACCAGTACTTCACGAGCGTGCGCGATCTCGAGCACCGGCTGAAGGAGTCGCAGGGCTGGGAGACCAAGCCGAAGCCGGTCGTGCACGTGCCGGTGCCGGTGGACCCGGCGAGTCCCGCGGCCTACATGGCGAAGGTGAAGCTGATGTACGACCTGGCCCGCCTGGCGTTCCAGACCGACTCCACCCGCTCGATCTCGCTGATGCTCGACAGCGCGTCGACTCCGGCGGTGGAAGGCATCACCGAGATCGCGATCACCGAGGGTTACCACAACCTCTCGCACCACGGGAAATCCCCGGAGAAGCTGGCGCAGCTGAAGGCGCTCGACCTGGCGCACATGAAGCTGCTGGCCGGCCTCTACACGGATCTCAAGGGAATCCAGGAGGGCGGGGAGTCGCTGCTCGACCGCACGATGGTGCTGTACGGCTCGAACCTCGGCGACGCGAATGCGCACGTCTGCACGAACATGCCGGTGATCTTCGCCGGCGGCGGCTTCCGGCATGGCCAGCACCTCGCCTTCGACCGCGAGCGCAATTACCCGCTGCCGAATCTCTTCGTCTCGATGCTGCACCGGATGGGAATCGACGAGGACAAGTTTGCCTCCTCGACGGGGACGATGCGTGGACTGGAGATGGCGGGATGAGGGGGGAAACGTTCACGGTTCAGCGTTCGAGGTTCACGGTTCGGCGGCTGCTGCCGTCGCCTCGGGCTGGGCTCCGGAAGTGGGGCGGCTTCGTTTTGATCGTGCTGCTGATGGGATTCGGTCCCGCCCACTGGGTGCGGGCCGAGGAGGCGGCGCCGGCGGCGAAGATCACGGCGGAGCAGAAGGCGGCGCTCGACGTGCTGGACGGGGTGATTGCGCGGTTCGCGGCGCTGCTGGAGCGCGACGACGATGCGAAGCACAAGGCGGCCACGCAGGAACGCCTCGACGAATTCAGGCAGCGGCGCGACGCGCTGCACCGGGACTACGACCAGTCGCGCTACGACGAGCTGCGTGTGGACCTGAACCTCGAGTACCAGCGCCTCGCCAGCTGGATGGCGCCGCCGAAGACCCCGCCGCGGGCGAAGTGAGGTAGACTGTGGGAGGGGCTTTATGCCCCGACTGAACACGGGGTAATTCAATCGGGGCATAAAGCCCCTCCCACAGTCCGAGTTGGACGTTGAATGTTGGACGTTGAACGTTTGCATGGCCCCGTCAAAACGGGGCGATGCGCATTTACTTCATGGGCATCTGCGGGACGGCGATGGGCAACGCGGCGCTGCTGCTGCGTGCGCGGGGCGTCGAGGTGCTGGGATCCGACGCCAATGTCTATCCGCCGATGAGCACGGTGCTCGCGGACGCGGGAATCGAGGTGCTCCAGGGCTACGATGCGGAGCGGCTGGCGCAGATGAAGGACGTCACGGTGGTCGTCGGCAATGCGATGTCGCGGGGCAACCCGGAGGTGGAATGGCTGCTCGAGCACCGCCGCCGGCCCTTCCTCTCGCTGCCGCAGGCCCTGCACGACTTCGTCCTGAAGGACCGCCGCAATGTCGTGGTCTGCGGCACGCATGGAAAGACGACGACGACCGCGCTGACGGCGTTCCTGCTGCGCGAGGCCGGGCGGGATCCGGGCTTCCTGATCGGCGGCGTGCCGCTCGATCCGCCCACCGGCAGCCATCTGGGCGCCGCGGGCGATCCCTTCGTCATCGAGGGCGACGAATACGACAGCGCCTTCTTCGACAAGCGCAGCAAGTTCATCCACTACGCGCCGCACATTGCGGTCCTGAACAACCTGGAGTTCGACCACGCCGACATCTTCCGCGACCTCGCGGACGTGCAGCGCACCTTCACGCACCTCGCGCGCATCGTGCCGCGCAACGGCTGCATCGTGCTGAACGGCGACGACGCGAACCTGCGCGCGCTCGGGCCCATGCCGTGGACGAACGTGATCCGCGTGGGCACCGGCGACGACAACGACGTGCGGATCGCCGACTTTTCCGAGTCGCCCGCCGGCGCGCGCTTCCGGCTGCTCTGGCGCGGGCGCCCCTGGGACGAGGTGAAATGGCCGCAGCCCGGACTCTTCAATGCCCGCAATGCCGCGATGGCCGCGACCGCCGCGGGGCTGGCGGGGAAGGTGGAACGCATTGACCTCGACGCGTTGGGCGGCGCGGTCGACGTCAAGGCATCGACGGAGGCGAACAACGCGTTGAGGTCCACGCGTTCCACCTTCGATCCGACTTGGCTGAAGCTGGACGCGCTCGCGCGCTTCCGCGGGGTGCGGCGCCGCCAGGAGATCCTGCACGCGGCGCCGGGGCTCACGGTGATCGAGGATTTCGGACATCATCCCACCGCGCTGGCCGAGACGCTGCAGGCGTTCCGGGCGCGCTTTCCCGGGGCGGTGCTGACGGCGGTGTTCGAGCCGCGCAGCAACACGGCCCGGACGAAGACGCTGCAGACCGGTTTCATGCGGGCGCTCGCGCAGGCGGACGAAGTTTACCTCGGAGCCGTCAGTCGGGCGGACAAGCTGGCGGAAAATGAACGCTTCGATCCGGAGGCGGTGATGCAGCACCTGGAGACGCAGGGCGTCGATGCGCAGACGGCCCCGACGAACGCGGAACTGCTGGCGAAGCTGCAGGCCGGAACCCTGCCGCCGAAACCCGGCCGTTCCCGCGTCGTGGTGTTTTTCACCAACGGCAGCTTCGACGGCATCATCGGCAGGTTCGTGGCGGCGGCGAAAGGATAAGATCTCGATCCGGTTTCGCGCAGAGACGCGGAGACGCAGAGCGGGAAATAACTTTTTCCTCTGCGCCTCCGCGTCTCTGCGCGAGAGGGATCGGAAGCGTCTTTTGCCGCTTGCCGGGCTGGGCGCTTTGAAGGAGGGTTCTGCTCTTGTTACCTCTATGAAACGTCGACCGGCTGGAGAATGCGTTGGATGGATCGGCCGCCTGGCAGCGATGTTCCTGATCCTCACCGCGCTCCCGGTCCGCGCCGCCTCGACGTCGGCCGCAACGGCTTCGCCGCAGGGCGAATACACCGGGGTGCTGGCGCGCGTGTTTCCGGCCATCGTGCGGATCGAGGCGATCCGCCTCCAGCCGAGCGACGGCCGCCTCACGAAGGCCTGGGTGGGCGGGAGCGGCGTGATCATCTCCGCGCAGGGACATGTCCTGACCAACTGCCATGTGGCGGAGGACGGCGACTATTACCGTTGCTACCTGTACGACGGCGAGCTGATCGAGGCGAAGCGCATCGGCGTGGACGCCATGACCGACCTCGCGGTCCTCCAGCTCGACCTCAGCCAGCGGGGCAAGACGGCGGCGCCGCTGCCGGTGGGCACGTTCGGCGACTCCGACCACCTGGTGGCGGGCAACGCGGTGTTCGCGCTGGGCAGCCCGGGTTTCCTCTCGCAGTCGAGCACGCGCGGCATCGTGGCGAATCCCTCGCTGGTCCTGCCGGAGCAGACCGCGGGGAAGATGATCCTGAAAGGCGAGGATGTCGGGATGCTGGTGCGCTGGATCCTGCACGACGCGACCATCTTCGGCGGCAACAGCGGCGGCCCGCTGGTCGACACGCAGGGCGATGTCGTGGGCATCAATGAAATCGGCGTCTTTAACCTCAGCGGCGCCATTCCCTCCAACCTCGCCCGCGGCATCGCGGAGCAGCTCATCAAGCAGGGCCACGTCACCCGCGGGTGGTCGGGAATCACCGTGCAGGAGCGCCTGGAATCGGCGGGGAAGGGCGCGGGCGTCTTCGTGGCCGACGTGGAGCCGGAGTCGCCGGCGGCGAAGGCTGGCCTGAAGGCCGGGGACGTCGTGCTCGCGGCCGACGGCCATCCGATCGAGGGGGAGAAGGAAAAGG
Source organism: Opitutaceae bacterium (assembly GCA_035549635.1). GTDB lineage: Bacteria > Verrucomicrobiota > Verrucomicrobiia > Opitutales > Opitutaceae > CAIUWA01. The sequence goes on from DASZQN010000059.1 coordinate 32,705, forward strand.
CGGTGGCCCATTTCTACCGCCTGGAGACGGGCCGGCTCCCCGGAAACGAATTTGCGGTCGACTACGAGCGCGACGGCAGGAAGGCGTCGGTTCATTTCAAACTCGAGCAGCGTGAACCGGCTGAGGGCGACGACGTCGAGCTGCGGGCCTGGGGCGCGGTCGTGCGCGACCTGACCCGCGGCCTGGCGCGCGAGGAGCGGCTGCCGGACCAGCGCGGCGTGTGGCTCGAGAACATCCGTCCGGGCGGCCCGAGCGGCCAGGCCGAGCCGGATCTCCACCGGCAGGATGTGCTGATCGCCGTGGACGGCCAGCCGGTCGGCACCGTGGCCGAGCTGAAGGCCCTGACCGAAAAACTGATTCCCGACGATGCGACGGGCATGAAGCCGGTGATGGCGAGCGTGCGCCGCGACGGCGCCGTGCTGAATTCCGTGGTCGAGCTGCGGCTGACGAATCCGCGCAGCCGGACCCTGCAGGCGACCAAGGCCTGGCTGGGCGTGGCCTCGCAGCCCCTCACGCCGAAACTCGCCACGCGCCTCGGCATCAAGGCCGAGGGTGGGGCGCGGGTGACGCGCATTTATCCCGGCACGAAGGCGGAATCTTCCGGGCTGCGGGTCGGGGACGTGATCCTCGCGCTCGACGGCACCGAGGTGACAGCCCGCCGCCAGGAGGACGCCGACGTGCTGGGCCGGATGATCCGCCAATATCGCGTGGGCACGCAGGCGACCTTCAATCTCTGGCGCGAAGGGCAGAAAATCGACCTCCCCGTGACACTCGAGGCCCAGCCCACGCCGGCCTCCGAACTGCCGTATTGGGAGGACGACAAGCTCGAGTACGAAGTGCGCGAGATCGCGTTCGACGATCGCGTGCGCCTGCAGCTTCCGCCGACCGAGAGCGGCGTGCTGGTGGCCACCGTCGTCCGTGCCGGCTGGGCGTACCTGGCCGGCCTTCACGCCGACGACCTCGTGGTCGAGGCCGGGGGGAAGCGCGTGACGAGCCTGGACGAATTCCACCAGGCCCGGGACGCCGCGGCCAGGAGCGGCGCCGAGTGGCTCGTCCTCCTCGTGCAGCGCCGGGGCGAAACCCTTTTTGTCGAGATCAGCCTCAAGCCCCTCCAGCCGACCAAAACATGAAATCCATTCCCCGCCTTTTTCCCGCCGCCGCCGCCCTGCTGGTCCTCGCCGGGCCGGTGCGCGCCGCCACGCTGCCGGCGACGGAGGCGGACGCCGCGGCCGGACGTGAGCTGGTGAAGCGCTACGCCGACGCGATCGTCTCGATCGAGATGGTGGTCGTGGTCAAGACCGGCGGAGACCGCGGTTCGCAGTCGCGCGAGGTCAAGCGGGACGCGAACGGCACCATGATCTCGCCGACCGGACTCACGGTGACGTCGCTCGCGCTGATCGACCCTCGCGCCGGCGGAAACACGGGCGGCCGCGGCGGCGGCGACGCGCCGGAGACCGAGTTCAAGGAAGTGAAGCTGCGGCTGGCGGACAACAGCGAGATCCCGGCCCGCGTGGTGCTGAAGGACGCGGACCTCGATCTCGCCTTCATCGCCCCGGAAAGCGAAGCCGCCGCGGCGGGCCACACGTTCTCCTGCGTCAAGCTGGACGATCCCGCCGAGGCCAAGGTCCTCGGGACCTATTTTGAAATCACGCGCCTGCCGAAGACCATGCAGCGCGTGCCGATCGTGCAGGCGAGCTCCGTGCTCGGCGTGATCGAGAAGCCGCGGCGCTTCATCCTGGTTTCGGAGCAGACCCTGGGCTGCCCGGTATTCGATCCGCAGGGCAGGGTGCTGGGGCTCGCGTTCGTCTACTCCTCGGGCGGCCGCCAGGTCGGCGTCGTCCTGCTGCCGGCCGCGGATCTTGCGGACGCCGCCAAGCAGGCGGCGGCGGTGAAGCTGGATCCGCCGGAAAAGCCGGCGGAGGAAACGAAGGCGGCCGAGGAAGCCAAGGCGCCCGCCGCTCCGTAAGCGGGGCCGATCGAGTAGGGGGGGGGGGGG
>DASZQN010000060.1:0-72873 GCA_035549635.1 Opitutaceae bacterium
GCGCGAAGCTCGCGAAGAATACCCGATCAATTGCTCCGACCTTCGCGAGCTTCGCGCCTTCGCGTGAAACCTCCGGGGATCGATTCAGGGTCGTACCGCAGGCTATTTAGCCAAGGCACTCTATATATATATAACCGCGACCGCTTTACCTCCGGCCGGAAATCGCTCAGGCTCCTGCCCGCGATGCCCGCTGACGACCCCGATCCGCCCCGCAAGTTCTACGATTTCAAGTCGCGGGAAATCGAATCGGTCAATGCCCCTACCAACGAGCCGCAGGCGATTCCGGCGATCGACGTGCACCAGCTGCTCCGGCAGGCCAATTCCGCCAAGCCGGGCGGTGTCGCTCCAACCGCACCTCCCGCCGCCCCCGTTCCCGGCGCGAACGATGTCCACGCCACGCTGCGGGAAAACGTCGCCCGCGCCAATGCGTTCGGCCTGAACGAGCTCAAGCCGATCGAGAAGCGGCCCTCCCGCCGCAAACGCGATTTCCTCTTTCTCGTCATCACCAGCAATGTCGGCTTTGGCCTGATCGCCCTGCTGATGGGAGGATTGAGCAACCCGATCGTCTTCGTCTCGGCCATCGCCGGCATAGCGCTCGTCAACGTCAGCCTCGGCTGGGTGATGTTTTTTATCATGGACGACTATTGACCGGCGCGGGGTGTCTCTCGCGGACGCCCCTCGAGGTATCGGCGGCGATACGGACGAAACTCCGCACGGAGCGCCCTACGCCGGACGTTTTTTCCCCGCTGCGCCGCGGGCGAACAACTCCCACATCAGCACCGCCGCCGCCACGGACACGTTGAGCGATTCAACTTCTCCGCGCCCCGGAATGGTCACGAGCCGGGTGCACGCCGCCGCCACCTCCGGCGCGAGGCCGTGCTCCTCGTTGCCGAGGAACAGGGCGAGCGGCTTGCGCCGGTCGAGTTCCGCTGCGCTCGCCGCCCCGCCGCGCGTCGCCGCCCCAACCACCTCGTAGCCGGCGGCCGCCAGCTCCCGCGCGAAGGCCGCCAGGTCGGGCACCTGGCGGACCTCAAGGTGCTCGAATCCGCCCTCGGCCACGCGATGGGCCGCGTCCGTCGGCCTCGCGGCCGCGGCATCCGCCGGCAGCACGAGTCGCGGCACGCCGAAGAACGCGGCCGTGCGCGCGATCGCGCCGAGATTGTGGGCGTTGCCGATCCGGTCGAGCGCCAGCAGTGCCTCGCCGCGCCGCGCCCACTCTCGAATCTCGCCGCCTCCGGCCGCCGGCAGCGCCGGGGGCGTGACCACCGCCACGATGCCGCCGTGATGGACCGAGCCCGCGATCTTCTCGAGCTCCGCCGGCTCCACGCAGCGGTAAACCTTTCGCGCTTTCGCCAGCACCCGGCACATCACCCCGATGCGGCGGCCCGTGGGGTAATCGAAAAACAGCCGCTGGATCGAATCCGGATCCCGCGCAAAGCGCGCCCGCACCGCCGCCAAGCCGCACAACTTCAATTCATCCGGACGCGAGGCGTTGGAAGTGTGGGTCGGCGAAGGCATCTCCGCCACAGTGACGTCGGCGCTCAGCGACACCAAACAAAACTGATTTCAAAACATTTCGCACAGAGAACGCGGAGAACGCAGAGGGAAGGCCGGCTCATCCGGTCTCTGCGATCTCCGCTTCCTCTCCGTGAAAACATGAAATGTAGGGGCGTCCCTTGCGGACGCCCTTTCGCTCCGTCCGCAATTGAAGCCAGTAGTACACACGTACCCAGCCGGGCGTCCGCAAGAGACGCCCCTACACGATCCTCAGGATGCAGCCACCTCGCCCACGAGCGTGAACTCCTCCCGGTCGTGATACAGATGCCGGATGATGGTGCCGGGTGCATGGACCATGAGCGGCGAGCCCGGGGCGCGCAGTTCCTTGACGAAGGCCAGCGGATCCACGCGGCCGAATTTCAAATTGATGACGAACCGGCGGCACCAGCGCCGCGTAAGCCACGGCTCGATGATGTTGCGCAGGACGTTGTGCGGCTCCTCCACCATGTCGCAAAAGAGCCAGTCGTAGTGTCCGCCCGCCGGCGGCTCGAACTTGAAGGCGTCCTCGCGCCGATGCTCGACCAGCGGGTGGTCGAGCGCGCCCCCCTTGAGCGGTCCGTTGTCGATCGCCACCACGCGCGCCCCGCGCCGCGCCGCGCTGTAGCTCCACCCGCCGGGCGCCGCGCCGAGGTCGACCACGGTCTCGCCCGCCTGCGGCTCGCGGCCCAGGACGCCATAAGCCTCCTCGACCTTGAGGTAGCTGCGCGACGGCGCCCGCTCGTCGTCCGCCATGCGCCGTTGCCCGAACGCAATCAGCTCTCGCGCCGCGAACGCGCGGCCGAAATCCACAAACAACACCGCCAGCCCGCGCACCCGGCCGATTCCGCGGGGAAGCTCCGGGCCGGCCAGTTTCGCCACCCGCGCGAGCTTCTTTTTCAGCAGTTCGCCAAAGGCCGCCTCGACCGCGGAGGTCCGGCGCCCCAGTCCGACAATCTCCTGCGGACCCAGCCAGAGACAGGGCCAGGCCGCCTCGATCCGTTCGCCCCGCAGGCCTTCGAGGAAAAATTGCGCCACCGCCTGCGCGAGCGCGTTGACCGACTGGCCCTTGATTTCCACCGGTGCCATCAACGCCAGATGGGGAAACGTCATCGTGCCGGTGTCGAAATCGGCAACGGTCCGTACCCAGCCCGGTCCCTTTTCCGCGACCACCGCGCCCCGCTCCTCCGCCTCGCGCGCAAGGAACGCTTCGAATCCCGCCTGGCAGGTCAGCAGCATTCCGGAACGTGGCCGCGAGCGGCTGGGAAATTCAATCCCAATCGGTTTCACGCCGAGGACGCAGAGCACGCAAAGAAAACCAGAAAGGCCAGCTTCCCTACGCAGGCGAGTTCCTGCCAAGATTGATCCGTCCCGCTGCCGTCCTTCGCGTTCTCCGCGTGAACCCCTCCGTCTGCCGCTGTCCTGCTTTACAGCCGGTGCAGGTGGAATCCGCCGTCGACGTCGAAAACCGCCCCCGTCGAGAACGGGAAACGGTCCTCCGCGATGGCGCACACCGCCCGGCCGATATCCGCGGGCTGACCCCACCGGCGCAGCGGCGTGATGCCGCGTTCGTCCTGCAGGATGAGCTTGTCGTACTTTTCCTTCACGCCGCCGGTCATGTCGGTTGCGATCACGCCGGGCCGGATCTCGTAGACGTTGATGCCGTGCGGCGCGAGGCGGTCGGCGAAGAGTTTCGTCATCATCGCGAGGCCGGCCTTCACCATGCAGTAATCGCCGCGGTTGATCGAGGCGGTGTAGACGGAAATGGACGTGATGTTGACGATCCGCCCGCGAAATCCCTCCGCGTCCGGGGCCTGCGCGAGCATTCGCTTGGCGGCGAGCTGGGTGAGAAAGAACGGCCCCTTGAGGTTGATGGCGTACAGCCGGTCGAAGCTCTCCTCGCCGGCGTCGAGCAGGTCGGCGCGCACCGCGGGCGCCACGCCGGCATTGTTGACCAGCAGGTCGAGGCGGCCGAATTTCGCCGCGGTCTCCGCCACCAGCCGCTCCCGGTCGGCTGCCACCGCGACGTCGCCCTGCACCGTGAATCCGTCTCCGCCCGCGGCCCGGACCAGCGCCAGCGCCTCGTCCGCGGCTTTCGCGTTGCCGGCGTAGTTGATGGCCACCCGGGCGCCCGCGCGCCCCAGCTCGATGGCGATGCCGCGGCCGATGCCGCGGGAAGCGCCGGTGACAAGCGCGGTTTTCGAAGAGGTCATATCCGCGCGAGCAAAGGCCCGGCCCGAGGCGTCCGCAAGCCCGTTGGCGCAATCCGGCAGCCACTGCCGTCGCGGAATTTTAGCCACGAAAAAGCCCGAAGCGACCAAGGCTGCGGCGAAGTCTCCATTGCGCCCATGGGCGCGCAGGAGATCCGAGTCGGAGCCCCAACCGCTTTGTGCCTTTTTGTGGCTGAAATTCCGGTGCTTGGTGGCCGATCGTGATCTCCCGCTCGGCATTCGGCTGGTCCGTCGGATCCTTGGCGAAGGCGGAAAGAATCGTCCGCCGGGCGAGAACCAAGGCCCGACTTCGGGGTCAGTCGCCGCCCACTACCATCCCTCCCATGAAAACGATCCTGATCCTCGCCGGCGCCACCGCCCTGCTCTGCACCGGTTGCAACAAGGCCGACAATTCCTCCTCCCTCGCGCAGAAAACCGACTCCGCCATGCAGAAGACGGAAAACGCCGTCAGCAACGCCGCGGACAAGACCAAGGACGCCGCGGTCGATGCCAAGAATGCGATTTCCGCCAAGCTCACCGAGTGGAAGCTCACGCCCTCGGACATCAAGGCCGACCTCGACAAGTCCGGACGCGTCGTCCGCGACAAGACCATGGCCGCTGGCGAGAAAGTGGGCGGGGCACTCGATAACGCCCGCATCGTGACGGTCATCAACGCCAAGTACGTCGCGGACTCAGATCTTTCGGCGCTGAAGATCAACGTCGATGCCGACAACGGCGTCGTCACGCTCAACGGCACGGTCCGCTCCGCCGACTTCATCGGCAAGGCGATCGCGCTGGCCCTCGACACCGACGGCGTGCGGCAGGTCATCTCGCTCCTCCGGGTGGAGTAAGCGAACCATCGGCAGGAGCGGCTGGACGCCGCACGGCGTCCCCCGCATCCTTTCCGCATGAAAACCGCCTTCATCTTTTTCCTGCTCGGCGCCGTCGCCGGGGCCTGGGCGCTGAACTATTACAATCAGCGCGAAGCGGGTGAACGCTCCGCGGGCAGTCCCGCAGCTTCGGGCACCACCTTCACCGCCAAGGCGAGGGATGCGGCCAATCAGGCCGGCGAAGCCATCACGGAGAAGCTCGTCGAATGGCATCTCACCGCCGACGATATCAAGGCCGACCTCGCGCGTACCGGCGCCGTGGTGCGCTCGAAGGCAGCGGTCGCCGGGGAAAAGATTTCCGACGCGCGCATCGTCACCGTCATCAAGTCGAAGTACGTCCTCGACCGTGAGCTGTCCGCCATCGACATCAACGTCGACTGCCGGGACGGCGAGGTCACCCTGCGCGGCACCGTCGCCTCGAACGCGCTGATTGGCCGGGCGACCGCCCTCGCGCTCGACACCGACGGCGTCCACAACGTCACGGCCCGGCTCGCGGTCGCGCCGTAGGCGGCGCAGCCGTCACGGGAGACAGGTGTCGGGAGACCGGGGACAGCCTCCGATCAATTGTAGGCCAGGTCGTTGACCTGGCCGCCAGCTCAGCGAGCTGGCCTACAGCGCGACCGAAACCTTGGCGTGATACCGTCTCCTGTCCCCAGTCACCTGTCACCTGTCACCTGTGACGCGGCCGCGCCGCTCCACCCCATTCTTCTGCTGGTAACGGAGCAGGTCCCGCGGCGCGACGCCGTGGACTGACTTGAAGCAGCGGGAGAAGTGATAGGGGTCGGAAAATCCGACGCGCGCCGCCACTTCCTTCACCAGGCCGCCGGCCTGGACGAGATGCTCCGCGGCGAGGTTCATTTTGCGCCGCAGGAGATACTGGTAGGGACTCGTGCCCTGGTAGCGGCGGAACCACCGGCAGACGCTCGACGCCTGGACGCCGGCGGCCCGGGCGATCTCCTCCAGCGTGCCGAGCCGTTCCGCCTCCGCATCCACCAGCGCCTTGCATCGGAGGAAGGCCTCGAGCGCCGGTTCGGCGGTGGTCGAGATCAGCGTCGAGGCGTCCTTGATTTTCAGGAGCAGGAGATCGAACAGTGTCTCGCAGATCCGGCCCGCCAGATCGCCCGAGCGCCGGCCCTCGCGCAGGAGATCCTCCAGCACGTCGACGAGTTCGGCCCGCGCCGCCAGCAGTCGCACACTGCCGGGCGCCACCCCGCACTGGCGCAGGCGGCGGATCCCGTCCGTGCCGGCGAACGTGAGGAAGTATTTCACCAGCCGGTTTTCCGGATCCGTGTGGATCTCGCACGGCATCGTCGGCGCATAGGCGAAGACCGCTCCCGGCCGCAGCGGGTGCCGCCGGTGGTTGAGGGCGACGGAGCCCTCGCCCGACACCACATATTCCAGGGCGAAGAACGGGAAGTCCCGCCGCGCGATCACGTAGTCCGGGTTGCAGTGCTCCAGGCCGCCCATGACCAGCGCCAGCGGCGCCGCGGGCCGCGGCGCGAGATTGAGGAAAAAATATCGCGCGCCGGTGACCTGGCGGGAAAGGAGCCGCCGGGGGTCGCGTCGGGCAATTTTATCCATGCTAATGTCTCTTCTATCCATTTCTTTATCGGGATTTCGAGCGCATTCTATGCCGAAACCTCGGCCAATTTTCTCTAGGTCGGCACCCTTCTCCATGCTCCCCTCCCCTGTCCGTTCCCCCGCCGCCCCGGGTTCGCGGCCGCGATCGGCCCGTCGCCGCTCGCTCCGCCGCGCGGTGATCCTCGCCGCCGTCGCCAGCCTCCGGTTTCCCTTTGTGCTTTCCGCACAGGAGGCTCCGCCCGATCCCATCGCGCCGGCGGCGCGCGTCGGCCGGGGCGAGGGCCGCGGCACCCCTTCCTCGGAAATCGCCCGCCGGGCCGCCGGGGCGGGCCCGACGCTGGCCGGCGGGCCGGTGCAGCCGACGTGGGATTCGCTCAAGGCCAACTACAAGACGCCCGCCTGGCTGATGGACGGGAAGTTCGGGATCTTCATCCACTGGGGCCTCTATTCCGTTCCCGCGCATGGGAGCGAATGGTACGCGCAGCACATGTACAGCAGCATGCTCGCGTGGCACACGGAGCATTTCGGGCCGGTGGACAAGTTCGGCTACAAGGACTTCATCCCGATGTTCAAGGCGGAGCAGTTCGACCCTGACGCCTGGATCACCCTCTTCAAGAAAGCCGGGGCCCGCTATGTCGTTCCGGTCGCGGAGCACCACGACGGCTTCGCGATGTGGGACAGCGCCCTGACCCGCTGGACGGCCGCGAAGATGGGCCCGAAGCGGGATATCATCGGCGACCTCGAGAAGGCCGCGCGCCGGCAGGGCCTGCACTTCGGGGTCTCCAACCATCGCGTGGAACACTACGGCTTCATTCCCGTCCCGAGCGTGCCGAGCGACCTCACGGACCCGGCCCTCCAGGATTTCTACTGGACGATGAACCACGGCGACGCGCTCTATCAGAAATTCCTCGAGGACTGGGTCGCGCGCAACGTCGAGCTCATCGACAAGTACCATCCCGAGGCGCTGTATTTCGACAACGGGATCAACAGCCGCGGCCTCGACCCGATCAAACTGAAGGTCACCGCCTATTTCTACAACCGGGCGGAGGAGCGCGGCCAGGACGTGACGATGTTCAGCAAGGGCGCGGGCGACGGGGCGGCGTATCTCACCGGCGCCGTCCACGATCTCGAGCGAGGGCGGATGCCGGACCTGAGCGCCGACTACTGGCAGGAGGACACGTCGATCGCCCACAACTCCTGGGGCTACAACGACGACCCGCTGCAGTACCGCAACGCCGGCGAGCTGATCCGCGAGCTGGTCGACTGCGTCAGCAAGAACGGCAACTACCTGCTGAACCTCGCGCCCAAGGCCGACGGCACCATTCCCGAGGCGCAACAGCTGCGCCTCCTGGAGATGGGCGAGTGGCTCCAGCTCAACGGCGAGGCAATCTACGGCACGCGTGCCTGGACGACGTTTGGCGAGGGCCCGACACCCCAGGGTGCGCCCAACGGCGCCCGTGGCATCACCGACGGCATGCTCAAGGTCTACACCGCCCACGACATCCGCTTCACGACCAAGGGCGACACGCTCTACGCCATCCTGTTCGCCTGGCCGTCGGGCGATGAACCCGCGGTCATCGCCTCGCTCGCCGCGGACAAGGGCGTCCAGGGCAAGGTGGAGAAGGTCGAGATGCTCGGCGTGGGAAAGCCGCTGGCCTTCGTGCAGGACGAAAAGGGCCTGACCGTGAAAATGCCCGTGCCGGCGATCAAGCCGTGCGAGCACGCCTACGTGCTGAAAATCACGGGGCTCAAATTGAAGTAATCTTCCTTTCCCTTTTTTCGCCGTGGCCATCACCGTCGCTATCATCGAACCGCAGCCCGAGCTCCGCCGGGAGTTCGCGCAGATCGTGGCGACCGACCCGGAATGCGACTGCATCGGCGCGGGCGCCAGCTGGCAGGTGGAGCTGGGCCGGATTCATCCCCGGGTGCCGGACGTCGTCGTCCTCGGCCTGAGCCTGCCGGACCGCCAGCGGCTCCGGGAGATCTCCCGCCTCAAGCAGCTTCTGCCGAAGACGAAGATCCTCATCTCCTCCGTCTGCGAGGACAACGAGCACATCTCCCACGCCCTGCGCGCCGGCGCGAGCGGCTATCTCGTGCAGCGGACCGCGCCGCGCGAACTGCTGCGGGCCGTGCGCAATCTTTCCTTCACCTCGTCATGCCCATCACCGTAGCGCTCATCGAAGGCAACGTCCTCCTCCGCCAGGAAATGATCCGCGCCATCGCGACCGACCCGGCCTGCCGCTGCGTCTTCGCCGCCGCCGATTGGAAAGCCGACCTGCGCTCGGTCGTCCGCGCCGCGCCCGAGGTCATCGTCATGGAAGCCGATCCCGACGGCATCGTGCAGCTCAAGTCGGTCCTCCCGCAGGCGCAGCTCCTGGTCTGCTCCGCCGGCGCGGAAAGCGAGCGCATCCTCGCGGCCTTGCGCGCCGGGGCGAGCGGGTATCTTCTCCGCCCGACATCCGGCCGGGAACTGCTGGAGGCGATCCGCGGGATCCGGCAGGGCGGGGTTCCGATGTCCGCCGACGTCGCGCGCAAGGTGCTGCAGGTCCTCCGGCGCGGCCCGGGCAAGTCCGGCGCGACCGAGCACCTCACCGCCCGGGAGCAGGAAATTCTCGAGCTCCTCGCCGAGGGCTGCCTCTCCCGCGAGATCGCACAGCGCCTGTCCATCAGCCTCGACACGGTGAACACGCACCTGAAGCACATCTATGACAAGATGCAGGTGCGCTCGCGCACCGAGGCCGTGATCCGCTACCTGACCCACGCGGGACCGTGAGGTATGGGGTGGGCGCCATGAGGTTTGGGATTTGGAGTTTGGCGTTTGAATTTTGGGCCCAGCGTTCATCGGTCCACGGTCCCTGCCCTTTTCGTCTTTTAAGTCCGTGACCCGCGCGGCAACTTGCCGGGAATGCGTGTTCTGCTCGCCTTCGACAAATTCAAGGACTCCCTCACCGCGCGTCAGGCCTGCGACCTCACCGCCCGGGCTCTGCATGAACGCCACGGCGATTGGTCGCTGGACCTCTGTCCGCTGGCGGACGGCGGGGAGGGCTTCGCCGAGATCCTGACTTTGTCCGCAGGCGGACGCCTCCATCGCGCGCCGGCCGCCGGACCGCGGGGAACGCCTCTTGAAGCCGCATTCGGGGTCGTCGAACTGGCCCAGGTGCCCGCGGCCGCACGGCGCATGCTCGGGCTCGATGCCTCCTCCGGCCAGGTCGCGGTCATCGAGATGGCCGCCGCCAGCGGCCTGGCATTGCTGCCGGCGGAAGCCCGCGATCCGTGGCAGACCACGACACAGGGGACCGGTGACCTGATCAGGGCCGCCGCGGATGCCGGCGTGCGCGCGGTGCTGCTCGGGGTCGGCGGCAGCGCGACGAATGATCTCGGTCTCGGCGCGCTGGGGGCGCTCGGTCTCACCTTTCAGTCGGCCGGCGGCGAACTCATTCGCCCTCCCCGGCCCGCCGACTGGATTCACATCACCCGGATCGGCGGCAGCGTGCCCGCGTCGCTTCCGGCCATCCGCATCGCCTGCGACGTCACCAATCCGCTGCTCGGCCCGAACGGCGCCGCGGCGATCTACGGCCCGCAGAAAGGCCTGCGGGCCGGCGACCGCCGCCGGCTCGAGCACGAGAGCGCCCGGCTCGCTCTCATGCTGTGCACGCACGCGCGGCAGCCGGACAGCCTCCTCGACGTCCCCGGCGCCGGCGCCGCGGGCGGCCTCCCCTTCGGCCTCATGGCCGCGGCCCGCGCGCAGTTGTTGCCGGGCTTCGACCTGGTGGCCGCGTGGCTCGATCTCGAGGCCCGCGTCGCCGCCGCCGATCTCGTGATCACGGGCGAGGGCCGCTTCGATCCCAGCTCGCTCAGCGGCAAAGGTCCCGGCGCCGTCGCCGCCCGTGCGCAGGCCCTCGGCAAACCCGTGCATGTCTTCGCCGGCGAGGTGACCGCCGCCGCCCGCGAAGGTCTCGCCCTCCACGCCATCACGCCACCTGGTACGCCGCTGCCCGAGGCTTTGCGTCGCGCCGCCGACAACTTGACCGCCGCCGTCCGGGCCGTGTGGTGATTCGCTCTTTCATTCGGAAGTCTCGCGCAGAGACGCAGAGGCGCGGAGATCGGTGAGACTGAAGGGCAGGATGAAAAATTGCGGATTCTTCCGCCTCTGCGCCTCCGCGTCTCTGTGCGAAATTTCCGGCAGCGGTGAAACGTCTCGACGGAGGCATCTCGCCCTTCAAAGTCAGTCGCACCGCATGTCCGTCCTTTCCCGAATTTTCCCCCGCGGCCTCTCGCTCCTCATCGCGCTTTCCGGCCTGCTCGGCTGCAGCGCCAGCATTCCGGCCGCCAAACCGCCGCAACAGGCGACGCTGCCCGTCATCACCCCGCCGCCCGTGCCCGCGGTCGCGCCGGAGCCCTTTCCGGTGATGCTCGGCATCGACGTCCTCGAGGCCCAGGGCTTCGCGGCGATCAAGGGGAAGCGCATCGGGCTCCTGACCCATCCCGCGGGCGTGAACCGCCACGGCATCAGCACCGTGGACGTGCTGCGGCGCGCGCCGGACGTGAAGCTGGTCGCGCTCTTCGGCGTGGAGCACGGCATCAACGGCGAGTATCTCGCCAGCCAGAATTACAACGACTACGTCGACAAGCGCACGGGGCTGCCGGTCTTCTCGCTCTACGACGGCAAAAAGGACGCCAACGGGCGCACCGGCCGTCCGACCAAGGCGCAGCTGCGGGGCATCGACGCGCTCGTGGTCGACCTGCAGGACATTGGCGTGCGCTCCTACACGTTCGCGGTCCGCATGAAATATGCGATCGAGGGCTGCTTCGAGAATGGCGTCGAGGTCATCGTGCTCGACCGTCCGAATCCGCTCGGCGGACTCAAGGTTTCCGGGCCGCTGCTCGACGCGAAGTACATGAGCGGCGTCGGCGAATTCCGCGTGCCCTACGTCCACGGCCTGACAATCGGCGAACTCGCACGCATGGTGCAGACGGAGCTGCCGCCCGGTGGCCTGGCCATTTCCGCCTCCGCGCGCGCGAAGGGCAAACTCACCGTCATCCCGATGCGCGGCTGGAAACGGTCGATGCGCTGGCCGGAGACGGGCCTGACGTACGTCGGAACCTCGCAGCTCGTGCAGAATTTCGACGCCGTCGTCGGCTACGCCATGGTCGGCCTCGGTTGCGAGCTGAGCGGCTTTACGCACGGCATCGGGAAGGAATTCCCGTTTCGCGGCGTGGCCTTCAAGGGCCCCGCGGGCCCGCGCCCGCTCGACCTGCTGGAAAAGGACTTCGGCGCCCTCCATGTGCCCGGAGTTTCGTACCACCGCGTGAGCGCGCCGGGAGCGAGCGGCAAACCGGAGCCGGGCCTGTACGTGGACGTCGTCAACTGGAACGCGTGGGATCCGACCGAGCTCAGCTTCCAGATGATGCGGCTCGCCTGCCGGCTGAGTCCGGCGAATCCCTTCGCAAAGCTGAATGCTGCGGACGTCCGCCGCTTCAACATCCACGTCGGCTCCGACGCTTGGTGGAACGCCCTCCGCCGCGACGGCGCCAAGGTCGACGTCGAGAGCTTCCTCAAGGAATGGCGCGCCCAGGACGAGATCTACCAGCAGCAGAGCCGGAAATACTGGCTGTATAACTAGACTCCAGTCACGTCCTATTTCTTGACGCGGTCCCAGTAAGTCACCGACGGCGTACACTGGAGATTACGGCGGAAGGAGGGATCGCTTTCAGGCGGAACTCGCCTCGGGTGGTCTAGGGATTCGTCTTATCGAGTTCGATAAGCGCCGCCTCTAGCTCTATCTTCGAGCCCGTCTTGCAGAATTGACCCAGCGCCAAGGCCACGGCCGAAAGGCGATCGCCCAATGATTTGGACTGCGGACTCCACGCGTCCCACGACACCTGACCTCTTTCCTTCGAATAGGCTCTAAATATAGAGGAGGTCCCGTCCATACCATGTCATCGTGGGGGAGATTCTTGTGCATGATCACCCAATAAAAACCGGAATCGATAGTCTAAGGTAATCTCGGTGCCCTTTCCGTTAGAGTCTTCCACCGGACCAAAACGCCATTGCGATATCGTTGAGCGCACCGTGTCGGTAAATTCCGGTTCCCCACCATCCTCTATTATCCTGAATCGCTTCACCCGGCCGTCGGCTGCGATTTCAAATCGAACAACCACCTGCCCCTCAATTCTCGCCTCCCTCATTTTCATCGGGAACGGAGGAATCGGTTGATTCGTCGGCAGGGGAAGGTGAGCCGATCTTGGCTCCGCCTTGGCAACTGAAATGATCACTGAAAAAGCATCTTCGTAAAAATCGCCGTTCTTCATTGGCACGTGGACAGGTTCGTAATACCCCGCGTTTTTCTGCATCCCGTCTGCCGACAATACTTTTGACATGGCCATAAATGAAACCGCCAATATTTTTAGGTAATTCATAGTCGCGGTAAAATCCGGCACGTCATTTACATCCAAGAGCTGCCTTAACATCTGAAAAAGAAAGCTGATATTTGATGTCATCTTTACCCGTACCGAAAAATAGCTGACGCCCTCCATCGAAGGCTCCCCCGAACACAGTATATCCATTTTCTGGGGCACCGGGCGCAGCTCTAGGATACCGATAATTTCTCAGGCCGAGAACATCTGGATTCGATAGGCCCCCTAGAGCAGGAAATGGGTGCGAATGAAATGAATATATTGTTGTTAATATGTTCGGAGGGGCCGGGTAATTCTGGTTATTCTGAAACGGCACCCAGGGATTTTCGACCCGCCAACCAACTCCTATGGTATTCGATTGATAAGAAAACACGTTCCCTTCACTATCGAGACCAAATACCCCATTGGAGTTGATCGCCATAAGCGGCCCCTCGACACGCGAAACTATTTTACTAGATGTTCCATCGCTATAGAGGCCACCTTTTAGACTTATTTCCCTATAGAAATCATTTCCATCGACAGTTTTTTGAACTCCATAAGTAGCTTGGCTATTCTTGGGATCAAGAAACTCATCACACAGGTCCTTTTTTAGGTTATCCGGCACCAATTTGAATTGCTCAATCGCCGCAAGCTGTTCGGAAGACTTCTGTTCTGGACCCGAACCAGCGACAGGATCGTCGCTATGACCGGAGTCGGTAGTAGTGGCGACTGGATTCTGAGGCGACGGAGGTCCGTTGCTGTAGTCCGGACAATTTGTTTTTTCAATCCAGCCGCCCGGACTATTGCTGCATTCGTTATAAGCATGATAGGTGGTGCAGCCGTTGGCATCAGTGGATTCATATGAAGCCTCATCATTGCATTCCCCGGGACTCGTGGTGAATGGCTTCATTTCGACCGGCTCGTATTCCCCAAATTCGTCCCACGCGTTTACAGGGTTGTTCTTCGTAAAGGCATAGAGATGCAGGCCGCCCTTTTCCTCGAGTGGATCCCGGCCGACGAATCGGCCCAGCTCCGGATCGTAGAAGCGATAGCCGTACCAGAGGAGGCGGGTTTCGTCGTCGGCGTACTTGGTGGAGAAGCGGAAGGGGATGCTCGCGGCGTAGGCGCCGGTCTGCAGGAGGGGTTCGCCAAAGGGTGAGTATTCGTACTGGGCGGTCAGGGCGCCGGTGGAACGGTCGACAAAGCCCATCACGTTGCCGTTGCCGTCGAAGATCGGGAGGTGCGTGGTGCCGGCGGCGCTGATGACCGCGAGGAGGCCGCCCACCCCGCCGCCGTCGTGGAGCGTGCCGGTGAGATCAAGGCCCCAGACGTAGCGGTGGGCGGTGGTGAAGGTGCCGCCGGACACGGCGTAGTCGGCGACCAGGTTCCAGTCCTCGTAGATGAAGCGGGTCTCCGAGCTGAGCGCGAAGGCCGAGCCGCTCCAGGCGTAGGTCTTTTTCGCCACGCGGCGGCCGAGGTAGTCGTAGAGGAATTCGAGGCGCTGCCGCGGCACGCCGCTGTTCCACACCGCGGTGCTGTCGCCGGACTGATGGCCGATGGTCTCCATGGCGATCAGACGGTTTTCCCCGTCCCACCAGTAATGCCAGCGGCCATCCAGGGTGAGGTTGCCGTCGGCGTCGTAGGTGTAGTTCTCCGGGGTCTGCGGCAGGAACTGTCCGCGGGAAATGGAGCCGCCGAGGCTGCCGGCAATGGTGAACGAGGCCCAGGCTGGGGCGGAGCCGTTGGCGAGGCTCGCCGCGCGGGAGTAATACTGGCCCTGCCGGGTCGTGCCGTTGCCGTCCACGGTGACCGTGGACGCCGTGGGCGCGAGACCGGTGATGGTGAACGCATCCGGTATTGTCCGACTGGCATATTGATTGAGCGAGTTGGGGGTGTAACTCGGGCCCACGCCGTCCGTGGTGGACGAACTGCGGTTGCCGATATTGTCGTAAGCGTAGGCGAAGGTCCGTGCAACCACAGGATACGAGGTGTCGGACGGCGCATTGCCATAGTACGTCGCGCTCGAAGTCAGTTCGCTGCGATCGTTGTAGCCGTGCAGGATGGACAGCGCGCTTCGCTCGTAGCGCGCGAAGAGTTCGCCGGTCTCGACCGTGGAGCTGCGGCGGCCGAGGGCGTCGTAGGCGTAGGCGAAGGTCCCCTTGCTGGCGCTCGCAAAGCTCGTGTCGACGCTGGCGAGCAGATCGCGATTGCTCACCCAGGTCCGGGTCTGCGTCCAGGTGCTGCCCGACTCGCTGATTCCGGCGATCAGTCCCGAATTCGAGGTGAAGGTATAGCTGAAACTCGGGCCGCTGGAGAGCGCGACGCCGTTGAGCCGCGCGTAGGTGCTCTCGTAGCCGTACGTGACGGCGTATTCCGTTCCGCTGTTGCTTGGACCCGAGAGCGTGAAGCCGGTCGTTCGTCCGAGCGCGCCCGTCGTGGTGCTGTCGGTCTGGTGTACGATCTTTCGTCCTTCGAAGAAAGTGCTGTCGAGCGTCTCGCCCACCAGCTTGCCGCAGATGCAGTGCTCGAGCAGCCGCGTGCCCGTGAGGTCGTCGACCTGGGAAACCTGGCCGAGGCGGTTGTAGTAATAATGCAGCGCCGGCGTGCTGTCGTCGTACACGATGTCGCGCTGCTCGGCCGTGGCCGTGTCGTAGGCGTAGCTCGTCGTCACGCCGCGCGCCCAGGTGCGGGTGGAGAGCTGGGCGCGGGTGTTGTAGGTGTAGGTGACGGCATGGCTCTGCGCGTCGGTCTTCGAAGTGAGCGTGCCGGTCGCAGCGTCATAGGCCCAGGTGGTCGTGTCCGCCGTGCCGGGACTGGAAGGCCAGGTCGAGCCGTCCCAGCCGGTGCCGCCGCGGAACGTGCTCATGGTCGTCTGCTCGCCATAATCGTTGAAGCCGTATTCGACCGGATAGGTCGCCTCGCCCCAGGCCCGCGTGATCTGGCCGCGCGTGTTGTAGCTCTGGCGGGAGGTCTTGCCCAACGCGTTCGTCGTGGCGACGAGCCGGCCGGTCGAGGAGTCGTAATCGTAGCCGGTCGTGTTGCCGGCAGCGTCGGTCACCGAGGAAATCTGCCCGATGGCACCCGTGCCGGAGGTGTAGTATGCCGTGGTCGTCGTCCCCGTCCGGGGATTCACGTGGCCCGTCGGACGGCCGACGGAATCGTAATGGAAATAAGACGTAAGGTTCTGCGTCGACTGCTCGGCGACGGCCAGGCCGTTGTAGGTGAATTTGACCTGGTTGGCCGTGGAATCCGGGACATCGGTGGTGTCCGTCACCAGCTGGTGCGAGCGGTCGATGTCGATGGTGTGGTGGATGACGTTGCCGAAGAGATCGGTCAGATAGGTCTCGTCCCGGAGCGTCCCGGAAAAGCCGGTCAGTCGTTCCTTGGCCACACCGCTCGTATAGGAGGTGCCGCTGCTCGCCAGGTTATAACCCAGGGTCGTGGTGACCTTCCACCAGGCGCTGCTGGCGTTGACGAAGGTGACATCGGTCTCCGTCAGGCGGTCGGTGGAGTTCGTGGTAAGCGTGCCGCTGGCGTCGATGTCCAGGCCGGAGCGGTAGGCCTCGCCGAATTCATTATAGTCCGTGAGCGTGTCGGCCAGGCCGGGCTCCGTGGTCTTGATGAGATTTCCGCTCGTCGCGTCGTAATAGTAGCCCCGGGTGAAGGTCGTGCTGCCCGGCGCCGGCTTCTGCTCGGAGACTTTGCGGCCGGCCCAGTCGGCGGTGACGTTCGCCCATCGCGGCGCGGACGTCGGCGACGAGAGATCGCTCGACCGCAGCGCGTACGTCGTGGTGGTCAACGTGCCGTCCGAATTGACCACGGTGGCCTGGTAGGAATTGGCGGCGGCGGTGCCGGTGACGGACTTGAGCGTGCCGTCGAGATAGTGATCCGTGATCTTCGTGCCGCCGCCGGGCACGGTGACCGTCGTCGTGCGGCCGCCATTGGAATAGGCGTAGGTCGTGGTCAGCCCGGAGGGGTCAGTCGTGCTCGAGATACGGCCCGCGAGATCGTAGGTGGTCGTGGTGGTCAGGCCCGACGCGGTGGGGTCGCTGCCCGTGTTCACTCGCTGCCAGATCACATGGTCGGCCGCGTCGTATTGGAAATGGGTGTAGATCCAGTCCTGCGCGGGATAGTTGCCGTAAGCAGCAACGTTATACTTGCGCTGGTAGGCGATGCGCCCGCGGGCATCGGCGCTGTAGCCGATATGCCCACCGTCGTTGAGGGTATCGAGCGTCGGAACGCCGCCGGCACCCCATTCGCGCACATGATCGTAGGTGTCGCGCAGGGTGTCGGCGGCGTAGATCTGGTAGGAACCGTCGTAGCGCGTGCTTTGCTCGGCAATCGTGACCCAGGTGTCGGAACCGGTGTAGAGCTGCGTGGTCACCACATCGTAAGTGATCCCGCCCAGGATCAGTTGCTCCACCCGCCGGGTGGATCGGTTGGGAACAAGGTAGATCTGGTCGACAGCGTGGCCCTCGACCGAGGTCACCGAGGAGCTGCCCGTGACGGCCGTGCTCCAGCCGGAGACGCACACGATCGTGCTCGTGGTATCGGCGAAGATATAATACGCCGAGATCTTCGATCCGTCAGGGTTGGTCTGGGAGCAAAGTTTCCCTGCATAGTCGACGCTCGCGGTGTCATGGTAGATCTTTCGCGAGGTCGTCAGGTAGGCGCTTGTCCCCGTGTAGGTGTGGACGGTTTCCACCCGCAGAGGCTGGCTGTTTGCAGTGCTCCCAAAGGCGGGGCTGTTGCTGGTGCGTCCGGTCGTCGTGCCGAGGATGTGCGTTTCGGTGGTGTCCAGGCTCTCCTGGAAGATGCTGCGCTCGGCCACATAATCGTAGAGCGTGTAATTGCAATTGGAGGAGTTCGCCGTCGAGGCCGTCGTCGAGCTGTCGCGCCAGGAGGAATAAACGGCTTTCAGCTGGCCGAAACGGCCGTACTCGCCGCTCGATCCGTCGCCGTAATACCCATATTTCACCCAGGAGCCATCGGGCTTGGAGATCGACTTGAGCCGGCCCCAGTTGCCCGTGCCCGCATCGCCGCTCGCGTAGTAATAATCGTAGCTGGTGGTGAGCGCAGCGCCGTCCGGATCGGCGATCTCCTGGATGAGTTCCTCGCCGACGATCGAATCGAAGACATGGTAGATGCGCCGCGTCTTGGCCGCCGTGCTGCCCGAGACGTAACCGATGGTCACGTCCTCCTGCCGATCGCCGTTGCCGAGCGTACTCGACTGGTACGCGATCGTCCGACTCAGGTCGAGGTCGGCTACCGTCCAGCTGGTGCTGGTCCGGGTGATCCGCCAGGACTCGGAATAGGATCCCTCCGCGCGCGTGAGCTTGAGGCGATCGACATTCGCGCCGGAGTCGTGGTCGTTCTGCACGTAGAGCGTGCGCCAGGGCGAATCCAGCGGCTCGAAGACGCCGTCGTCGTCCGGCGGCCCTTCGAAGTCGTCCGGCCCGTAGAAATCAATCTGAAAGCCGGGCAGCGCTCCGAGCTGCGTGATCGGGTGGATGTCCACGAAGGCCTCGGGCGTGAAAACCTGCCGGATGGCGCCGCCGACCGTGGTGACGTAGACATCCTCGGTCTGGGCGAAACAGCCGAGGACCGAGGGAGAAAACGTCCCGGATCCGATCGAGTTGATGCTTAGCTCGAGGCTGCCGACCGGGACGCCGGAGCGGTTCATCCCAAGCCCGACCGACCAGTTGAGGTTCCCCCGCGCCGTCGGGATCGTCGTCTCGCCCGCCGCCAGCTGCTTGAGGCCGGCCGCCGGCACGATGGAAAAATAGGCATAATGGTCGTCCGTGACGCCCGCAGTCGGCGTGGCCACGTAACTACACATCTGCCTCGCAGCCGCGGAGGTCGGAGCGTTGATCAGCATCTTGTAGCCGGGAGGCGCGCTGATGAGGACGTCCGTCCGGTCCCACGACGCCTGCGGCGCCGAGAGATGGATCTGATACACCGTTCCGACGATGATGTTCAGGGCGATCGGAGCATCCTTGCACCAGGTGCTGATGTTGGTGTGACCCAGCCCGGTGGAGTAGTACGCGCTCTGGCCCGCGACGCTGAGGTCGAAGTGGCAGTTGACGTCGGCTTTGACGGCGAACGAAAACGAAACCGGCTCGATGTCGTGCGGCGTCGGCTTGATCTGTGCCTGCAGGGCGGGCCCGGTTGCCGCGACGCCGGCGGTCAGCAGGACGAGGAAGCGGAAGGTTTTCATGGCAGTGGCGTGAAAACTTCCAGCGAACCGCTCGAGGAGGAGGTCGGCGTCACGACCGTGAGCCCGGCCGACGCGCCCGAGACATTGCCCGCGAGGTCGACTGTCCTGATCGTGTAGGTGTAGGTGCTGCCGGCAGTCAGGCCCGTGTCCGCGAAGCCCGTGCCGGTGAGGAGCGATGAGTTCAACTTTACGCCGTTGCGGTAGACGTTGTAGCCCGCGATGCCGTTGGTGCCGGCGCCGGTGTCGACCGCACCACTCCATGAGATCGATGCCGAGGTGGGCGTCGTCGAACCGATGTGCAGGACCGTCGGGGCCGTCGGAACGGTCACGTCGGCGTTGTTCGCCGCGGTTCCCGCAAAGTATTCCTCGATATTGGTGCGGCCATCGCCGTCATGATCGCTGTTCCGGTCGTCGGTCGAGGTGCTGAGGCCGTTGGCCGTCTCCCACGAATCCGCCATGCCGTCGTTGTCGGCGTCGGTGAACAGCGGGTTGCCCGCCTGCGCGACGATCGTGTCGAAATACGCCGCGGCCGACGCGTGGCCCTTCAGCGTCAGGAGCCGGAAGTAGCTCTCGCTCGTGTCGCCGAAGGCCAGGTCGTAATCGATCAGCGTGCTGTCGGCATAAAGGTCCCAGGTATGGTGCGTGTAATCCTCCCGGATCGTGAGGTGCAGCCAGCCCGTTGCCTGGTTGCTGGCATTGAGGTCGAAGCGCACGCCCGTCGCCACCCAGTGGTTCGCGCCCACGCCGTCGAACGCGTAGATCTCTCCCTGGCCGCTCGCGATCTGGAAGCCCACCTGTGCGCTCTCCGTCTGGATCAGGCTGGAGTTCGCCGCCGAGGTGGCCGCCACCGGCCGGACGTAAAGACTGACGTACGTGACGCCGGGACTTCCGCTCGCGGAGAAATATTTCGTCGCGGTCGCGGGCGTGCTGTTGCCCGCGAGCTTGAGGCTGCGCGAGCCGCCCTGCGCCTGGTCGGTGCTGACCGTCGCGAGCGAGGGTGTTCCCAGCCACAATTGCTGGCCGATCACATCTCCGGTACTGTAGCCGCTGCCGGACTCGAAATCCGAGGAATCCGTCAAGTTCGCCGGCGCCAGCACGGTCCAAGTGACGGTGGCGGTGCCCGTCGCTCCGCTGTTCGTGGCCGAAACAGTCGCGCTGTAAGTGCCGGCCGTGGTCGGCGTGCCGGAAATCACGCCTGTCGACGTGTTCACCGACAGCCCCGGAGGTAGCGAGCTCGCTCCGAACGAAACGGGCGAATTGCTCGCGGTGATCTGATAGGAGGTCGCCTGGTTCCGCGCGATGATCTGGGTGGTCGCGGAGGTGATGTCGGGCGGCGGGCTATAATAGGCCCGGATGATCACGTAGCCGTTCGATCCGTTGTAGTGATTGCCGCCCGCGATGCCGCCGCCGGGATAGTCGGCGTCTCCCGTTCCGGCTGGCGTGGAGCCGCTGCCGGTGGTGGTGACGCCGGTTCCAGCGAGGAGATTCGTCGTGGTGAAAATTCCCGAGCCGCCTCCCCCCGGCGCCTGGTGCACGTCGCCCATCGCGCCGCCATAGAAGCCACCGCCGCCTCCTGCCGCCTGATAACCCGTCTGCCCGGGAGTGGCTCCGCCCGCGCCGCCATTGCCGATCGCGATCGTCCGGACATCGCCGCTCGTCCCGAAGATTGGGCTGCCGCCCGAGACTACGGTGCCCACACCCGGCCCCGACTGTGTGGCTCCCCCTCCGCCCCAAGTGTGACCGGTATGGATTCCGGCCTGGCCGTTGGCTCCGCCGCCCGCACCGCCGGTGTTCGATCCGTAGCCCCCGGCGCTGGAGCCCCCTCCGCCACCAGCGAAGACATTTAAAAAATTGGAAACATTGACCTGCGTGCCACCGCCACCACCGCCGCTCGAGCCCCAAGGATCACCGGCGTCTCCGCCCGCCCCGGATCCGTAGCCGCCATAGCCACCTCCATCGTCGCTGTAACTGTTCGCGGCATAGCCGCCACCGCCGACCACCACATGGACCACCTGCCCGGGAGTGACGCTGTAGGAAGCGGACGTAAAGCCTCCGCCTCCTCCGTAGCTGGGTCCCTCCGGGCCGTCTCCGCCGCCGCCTGCACCCCACGCCTTGATCTGGATGTAATTTACCCCGGACGGGATCGTGTAGTTCTGCACGCTGCCCGCGAAACTGAAGGTCTGCGTCGCGATCAGAGTATCCGCGCGAAGCGCGGCCCCGGACGACAGGGCGAAGACACCGACAAAGAAAGCCAATCCAAGACGGATCACGGGAGAAGCGGAGGCGCCCCAGGGGGGTTATTCGCCGGAGGACTCAGCAGCCCGAGGGGGTGGCTGCTGCTCTCGTCGGCGAAAAGGCAGGGATCGCGCAGGACGGGTTGACGGAGTGGTGAAAGGAACGGGCGGGATGACAATGGTTGTTAACCGATGCTGTCAAGCCGTTACCTTTCCTCGTTGCCCAATCGTCACGCTGCCATGTCCGCGCCCCGCGGAGCGGCAGCCGGCCTCCCGCACCCATCGGCGCGCGGAGAGCATTCGGACTATTCGGTCATGCGGCGAACGGCCGCTTCCTATGCCAACGGAAAGCGGACGGCATAACAGCCGTCCGCCATTGCCCGCCGTGGCGATCCTCCCTCGTCGCGCCGGACCGGCGCGGCGCCTTCGCTATTTTTCGTTCCGCTTCACCCAAGCCTCATACTCGGCCCGCGGCATGAATCGCAGCGAGGCGCTGTTGATGCAGTAGCGCAGGCCGGTGGGGGCGGGGCCGTCGGGAAAGACGTGGCCGAGGTGCGCGCCGTCCACGTTGCTGTGAACCTCGACGCGGCGCATGCCGTGGCTGGTGTCCGTGGTCTCGCCGACGAAGGCGTCCTCGATCGGCTTCGTGAAGCTCGGCCAGCCCGTGCCGCTGTCGAACTTGTCGCGGCTGTCGAACAGCGGAGTGTCGCTGCACACGGAAAAAAAGACGCCGTCGGCGTGGTTGTTCCAGTACTCGTTCTGGAACGGCGGCTCGGTCCCCTGCTCGCGCGCGACGCGATACTGCATCGGGGTGAGCAGCTTCCTCCATTCTTCCTCCGATCGCTGGACCTTGTTCCGGCTGCGGTCGAGCACGGCCCGGGAAGGCAGCCCGCATGCGGACTTCCCATCGGGCGGACAGGCGGAGGCATCCTTGGCGGGCGCGGACGGGTTCGTTTTCATGGTGGCAAAGGCGGCGGCCAGAACGGCGGAGGCGAGAAAGGGGATCAGCCAACGCAATTTCATTCCCCAATGAGAGCAAGCCGCGCGGCAATTATTCCCGGACGGAACCCGCCACCGGAGCGGAGGAAATCCAATTTCGACCACTCGTCGGTGGCTCCTGGTTGAAATCTCCGGCTATTCCGTCCGCACGGACAGCGAGCCGTCGCCGAACTCGATCGCGAGCTTCTGCCCGGCGCGCACGCCGGCGCGCCGCGGCAGCGGACGGTTCTTCTCGTCGCGGACGATCGCGAAGCCGCGGTTGAGCACCGAGGCCGGGCTGACGGACTGCAGCCGCTTCCACAACGCGAGGAGCCGCTGCGAGTCCTGCTGCACGCGTCCCTCCGGCGGGGAGCGCAGCCAGCGTCCCTGCACGCCGGCCAGCCGCTGGCGCCGCAGCTGCGTGGATCCGCGCAGCGCCGTGGCGAGGCGGCCCGCGAGGTCGTCGAGCCGAAGATAGCCCTGTTCCAGCTGCGCGGCGGGGGAAAGGAGCTTCAGCTGCGTCCGGGCATGCGCGAGCCGCTCCTGCGCGCGGCGCCAGGCGGCCTCGACATTCCCGGCGAGGCCGGCGCGGGCCTGGGCCGTCCGCTCGAGGCACGCCACGAAATGGCTCGTGATCAGCTCGGCGGCGGCGCTCGGGGTCTCCGCACGCAGGTCGGCGGCGAAATCGCAGAGCGTGAAATCGATCTCATGGCCGACAGCCGAGATGACCGGCACCGCGCAGGCCGCCACCGCGCGCACCAGCGGCTCCTCGTTGAAGGCCCACAGGTCCTCCAGGCTGCCGCCGCCGCGGCCGATGACGAGCAGGTCGAACAGTCCGAGCTTCTCCGCGAGCTGCAGCATCGCGATCATCTCGGCGGCGGCGCCGTCGCCCTGGACCTTCGCCGGCAGCACCACGACGCGGCCGCGCCAGCCGCGTCGCAGGAGGATGCGCATGAAGTCCTGCACCGCGGCGCCGGTCGGCGAGGTGATGAAACCCACGGTCGCCGGCAGCGCCGGGATCGGACGCTTGCGGTCGCGTTCGAACAGTCCTTCGTCCGCGAGGCGGCGCTTCAGCGCCTCGAATTCGCGCTGGAGCCGGCCGACGCCGTCCTCCACCACGGATCGGACGATCAGCTGGTACTGGCCGCGCTGCTCGTACACCCCGATCTCGCCGTAGGCCAGGACCTGGAGCCCGTCGCGCAGCTTCACCGACTGCCGCGCCGCGTCGCCCCGGAACAGCACCGCGCTCAGCTGCGCGCCGGCGTCCTTCAGGGAAAAATAAACGTGGCCGCTCGCCTGCGCCCGCAGGTTGGACACCTCACCCCGCACCCAGCCCGGGCGGATGCCCTCCTCCAGCAATGTCTTTACCCGGCGGGTGAACTCCGTGACCGACTCCACCTGCTCGGACGCGTCCGCCGAAAGGGATCCGTCCGCCGCACTCACGCCAGCGCCTTCCTGCGTTGGTAATGCCGCCGCAGCAGATGCGTGCCCGCGGCCACCGCGACGATCGCGCCGCCGGCATACAGGATCATCTTGCCCTTCCCGTGCAGCAGCGCGTCGCCGAACAGCACGAAGGCGCCGTTCTGCGGCATGCAGAGCAGGAACGACAGGAGGAAATACTTCCCGAAGGGGACTTCAGCCAGGCCGAGCAGGTAGTTCTGGACGCAGAAGGGAATCCCGGGCGTCAGCCGGAGAATGAGGATCAGGTCCGTCGTGTCACCCTCCTCGACCACCGGGACTTCGTAGCCGAGGCGCTCCAGCAGTTTCGTCAGCAGCGGCCTGAGCCCGCGCCGCGCCAGCAGGTAGGCGAGGACGAAATTCACCGTGACCGAGACCAGGCACAGCAGCACGACGGTCCCCATCCCGAGCCGGTCGCCGAAGGCCGGGCCGGCCGGCAGGATGAAGAAGAGCGAAGGCACGCCCGCCGCAGGCAGCACCGCCATCGCGGAAAAGAAGGCCAGCGGTCCCGCGGCCTGGATCACGGCCACGACGCGGGCGATCAGATCAGCGACTTTCGCGATGAAGCCGCGGATATCCCCGCCGCTGATCGCCAGCACCACCACGATCCCCGCGACCACCGCGATCGCCGCGAGCTTGAGCAGGGGAAGCTTTTTTTTCTGCACCGGAGCCGCGGGCGTGGGCATGGGACAGCCTTCTCAGGCGCGCGCAAGACCGTCAAGAACTCGCGAAATTTCCCCGCCACGGCGGCGCGCGTTCGCTCCAGACCGACCCAAGCTTGCTCCGGCCCATGCAACCGGTTGATCTGGCCGGGTTCATGACCGCCCTGCGTCCCTGGCTGCTCGTCCTGCTTGCCGCCCTCGCCTACGGTCTGGCGCAGCTCAGCTGGTACGGCAACACGCCGCTCGGCGAAGTGCCCGTGCTGGACGAGCGGGAAAACCTCGCCCTCGCCGGGCAGATCGCGGACGGCTCGCTGCCGCGGGAGCCGTTCTACCGCGCGATGGGCTATCCCCTGCTCCTGGCCGGGATCCAGGCCGCCGGCGTCTCGGCGGAACAACTGCCGATGGCGGCGCTCCTCCTCGGCGTCGCCCTTCACGCCGCCAGCGCCGTGCTGGCCGGCGCACTTGCCCGGCGGTGGTTCAGCGACGATCGCGCCGGGTTGTTCGCCGGACTGCTGGTGGCCTTCAACCCGGTCCTGCTCCATTATGCGACGCAGCGGCTCGATGCCACCTTCGGTCTGGTGCTCTTCCTCGGCGGACTCGCCTGCCTGCGCCTCGAACGGCCTTCGCCCGGTGCGGGCGCGGCCGCAGGCGCGAGCGTCTGCTGGGCGCTCGCCGCGCTGACCCGCCCGCAGTTCCTCGTCGTCTGGCTCATCCTTCCCCTCGTGTGGCTGTGGCGGCAGCGCAACCGCGCCGGCGCCACCGGGGTGCTGGCCGCGCTGGCGGCGGGCGGCGTGCTCTTCGTCGCCCAGGGGATGTGGCAGAAAAAAGTCGCCGGCGAGTTCCGCATCCTGCCCTGGCAGGGCGCCTACAATCTGTGGAGCGCCAACCAGCCGGGCGCGCACGGACGCTACTATTTCCAGACGATCGACCTTTCCCATCCCGGCCAGGACGACAATCCCGCCCGGCTCGAGTCCGTCGCCCTCTATCGCCGGGATTCCGGCGGCGGTGCCGACACAATCGACGCGATGAACGCCTACTGGCGCGGGCGCTTCCTTTCCGGGGTGACGCACCATCCCGTTGCCTGGCTCGGGCTGCTCGCGCGCAAGACCTACGCGCTGTTCAACGATTGGGAGCAGTACAACAACAAGACCTACGCGTTCCACAAGGCGCTCTCGCCTTGGCTGCGCTGGAATCCCATCGGCTGGGGCCTGCTGCTCGTGCTCGGGACCGCGGGTGCGTGGCGGCTGCGGGCGCGATCGCCGCTCGCGTTCCCTCTCGCGCTCGCGATCGCCGCCACCTACGCCGCCGGCGTGGTGCTGTTCTACGTCAGCGCCCGCTTCCGCCTTCCGCTCGCCGCGCTCCTCGCCGTCCTCGCCGGCGGCGCGCTGGCCGATCCCGGCTTCTGGCGCGAACTCGCGCCGGGTCCTCGCCGGTTGCTGGCCGGCTCGATGCTCGGCGCCGCCCTGCTGGCCTTCTCCGCCTTCGACGGCGTGCGCGACGCCCGCCCGTTCGTGCAGGATCACCTGCTGGCCGCCCGCGCCGCACAGGCGGTGGGCGACGACGACCAGGTCTGGCAGCACGCCCGGGCCGCGCTCGGGCTTGATCCCGGCCGGCGCGAGGCCGACGAATTCGTCGTGACCAGCGGCTTCAACCGGCAGCTCGCCGGCGAGCTGCCGCCGGCCGAGCTCGCCGCGTGGAAGGAAAGCGCCCGGCGACTGCTCATGGACGGCGGCGCCGCCGGACCGGCGGCACGCGTGATCGCCGCGACGGTCGGGCAGGACGCCGCCACGCTGCGCACGCTGGGCGCGGGCGACCGCCTCACGGCACTGGACGCGCTCGGCGGTCTCGCGCTGATTCACGCGGCGACCCCCGCCGAGCTTGCGCGGCTGCGCGCTGCGCCCTGGAACGCCGGCTCGACGCTGTTCCTCCTCGCCCGCCAGACGCTCGACCCGGCGGGATTCAGCGCCTGGGCCCGCACGCACCAGGCACGGGGCTGGGACGAGGCGATGGCCGTCGTACGGCGCCGGTTGTTTCCCTCCGCGTGACATGAATCCCCCCCGCCCCCACGGCCGTCACGGCACCTGCGGTCTCGTCGGGTGGGCGCTCTGCTCCGCACTCTTCCTGTGGATCGCCAACGGGGTCGCGGTCAGGGACTGGGACCGCAACAACGCGTGGCATCATTACCAGTACCTCGTGGACGGCTTCCTGGAAGGCCACACCCACCTCTCGATCGCGCCGGCGAAGGAACTTCTCGCCCTGCCCGATCCGCGGGACCCGGCGCAGAATCTCAGTTTCCGCCTGTGGGACGCCAGCCTCTACGAAGGAAAATATTATCTCTATTACGGCCCGGCGCCAGCGCTCCTCCTGATGCTGCCGTGGAAGCTGCTCACCGCCGCGGACCTCCCGCAGCGCCTGGCCACCGGCATCTTCGCCTGCGTCGGTTTTGCGGCGTTGACGCTGCTCCTGGCGGACATCCGCCGGCAGTGCTTTCCCTCTGTCACGCCCGTGCGACTGCTGCTGGTGATCCTCCTCGTCGGCCAAGTCTCATGGCTTCCCGTGATCCTGCGCCGGCCGGCTTTCTGGGAGCTGCCCATCGTCACCGCCGGCGCGATGCTGTTCTGCGCGCTCTATTTCCTCTGGCGTTACCATTCCGGCGGCGAGCGGAAGCGCTGGGCGTTTGCCGCCGGCTGCGCCCTGGCCTGCGCCATCGGTTCGCGTCCGACCTACCTGTTTACCGCCGCCTTCATCGGCCTCCTGTTCGCGCTGCCCCTGAAGAAAAACGGATCGCTCCTTTCCCTGCTGCGCCGACTCCTGCCGGTCGCGATCCCCCTTGCCGTCGGCGGCCTCGGGCTGCTCGCCTACAATTTCGCCCGCTTCGGCCACCCGCTGGAGTTCGGCCAGCGCTTCTCGCTGTGGGGCATCGACGAGCGCGAGGTGCACCACTTCAGCCTGTCCTACTTTCCCTTCAACACGTGGATCTATCTCTTCTCGCTGCCGGAGGTCAGCCCGTACTTTCCCTTCTTCCGCTCGGTCTGGCCGACGGACCTTCCGCCCGGCTACATCGCGACGGAGGAAATGCCGGGCCTCCTTTTCGCGCTGCCGATCCACCTGCTCGGCGTGGCCGCGCTCCACCACGCCTGGCGCCGGCGGGACCGCGATGCGGCTCCGCTCCGGCTGACGCTGGTCGGCGCGGCCGGCGCCAGCCTGCTCGCCGCCGGCCTGCTGTTCTGCTTCGCGGGAGCGTGCTCCCGTTACATCGCTGAACTCGTGGCGGGCTGGTCCGTGGTCACGGGCGTCGGCTGCCTGGCGTTGTCCGCCGGCGATCTTTCCGGACGCTGGTGGAACCGGGCGGGACTGCTCGTCGGCGTGGCGGCGGGTTGGTCCGTGCTGTGCACCTGGCTCGCTTCGCTGGAATTCCGGAATTTCGCCCGCGCGACGCAGCCCGCGTTCTACCATGCGGTCGCGGAGACCTTGAACTACCCGAGCTATTGGGCGGCCCGGAACTCGGGCCAGGTCTACGGACCGGTCGCGCTCGACATCCGCGTGCCCGAGGGGGCGGCCACGGGTTCGACCATGCTCATCGGCAGCGGTCGCGAGGGGATGGTGAACAACCTGCTCATCGAGCGCCCCGCGCCCGGACGGATCCAGCTCAAGCTGGTCGAGAACGACCTCAGCATGGTCGAGACCCCCGTGCTCGCGATCGACGGACCCGTGCTTCACATCGTCTGCCACGCTCCGTGGCTCTACCCGCCGGTCGATCATCCCTACTGGCGCACCTACTCCGACCCCGGCGAACGCGGGGAGCGCCAGACGATGTTCGCCATCGAGATCAACGGCGTCCGCTATGCGCGATTCTCGGAGTGGTTCTTCGATTCCACCGCGTTCGATCCCTTCGTGCACCGAGCCTCCGTCGGCCCGGCCATCGCCTGGGTGGAAAAAATTCTCCGCGTCCCCGCGGCGCCTCTGCCGGTGCTGCCGCCGAGGCCCTGACGCCGGCGACCCCCATGGCAACCGGCCCGCAATTCGAGCCCCAACCTCCGACCGCCCGGCGGCATCATGGCCTGGCCGGCCTCCTCGCGTGGATCCTGTGCTCCGCGCTCTACCTGTGGACGGCCAACGGCGTGGCCGATCGCGATGCGGACCGGGACAACGTCTGGCACCATTATCAATACATGGTGGACGGCTTCCTGAGCGGGCACCTCTACCTGTCCCGCGAACCCGCGAAGGAACTGCTCGCGCTGCCGGACCCCTACGATCCGGTCCGGAATCTCCACTACCGGTTCTGGGACGCGAGCCTCTACCACGGGAAATATTATCTCTATTACGGGCCGCTGCCGGCGATCCTCCTGATGCTACCCTGGAAACTGCTCGCGGCCGCGGATCTCCCGCAGCGCCTGGCGACCGGCCTCTTCGCCTGCGGCGGGCTCGGCGCGCTGGCGCTGCTGCTCACGGAAATCCGTCGCCGGCTTTTTCGCGGCGTCACCCCCGCCCAGCTCTTCCTCGCGATCGTCCTGGCCGGCCATGTCTCGTGGCTGCCGGTGATCCTGCGTCGTCCCGCCTTCTGGGAGCTGCCGATCGTCACGGCGGCCGCGCTGCTGTGGTGGAGCTTCTATTGCCTCTGGCGCTACCACGAATCCGGCGGGCGCAGCCGCTGGGCCTGGGCCGGCGGCGTGATCTTCTCCCTCACCCTCGCGGCCCGGCCGACCTATCTCTTCGCCGCGCCCCTGGTCGTGCTCCTGTTCACTCTGCCCTTTTCCAGGGAAAGGACCTGGCCGCAGCGCCTCCGCCTGGCTTGGCCGGTGATCGTGCCGCTGGGGTGCAGCGGACTGGCGTTGGCCGCGTACAACTACGGGCGCTTCGGCCACCCGCTCGAATTCGGGCAGCATTATCAATTGTGGGGCGTGGCCTACGGCGACGCGCCGTTCTTCTCCCTGCGCTTTCTTCCGTTCAACCTCGGGCTCTACTTTTTTTCGCTGCCCGAGCTCAGCCCCTACTTTCCTTTTCTGCGCACGATCTGGGTCGGCGATCTGCCCGCGGGTTTTCTCGGCGTGGAGGACATGCCGGGACTGCTGTTCACGATGCCGGTGCTTCTGGCGGGATTTGTCGCCCTCGGCGGAGGGTGGCACCGGCGCCGCGATCCCGCGATGGCTGTCCTGGTCTGGCTGCTGACCGGCGCCGCGCTCGCCAGCGCGATCATCGGCGGCGTCCTGTTCTGCTTTGGCGGCGCCTGTTCCCGCTACATCACGGAGGTGCTCGCCGGCTGGTCGCCGGTGACGGCCGTCGGTTTCCTGGGCGTGTTCGCGTCGGCGGCCTGGTCGAGGATCCGGCTGCTGCGGCTCCTCGTCCGGGCCGGGATCGCTTGGTCGATCGCCGCGATCTGGCTCGCCTCCTACGAATTCCGCTCCGTCGCCCAGACAAACGAGTCGACGTTCTACCATCCGGCCGCCCGGCTCCTGAATTACCCGAGCTACTGGGCGGCGCGGAACTCGGGGCAGATTTTCGGGCCGGTGGCGCTCGATGTGCGTCTCCCCGAAGGAGCGGCCGTGGGTTCGACCATGCTCATCGGCAGCGGACGCGCGGGAACGATGAACAGCCTGCTGATCGAGCGGCCCGCGCCGGGACAGGTCCAGCTGAAGCTGGTCGAGAACGACCTGATCCTCTTCGAGACCCCCGTGCTCGCCGTCGATGGACCGTTGCTCCACGTCATCTGCCACGCGCCCTGGCTCTACCCGCCGGTCGACCATCCCTACTGGAGCGATTACGTTGATCCCGGCGAGCGCGAGGAGCGCCAGACGATGTTCGCCATCGAGGTCAACGGCGTGCGTTACGCGCGGTTCTCGCAGTGGTTCTTCGACTCCACCGCCTTCGATCCCTTTGTGCACCGCGCGTCCGCCGGCCCGGCCATCGCCTGGGTCGATAAGATCAGCCGGGTTCCGTCAGCCCCGCTCCCAGCCTGGCATCCGGTTCGGCAAGAAAACCCTTCCACTGGTCCGGCCACGCCCTAAGCCGCGTTATGCCCAGCGGAAGTTCGATTTTCTAACGGCGAACCTTCGTCGCGAGGTTCATGCCCTTCGATCAAGACTCCGATTTGTATTCCACGGTATTGAAAAGGCTTCCGTCCCAACCGTTGACACCTAGGGTTCGCTGACGCCTGCATGAAGCTTTCCATTGTCATCCCCTGCTACAACGAGGCCCGGACCATCCGCTTGATCGTCGACCGCGTGCGGGCGGCGCCGGTCGCGAACAAGGAGATCATCATCGTCGACGACTGCTCGCGCGACGGCACGCGCGACCTGCTCCGCACCCAGATCGCGCCGCTGGTCGACAAGATCATCTACCACGAGGTGAACCAGGGAAAGGGCGCCGCGCTGCGCACCGGTTTCGCCGCGGCCACCGGCGACGCGGTCATCATCCAGGACGCCGACCTCGAGTACGACCCGCAGGAGTATCCCCGCCTGCTGCGCCCGATCCTCGAGGGCAAGGCGGACGCGGTCTTCGGCTCGCGCTTCATGGGCGCCGAGGCCCACCGCGTGGTCTACTTCTGGCACATGGTCGGCAACAAGTTCCTCACGCTGCTCTCGAACATGTTCACCGGGATCAACCTCACGGACATGGAAACCTGCTACAAGATCTTCCGCCGCGAGGTGCTCCAGAAGATCCGCATCGAGGAGAACCGCTTCGGCTTCGAGCCCGAGATCACCGCCAAGGTCGCGCGGCTCAACTGCGTCATCTACGAGGTCGGCATCAGCTACTACGGCCGCACCTATGCCGAGGGAAAAAAGATCGGCTGGCGCGACGGCTTCCGCGCGATCTTCGCGATCCTGAAGTACAATGTCTTCCGCTGATCGCGGCCGAATCCCACCTGCCTGACGCCCGCTGTCGGTGAACGTCATCCTCCAGGCGTTGACGTGCTGCCTGCTTTTCCTCGGGACGATTTTCGGACTGGGGC
Organism: Opitutaceae bacterium; assembly: GCA_035549635.1. GTDB lineage: Bacteria > Verrucomicrobiota > Verrucomicrobiia > Opitutales > Opitutaceae > CAIUWA01. The sequence continues at coordinate 31,109 of DASZQN010000060.1, forward strand.
TGCCGGTGGTGCTTTCATGGCGACTGGAGGCCGCGGAGAAACTCTGCGCGGCGGCCGCGCTGGGGCTGGTGACCGTCTATCTCAGCGCGCTCGCGTTCTATTGGACCGATGCGCCCGTCCTCGCCTACTTTGCGCTGCCCGCCGCCGCCGGGCTCCTGGGATCGGCCCGATGGCGGACGGCCTTTCGACTGCTGGCGGAGCGTGACGTGCGTCTGCTGCTGACGTCGTACGTGATCGCCACGGGATGGGCCCTCGGCCTGCTCGCGCTGGTCCGCAGCTATTCCGGGGCGAGCTGGTCGCTGGATTGGGCCGACCACTATGCCCGCGCCCTGTTTTTCTCCCGGCACTGGGCCGCGGACCATCCTCTCTTCGGCCGCGACCTCCTGACGACGCGGCCGCCGCTGGCGAACGTCGTGACCGGTGCCTTCCTCTCGCTGATGGGCACGGATTTCCCCCTTTTCCAGATCTTCACCACGCTCGCGAGTTCGCTCGCCTTCCTGCCGGGCTGGCTGCTCGCCCGTCATTTCAGCCGCGGCAACGCCCGCGGCCCCGCGTTCTTTGCCCTGCTCTACATGCTCAGCCCGTCGGTGATGGAGAACAGCACCTTCGCCTGGACGAAGCTGCCGACGGTCTTTTTCGTGCTGAGCGGCCTTTATTTTTTCCTTCCCGCCGGCGCGGCCGGTTCCAACCGCCGGATCGCGGCGGTCTTCGCGCTGCTCGCGGCCGGATTTCTCGCCCACTATTCCGCCGGGCCGTACATCGTGGCGCTCACGGCCGCGTATTTCTGGGGGAGGCGATCCCGCTGGCGGCAGGCGGCCTTCTGGCGGGAAACGATCGGATGCGCGCTGCCGGCCGGTGCGCTCCTGCTCACCTGGTTCAGCTGGTCGGTGGCGACGTATGGCTGGAACCGGACGTTCCTGTCCAACTCCTCCGTCACGGAGTCGACCGCCCGCTCGCCGGCCGGTTTCCTTGCCGCCAAGGGCCTCAACTTGTACCACACGGTCGTGCCGCACCCGCTGCGCCCGGTGGATTATGGCTTTATCGCCCAGGCCAGCCGGATCGGGCACCTGCGCGATTATTTTTTCCTGCTCTACCAGGTGAACCTGGTGCTGCTTTTCGGCAGCGTGGGCGGCGTCGCGCTGCTGTGGCTGCTGTGGCGGGAGGGACGCGGTCCGCCATCCGGGGCCGCCGGCGGGTCGCCGCGCTCGTTCTGGATCTGGTTTGTCGCCTCGACCGCGCTCATCGGAATTTTCGTCTGCGGCGATGGCGACGACTGGGGAGTGGCTCATCTCTGCCTGCAATCCCTTCTCGGGCTGGGCCTGGCGTATCTCGGCGGATGCTTCGACCGCCTGTCTCGATGGTGGCGGGGAGCGCTGGCCGTCGGGCTGGCGGCGGATTTCATCCTGGGAATCGGCCTGCAGTTTTTTCTGGAGAACATTTCCCATCCCGCCTCGGAGCTGCTCGGGGATGGCGGCGCCTCCCTGATCCGCGTCTACGGTCTGGGCACGTGGGGCAACCTGCGGGCCAAGATCCTGCATCAACTGGTCTTCGTCGGCGACTGGCCGATCGCCCGGCCCCTGCTGGTGACATTGCTGGGCTGCCTTCTTCTTCTCGCGCTGTCGCGCCTGCGATTCGCTTCCGCGCCGCGGCACGTCGAAACCGCCTGAATCGATCGCCGTCCACGCCGCCTCCCGCGGTTCATTCCCCATCCCCACTGAAAAAACGCCATTCCGGCGCAACCCCCGCTCAACATGCTCGCGCAGGTGACTGATCTGGCCATCACCGGAGTCCTCCTCGGGAGCGGTCTCCTGCTTCCCGGCTGGCTGCTCGCACGAAGAGTGCCGTCGCCGGCGCCGTGGCTCAGCGCCTTCCTCGGCTCGGCGGTGCTGTTGTTCGAGCTCGTGCTCGCACTCGACACGCTCCATCTGCCCTTGGACCGCCAGTCGGTCGCCCTCGGCCTCGCGGCGCTGAACGTCGGCCTCCTGGCGATTTCGCTCCGCGTCGCACCCGCCCGCCTCGGTCCGGCCGGTGACGGCGGCGTTCTTCCGCGCGGCTGGGACCGTCTCTGGCTCCTGCCGGCCGTGCTCGCCCTCGGCGCGATCGCGGTCCGCGCCATCGCCGAGCCGCTGTCGGGCTACGACCATGTGTTCCGCTGGGACTTCCTCGCCCGCCAGATGCTGCGCACCGGCACGCTCGCCTATTATCCGCCGGTGACGGCGGCCGACTTCAACGCGTACGCCTGGTGCGACGGCATCCCACCGCTCGTGCCGGTGCTCAACTTCTGGAGCTATCTCAGCGCGGGGACCGCCCGGGGGGTCGCGACGGCGCCGCGCGTCCTGCTCGAGGCGCTCCTGCTTTTTCACGGCGTGTGGCGGCTGGCGCGCGGACGGTGGGGCGCGGACGCCGGCTGGCCGGCGACCGCCGTGCTGGCATCGTCCGCCCTGGCGCTCTGGGGAGTGGCGATGGGCCAGGAAACCGGTCTGACCGCGCTGACGCTGACGGCGATGCTGGTCTTCCTCGACGAGCACCGGCGCACGCCGGATCGCAGCGCCCTTTTCTGGGCGGGCCTTTGTGCGGGGGCCGGCGCGCTGAGCCGCGAGTACGGACTGGCCTGGCCGCTCATCGGGCTGGGGACACTCGCCTGGCATCGCCAGCTGCGGAACGGATGGAAGCTCTTCGGCACGACCGCCGCCGCGGTCGCCGCGCCGTGGTATCTGCGAAACTGGATCCACACCGGCAATCCGCTCTTCAGCCACGGTCTCGGTGGAATTTTCCCGACGAACCCGGTGCACGAGGAATTCATGCGCCTCACGGCGGAGCTCTATCGTCCCGGCGCCAATCCCGGGCTGGTGCCGTTCGCCCTGCAATCGCTTGCCGTCATCGGGGGATTCACCGTGTGGCTGGGACTCGTCTCCGGCCTGCGCGCGGCGCGGCCCGCCGCGCCACTGCTCGTGGGTGGTCTCCTGGTCGCCGCCCTTTGGTTTTGGTCGATCGGCCAGACCGCCGGCGGCTGGATCTATGCCATGCGCGTCCTGACTCCCGCGCTCGCCCTTGCCGCGGCGCTCGCGGGCCGCTGGCTGGCGCAGCCAGGGGTGCGCGGTCGCCTGCTGGCGGCTGGATTCGTCCTGCTTTCCGCCGACGCCGCCTGGCGCTCGCTGTATCTGCCGTCGAATCCGCTGATCGCTCCCTGGGAATATTCGCCCACGCGGTGGCGAGACTTCGGCACCGTCGTCGCCGCCACGCAGGAGCCAGCCCGATGGGCCGCAATCGCCCGGAGCCTGGGTCCGTCCGGCGTGATCGTGGACGATCCCGGCCGTCATGCCCTGCTGACCGCCGCGGGCGCGCACGCGGTGCCGCTGGTCAGCCCGGAAGCGGCGGACATCTTTCAACGCGACCGGTCGTTCGGCGACACCGCCGCCCGCCTGCGGGCGCGGGGGCTGCGGTTCGCGATGCTGTCGCCCCACAGCCTGCTGCTGGCGCGATTCGCCCGGGAGAATCCTTTCCTCGACGATCTGGCGCGCCAGCGGCCTGTGCTGGATGCCGGCGATTTTCTGCTCTACGACCTCCAATCGATCGCGCCGTGAATTGCCCGTCGGCGGCCCGGGCGCCCGGGCCGCGACCGGGCACCACGGCCCGCTTGCCACCATCTCCCGCTTCGGGTCGAGTGACGGGCGCAAAATCCGCCCGGCGTGCTGAAATGGCAATCACTGCAAAATCCGGCCCTCCCTCCGCGAGTTCCTCCGGCCGCAGGCGGGCAAGATCCCGGCGGTCTCCGGCGCCCTCTGCGTCATGACGATCGCAGCCATCCTCCTTACGGCCGCCTTGTTCCTTGGATTGATTTTCGGGCTGGGACTGCCGTGGGTGGCGGCGGCCCGTTTCGATCCGGCCGAGAAAATCTCCCTGGGCGCCGCCGCCGGCGTACTGCAGATCTATCTCTTCGCCTGGCTCGCTTACGGCGCCGGGGCCTCCGACCTTGTTTTCATCGCGCTGCCGGTCCTGGCCGCCGGCGGAGTCGCCCTGCGGCTGGCCGCGCTCCGGGCTCTTTTCGAAGACGCCGAAGCGAAGGCAGTCTTCCGGCGGCAGCTGCTCTTTTCCGGCTGGTGCGTCGGGTGGCTCGCGCTCGTCCAAACCTACAGCGGCGGGGAATGGAGCGCGGACTGGCAGGAACACTATGAACGGGCGCTCTTTTTTCTCGAGCACCGCCCGCTGGCGACGACCTTCCTTGGCCTCTATTCCGTGCCCGCGCGCCCACCGCTCGCCAACCTCGCCGATGGCGCGCTGATGGCGCTCACCGCACGTGATTTTGCCCACTTTCAGCTCTGCAATACGCTTTTCAGCACCCTCTGCTGGCTGCCGGCCGCCGCCCTCGTCCGTCATTTCGGACCGAAGGCGCGCGCCGGCGGCGCGGTCCTGCTGCTGATGATGATGACCAACGCGCTCGTGATCCAGAATGCGACGTTCGCCTGGACCAAGCTGCTGGCGGCCTTCTTCATCCTGCTCTCCGTCGTTTTCCACGTTCGCGGGCTGGCGGAAGACTCGCCCGGACGCAGGATCATCGCCGTGGGCGCAGCGGTCGCCGCGTTGCTCACCCACTATTCGGCGCTGCCGTATGCGATGCTTCTCGGCGGATCCCAGCTGAGCTTCGCCTGGCGCCGGCGCGATCGCCGGGCAATCGCGCGGGAATTGGCGGCCAGCGCCGCGGTGGCGGCGGCGCTGGCGGCGACCTGGCTGGGCTGGGCGGTCCTCCACTACGGCGCCGCCGGCACGTTCCTGTCCTCGACGACGGGAGCGCCCCGCTTGCCGCCCGGGGAATGGATCCTCTGCCGGATTTGGAATCTTTTCATCACCTTCGTGCCACATCCTTTGCGGCCGATGGATTACTCGTTCATTGCCCAGACCAATTTCCTGGGATTCGCCCATGACTATTTTTTCACCATCTACCAAACCACGCTGCCGGGCGCTTTCGGAGCGGCCGGGGTTGCGCTCTGGCTTTGGTTCGCGCGGCACCAACGCGCTCCCGCGGCGATGGCGGCAGAGCGCTGGTTCTGGCGGGGGTTCATCCCCGGGGCGATCCTGCTCAGCATCGCGACGGCCTACTGGCGCGACCGCTGGGGCGTCGCCCACATCGGGCTTTCCCCCGTCGTGCTCATCGGGCTGGCGTGGCTCGCCGCACGCTGGGAGGAAGCTCCTGTCGCCATCCGCCGTCTCTGGGCCGCGGCGCTGGCGGTGGACGCCACGCTTGGTCTCGCGCTCCATTTCTATCTCCAACACACCCTGCATGCCTCCGCCAGCGACCTTCCCGCCCTGCTGCGCGGGCAGACCGTCGAATTCAGCCCGGTCTCGACCAAAAATCTGCTGCTCAAGCAAATCCTGGGCTATCGTTTCGTGGGCGACGGCGGCCCTCCCCCCCTTCTCCTGCTGATGCTGCTCGCGGTCACGGCCGTCATCGCCGTCCGGCAGGTCACGGCCGCGCCGGCCTCGTCCCGCCCCGATTTTTCTTCCTCCGATGCCCGTGTCTGAGACCACCCGCCGCTTCGGTTCCGTCGTCGTCCTCCTCGCCTTGGCCTTGGCCATCGCCTGGCTTTGGCGTTGTCTCTGCCTTTATCCGGCGCACGGCTGGAACGAGATCCGAATCGTCCCGGCTTTCATGCTGGCGCAGGGGAACTCGCCCTATCCGGGTGAAAGCGGCCCGGCAACCACATGGATCTACGGCCCCCTGCCTTTGCTGCTGCAGCTTCCCGCCACGCTCGCTCGCAATGCCACGCAGGCGCTCGTGGTTTCCGGTTTGATCAACGTGCTCGTCACCGTCGCCGCCGTGGGGATCGCCGTCCGCTCTTTTTCGCGCCGGCAACCCGGGGCCGGCGGAGCGGCCCCGCTCGTGGCCGGCCTGCTCTGCATCGCATTGTGGCCGGTGACCGCTTTCGAATTCATCCAGGCGGACAATGCCGCCGTCGCCGCCGGCCTCGTTTCCCTGGTCTGCCTGCAGGATCCCGCTCCGCGAAGACGCCGCTGCGCCGCGCTGATGTGCGCCGCGGCCGTCGCCTGCAAGCAGACCCTGCTCGGGCTGGCGCTCGGCGAATGCATTTATCTTTTTTATCGCGAAGGCCTGGGCGCGGCCGTCCGGCATGCGGTTTGGATCGGGACGGTCACGGCCGTCCTGCTGGCGGGAGCCGCGCTCGCTTTCGGGCCGGCGGCCCTGGCCTACGATCTCTTCGTGCTCCCGTCGCGCCTGCCCTGGGCGTCATCCCTCCCCCGGCGCCTCGCCGAATTCTGGCCCTATCTAGCGGTTCATGCCGGCATCCCCCTCGCCGCCGCCGTCGTGCTGGGCCCCCGGATCTGGCGGAAGGACTCACCCTGGCTGCTGCCGTTCTGCGCCTGGGCCGCGGCCTGGCCCCTCGATCTCGCCGCGCTGCTGAAAACCGGCGGCTCGATCAACGCGCTGCACGGCTGGCTGTTCTTCCTCCCGCCGGCCGCCGCCCTCGCGCTGGCCGGCAGCCGGTCGTCGCTCCCGCGCCAGCTGGGCGTCCCGGCCCTGATCGCAGCTCTCCTGATGCTTCGGCTTTTCAGTTTCACGCCACCGATCTGGCGTCCCCTGCAGAGCCATCTGCGCGAAGGCGACTTTCTCGCCCGCAGCCTGCCGGGAGAAATCTATTTTCCCTGGCATCCGCTGCTGACTTTCTTCGCTGACCATCGGTTCGACCACGCGGAGGACGGCCTTTTCATCCGCCGTCTCGCCGGGATCCCGGTATCCGGTCCCGCCCTGGCCGCCCACCTCCCGCCTCGTTTCCACGCGGTGGCCTTCCTTCGCGGCGAGGCCGATTGGGGAATCGCGCGTGAACTCGTGCCCGCCTCGGCCCAGCCGAAGGCATTTGGAAACTGGACGCTGTACTCCTGGGATCTCCCGGCCGGGTCGCCGCCGCATTAGCGCCTTCGGTTCGCGGACCTTTTTGGTTTACCGGTCTCGCACCTGCCCTAGCATGGCGGCGATGCCCTCGGAGCCTCTGCCCGCCATCGCCGTCGTCACCCCGGTTTTCAATGAGGAGGCGGTCCTGCCCGAGCTCGTGTCCCGGCTCACCGCCATGTTCGACTCCCACCCCGGCTGCCGGTGGTCGGCGATCCTGGTCAATGACGGCAGCCGCGACCGCTCGGTGGAGACGATCCTCGCCGCGCATGCCCGCGATCCGCGCTTCAAGCTCATCGAGCTGTCGCGCAACTTCGGTTTCCAAAGCGCGCTCGCCGCCGGGCTCGCGGCCGCCACCGGCGCCGACGCCGTCGTGACCATGGATGCCGATTTGCAGGACCCACCCGAGGTGATTCCCGCGCTGGTGGCCGCCTGGCGCGACGGCGCCGAGGTGGTGCGCGCGGTCCGCCGCAGCCGCAGCGAGACCGGACTCCGCCGGCTGGCCTTCGATCTGTTTCACAAGCTCTTCAGCGCCCTCAGCGCCTACCCGGTCGAACCCAACTCGGGCACCTTCGGCCTGCTCGGCGGCGCGGCCCTCGAGGCGTTCAACCGCCTGCCGGAGCGCCATCGTTTCTTCCCGGGATTGCGCGCCTGGGTCGGCTTCCCGCGCGCCGACGTGCCGTACGACCGCCAGGAACGCGCGGCGGGCCAGCCGCAGCAGACCCTCCGGCGGCTGATCCGTTACGCCGCCGACGGGGTCTTCAGTTTTTCCTACCTGCCGCTGCGCGTGCTCACGGGCTTCGGGCTGTTCGTCGCCTTCATGGGTTTCGCCGCCGCGGTGTTTTACGCCGCGCGGCGCATCCTGAACATCGAAACCGCGCCCACGGGCTACACCACTCTCGTCACTTTGCTGCTCTTCATCGGCGGCGTGCAGCTCATCGGCATCGGCGTGCTGGGGGAGTATCTCGGCCGCGTTTACGACGAGGTGAAGCAGCGGCCGAACTTCATCGTGAAGAAGAGGACCGGCCTTGATTAAGCGGGCGTTTTCCTGGACCGCCCTCGCCGGGCTGGCGGTCGCCCTGGCCTCCGCGGGATTCTGGCTGCTGTTCAGCACGTTCCTGGTCTACGATGACGAGGGCTACGTGCTCCTGTCGCTGCGGAACTTCTCCCTCCATGGCGGTCTTTACGACCGGGTCTACAGCCAGTACGGCCCCTTCATCTACCTCCTCTACGACGGGCTGCACCGGGCGCTCGGCTTCGCTTTCACCAACACCTCGGGCCGCTGGATCACGCTCGTGAACTGGTTCGGGACCGCGGCCCTGTGCGCCACGGTGGTCGCGCGGCAGACGCGCTCGACGCTCTGGACGGCGTTCACGCTCGCGGGGGTCTTCACCTATCTCTGGGTGATGATCAACGAGCCGGTCCATCCCGGCGGGCTGCTCGCGCTGCTGGTGACGCTGGGCGCCTGGCTCGGGGCGGAGGCCTGGGACGCGCGGCGGTTCGAGCGGTTCGCCGCCGTCGCGGCCCTGGTCGGCGCCGCCCTCGCGTTCACGAAGATCAATGTCGGCGTCTTCTTCCTCGGCGCGGCCTTCGCGTGGCTCGCGCTCAACACCGCCCTCCCGCGCGCCGCCCATGCGCTCGCCTGGCTGGTGGCCGCCGGCTGCGCCGTGCTGCCCTTCGGCCTCATGCATTCGCTGTTCGACGCGCCTTGGGTGCGCCTCTTCGCCCTGGTGTTCACCGGCGCGGCGCTGGCGCTGATCCTCGCGGGCCGGCGCGCCGCGCAGCCGGTGGCGACCCTGCGCACCTGGGCGTGGTTCGCGGGCGCACTGTTCGCCGGTCTCGCACTGATCGCCGCCGCCGCGCTGGCGCGCGGCACGAGCCCGCGCGGGCTGCTCGACGGCGTGATCCTCGAGCCGATGAAGCACCCGGGCGTTTATTTCTTCGCGATGAACTGGCGCGCCGGCACCGGCGCACTCGCACTCGTGTCCCTGGCGGTGGCGGCCGCGAGCCTGCGGGCAGACCGTCCGCTGCCCGTTTCCTTCCGCCACTTCGTCGCCGCGGCCCGGCTGGCGGCCGGGGCCGTGTTCCTGTGCGCCCCCCTGCAGATCATTCCCACGAGCCTTGCGGCGTGGGGCATGTGCTACGGAGTGACGCTGGCCTGGCTGTTTGCGCTGCCGCTGCGCGACGACGGGCGCGGCGCCGCCGTGCGCACCTGGCTGGCGCTGGTGCTGGTCTTCCAGTTCCTCCACGCCTACCCGGTCGCCGGCACGCAGATCAACTGGGGCACGTTCCTGTGGGTGCCGCTCCTGGCCCTGGGTCTCGAGGAGGCCGCGCCGGTGTGGCGGCAGTGGTGCGGCGCGTGGACCCGCACGGCGGTGCTGGGCGGATCCCTCGCGATCGCCGCCGTGACCGTCGTCATGCCGTATCAGCTCATCCGGATCGGCCATTCCCACTACACGAACGACCAGCCCCTCCGCGTGCCGGGCGCGGAGAATATCCGGCCCGGGAACGACATTGTCTACGCCGTGCGGATCATGCGGGAGAACCTGCTGGCGCACGCGGACCTTTTGTTCAGCTTTCCCGGACTCTACAGCGCCAACCTCTGGACCGGCCTTCCCACCCCGACGCTCACCAACGCCACGCACTGGTTTTCCCTGCTGCCGCCCGTCCGGCAGCGCGAGATCGTCGACCGCCTCGCGGCCGACCCGCGTTCGGCGCTCCTCGTGGAGCGCGACGTCCTCGATTATCTCGCGAAGACCGGCTTCTTCCCCGCGGGCCCGCTGCACGACTGGCTGATGGCCAACTACGAAAGGAGCTTCGCGATCGACGGCTACGAGCTCTGGCTGCGCCGCGGCCGGCGCATCGCGCCGCTCTCGACCGCGCGCCTTTCCCCCGCCGGCGGTCCGGATCGGGAACTCGCGGTGACGCTGGCCGCGCCGGCGCGGCCGATCGTCCGGATCGAACTCTGCGACTTCGATGCGCCCCGGCTGCCGGTCGCGGTCTTTGGGCCTGAAGCCCTGGGCTCCCTGCAGCCCGTCACGCTCGACGACGAGCCGGCGGGAACAGGGGGGCCCGCCCGTTTTCCGCTCGTGTTTTCCGGTCCGGCCAGGCTGACCCTCCGCTGTCCGGGATCCGCGGCGCAGGTTCCCGCGGGCCGGGGGCTCGTCGTGCTGCGGGATGCCGACGGCGCCGTCGTGGCCGAGGCCCGCGTGCTCAATTGAGCGGCCGGCCCGGCCTCACCGGCGGCGCGCGACCAGCAGCAGACTCACGCCGAACGGAAAAGGCACGCGCACCTTCGCGAGGCCGACAAAGACCGACTGCAGGATTCCATTCAGCCAGGCCGGCGGTACCTTGTCCTCCGTGCGCGCGCCGCCCGAAGTCGAGGCGACTCCGCGCCGCGCGGTGAGACGGCGCCACTTTCGCACCAGCCACACCGCCGGATAGACCACGACGTTCGTGTAGTTGACGTGCAGCACCTCCCACTGATCCGTGGGAAACAGCGCGCGCAGCTGCGCCCGGTGGTAGCGGCGGTAGTGGTGCAGCGCCTCGTCCCAATCGCTCCACAGCGCCATGCTCGCCGGCACCGTGATGACCGCGATCCCGCCCGGCCGGAGCAGGCGGTGGAAGCCGCGCACGACGGCCGCGTCGTCCGGCACGTGCTCGAGGACGTCGAGCGCCGTCACGCAGTCGAGCGAGCCGTCGGGCAGCGGCACGCGGTCGCCGGCCAGGCTGAGGATCTGGTCGGCCTGGAACCGCGTGCGCAGGATCCGCAGCGCCTCCTCGTGGTCGTCGAGCACGAACACCCGGAAGCGCGGCTGCATTTCCAGGGCGAAGCGGCCGGTGCCCGCGCCGCAGTCGAGCAGCACCTGCCCCGCTCCCGGCGATCCGCAGCGCTCGATCCATCCGCGGACCATCTCGCGCTTGCCCGCGTAGTACCAATGGGTGCGCTCGACGGCGTCGAGGTTGGCGTATTCTTCGGCGTTCATGCGGCGATTCGTCCTTGAGGACAGGGTCTTTTCCGGGCGATAGTCTGTCCACTTTTATTCGTGAACGTCCCGCCGTCCACCGAGCGCAAACTGCCGTCCGCGATGGTGACTGCGCTCGTCGCCCTCATGCTCGCGCTGCATTGGTGGCTCGGGGTGTCGGCGACCCGGGAGATCAACGCGACCACCGACGAACTCGCGCATGTCACCGGCGGTTTCTCCTACTGGACGTTCAACGACTACCGGCTCCAGCCGGAGAACGGCAACCTGCCGCAGCGCATCGCCGGACTTCCCTGGGTGCTGGGCGGGGCACGCCTGTCCACCGCGGACGCCAAATCGTGGGGCAACTCGAACGTGTGGATCCTCGGCCACCGCCTGTTCTATGAGAGCGGGAATGACACCGATTATCTCCTGCTTTGGTCGCGCGCGGTCATGGCGCTGCTCGGCGTCGCGCTGGGCCTGCTGATCTTCGCGTGGTCGCGGCGGCTCTGGAGCGATGCGGGCGGACTGGTCTCGCTCGGCTTCTACGCGTTCTGCCCCAATTTCCTCGCCAATGCGCCGCTGGCGACCTCCGACGTGATCATGACGCTGTGCCTGCTCGCCGCGTGCGGGGCCTACTGGCGGCAGACGCGCCGGCTGGACTGGAAGACCGGCGGACTGAGCGTCGCGATCGTGGCCGTCACGGCGGTCGCCAAGTTTTCCTTCGGGTTGCTCGTGCCGGCCGCCGTCGCGATGTGCGCCGTGCGGTTGTGCTCCGAGGAGCCGCTGACCGTGGCGCTCGGCGACCCCCGCCTCATCACCTCGCGCGCCGGCAAGGTCCGCGTGTTCCTCCTCTCGGCGCTGGTCCACGGCGCGGCCGCGTGGCTCATGATCTGGGCGTGCTTCGATTTCCGGTTCTCGGCCGTCGGCCCGCACATGCCGGCACAGAACGAGTTCTTCGCTCCGTGGGCCCTCATCATGCCGGCGAAAGGCCTCTGGCACTATTTCTTTGCGGTCACCCGCGGCGGTCATCTTTTCCCCGAGCCGTTCCTCCAGGGCTTCGCCTACGTGCTTTACGCCTCGGCCGAGCGCGGTGCCTTCCTCAACGGCGAATACTCGATCACGGGCTGGCCGCAGTTTTTTCCCTACGCCTTCCTGGTGAAGACCCCCTGGCCGCAGCTCCTGGCCTTCACCGCCGCCGGCGTCGCCGCCGCCGCCGCGTGGCTCGGGGTCCGCCGCAGCTGGCGCCGGGTCGGACGCGACCTCTATCGCGTGACGCCGCTGCTGGTCCTCTTCGCCCTGTACTGGGCCGTCTCCCTCACGGCACACCTGAACATCGGCCTGCGCCACATCCTGCCGACCTATCCGGTGCTCTTCATCCTCATCGGACTGCTGGCGCGGCCGGCCGCGCGGAGCGGCGTCGTCGTCCTGGTCGCCATCCTGGCCGCGTGGAACGCCGCCGAGTCGGCGCGCATCCGCCCGCACTATCTCGCCTATTTCAACGCGTTCGCGGGCGGACCGGAGAACGGCTGGCGTCACCTCGTGGACAGCTCGCTCGACTGGGGCCAGGACCTGCCGGGGCTTGCCGCCTGGCTGAAGCGCGAGGCGAAGCCGGGCGAGAAGGTGTATGTTTCCTACTCCGGCAGCGGGGACATCGCATACGAGGGCATCCGTGCGCAGGAGCTCGCCTACGTCTACAATTTTGACCGCCCGTACCGCTGGTACGAGCTGGAGCCGGGCCTCTACTGCGTCGGGGCGACCATGCTGCAGAACGTGTACAGCGGTTGGCGCGGACCCTGGACGCTGGGAAAGGAGCGGAACATGCTCGCGCTGCGTTACCTGCTCGGCAGCACCCCCGCGCCGAAGACCGAGCAGGAATGGCGGACCTATTCCCAGCGGCGCTACGACCTCGACCAGCTGCGCTTCGTGCGTCTCTGCAATTACCTTCGCGTGCGGCGACCCGACGGCGTGATCGGTCACAGCATCTTCGTCTACCGGCTCGACGCCGCGGAAGTGCACGCGGCGGCCTATGGCTCGATGAGCGAACTCGCCGCCGCGATGGACCAGGCCATGCAGGCCCGCGACGCCCGGTGAGGCGGCTCAGGGCAGGAGCTTGAACCAGCGGTCGATGGCGTCGCTGTCGCTTTTCTTGACCGCCGATTTCATTTCCGCGGTCAGCGGCACGGCCTTGCCCCGCCGCGCCGCCCAAGCCTTGAGCTTGTCCTCGTCCACCGCCACCACGCGGCTGATGCGGATCCGGTAAACCGGCGAGAACGTCTGTTCCGCGACGGGCTCCAGCTGCAGCCCGTCGCCGACGTCGTCGTCGATCGAGGCGAAGCTCGTGCCGTGCTCGAAGTCCGAACCCATGCGCTGCACGACGAAGAAATGCCGGAAGCTGCGGTTGCGGAAATGGAAGGCGTATTTCTCCGGGTGGCTCGCCAGGGCGTCGACCGCGATGCTCGACTTGCGATGAACGAACCACTGCAGGCCCGAGCCGCCGTCGATCGCGAGCGCGGAATCGTCGCCCAGGCCGTCGAGGAAATCCGACAGCCAGGCATTGGTGCGGGCCGCGAAATTCTCCTGCGTGTACCGGTGCATGGCCACGCTCGGCACCGTGAAACCCAGGACGAAAAAGGCGCTGACGAGGATGAGCCCGCGCCAGCGCGCCGGGTGGGAGACCAGCCGCGGAAAGACGAAGAGGAACGCGAAAATGAGCAGGAGATGGGACGGCAGGCTGAGGCGCCGGATGATCGGGTCGTCGAACGTCCCCCAGAAATAGCACAGCATGAGGACGGTGTGGACCAGCAGCGCGAGCAGGAAGATGCAGAAGACCGCCTCCGCCGGCCGGGACCGGAAGATGGCGCGATGCTCGCGGTAGAAGGTGAGCACGAAGAACCCCACTCCCACCACGCCGAGAAGCGAGACCAGCATCGAGTTGGGCTGGGTGCCGTCGGTGCAGAGGAAAAAGTTCATCGCGTGGCCCACATTGTCGTAGAAGAACCGCGGGCTGAACGGCGTGTCGGCGCCGGGGACGTCGTTCAGCTGCCACGACGCGGCGGCCAGCTTGAAGACGTTGAAGTGCAGGGGAACGATCACCAGCAGCAGCGGCGCCACCATGATGGGCCACGCCAGGTCGATCGCGCGGGCGCGCCACCAGACGTAGAGGATCACGATTCCGACCGGCAGGATGAAGAGCACCGACTCGTAGCGCGTCTGCGCGAGCAGGATGCCGGCCAGCACGAAGGCGCCGAGCCGGTCCGTGTCGGGACGCTCGACGTAGCGCATGCCCAGCCAGAGCGTGGCGAGGATCATCACCAGGTTGAGCAGTTCGAAGCCGCTGCTGGCCACGTTCTGGTGAATCAAAGGCACCGAGGCCACGAGCAGGACCGCGGTCACGGCCGCGGGCATCCCCCCGAGACGGCGCCCAACGAGGAAAGCCAGCCCGACAAAAATCACGGACAGTCCGGCGTTCAGCCCGAAGGCGTTGCCCACGCGGTAACCGGTCAGGTCATGGACCAGCGACAGGAGGAAGGGAAAGAACAGCGGCCGCTTGTCCACATAGACGTTCAGCGCGGTGAAATTGCCCGCGAGATCGTAGCCGCGCACCATCGCCGCCGCCTCCCGCTCGAAGTGCATGCGCATCGCGGTGTCCTGCAACACCACCTCGTCCATCACGATCTTGAACTCGTGCCGTTCGTGCACGTGAAGGAACGCCGCCGCGCCCAGCACGAGTGCCGCGGGTCCGACCCAGACCCGCCATCCCCTCGCCGCCACCGCGACATCCGCGCGGAGGCTGCGGACGAGGCAGTGGGCGAACAACGTCGTCACCAGCAGGATCTGCCAATAGCCGTACCGCTTCACGAGCGCGACCGCCTCCCCGGGCGCCCAATGAAAGCTCACGAAGCCCAGCACGATGGCGAGCGCCGCGATCAGGCTGAACAGGATGACTTTTCGAAGCATAAAAAAACCGCCCGTCTTTCAACGGGCGGTTCGAGAGATTGGAAACAACAAACTTACTGCATGTACGTGAGCGTGCGCGCGCCGGCGATGTTCGTCACGATGATCGGGTTACCCTGCGTGAAGTCGGTCGGGTAGCTCTCGTTGGCCACCGTGTTCAGCGCCTTCACGTAGTTCGAGGAACCGACCAGGGCGGTCAGCGTGGCCACCGACGTGCCGTTCTCCAGGAAGTACTGGTCGGCCGCCGCACCCAGCTGGCGCATGTTGTTCAGCACCGCTTTGTCCTGGGAGCTCGAACGCACCTTCTGGAACGCGGGAATCGCCATCGCCGCGAGCAGGCCGATGATGACGACGACGATCATGATTTCGACAAGGGTAAAGCCCTTGGTGGATTTGTTGGTCTTCATGTTATGACTGATGGTTGTTTTATTATTATATGCATCGCCCAATGCGGGCGACCAACCAGTGAGTTGCAAATTCGTGGCGCTTGCAAGCCATTTATCCGGCTATCGTACGCCAGCGGTTTCAAAAAACCGTCAACCACCCTTCAGGCCGCAACAAAGGCCTGTTCCAACAATTCATAACAAACTAATCATAAGGAGATTAACGATCGACGTCAGCTGGCTCCAAATCCGCTCAGTTTGCGTAAGTCAGGGTGCGCAAGCCGGCGATGCCCGACACGATGATAGGAGAGGCCGCCGTGTAATTGTCCGGATAGCTCTCACCTGCCACGTCACTGAAGGACTTGATATAGGCGGAAGATCCGACCAGGGACGAAAACCGCACCTTGCTCGTGCCCTTCTCGGTAAAATATTGGTCTGCGGCCGCGGCCAGCAGCCGCATGTTGTTCAACACCGCCTTGTCCTGGGATGCCACGCGCACTTTCTGGAACGCGGGGATCGCCATCGCCGCCAGGAGGCCGATGGTGACCACGACGACCATGATCTCGACCAGCGTGAATCCTTTGAAGCGAGTGGATTTCGTAGAGTTCCGGGGTGGGCCTGCAGGATTTTTCACCGAGAGAAAATTTTCCTGCAAAACTTTTCTCCCGATTTTCGCTACTTTTTCGCAGGGCGGCGCTTCTTTCGGCCGGCCGGCACGGCGCGCTTCGCGGGCTTTTTGGCCCGTTTGGGCTTGGGCGCCGCCAGCAACTCGTCGACCGAAACCTCCACCGCGTCCTTCCAAAGGCTTTCCAAGCGGTACTTTGCCCGGTTTTCCGGGGTGAAGAGGTGCACCATCACGTCGAAGGTATCCACGACCGTCCAGCCGCTCTCCTGCGCCGTCTCGATGCCGACGATGTGGGTCTGCGCGGCGTCGAGCCCCTTTTCCAGCTCCACCCGCAGCGCCCGCAGGTGCGGTTCGGACGTCGCCGTCGCGATCACCAGATAGTCGGTGATCGACGACTGCTCGCTGATGTCGAGCACGCGGAGGTCCCCGGCCTTCTTGTCGGCGAGCACGGCGCAGCACAATTTCACCAGTGCGACGGAGGAGTCTTTCATTTCAGCGATATAGGTTCTTCTCGCGGATATAGACAATCGCCTTGTGCGGCACGAAATAATCCAAGGAGAGATTGCGCTTCACCCGCTCCCGCAGCTCGGTCGAGCTGATGGCCAGCAGGTGGCCGTCGCAGCGATGCAGCCGCAGCCCGGGACTCGCAGGCATCGCCTTGATCGGATAACCCGGCCGTTCCAGGAAGATGAAATCCATCAGGCGGCCAAGCTCAGGGAGGTCCTTCCAGAGGTGCAGCTGCGGCAGCTGGTCGCCGCCGATGATCCAGTAAAGCTGGTCCTGGGAATACAGCGCCCGGAAATAGCGGGCGGAATCGATCGTGTAGCTCACGCCGCCGCGGTTCAGCTCGTAGTCCGAGATCTCGAACCGCCGGTCCCACTCGATGGCCGCGCTGAGCATCGCCAGCCGGTCCTCCGGGGTCGACATCACGTCGTTGGGCTTGAGCGGCGCCTGGGCGGCCGGCACGAAGATGAGCCGGTCGAGCTGGTACTGCTCATAGGCGTCCTGCGCCGCCATGAGATGGCCGAAGTGCACGGGGTCGAAGCTCCCGCCGAGAAAACCGATTTTCACAAGGCGTGAAACGTGCCGCACGATCCGGGCGCCAAGCAAGGTTCAATTCCGTCCCGCGCGCGGGTCCGACGGGAGAGTTTGACGCTCGCGGGACGCCGCCTGAAAATCGGCGGCGTTGCTGCGCCCGGGTGGCGGAATGGTAGACGCTGGGGACTTAAAATCCCCTGACCGCAAGGTCATGCGGGTTCGAGCCCCGCCCCGGGCATTCGCTCATGCCGACGCCACGGCCGGCCGCGGCATCAGGGTCTCCGTGACGTTTTCGCAGAGCCCGACGAAGGTCTCCTCGCCGAGCGCGAGCCGGCGGCCCTTGAGGTGCGCCACGCCCCATCTGCGGCGGAGCTTGCGCGCGCCCAGCGGGAGGGACACGAGCGACCCGTTCTCCAGTTCCACCCGCACGATCCATGGCGCCAGCACCCCGGCACCGAGCCCGATCTTCACGAGCTCCTTGATCGCCTCCATGCTGCCCAGCTCGATGAAGTTGCTGAGGAGCACCTTCTCCTCCCGGAAATATTCGCTCACGAGCCGGAAGGTGTAGCTCGCCTTGTTATAGAGCACGAGAGTCTCCTCGCCGATCGCCTCGCGCGGCACGCGGCTGAGGCGCGCCCAGGGATGCAGCGGCGCCACCACGAAGCCGAGCTCGTCCTGGAACAGCGGAACGAAATTCAGGTCCGGCTGCCCCGCCGGCTCGAGCATGATCGCCAGGTCGATGTGGTTGCCGCGCAGCAGCTCGAGCTGGTGCACGTGGTCCCCCGGCTCGATCTTGATCACGCATTTCGGGAAGCTCTGTTTGAACTCCCGGAGCACGGTCGGCAGGATGTACTGGCAGGCCGTGGTGCTCGCGCCCACGCGGAGGCGTCCGTGGCCCCATTTCGAAAGCGTGTCGAGTCCGGTGCGCGCCAGCTCCATTTCCCGGATGATCCGTTCCGCGTGCCGGAGCAGCTGCTCGCCCGCCTGCGTCAGGAGCACGCGTTTCCCCGTGCGGTCCACCAGGCGCGAGCCGACGTCCTGCTCCAGCGACTTGATCGCATGGCTCACCGCGGACTGCGTGAGGAACAGGTCCTTGGCCGCCAACGTGAAGCTGCCGCGGCGGGCCAGCGCGGTGAAAGTGAGCAACTGGCGGCTATCGAGGATGGATTTCACGGATGAGCTCGGTTCATCGGATGGATGAATGGTTTGAAGAGCAGTAATTGCGCCAGCGATCGCAGCTGGCATGGCGGCGGCTGATTCAGCCGCACCTGCCGCATGCCGTCCTTCACGCTTCCCACTCCTCCCCCGCCGCCGGCGGCGCGATCCGGGCCGGCGAGACCGCCCTCGCTGCGCGTCGGCTTCATTCCGCTCACCGACGCCGCCCCGCTGATAGCCGCCCGGGAGCTTGGAATCTTTGCGCGCCACGCCGTGCGGGTGGAACTCACCCGCGAGGTCGGCTGGGCCACGATCCGGGAGAAGATCGTGTACGGCGAACTGGACGCCGCCCACGCGCTCGCCCCGATGCTCTGGGGCACGCAGCTCGGGATCGGCGGCATGCCCTGCGAGGTCCTCACCGCGCTGGTGCTGAATCTCCATGGCAATGCACTCACGCTTGCGCACGCCCTGCGCCCCGCCGACGTGAACGACGCCGCCTCGCTCCAGGCCCTGATCCGTGCGCGCCATCGGGAACAGCAGCTCACCTTCGGCGTCGTCTCCCCTCTCTCCTCGCACCATCTTCTGCTGCGCCAGTGGATCGCGTCCGCGGGCCTGCATCCCGATCGCGACGTGCGCGTGGTCACCGTGCCGCCCGCCCAGATGTTCCGCAACCTCGCCGCCGGGACCGTCGACGGCTACTGCGTCGGCGAGCCTTGGAATTCACTCGCGGTCCAGAAGGGCGCCGGCTGGTGCGTCGCCTGGAGCGCCGCGCTGCGGCCGGGCCACGTCGAGAAGGTGCTGATGGTGACGCGCCGGCTCGCGGAAAAGCGCCCGGACGAGCACGCCGCCCTCGTCGCGGCGCTGGTCGAGGCCTGTGCCTGGTGCGACGAACCCAGGAATCGGCCGACTCTTGCCGAGATCCTCTCCGGCGCGCCGTATTTGAACCTCCCGCCGCGGGTCATTCTGCCCGCATTGCTCGGCCGCTTCGACTGCGGACTGGGCCGCGTGGAGCACGTTCCGGATTTCCACATCTTCCACCGCGGGAACGCCAATGTCCCGGCCGCGGCGAAAGCCGCCGCGCTGCAGCGCGATCTCATCGCGGCAGGGCTGCTTTCGCGGCCGGACTCCGGGCTGCCCCACCGCCTTTTCCGCGAGGACCTGTTCCACGCCGCCATCCGCCGGCTCCCTGTCCATGAACCCGCCGACTCGCGTCCCGTCCGCGAACTAGTCCGGTAACCGGGGTTCCCGCTCCCTCGTTCCTCTCCGGCGCGCGCCTGCGCCGCCGGCCGGGGTTTCCCTTGCCCATTTTCCGCCATGCCACACCTCCACCTCCCTCCCCTCGCCCGTTTCGGCTGCGCCGCGTTCGCCGCGCTCGCCTGTTCGCTCCCGCTTCGCGCCCAATCCGTCGATCAGCCCGCGCCGCCCGCCGCCCTCGCCGGCGGCAAGCTCACGCTGAACGCCCGCCTCCGGTGGGAATACGCCGACCAGTCCAATCTCCGCGAGTCCGACGCCTTCACCCTGCGCACCCGGCTCGGCTTCACCACCGCGCCCGCCAGCGGGTGGCAGGCGATGCTCGAGGCCGAGAACATCTCGGTGCTGGGCAGTCCCGACAATTACAACGCCTCCGGCACAAACCCCGGCGGCGCCGGACGCACCGTGGTGGCCGATCCGCCCGCGACCGACATCAATCAGGCCTGGCTCGCCTACAGCGGCTGGGACTCGACGCTGCGCGGCGGACGCCAGCGCCTGGTGCTCGACAACGCCCGCTTCGTGGGGGACTCGGGCTGGCGCCAGAACATGCAGACCTTCGACGCGGCCACGCTCACCAGCCGGCCAGCGAAGGATTTCAGCCTGCTCTACGGCTACGTCTGGCACGTCAGCCGGGTCTTCGGCGACAAGCCGGGCCAGCCCGACTTCAAATCGCGATCGCACCTGATCAACGTCGCCTACAGCGGCTGGGCCGCGGGCAAGCTCACCGGCTACGCCTACCTGCTCGACTTCGCCAACTCCGCCGCCAACTCCTCCGCGACCTATGGGGCGAGTTTCGCGGGCGGCACGCGCCTCGGCCACGATTTCAAGCTCACGTACCGGGCGGAGTACGCCCGCCAGCAGGACGCCGCCAACAACCCGGTCCGCTACACCGCCGACTATTACGACGCCGAACTCGGCGGCTCGGTCGCGCCCTTCGACTTCGGGCTCGGCTACGAGGTGCTGGGCAGCGATCGCGGCCTCAAGGGCTTCGCGACGCCGCTCGCCACGCTCCACGCCTTCGACGGGTGGGCCGATCTCTTTCTCGCCACGCCGGCCCGCGGCCTGCGCGATGCCTACGCCTCGATCGGGTTCTCCCGCGGCTTCCCGCTGAAAATCGTCTACCACGAATTTCGCTCCGACGTCGGCGACCTCGATTATGGCCGCGAATGGGACGCCCAGCTCTCGCACAAATTCGGCCGGGCCTGGACCGGCCTCGTCAAGGCCGCGCACTACGACGGCAAGCCGCCCTTTTTCGACACGGACAAACTCTGGCTGCAGACCGAGTTCGACTTCTGAGGCGGCGCCTCCGGCCGCGCGCATGAACGCACTTCATCATTCCAATTAAATCTTTGAACGCCCGATCGGGCGCCGCCCGCCACCGCTGGTATGCGCCCGGCTTTCTCCTCCGCAAAACGCCACACCACCATGGACTACATCAAACCGCTCGACGTCGTTAAAAACATGATCGCCACGGGCCACGCCAAGGCCGGCCTTTCCGCCAGGGATCTGCTGCTCCGGGGCTTCCTCTCCGGTGCCCTGCTGGGATTCGCCACCAGCCTCGCGCTCACGGCCACGCTGCAGACGAACGTCCCGCTCGTCGGGGCGCTCGTCTTCCCGGTTGGCTTCGTGATGATCGTGCTGCTCGGGCTCGATCTCGTCACCGGCAGCTTCGCCCTCGTGCCCCTCGCGGGCTTCGCGGGGCTGCGCTCTCCTGGACGCATCGTCTCGAGCCTGGGCTGGGTTTTCCTCGGCAATCTGCTCGGCAGCGTCGTCTACGGCGGCCTGCTCTACATCGCGCTCACCGGCATGGGCACCGACGCCCCCGCCGGCGTCGCGGCCCGGATCGTCGCGCTGGCCGAGGCCAAGACCAACGCCTATGCCGCCCACGGCACCGCCGGCCTCGTCACCGTTTTCGTGAAGGCGGTCCTCTGCAACTGGATGGTCTGCCTCGGGGTGGTCATGGCGATGACCTCGCAGTCCACGGTCGGCAAGATCGCGGCGATGTGGCTGCCGGTGCTCACCTTCTTCGCCCAGGGATTCGAGCACTCGGTCGTGAACATGTTCGTCATCCCGACCGGCATGATGATGGGCGCCAAGGTCACGGTCACCGACTGGTGGCTCTGGAACCAGCTCCCGGTCACGCTCGGCAATCTTGTCGGCGGCCTGCTCTTCACCGGCCTCTTCCTTTACTGGACCTACCCGTCGGCCCCGGAAGCCGCGCCCAAGGCCGCGCCCCTGGCGCCGGTGGCCGAGCCGGCCCGCGCCTGAACTTTCTTCCGCGGTCATGACGACCCTCGCCGTCCCGGACGCCGGTTTCACCCCGGAGCAGAAGGAATATCTCCAGGGCTTCCTCGCCGCGCTCGGCGGGCAGCCCCCCTTCGTCGGCCACACGGCGTCGGGCCTCATCGCCGCCGAGCCCGCGCCGTCCGGCGGAGCCAACCTCGCGCAGGCGCCGGCGGGGGAGACCGTGTTCGGCACGCCGCTCGGCGAGCTGTGCAAGCCCGAACGGTGGAAATACGATCTGAACCCCCTCGACATCTGGGACCGGCTCGTCGCCCATGCCGAGGCCGACACGTTCCCCGACGAGGCCGACACGTTCCGCTTCAAATTCCACGGGCTCTTCCATGTCGCGCCGGCCCAGGACAGCTTCATGCTCCGCCTCCGGCTGCCGGCCGGGGAAATCACCGCCGCCCAGCTGCGGGGGCTGGCCGATCTCGCGGCGGACCGCGGTGGCGGCTACGCGCACATCACCACCCGCGCGAACCTCCAGCTCCGGGAGTTTCGCCCCCGCGACATCGTGCACGTGCTGATGCGCCTCCAGGACCTTGGCCTGACCTCCCGCGGAGCGGGCGCCGACAATGTGCGCAACATCACCGCGTCGCCCAACAGCGGATTCGATCCCGACGAGCTCATCGACGTGCGGCCCTATGCCCGCGGGCTGCATTATTACATCCTGAACCAGCGCGATCTCTACGGCCTGCCGCGCAAGTTCAACATCGCCTTCGACAACGGCGGCTCCCTTTCCGCCGCCGCCGACACGAACGACCTCGCGTTCCAGGCCTGTGTCGTGACCGAAAAGTCCCTCGCGGCGGCGGGTGGCGCGATCCCGGAGGCGCCGCCGCCGGGGATTTATTTCCGGATCCAGCTCGGCGGGATCAGCGGCCATGGCGATCTCGCCCGCGACGCCGGGCTGCTCGCGAAGCCCGGCGAGGTCGTGGCCATCGCCGCCGCGATGGTGCGCGTTTTCAACGAGCACGGCGACCGGACCGACCGGAAGAAGGCCCGACTCAAGTACCTGCTCGCGAAGTGGGGCGTCGAAAAGTTCGTCGCCGCCACGGCCGAAAAGCTGGCCTTTCCCCTCCGCCGCCTGCCGCTGGCGGCGTGCGAGCCGCGCCGGCCCCATCTCAAGCAGGGCTGGATCGGCGCCACTCGGCAGCGCGAACGCGGCTTCGCCTCCGTCGGTCTCGGCGTGCCGGGCGGGCGCCTGACCGTCCGCCAGTTGCGCCGCCTGGCGGATCTCGCGGCCAACTACGGCCGGGGCGAATTGCGCCTGACGGTCTGGCAGAGCGTCATCCTTCCCCACGTCCCCGATGCCTTCGTGGGCACGGTCCAGCGCAATGCGCACCGCGTCGGCCTCGTCACCGAAGCCGCGGGGGCCGCCGGCGGGATCGTCGCCTGCACCGGGAGCTTCGGCTGCCGGTATTCCTCCTGCGATACCAAGGGTCACGCCCTCGTTCTGGCCAAAACCCTGAGCCGGCGGCGGGCCCTTCCCGGGCAGCCGGTCAACATCCACTTCACCGGTTGTCCGCACTCCTGCGCGCAGCACTACTGCGGCGACCTTGGGTTCGTCGGCGCGAAGCACGCCGACGGCAGCGAGGCCTACCACGTCGTGCTGGGCGGCGGCATGGGCGACGAACAGGGCATGGCCCGCGAGATTTTCAAGGGGGTGCGCGCCGTCGAGGTCCCCGCGCTCGTCGAGCGGATCCTCGATGGCTACGAGGAGAAAAGGGCGGGCGGCGAGTCGTTCGTCACCTGGGCGCGGCGCCACACCGTCGGGCAGCTCCAGGAAATGTTCTCCTCCTGATTCTCCGCCCGATGCCGCCGCTCGTTCCCATCATTCCCGAGTCCGCGCCCTTCACCGCCGAACAGCGCGCCTGGCTCAACGGCTATCTCGCCGGCCTCTGTGCGCGGGCCCCCGCCACGACCGCGTCGCCGCCCGCGGGCGCGCCGCCGCTGGTGCCGCTCACCGTCCTGTTCGGCTCGCAGACCGGCACCGCCGAGCGGCTCGCCCGGCAGGCCGCCAAGGCCGCCGGCCGGCGCGGGTTTGCCGCGACCACCCTGGACCTGGCCGGCTACACTCCCGCGCGGCTCGCCCAGGAGCGCAATGTCCTGCTGATCACTTCCACCTTCGGGGAGGGCGAGCCGCCCGACAACGCGAAGGCCTTCCATGCCGCCCTTGCGGCCGCGGATGCGCCCACGCTGGCCGGCGTCCGGTTCAGCGTCTGCGGGCTGGGCGACACCAACTACACGCAATTCTGCCAGTGCGCGCGGGACTTCGACACCCGCCTGGAAAAACTCGGCGCGGAACGCGTCAGCCCGCGCGCGGATTGCGACTTGGATTACGAGGCGCCGTTCGCTGCCTGGCTCGACGCGGCGCTCGCCGCGCTCTCCTCCCGCTCCCGCCTTCCTCCGGCCGTCGAAGCGCTGCCCGCCGAAGCCCCGCAGCCCACTGAGGCCGCCGCCGGCCACGGCCGCTCCCGCCCCTTCCCCGCCCCGCTGCTCGCCTCGCGCGTGCTGAGCGGACCCGGTTCCGGCAAGCAGGTGCGGCACGTGGAGTTTTCGCTCGAGGGATCGGGACTGGTCTACGAGGCGGGCGATGCGCTCGGCGTGGTGCCTCAAAATTGCCCCGCGCTGGTCGCCGACGTCCTGGCGACGCTCGGACGCGACGGCGAGGAGGCGGTCCCCGCTCCCGATGGCAGCACGGTCACGCTGCGGCGGGCCCTCACCGAGTTCTACGATCTGGGACCGCCCGGCAGGGCTCTGCTGGCCCGGCTCGCTCTCGTCACCGCGGGAACGGCGGTGGGCGCAACGTCGGATCCCCTTCGTTCGCCGGCGCATCATGTCATCGACGCGCTGGCCGCCTCGGCGGAAAGGCCGGCGCCCGCCGAGTTCGTCCGCCTGCTGCGCCGGCTCCAGCCCCGGCTCTACTCCATCGCGTCGTCTCCGCGCGCCCATCCCGGCCAGGTGCACCTGACGGTCGGAGGGGTGCATTATGAAAAGGATGGCCGACCGCGAAAAGGGGTCTGCTCCACCTTTCTCGCGGACCGCGTTGTGCCGGGCGACTCCTCCGTCGGCGTCTTTGTGCACCGCAACCCGTCGTTCCGCCCGCCCGCCCGCGCTGACGCGCCGATGGTGATGGTCGGCCCGGGCACCGGGATCGCCCCCTTCCGCGCCTTCCTGCAGGAGCGCCGCGCCGCCGGCGCGAAGGGCCGGAACTGGCTCTTCTTCGGCGACCAGCGCGCCGCGAGCGATTTCCTCTACCGCGACGAACTGCAGGGCCTCCAGCGCGAGGGGGTGCTGACCCGACTCGACACCGCGTTCTCCCGCGACCAGGCGGAAAAGATCTACGTGCAGCAGCGGATGGCCGAGAACGCCGCCGAGCTCTACGCCTGGCTCGAGGCGGGCGCGCACTTCTACGTCTGCGGCGACGCCAGCCGGATGGCCAGGGACGTCGACGCCGCGCTGCACCACGTCATCGAACGCGCCGGACACAAGACCCCTGAGCAAGCCGCCGCCTACGTGGAGGCCCTGCGCACAGCCAAACGCTACGCGCGCGACGTGTACTGATCCGACGCTCAGCCGCTGCCGCGATGGAAGCCGATCTTGCGGTCATGTTCGGGACCGGTGGGCGGAGCAGTTGCCGAATCGCCTCGAACAGATTGGCGATCGCAACGTCGTGGCCTTCCAGTTTGCGCTCCAGCTCCGTGAATTTGGCCGCCAATTCGCGATGATTGGATAACAGTTCACGCAGCAGGACAAAGGCGCGGATGATCGACACGCTCATGCGCGCTGCGGCCGGGGAATTCAGCACGTTGGCCGCCATCAGGGCTCCGTGCTCGGTAAAAGCCCAGGGAGCATAGCGCCGCCCGCCATGCCCCAAACTTGAGGCCGCAAATTGCGACCTCAAGTTTGCAACCTCTGGACGGTTAAGCTGGAAGCAGAAGTTGCCAGGGAAGCGCTGATCGTTGCGTCGCACCTGTTCGAGGAGTCGCCTGCTGCTCACGCCATAAAATCGCGCGAGATCGGCATCGAGCATCACGCGGTGGCCACGGACGTGATGGATGCGACGCTGGATCTCTTCGACCGGAAGCGCGCTGGGCTGGGACATCGGATGCATCCCTTGAAACGACCCCGGCCGGTCCCACCTTTCAAAAATCCATTCCACCCCGCCGGAAGGATTACTCGAAGCCGCGAAGGTCGGGAAGTTGATCGGTTTAAGCTCCGATCTCCGGGCACGACCCCATTTGCATAGGCTCACGCCGCCCAGTCGGCGCAGAGGAGCTCCGCCTGCGCAAGGACGGTTCTCACGGCCTCGTCTTGCAAGTCTGGCGGATAACCGTGCCTTTTCAGGATGCGCTTCACCATCACCTTGATTTTGGCCCGGGCGCTCTCGCGGACGGTCCAATCGACGGTCACGCTGTTGCGGACTTGCGTGACAAGTTCCGCGGCAATGACGCGGAGCTCCTTGCTGCCCATCGCCTGCACCGCACTGGCATTGTTGGCGAGCGCATCGTAAAATGCGCGCTCCTCATCCGTGAGACCGAGCTCCTCGCCGCGGTGGTCGGCCTCGCGCATATCCTTCGCGATCTTGATCAGCTCCTCGATGACCGCTGCGGCTTCGATGGCGCGGTTCTGATATTTGCGGATCGCCTGCTCCAGCATCTCGGCGAACGATTTCGACTGGATGAGGAACTTTCGTGAGCGGAGTTTGATTTCGCCGCTGAGGAGCTTGCGAAGGAGTTCCACCGCTAGGTTCTTCTGCGGCATCCCGCGCACCTCCGCGAGGAACTGCTCCGAGAGGATCGAGATGTCCGGCTTCTTCAGGCCGGCGGCGGCGAAGATGTCCACGACCTGATCGGAGGCGACGGCGCGAGAGATGATCTGGCGGATGGCGTGATCGCGCTCCTCGTCAGTCTTCTTCTTTTCGTCCCCGCCCTTGTTCATGGCCGCGCGCACCGCCTGGAAAAAGCCGACATCGTCGCGAATCTCCAGTGCCTTGTCGTGCGGCACGGCGAGCGCGAAGCTTTTGGAGAGCTCCGTGACGGCTTGGAGAAACCGCTGACGATACTCGACCGGCTTCGGATCCCTGGCTGCTCCCGCGAGGATGTGCTCCTGGCCGGCGGGCAGGAGAGAGAGCTTCTGCGCCGGCGTGCCGGTGGTCCACTTCGACCAATCGAAGCCGTGGAAGAACGTTTTGCAGATCGAGTAGCGGGTGAGCATCGCGATGACCGCCTCGCCCTGGTCGATCGCGGTTTCGCCGTGGCCGCCGCTCTCGGTGTAAGTGGCGAGCGCCAGCTTCAGTTCATGCGCGAGTCCGAGATAATCGACAACGAGGCCTCCGGGCTTGTCCCGGAACACGCGGTTCACCCGCGCGATGGCCTGCATCAGACCGTGGCTTTTCATCGGCTTGTCGACGTACATCGTGTGCAGGCACGGCGCGTCGAAGCCCGTCAGCCACATGTCGCGCACGATGACGACTTTGAACGGATCCTGCGGGTTCTTGAACCGCTTCGCCAAAGCCTCGCGACGCGCCTTGCTGCGGATGTGGGGCTGCCACGGGAGCGGATCGGCCTTGTCGCCCGTCATCACAATTTTCAAGACGCCCTTGTCGTCATCGCTGCTATGCCACGCCGGACGCAGCTTCCGGAGCGCTTCGTAAAGCTCGAAGCAGATGCGCCGGCTCATGCAGACGATCATCGCCTTGCCGTCCATCACCTCCAGCCGCGCCTCCCAATGCCTGACGAGGTCGGCGGCGATCAGGCCAATTCGCTTGTCGGCGCCGACGATGGCTTCCAGCGCCGCCCACTTCGTCTTGAGCCTTTCCTTGTGCGACGCCTCGTCGCCCTCAGTCGCCTCCTCGAAATCGGGATCGATCCTTGGTTTTTCGGACGACTTCAGCTCCAGCTTGGCCAGGCGGCTTTCGTAATAGATCGGGACCGTCGCCTTGTCCTCCACCGCGCGCTGGATGTCGTAGATCGAGATGTAATCGCCGAAGACGGCGCGCGTGTTGGCATCGGCCTTTTCGATCGGTGTGCCGGTGAAGCCGATGAACGACGCATTCGGCAGCGCGTCCCGCATGTGCTTCGCGAAGCCGTCGATGAAGTCGTATTGGCTGCGGTGCGCCTCGTCGGCGATCACGACGATGTTGCGACGGTCCGACAGCAGCGGGTGCTTGCCGCCCTTTTCCTCCGGGAAGAATTTCTGGATCGTCGTGAACACCACGCCACCCGACACCACGGACAGCAGTTTCTTGAGGTGATCGCGGTTCTCCGCCTGCTGCGGCTTTTGCCGCAGGAGCTCATGGCAGCGGACAAAGGTGTCGTAGAGCTGGCCGTCGAGGTCGTTGCGGTCGGTGAGGACGACCAGCGTCGGGTTTTCCATCGCCGGCTCCAGCACGAGTCGACCGGCGTAGAAAACCATCGTGAGCGACTTGCCCGAGCCCTGCGTGTGCCAGACGACACCCACGCGCTTGTCGCCGACAACCCCCTCCGCCTGCGGTCGGGCAAAGTAGCCCAGCGAATCGCCGGTGTGATGGCGCAGGTCCACCGCCGCGCGGATGGCTTCGCTCAGCGCCGTGTTGACGGCGTGGAACTGGTGATAGCCCGCGACCTTCTTGATGAGCGTGCCGGTGTCCGGGTCTTCCTCGAACACGATAAAGTAGCGCAACAGGGCGAGGAAACGCCGCCGGTCAAATGCCCCCCGCAGCAACACCTCCAGCTGTGGCAAGGCCGCGGGGGCCAGCGCCTCCCCATCGATGGTGCGCCAAGGCATCATCCGCTCCCAGTCGGCGCTGATCGTGCCGATGCGCGCATCGGTGCCGTCGGAGGCAACGGTGACCGCGTTGTAGTGAAACAGCGCCGGAATCTGCTCCTTGTAGACCTGCAGGTCCTTGAACGCGTCGAAGGTCGTGGCGTCCTCCTCGGCGGCGTTCTTCAACTCCAGGACACCGACCGGCAGGCCGTTCACGAAAACCACGATATCCGGACGGCGGTTGACCGGCCCCTCGATGACCGTGAGCTGGTTGACCGCGAACCAGTCGTTCGCATCCGGGTCGTGGAAATCCGCCAGCCGCACCCGGTCGCCGGCGATTCCTTCGCCGCCACCGCGCTGGTATTCCACATCGACGCCATCGCGCAGCATCACGTGAAACTGCCGGTTGGTTCCGACTAGGGACGGCGTCGCCACCCGCAGCACCTTGCGCAGCGCATCCTCCCGGGCTTCCGCCGGAATCCTGGGATTCAGGCGGGCGATGGCTTCCCGCAGCCGGCCAACGAGCACCACCTCGCCAAACGACTCCCGCTCCGCCTTCGGCTCACCCGGCGCCAGTTCCGGCCCGTGTCCGACCGCATAGCCAAGCTCTCCGAACCATTCGAGGGCGGCAGCTTCGACGGTCGACTCGTTGAGGCTCATGAATCGGTCAAAGCAGTCGACCCGATGCGGTGCTCGTCCGGTAACGGGAGGGCTTGGAGTTCTTCACCTTTTCCAGGACCCCTTCCTCAGCGAGACGTGCTACCCATGCTTTAGCCTGTGGCTTGATGACGGCCAACAGCCCTGCCAACTCCTCCTCGGTTTTCGCGTCAACGCACGCACGCTGTAAAATCGCCCTGACGGCTGTCAAAAGCTCCTCGCCGGCCGCCGATTCCATTTCCGTTTTGGGCGGCATGGCAGGTTTGTCCTTCTGATTCGCTGCCGAGTCGACGGAAGCCACACCGTCACCCGAAGCGTCCTCCCGTAATATCAAAGGCAGCGAATCCTGCTTCGGTTCCGTCGACCCGAAGCCCGCGGCCGCGGCCATCGCCGCATTGAGCTCACCGCCGCTTCGCGGATTGGGCCACGGCTGAGCGCCACGGCGCAGCAGGGCCGCGTTTCCTTTCGGCATGCTGGCTCCATTCCGCACAAACAGCGGCACGAAATGCAGCCGATCCAGTTGCTCCACGGCCCCTGTCCACGTTCCACCCTTTTCAAAATCCGAGTTCACCACCAGGGCCGCATCTGCCAGCGCATAAATCAGTTTGTTCCGCTGCATGGCGTGCCCGACGTTGAAGCCGGCGGCGGGATCGTAAGGACAAGTCAACACCAGTTTTCCATCCATCAGGGCCTCGCGATAGTCGCGGGCCAGTGCTGCCCGCTCCAAACTATCCGCCATCACCCCGGCAACGACTCCACCCGCTTCGAGAGCGCCATGCATGGCCGCCTGATCGATACCTTTTGCCGCACCGGAGACAATCGGGCGCCGGGCCTCTGCTGCGCACCTCCCCACTTTTTCGGTGTAGCGCAGGAGATCCTCGTCGACGTGTCTTGAACCAACGACCGCAAGTCCACCTCTGTCCAAGAGAGTTACGTCTCCACAGCCATAAAGAATCGGAGGAGCCTCCTCTTTGAGCCGGTTCTTTAGTCGTTTCGGATATTTAGCGTCCGCTCGACTGAAAACCCAAATTGCTCGCGCATTCCACCGCTCGACCGCCTGACTCATGAGGAAGCCCCGTCCCAAGAGTGCCTCGATCCGTGGCCGACCGAAAACCTGCGCGCAAGCGTCGATGAGTGCCTTCGCGTCCGGTCCGATCAGGTCTGCCGGTTGCTTCTTTTCATCGCGGAGCATTCTGGCGAGGCGGTTGTAGTCGCCGAGGCTGAGGAGCTCCGGTGATACATCGCCCCGCCCCGCGATCAGCGGAGCGGTCAGAAGCAGGATCACCTGCGTGTTGGCTGTCAGGGACTCAATCATTCGTCAGCGTTCGCGGTGGAAGCGAGTGCCAGAGGATACACCGGACCGCTCCCGTTTGAAGTGAGAAGATAAGCGGCCAACGTCAGAGTCCACTTTGAATCCACCATGTCATCCACGAGGAGCACCGGGCCGGTCGGCACGCTCCCCTGAATCCGCAACGATCCGTCAACGTTTCGCGCTTGCTGGCTGCTGTTCGCCATCCCCTTTTGCGCCGGACGATCGTCGGCCTTTTCCAGCACGAGTAGAAATGGAAGATCCAAAGCCGCCGCCAGCCGCCGGGCAAAATCCGGCACCAGGTCCGGGTGGCGCCGCGACGGGATGCACGTCACCCAAGTGGGCGCGGGCTGCGGTGCCCACGAGCGGACCATTGCGGCACACGCTTCGACCAGTCGGTCGGCAAAGCGGCCATCCCGCGATTTCCCTTCTCGCACCAGGGAACCCCAGCCCGCATCGCCCCAGACACAGAGGATCCGACCCGCCTGCATGTTTTTCGCCGGATCAATTGCCGTGTTTCCTTTTACGTTGAGACTCGACAGTCCACCCGTGGGCCATTGCTTGCGCGGCTCCAGCGGCAGGCTCGTCCGACGGAGAAAGGCCATCGCCTCTTGCTCCAGCTGCGGGTCAAATTCTGCCGGCAGCGGCGCAATGGCCGGTGGCGCGTGAGCCACCGGCGCTCCGTCCAGCGCGCGAATGAGATACTCCATGTGCCCTTCGGTGAGAGCCACGTAACTCTGCATTTGCCGTTGCTCGGCCCGCCGCAACGTCGTCAGTCGTTCCGCCCGGGTCCAAAACGCTTCCGTGAGGTTGACGGTGGTGAGCACCCACTTGGGTCCTTCCTTCACCACCGGAGCCGGCGACTCGAGCGACAGCAGCTGCAGCGCCTTCTCGATTCGACCGCGGCTTACGTTGATGCGGGCGGTGAGGTCGTTGAGCGACAGCCCGCCCGCCGCACCTTGCAGCGCTCCGAGCACACTCGTCACCTCCGCCCGCGAAGGAAAAGCGCTCTCGATGAAGTAGTCGTTGATGTTGGTCTCCTCCACGCCGCTCAGCAGCACGCCGTGAGCGGCGGTCAGTGCCCGGCCCGCACGCCCGACTTGCTGGTAATAGCCCACGACGGAGCCCGGAGTCTGGTAGTGAATGACGAAGGCGAGGTCGGGCTTGTCGAAGCCCATGCCGAGCGCCGTGGTCGCGACCAGCACTTTTACCCGATTGGCCAGCAACGCGTTTTCCAACTCGACGCGACGTTCCCCCGTTTCCCCGCTATACGCCTCCGCCGCGATTCCCCGGGATTGCAACCAGCCCGCGAGCTGCACGGCATCGCGCACGGTGAGGGTGTAAACGATTCCGCTGCCCTTCAGCCTTGGGATGTGAGTGGCCAGCCAGGCCATGCGCGCGGCCTGGCTCGGCAGGCGCATCGTTTGGAGCAGCAGCGAAGGGCGCCCCAATTCACCGCGCGAGACCGCGAGATTCGGCCCCAGCACATTCTCCAGATCGGCCAGCACGCGATCGTTGGCCGTCGCGGTGGTCGCGAGCACCCGGACATTCGCCGGCAACGTCCGCACGATGCGCTCGATGAAACGGTAGTGGGGTCGAAAGTCATGACCCCAATCCGAGATGCAGTGCGCCTCGTCGACCACCAGCAGGGAAATGCGGCCCGCGATGGCCCCCAGCACCTGCGTGCGGAAATGCCCGTTGGCGAGCCGCTCGGGAGAGATCAGCAGGATATCCACTTCGTCCCGCGCCAGGCGTCCCTCGACCTCCTCCCAGGCCGAGCGGTTTTCCGAATTGATCGTGACTGCGCGGACACCCATCCGCTCCGCCGCCGCGATTTGATTCCGCATGAGCGCCAGCAACGGGGAAATCAGGATGGCCGGCCCCAGCCCCTCTTCGCGCAGCAGCTTCGTGGCAATGAAATAGACCGAACTCTTGCCCCAGCCGGTCCGTTGCACGACCAACATTCGCCCCAGTCCGTCGACCACGTGCTGGATCGCCGCCTCTTGTCCATCGCGAAACGTAGCCGTCGGGTTCTGAGTTCCGAGGCGCAGAAGTTCGAGGGCTCGTGGTGGGGCGTAGGGCATAGTCTTTGTCCCTCTCTCCGCGGCCTCGATTTAGCCCGCGCCCGATAGCCAGCGGCGAACCCCGGCTCGCAGAGCCATGGTGTCGGGAGTGCCCACATGCCAGAGCGTGCCTTGCTTCACGGACCCACGGATGCGATCGGTGAGGCGTTCCGCCTCCTTGTCCCACCATGGCGTCATTTTCAGGCAATTGGTCGGGGCTGCGGGCACGAAGTAGAGACGGTGCTCTTCCGGCTCGCACCGGTCCAGCACCGCCCAGCCATAGATGCCCGGGTCATCGCCACCGGTTTTGGCGTAGAAAAACACGACGGTGTCGCCGGTCTTGGGGGCGTCGGCTCCCCCGCGTTTGGTGCCGTAGCCCCAGTGCCAGCGCTGGCCCTTCCAGATTTCAAACCGGAATGTCTCCGGGGACCAATCCTGCGGATTCAGTTGGTATAGCCAGGTGCTCATAAAATCATGCTTTCACCAGGCCCGGCTTGAGCCCGAGCTTGTCCTTGAATTCCTGCGGGATGTCGGACCAGTGCTTGATGAGCAGGTCTACCAATTGGCGGCCGTTGATCAGGCCAATGCGCGGGAACCCCGCTTCATCCGCCACCTCGCGGGCGGCGGGCTGGTAGTCGGCGGTGGTGATGAACGCTCCCTGGCCGCCAAACGGAATCGCCTGCCGGAGCTGTTTCACGGTGTTCGGCGCGATCTTCTGCCCGAGTTTGTAGCGCTTGGCCTGCACGTAGACTTTGATCTTGGCAAAGTTGTCCACGTCGAGCGTGCCGGTCGCGTCCACTCCACCATCGCCCGTCTTGCCCGTATGTTCGGCACCCTCAAACCCGAGGGCCTCGAGCAGGTGCTTGATGAGGATTTCAAACTCCTTCGGGTCGAGCTCCAGCACCTGGTTCAACACGACCTCGTAGGAGTCCGTGACCGGCTTGATGGATTCCCGGGAGACGAACTCCCTCTTCCCGATGGCGGCGAAAAACTCGTCGCGCTGCGAGACGGCGAAGACCGTGAGCGAGGAACGGAGCGTGTTCTGCAGCGGCACCGAAAATACCGTGCGATCGATCCTCTCCGGCGACCATTTCACCCGGCGCCGGTGGTTGAACGGGCAGCCGTCCTTGCCGGAGTCGTAGTAGTAGCTGGGATCGGGCTCCATGACGCCGAAATGCAGCCACTTGGTGTCGGCCGCGGGCGTGACCACGTAGTCGCCCGGCTGGATGTCGAACAGGAAGCGGGCGATCTGGCCGACCTGCTGCCCGATCACGATGTTGGAGGTGTCGCCCGGATGCGCCTGCTTGTAGATGGGATAAAGGTCATCCTTCGACTTCACCCCGCCGAGATCGGTGGCGCCGATCCAGCCGATGGCCGCGTAACCGCCCTTGAGGAAGTGCTCGGTGTAGGTGCCGAATTCGGCACGGACGCAGTAAAGTTCGGGCATGGAGATTCTTTCGATTCGGGCATAATTATGTGGTAGGAGATGGAGTGGCTACCGGAACTGCGGCGGGAGCCGTGACAGCGGCAGGCCCCTCCACGAAGGCGTCCGCCATCATCATCTTGTAGTGCGCGCTGTTGCCCGACTTGTCGAAAATGGCCCTAAAGACTTTGAGGTATGAGTCCACCATCGAATCATCAATTGAGACGTAGAGGTCGTCGTGTGCGTAATGCGACCCGTCATGCACCCACGAGCAAAGCGATTTACAGATGAGCTTCTCCTTTCCGTCGAACATCGCGCAGAGATCGTCAAATTCGATGCCCCCAAGAATCTTGAAGTAGTTTTCGAGGATGCGCCGCAGCGTGTTTTGGATGGCGAGATTAGAGCGCTCGGGTTCGCGAACCTCGGCCCAGAGCAACTCGTAAGACGTCTTGATCGGATTGGTCGGTTGCTTGGCGAGTCTTGAGACCAGCCCAGGCTTGCGAACGATCCAAAACGTTTCCTCGTTCATCGCGACATCCTTCCGCTTTGGGTTATAAGTGATTTCCTTGTGGAAGTAGACGTTGTGCGTGAGCACGAAGATTTGTTTGATGTGTCCCGTTCCCGCGCGCACCTCATCGAATAGACCTTTGATGAGACTGCCGACAATGAAGAGGATGAAGTGCTGCACCCAGGCGAAGTTGGCGTTGCCCTTGGGCGGCACGCCGAACTGCCAGCGCACGTCGTCGTCCTTGCGGAACCAGTCGGAGTCGTTGAAGGGCGGGTTGGCGAGGACGTAGTCGGCGCGGAGGTCGGGATGGAGGTCGCGGCGGAAGGTGTCGGCGTGCTCGGGGCCGAAGTCGGCCTCGATGCCGCGCAGGGCGAGGTTCATCACGGCGAGGCGGCGGGTCGTGGCGTTGCTCTCCTGGCCGTAGATGCTGATGTCGCCGAGCCTGCCGCCGTGGGATTCGACGAATTTTTCCGACTGCACGAACATGCCGCCGGAGCCGCAGGCGGGGTCGTAGATGCGGCCCTTGTAGGGGGCGAGCATCTCGACGAGGCAGCGCACGACGCAGGACGGCGTGTAGAACTGGCCACCGTTCTTGCCCTCGGCGCTGGCGAAGCGGGTGAGGAAATACTCGTAAACGCGGCCAAGCAGATCGACGGAACGGTGGGTTTTTTCCCCTTCGCTCGCGGCGGTGAGTTCGATGGTGGCAATGACATCGATCAGCTCGCCAAGCCGCTGCTTGTCGAGGCCGGGACGGGCATAGTCCTTGGGAAGAACGCCTTTGAGACGCGGGTTGTCGCGCTCGATGGCGACCATGGCGTCGTCCACGATCTTGCCGATGGCCGGTTGCTTGGCGCTGCTTTGCAGGTAAGCCCAGCGCGCGGCGGGCGGCACCCAAAAAACATTCTCGGCCTTGTATTCGTCGGGATCCTCGGGGTCGGCATCCTTGTAATCGCCCTTGCCGGCCAGGAGTTTGGCGCGGTGCTCCTCGAAGGTATCGGAGATATACTTCAGGAAGATGAGGCCGAGGACGACGTGCTTGTATTCCGCCGCGTCCATGTTGTTGCGCAGCTTGTCGGCTGTGAGCCAAAGCTTCGCTTCGAAGCCAATGGTGGCCGAAGACTGAGCGGACTTAGGGGCAGATTTAGCACGAGCCATGAGACGGTCAGTCCCCAATCCCGGAGATGAGACGCAGGACGGGTCGGTTATGGGAGAAAACCGACGCGGGGCAATGTCGGCCTTTTGGCCGTTACCCATTTACAAGCCTTCGTTCCCCGCCCCACTTGCTCCCTCGCACCGCTCGTTCGCCCCTCGCTCCAATCCGGTTTTCAGATCAGGCGCGAAGCCCGTGCCCTACTTCCCCGCGCTCCAGCCGCTGTCGACCATGAAGGCCGAGCCGGTGACCATCGCGGCTTCGTCGCTCGCGAGGTAGAGGGCGGCGGCGGCGATTTCCTGGGGCTGGGCCATGCGGCCCGCGAGCTGCGTGCCTTCCATGTCGCGGCGCGCGGCCACGGGGTCGGGATATTCCGCCAGCCGCTGCGCGACCCAGGGGGTTTCCACGCGGCAGGGGCAGATGGCGTTGAAGCGCACGCCGGTCTTCGAGTGGTCGAGGGCGAGGGCCTTGGTCATGCCGACCACGGCGAACTTCACCGTGGTGTAGGCGAAGCGGTCGCGCAGGCCGACGACGCCCGCGATCGAGCCGAGGTTCACCACGCTGCCGCGGCCGCGCGCGAGCATGGCCGGGAGAAAGGTCTTCGTGACGAGGAACGTGCCGCGGATGTTGACGTTGATCAGCCGGTCGAGGTCGGCCGGCGCCGTCTGCAGGATCGTGCCGACGCAACCGATGCCGGCGTTGTTCACCAGCACGTCGAGCGGCCCGCCGACCGCCGCGGCCACGGAGGCGATCTGGGCCTCGTTCGTGATGTCCAGCGGCAGGAACCGCGCCTTGCCGCCGGCCGCGGCGATGCGCGCGACGGTCGCCGCGCCGCCTTTTTCGTCGCGGTCGGTGGCGATGACCGTTGCGCCGGCCTGGGCGTAGGTTTCAGCGATCGCCGCGCCGATGCCGGAGCCGGCGCCAGTGACCAGGGTAAGTTTGTCTTTGAGGGAAAACATGGCGTCACTCCTCTGCGACCGCCGCCGGGGGGGCAAGCGGGAATCCGGCGGGGGCCGGAAGTTCCAGGGGACAAGGGGCAGGTGCCAGGGGGAATGCGAGCGCAATGCAGGGTGGGCCTCCCGCTGCAGCGCTGATTTCGGAATGGTTTCGCACAGAGGCACTGAGACGCAGGGAAGGACTCGATCCTTGCTGTTCTCTGCGGCTCTGTGCCTCTGTGCGAGATCCGTTCATCCGACCCGTCCCCGGCCGGGAAACCCGCGACCCGTTTTCCGGTCTTTCCAGCACCCCGCAAACCTTTCCCGGCCACCGAGCGTCTTCCCGCGGAGCCCGCTCGGCATAAGCCCGGGATAAGACTGCCGGGCTCCGAAATTAGCCTCCCTTTACCCGCCGGAAACGGCAAAAAACTGCTCGCCGCCCGTCGTCTCAGCCCACAAACACGCTCGTTCCAACCCCGCCCCTCTCCCCTATGACCCTCCCCAAATCCTGGCAGTTTGGCGCCGCTGCATTGGCGGCGTTCGCCCCCCCGGCCCTCCATGCGAGCGAGTCGGACATCAAGATCCCCGACCTCACGCAGGTCAGCTTCTTCAACGGTTCGCTCAGCGGCACCGCGGTGCTGATGATCGGCCTCGCGGTCTGCGCGCTCGGGGTGATCTACGGCTGGATGCAGTACATCCAGACCCGCAACCTGCCGGTGCACTCCTCGATGGGCAACGTCTCCCAGATCATCTGGGAAACCTGCAAGACCTACCTCTTCCAGCAGGGCAAGTTCCTCGCCGCGCTCTGGGTGCTGATCGCCGCGAGCATGATCTACTACTTCGGCGTGCTCTCGGGCAATTCCGCCGGCCACGTCGTGGTCATCCTGCTCGCCTCCATCCTCGGCATCCTCGGCAGCTACGGCGTCGCCTGGTTCGGCATCCGCATCAACACGGTCGCCAACAGCCGCGCCGCCTTCTCCGCGCTCAAGGGCAACCCGCTCGCCACGCTCCTGATCCCGCTGAAGTCCGGCATGAGCGTCGGCCTCCTGCTCGTCGCCATCGAGCTGTTCTTCATGATCTGCATCCTGGCGTTTCTCCCCAGCGAGCTCGCCGGCCCCTGCTTCATCGGCTTCGCCATCGGCGAGTCCCTCGGCGCCTCCGCGCTCCGCATCTGCGGCGGCATCTTCACCAAGATCGCCGACATCGGCGCCGACCTGATGAAGATCGTCTTCAACCTGCCCGAGGACGATCCGCGCAACCCCGGCGTGATCGCCGACTGCACCGGCGACAACGCCGGCGACTCCGTCGGGCCGACCGCCGACGGCTTCGAGACCTACGGCGTCACCGGCGTCGCGCTCATCGCCTTCCTCGCGCTCTCGCTCGCCGCCAACCCAGCGCTCGGCGCGACGCTGATCATCTGGCTCTTCGCCATGCGCATCCTGATGGTCCTCACCTCGCTGCTGAGCTACTGGATCAACGACGCGGTCGCCCGCTCGATCTGGGGCAGCGCGAAGGACTTCAACCTCGAGCACCCGCTGACGAATCTGGTGTGGATCACCTCGATCGTCTCCATCCTCGTCACCTACGCCGCCAGCTACCTGCTGCTCGCCAAGCTGCCGGATCACGCCGACCTCTGGTGGGTGCTCTCGACGATCATCTCGCTCGGCACCATCGCCGGGGCGCTGATCCCCGAGTTCACCAAGATCTTCACCTCGACCGAGAGCCGCCACGTCGCCGAGGTCGTCACGTCCTCCAAGCAGGGCGGCGCTTCGCTGAACATCCTGTCCGGCCTCGTGGCGGGCAACTTTTCCGCCTTCTGGACGGGGCTGGTCATTCTGATGCTGATGTTCGGCGCGTACCATTTCTCCGGTCACCCCGCCATCCAGGGGATGATGCCCGCCGAGTTCGCGTTCGCCGCGCCGATCTTCGCGTTCGGCCTCGTGGCGTTCGGCTTCCTCGGCATGGGGCCGGTCACGATCGCGGTCGACTCCTTCGGGCCGGTCACCGACAACGCCCAGTCCGTCTACGAGCTCTCGCAGATCGAGGGGAAGAAGGGCATCGCGGCCGAGATCGAGAAGGACTTCGGCTTCAAGCCCGACTTCGAGGGCGCCAAGCACCAGCTGGAGAAGGGCGACGGCGCGGGCAACACCTTCAAGGCCACCGCCAAGCCCGTGCTCATCGGCACCGCGGTCGTCGGCGCGACGACGATGGTCTTCGGCATCATCATGATGCTGAAGGCGCACTTCACCGCCATCGACCCGGCGTTCAACGTCCTCGAGAAACTCTCGCTTGTCCACCCCGAGGCCCTCATGGGCCTGCTCATGGGCGGCGCCGTCATCTACTGGTTCACCGGCGCCTCGACGCAGGCCGTCGTCACCGGCGCCTACCGCGCGGTGGTATACATCAAGGACAACATGAAGCTCGACGCCGCCACCGCGGCCACCGAGGCGTCGAAGGAGGTCGTGAAGATCTGCACGCAGTACGCGCAGAAGGGCATGATCAACATCTTCATCGTCATCTTCTGCTTCTCGCTCTCGCTCGCGTTCTTCGACCCGTTCTTCTTCATCGGCTACCTCGTCGGCATGGCGTTCTTCGGCCTCTTCCAGGCCATCTTCATGGCGAACGCCGGCGGCGCCTGGGACAACGCCAAGAAGATCGTCGAGGTCGAGCTGAAGATGAAGAACACCCCGCTGCACGCCGCGACCGTCGTCGGCGACACCGTGGGCGACCCGTTCAAGGACACGTCGTCCGTCTCGCTCAACCCGGTCATCAAGTTCACGACGCTCTTCGGCCTCCTCGCCGTCGAGATCGCCGTGAAGATGCCCGACAGCCTCAAGCACACGCTGGGCGGCCTCATCTTCGCCGTCGGCCTCGTCTTCGTCTACCGCAGCTTCTACGGCATGCGGATCCCGGTCGACGCGAAGGAATCCGGCGTCCCGGCGCACCAGCTGAAGAAGACCTGACCGGGATTTCCCGCTCTTTTTTCCTCAAGGCCGCGATTTCGATCGCGGCCTTTTTTGTCGCTGCGATGAGGTGGGCGGGGATCGCTGCCGCAAAACGGAGGCCACCGCGGGCCGAGCCGACACACCCCGTCGCTTCGCGCCACCCCTCTTTCCAGAGGGGAGCTCCGATCCGCCCAAGCTCCCCTCTAGAGAGGGGTGCCCGACAGGGCGGGGTGTGTTTTCGCCGCCGCCAACCATTGGGGTTCCGCCGAACCTTTGCGCTGACTCGTCCTTGCGCCCGCGCGCACAGCCGCCACATTGAGCGCGACCTTCCGATGAAAAAATCCTTCCGTCTCCTCGCCGGCCTCGCCCTGCTCGTCCTCGCCTGCCTGCGTCCCGTGGCCGCCGCCGAAACCGGCGCGGTCACCGGGCAGCTCGCCGCGATCGTCGAGAAGATCAACGCCAAGCTGTCAGCCGGAAAGGACACCGAGGCCGACCTCGCGGACGAGCTGAAGGCCTTCGACACCCTGCTCGCCGCCCACCGTGGCGAGAAGACCGAGGAGGTCAGCCAGATCCTCGCGCTCAAGGCCAGCTGCTACCTGACGGTCTTCCGCGACGCGGACAAGGCGCTGGTCCTCATCCGCCAGCTCAAGGCGGACTTCCCCGACACTCCGCTCGGGCGGGAGGCGGACGGCATGATCGCCGGCCTCGAGAAGCAGGCCGCGCAGGACCGCATCCAGGCGGGCCTCACCCCGGGGACGGCGTTCCCTGACTTCAGCGAGAAGGACACCGAGGGGCATCCGCTCTCGATCGCCAGCTACAAGGGCAAGGTGGTGCTGGTCGATTTCTGGGCGACCTGGTGTCCGCCGTGCATCGACGCGCTCCCCGGGCTGATCCGGACCTACGGCGAATACCATTCCAAGGGATTTGAAATCGTCGGCGTCAGCCTCG
The DNA here is from genome assembly GCA_035549635.1 of Opitutaceae bacterium. GTDB lineage: Bacteria > Verrucomicrobiota > Verrucomicrobiia > Opitutales > Opitutaceae > CAIUWA01. Next base: position 71,349 of record DASZQN010000060.1, read on the forward strand.
ACCGCGAGGGCGACGGGCAGAAGCTCGCGAAGTTCACCAAGGAAAACGCGATGCCCTGGCCGCAGTTCTTCGACGGCGGATACTGGGAAAACAAGCTCGCCGTGAAATACGGCGTGAACCAGACGCCGACCTCCTACCTCCTCGACAAGGACGGCCGGATCATCGGCCGGAATCTCCACGACGAGGAGCTGGGCCAGGCGATCGCCAAGGCCCTCGCCGCCAAATAGCCGGCGGCGCCCGGAGAGCCAACCCCGCCCTCCGTCCCGATGAGCCGGCGCGAACTCTCCCCGCGCGGGATGCTGTTCATCCTGACGGGGCTGAACCTGTTCAACTACCTCGACCGGTTCGTGCTGCCCGCGGTGCTGACGCGCGTGCGCGCCGATCTCGGCCTCGACAGCGAACAGGGAGGGATGCTCGCGACCGTTTTCCTCGCCGGTTATTTCGTGACCTCGCCGTTCTTCGGTTACCTCGGCGACCGCTGCCAGCGCAAATGGCTGATCGCCGCGGGAATCTTCATCTGGAGCATCGGCACGGTGATGACCGGTTTCGCGCACAGCTACGGGGAGATGCTCGGGTGGCGCGCGCTCGTGGGCGTGGGCGAGGCGAGCTACGCGACGATCAGCCCGGGCCTGATCTCGGATGTCTATCCCGCGAACCGCCGCAACAACGCGCTGACCATCTTCTACGTGGCGATCCCGGTCGGCGCCGCGCTCGGCAACATCCTCGGCGGCTGGATTGCGGCGCACTGGACGTGGCGCGACGCGTTCCTCTGGGCCGGCGTCCCCGGACTCGGCCTCGCGCTGGTCCTGCTGCCTTTCGCGGAACCCGCGCGCGGCGGCAACGAGGCGGGCGCAGCCCCTGCCGCCCAGCCCGGCCTGGCCGGCGTGCTGAAGCTTTTCACGCTGCCCTCCTACCTGCTGGTCGTGCTCGGCTACACCGCCTACACGTTCGCCCAAGGCGGCTTTGCCCACTGGGCCCCCTCTTATCTCACCGAGGTGCATGGCGTGCCGACCGATTCCGCCGGCTTCTTTTTCGGCGCGACGCTCGCCGGCTCCGGCCTGATCGGAACCCTCATCGGCGGGTTTGCCGCCACCGCCTGGCAGCGCCGGCATCCGTCCGGCTACGCGCTCACGATGGGATTGTCCGTGCTCATCTCCGTCCCGCTCGCCTTTGCCGCGTTTCACACGCCGGACCGGTCGCTCTGCATGACCATGCTCGGCGCGTGCATGTTCTTCACGTTCCTCTCCACCGGCCCCACCAACACGCTCATCCTCGAGACGGTGCCCGTGCACCTCCGCGCCAGCGCCATGGCGATGTCGATCTTCATGATTCACCTGTTCGGCGATCTCTGGTCGCCCTGGATCGTCGGAAAGCTCGCGATATCCTCCGGGCTCGGCCACGCCGTCCTCATCCTTCCCGGGGCCCTGCTCGTCGCGGCGATCCTCTGGCTCGCCCTCGCCGCCCGGTCGCGGCCGAGCACAAAAATGTAGGGGCGTCCCTGGCGGACGCCCGTTTGGAATCATCA